>DASWBB010000094.1:0-5255 GCA_036390875.1 Candidatus Dormiibacterota bacterium
CTCCCCTGCCCGCGAGCCGGCTGGAGTTCGGCCTGGCCAACGATCCGAGTCAAATCACGTGGATGACCTCCTCGGGCGTGCCTTGGAAGTACCGCTACCAGTACTTGAGCGCGGGGGTCAACACCGGCAACGGCTGGGAAACGTGGAACACCCCGGCGGGCGCCTTCGCGACCTTTTATATGAACGCTTCCCAGGCCAAGGGATACATCCCCGTCTTCTCGTACTACGAGCTGCTGCAGTCCAACCCATCGACCGGCGCCAGCGAATCCGCTCGCGACTTCAGCAACCTCAACAACATGGCAACGATGAACGCCTACTACGCGAACTTCAAGCTGCTGATGCAGAAGGCCGGTGCGTTCGGGCAGAAAGTCGTGGTTCAGGTCGAGCCGGATCTTTGGGGATATCTGGAGCAGCTTGCAGCCGGCGGAGATGCGACCACCGTGAGCGCGTCGGTCGCGAGCTCAGGATTCGCCGAGGCGGCCGGCATCCCGAACACGGTGCAGGGCTTCGCCGACGCGCTCCTTCACATTCGCGACGTCTACGCGGGCAACGCCGTCCTCGCCATCCACGCGTCCCCGTGGGCGTCCGGCCAGGACATAGCGAGCAGCACGAGCACGACGCTGAACATCACCGCCGAGGCGGACAAGACCGCGGCTTTCTTGAACTCCGCCGGCATTGCCTCCAACCCTTACGGGAGCACCTGGGATGTGGTCTTCAATGACCTCGACGACCACGATGCCGGCTGGTGGGAGGCACAGGGTCGCAATCACTGGTGGGATCCAACCAACACCACGTTCCCGAACTTCTCGCGGTATCTCTCATGGGTCACCGAGCTGCATTCGAAGACCGGCCGGCAGCAGGTGGCGTGGCAGGTGCCCGAAGGCAACCAGTACTTCTTGACCGAGAACAACACGTGCGGCCACTTCCAGGACAACGTCGCTCAGTACTTCATCGGCCACCCACAGAGCCTGTTCAACGCCGGGATGGTGGCGGTGCTCTTTGGAGCCGGCAACGGCTGTCAGACCAACACCATCGACGCGCAGGGCGACGGCGTCACCAACAACAGCGGCCAGCCCACGACCGACCTCGCCGGTTGGTGCAACGCCTGCAACACGCATACCTCCGTCTCCTCAGACGACGACGGAGGCTTTATCCGAATCTTCGTCGGCCTGTACTACGCGGGTAGCCTTCCCGGCGCGCGAAACCCCGTTTCCCAGTCCGGGGCGGCACCGGCCGGAAGTCGAGCCGCGAACCAGTCCACGTCCAGGTCGCCGGCACCGCGCATCGTGAATGCGCGCGAGTCAGTCTCCGGTACGCGACCCGCCCGAACGTAGAGCCGCGAGCTCCTCCCTGCCGATCACACGACCCTCGGACGCCGACTTGACCAGGGCCAGGGCCAGGTGGAGCGCGCGCATGCCGGCCTCACCGTCAACCTCGACTTTGCGGCCCTCGCGAACGGCGTCGAGAAACGACATCAGCTCGAGCTTCAACGGCTCGGCCTTGGTGATCGGAAACCAGACCATCTCTCCTTCGCTCACGCTGCGCAGGTTGGGTAAGGCCTCCTCGGCGTTCTTGAAGTGCGTCAGCTCCTGGGTCAGGTAGTCGACCAGAAACAAGCCGCGCTCTCCGAGCACGCTCAGCTCGCGAATCTTGGTGGGAGTCAACCAGTTGACCTGCAGGACGCCCACAGCGCCGCCATCGAACTTGAGCAAGGCGTTGAGCAGGTCCTCGTGCTCGGTGTGAATGCGCTGCGCGGTCTCACCGTAGACGCGATCGACCTCTGAATCGACGAGGTGGCACATCACGTCCAGGTCGTGAGTCGCGAGGTCGATCACCACTCCGACGTCGCGGATCCGCGCCGGGAATGGCCCCTGCCGCCGGGCCTGAACCTGGAACACCCGCCCGAGCTCGCCCGCGCCGACCCGGCGTTGCAGCTCACGCACCGCCGGGTTGAATCGCTCGATGTGACCGACCGCAAGCAGCCGCCGCGCTCGGACCGCCGCCTCCACCAGGTCACGCCCCTCCTTGAGGCTGGCCGCGATGGGCTTTTCGACCAGTACGTGCAGGCCGCGTTCGAGAGCCGCCAGGCCCACCTCGCGGTGGAACCGGGTCGGCACCGCCACGATGGCGGCGTCCAGGTCCTCGCGGTCGAACATCTCGACCCACGAGCCGTATCCCTTCATGCCGTGCTTTTCGCAGGCCGCTGCGACGATGCTCGCGTCCTCATCGCACACCGCCACGAGCGTGGCGTCATCGAGCTCGTTGAGCACGCGCATGTGGTTCCGGCCCATGGTGCCCAGGCCGACCAGGCCGATTCGCGTCACGCCCCTGTGACCGCCTCCCTGACGGAGTCGATGATGCGGTCGACGTCGGCGTCCTGCAGGCCGGGGTGCACGGGCAGAGACAGCACCTCGGCCGCCATGCGCTCGGCGATCGGAAACGACTGGTTGCCATACCCGAGGTCGATGTAGAGCGGCTGGCGGTGGACGGGGATCGGGTAGTGGACGGCCGTCCCCACGCCGAGCTGCCGCAAGCGCGCCTGAACGCGGTCACGATCCCGCTCGACGCGGACCGTGTACTGGTGATAGACATGGTGGTAGCCCTCGCGCTCTCGAGGAGGCACGATGCCGGCGACTCCGCTCAAGCCCCGCGTGAGTTTGGCCGCGTTCCGGCGCCGGGTCTCGTTGAATCGGTCGAGCTTGGCGAGCTGCGCGCGGCCGATGGCCGCGGCCACGTCGGTGAGCCTGAAGTTGTAGCCGAGGATGTCATGCCGGTAGCGTTCGACCGCGCCATGCTGGCGCAGCAACCGGACCCTGGCGGCGACCTCGTCGTCGGGCGACGTCACCATCCCGCCCTCAGCCGTGGTGATGTTCTTAGTCGGATAGAACGAGAAGGCTGCGCCGACCCCGAGCGCGCCTGTCTTGACTCCGTCGATGGCGGCGCCGTGCGCCTGGGCGGCGTCCTCGATCAGTAGGAGCCCGTGTCGAGCTGCGATGTCCCGGAGCTCGCCGATCGCCGCCGGGTGGCCGTACAGATCGACGGGCATGATCGCGCGCGTGCGCGGGGTGATCGCAGCCTCGACCAGGGCCGGGTCGATGCAGTAAGTCTCACTCTCGATATCCACGAACACCGGCTTAGCCCCGACGAAAAGGGCCACGTTGGCAGAGGCCACGAAGGTGAATGGGCTCGTGATGATCTCGTCGCCCTCGCGCAGCCCATGGGCGAGCAGCAGGAGGTGCAGCGCCGCCGTGCCGGATGACACGGCCACTGCATTCGCTACATCGCACCAGGCGGCGAACTCGCGCTCGAAGGCTTCGACGACCGGTCCCTGGGCCAGCTGACCGCTGTCGAGCACCTCCAGGACCGCCCGGCGTTCTTCTTCTCCGATCTGCGGCGCGGCGATCGGAATGGTCTTCAGCGTGTCCACCGCAGCGCCCATGTTAGGGGACGGACTTGTGCCCAGCCCCCAGACCAGCCACCACTCGCTCAGCCGCGTGCCCGTCGCCAAACAACTGCAGGTGCTCGCCCGCTGGACGAAAATTGCGCATCGCTTCAGCAATGGCGTTTGGGTCGGTGCCGACGAGCACGTTCCAACCCGCGTCGACAGTTTCGATCCATTCAGTGCGGTCGCGGACCGTGATGCATGGTCGAGCGGCGAAATAGGCTTCCTTCTGAACGCCACCCGAGTCTGTGACCACCGCCTCGGCCGCTTCCTCCAGGCTGAGCATCTCCAGGTAGCCGACCGGATCGATCAGCTTGATGTTGGCGCCGGGCGTAACGCCCGACGCTTTCAGGGCAGCACGAGTGCGTGGATGAATTGGAAAAACGGTGGTGCGGCCGGACGCCGCGACGCCCTCGAGGATCGCCTTCAAGTTGTCGATGTGGTCCACGTTCTCGGCGCGATGCACGGTGAGGAGCTGAAAGCCGCGAGGTTCCAGGTGGAGGTCCGCAAGGATCGTGCTGTCGCGGCGCGCGACCTCGACGTTCTGCTGGAAAGCATCGAACATCACGTCGCCCACCATCGAAACCCCGTCCGTGATGCCCTCTCGACCGAGGTTGGTCACCGCGGTCTGGGTCGGACAGAACAGAAGAGTGCTCAAGTGGTCGGCGACCACCCGGTTCACCTCCTCCGGCATCCTCCGATCGAAGCTGCGAAGGCCGGCCTCCACATGAGCCACGGGCACATCCAGCTTGGCCGCGGCGAGCGCGCCCGCCAGCGTCGAGTTGGTGTCGCCGTAAACGAGGACCCGGTCCGGCCGATATTCGATCGCGACCGACTCGATTCCGGACAGCATGGCGCCGGTCTGCGCGCCATGGGGGCCCGAGCCGACCTCGAGGTTGCGGTCCGGAGCCGGAATGGCGAGCTGGCGGAAGAAGAGGTCCGACATCTCGTCGTCGTAGTGCTGCCCCGTGTGGAGGAGGAATTCCTCGTGGTGTTGGCGCAGGACGCGCGACACGGGCGCGGCTTTGATGAACTGCGGCCGCGCGCCGACGACTGTCAGGACCTTCATGAGCGGTCGGAGTCTATAAGAACACCTTCCCTACTATGTGCCGGCATGGCTTCGCGCGACGCGCCGCTGCGCGTCATGTTCCTGACCCACTACTTTCCACCCGAGGTCGGCGCGCCGCAGGCGCGTCTGTTCGAGCTGGCGCAGAGATGCGCCGCGGCGGGACTCGCCGTCACCGTCGTCACCGGCTTCCCGAACTACCCGACCGGCGTGATTCCGGCCGACTACCGCGGCAGGCGGTCGATGGACGAGAAGCTGGACGGCGTCAGGGTGCTCAGAACCTCGGTGTATGCGACCCCCAACCGCGGTTTCGTGAGGCGGATTCTCAACCACCTCTCATTTGCGCTGTCCAGCTTGACCGCGATCCGCAAGGTGGGCCCGACCGACGTCATCTTCGTCGAGTCACCTCCCCTCCTCATCGGCCTTGCCGCGCTCGTATACAGAAGGTTCAAACGAGCCCCATTCATCTTCAACGTCAGCGACATCTGGCCCCAGTCCGCGGTCGAGCTCGGCGCCCTTCGCAACCCGCTCGCCATACGGCTCGCCGAGATGTTCGAGCTCCACCTCTACCGGCAGGCCGCCAGGGTCAGCGTGGTCACGCCGGGGATGATCGACAGGCTCGCGGCGCGTGGCGTCCCGCGCGAGAAGCTGTTCTTGCTCACCAACGGGGTCGACACGACCACGTACAAACCGGCGGACCCGGACCGGGAGCTCGCCGCCCGGCTCGGCTGGAGCGACCACAAGGTT
>DASWBB010000095.1:0-32165 GCA_036390875.1 Candidatus Dormiibacterota bacterium
GTGAGGTTGACCCGGATTCGATACCACGCCGAGCTGCGGCCGCGCATCGCGTCGACCAGGACGTCGGCCGGCTCGAGGTGGGCGACCACCTCCGGATGGCGCGACTTCCAGCGTTCGAGCCCTTCCCGCGCCTCCTTCTCCGTCCGGGCGCGTGCGATCTCGACCAGCGGCACCGTGGTCCGGCGGCGGCCGGTCGGGCCTACCTCCTTGCCGGGAGCCGCGGGCGGCACCGCACCAGAGCGCCCGCGGGCGCGTGAGGGTTGGACCCGGGGCGCCTCTCCCGGCTGCCGCGGGTAGTTTGGAGGCCAGGGCGCGTCAGGCAACCCGGCCGCCTCCTGGCGCGCGGCCAGCTCCAACAAGGCTTCGAGCGAACCCAGCGCGGCATCGATCCCGGCTCCGGGATCGCCGATGGCGGCGAATCGGGCCGGCACCGTCGCCAGCGTGAAAGCCTCGGGCTCGCAGTCCGGCACCTCGTCCCAGCGGAGCGGCGTCGAGACGCGGGCGTCGGGCGTCGGCCGGACCGAATACGCAGAGGCGACGGTGCGGTCCTTGGCGTTCTGGTTGTAGTCGAGGAAGACGCCGTGGCGCTCCTCCTTCCACCACTTGGAGGTTGCGATCGCCGGCGCCCGCCTTTCAACCTCACGCGCGAACGCCACCGCCGCCCGACGCACCTCGGGATAAGTCCAGCGCCGCTCGATCCGGCAGTAGATGTGCATGCCCCGCGAGCCCGAGGTCTTGGGCCAGCCGGTCAGGCCCATGTCATCGAGCACACCCTTGGCCGCGAGCGCCACCTCGCGGACTTGCGACCACGGCACTCCCGGCATCGGGTCGAGGTCGATCCGCAACTCGTCGGGATGGTCGAGATCGTCGCTGCGCACGGGGTGCGGGTTGAGGTCGATACAGCCCAGGTTGACCACCCAGGCCAGCTGGGCGGCGTCGCGTACGACGATCTCCTCGGCGGTCCGGCCCGAAGGAAAGCTGAGCACCGCCGTCTCGATCCAGGGCGGGCGGTTCGCGGGCGCTCGCTTCTGGAAGAAGGCCTCCCCGCCGGCGCCCTGGACGAAGCGCTTGAGCGCCATCGGGCGGTTGGCGACGGCCCGCACGGCGCCCTCGGCTACGGCCAGGTAATAGTCCAGAAGGTCGCCCTTGGTGTACCCCGCTACGGGGAAAAAGACCTTGTCCCGGTTGGTGATCTGGACCTCGCGGCCCGCTATCTGCACCGGCGACCTCCCGCGCCTAGGGCGCCTGCGGCAGCTTGACCTCGCCCCGGCGGACGACCGGGGCTGAGGGAGGCGGCACCACCGGGCCGATGTCGCCATCGGGCGCTTCATCGAGGTCGACGATCACCGGCGCGTGGTCGCTCGGCCCGCTGCCCTTGCGCGCTTGGCGGTCGACCCAGGCCGCTCGCACTCGCGCCGCCACCGCGTCGCTGGCCAGGACCAGGTCGATCCTCATGCCGAGGTCCTGGTGGAACATGCCCGCCCGGTAGTCCCAATAGGTGAAGACGCGCGAAGCCGGCCAGCGCTCGCGGACCACGTCGTGAAGGCCATGCCCGGCCAGATCGGCCAGCGCCCTCCGTTCAGGCTCCGTGACGTGGGTCTGGCCCTTGTAGGCGTCGGGATCGAAGACGTCGGCGTCGGCAGGCGCGATGTTCATGTCCCCGCAGACCATCCGCGCCGCGGGGCCCGCCTGAAGCAGCCGGTCGAGGGCGGCCAGCCAGGTCAGCTTGTAGTGGTAGTGCTCGGAGTCGGGGACACGGCCGTTGGGTACGTAAACCGAGTGCACTCGGACCCCGCCGCATGTGGCCGCAATCGCGCGTGCCTCCTGGTGAGGGAAGCCGGGTCCACCCGGAATCCCGACTTCGACATCATCGAGGCCGGCCCGGGACAGGATCGCCACCCCGTTCCACTGGGCCTCGCCGTGGTGGGCGATCTTGTACCCACGCTCGCTCAGGGCCGCGCCCAGCGCGTCCATGAACGCGTGGTCCGTGAGCTTGGTCTCCTGGAGGCAGACCACGTCCGGTTGGCGTTCGTCGAGCCAGGGCAGCAGGCGGGGAATCCGCTGCTTCACCGAGTTGACGTTCCAGGTCGCGACGCGCACCTTCGCCATGATGGCAGTCAGACTCAGCGGCGATGACCTATGTCGCATTTCTGAGGGGCGTGAACGTCGGGGGCAAGAGCATCGTCTCGATGGCGGCCATCAAAGAGGCCCTGGTCGCCATCGGTCTGTCAGATGTACGGACCTATATCAACTCGGGCAACGTCATCTTCTCGACCCGAGCATCGCCCGCCCGGCAACTGACAGCGCGGATCGAGAAGGCGCTCGAGCAGCACTCGGGCATGGCGATCAAGGTGCTCGTCATGGACCACAAGACCCTCAAGAAAGTGGTCGATGCAATCCCGCGCAACTGGGTCGACGACAAAACGATGCGGACCTACGTCTTGTTGTTGTGGAGCGAGCTCGACGATCGCGGGATCCTCGAGCGTCTCCCGATCAAGCCCGGCATCGATGAGCTCAAGTACACGCCTGGAGCTGTCGTGTGGCGCGTCGATCGGGACAACGTGGGCAGGAGCCAGATGAACAGGCTCGTCGGAACGCCCATTTACAAGAAGATCACCATCCGCAGCGCCAACACGATGCGAAAGCTCAACGAGCTGACCACGACTGTGCCGCTACGCGCATAGCCTCCCCGGTCACTTTGGCGTGGCGCGATGACGATCGAGCAGTTTTGGACACGCCGGCGCGGTGGCGCCCCCCTAGCATGAGTGTCGAAACGATCAAATCTCGGAGAGGAGAGCAAAAACGATGGCGGTAAAGAAACCAGCAAAGAAGACCGCGCGGGGTACCGGCGCGACCGGCAAGGCGGCCAAGTTCACGGAAGAGGAGCTCGGCGCGATGAAGCAGCGCGTCCGTGAGCTGAAGGCGGGCGCGGCCAAAGCGGACGGGGAGCAGGAAGTGCTTGCCAAGCTCGCCGCCATGACACCTTCGGATCGCGCCTTAGGCGAGCGCCTCCACAAGATCATCAAAGCCAGCGCTCCGGGCCTCACGCCCAAACTCTGGTACGGCATGCCCGCGTACGCGAAGGACGGCAAGCTCATCTGCCACTTCCAGGACGCGAAGAAGTTCAAGACGAGGTACGCGACGCTCGGCTTCAGCGACGGGGCGAACCTCGACGACGGAGCCGTGTGGCCCGTCGCCTACGCCGTCAAGGAATTGACCGCGGCCGACGAGGCCAGGATCAGCGCGCTAGTGAAGAAAGCCGTGAGCTGAAGCCGGCTCACCTGGTCACCGCGATGATGATCGCGATGACGAAGGCGACGGCGATCAGAAGCAGGCCACATCCGGTGCGCGGCCGCCCGCCCGAGAGCCTTGCGAAAGGTCCGGCGAGAAGATTGCCCATGGGCCACATCAGAGGGTTAGGTGGAGCCGGACCGAGGCACGAGTCGGATCGTCGTGGATCGCGCCTCTGGGGTCAGCATTCGGCGACATGGTCGGCCCATTTGGTGCACTTTGCCCCCTTTATTGTCCTCGAGCATCGGGATGTGGATCATGAAGGACGTGGTGGGCGGATCTGAACCCAAGCGGGCTCCAAGGCTCCCTCCGCGCTGGTTCATCCGCGGCGCCTGGGTGGTGCACCGCGCTATCCATCGGTTCACGGGCGGACGGCGCGGGCTCGCGACGCCGATACCGGGCGGCAGGTTCGGCTACCTGCGCCTCCGAACTGTCGGGCGCCGCTCAGGTCAAGAGCGCGCCGCCATCCTCGGGTACTGCGAGGACGGCTCGAACCTCGTCACTCTGGCCATGAACGGCTGGGCCGATGCTGAACCGGCGTGGTGGCTGAATCTCCAGTCCCATCCTGATGCCATGGTCGAGCTCAAGACGGGTACGCGAGCGGTCCGTGCGCGGGCCGCGGAGGGTGAGGAACGCGCGCGCCTATGGGCACTGGTACGTGGTTACACCGGCTACGGCGACAACGTCGACGCATATGCCGGCTTGCGGTCGTCCGAGACGGCAGTCGTCGTCCTGGAGCCCAGGCCCAAGAGCGAACGCTGAAGGCGACCGGACAGTCGCTGCTAGTCTTCAGAGTCCTTCCGACTGTCTGACACCCTCGTTCGCTCTAGGCCCGTAGGACAAGTGAAGGCGAGTGACGCGTGATAGAAGACCGAGGCGAGCAGGCTCTCATCGCCCGCGCCAAGGCTGGTGATCAAGCCGCCTACGAGAGCCTGCTCGGACCCGCGATCCGCCCTGCCACCCGCCTTGCCTTCGCCATGTTGCACGACCGATCACAGGCCGAAGACGCGTTTCAGGAATCAGCCCTGCGCGCATGGCGGCGCCTGCAAAACCTTCGCGAGGGGAGCCCGTTCGCACCTTGGTTCATGGGAATCGTCGCGAACCAATGCCGGGAAATCCGCAGAGGCAGGTGGAGGATCTTGCTGCCGCTCCCCGATGCGAACTCGGTGCAAACCGTCGACGAGTCGGCCTGGTTCGAAGGCGAGGACCTGCGGCGCGCGCTGATGCGCCTGCCGTATGACCAGCGCGCTGCCATCCTTCTCCACTTCCATCTCGACATGCCTCTGAAAGACGTGGCGATCGCCCTTGGCATCTCGGTCCCCGGCGTCAAAACCAGGATCAATCGGGCCCTCAAGCGCTTGCGCCCGGCAATGGGAGTGTCGGAGGTCAGGGTGAATGGCTGACGAAACGCTGAGACGCAACCTGGAAACGGCCTTCGATCCGGGCCCGGATTTTCCCGATCGATTGCTTCTCTCGCGAACGATGGCGTACCTGAATGCGCAGGCTGCACGGCCCCGACAGGGCAGTCGTTGGAAAGCCGCCCGGCCGTGGCGCCTGAGCTGGCTGCGGCCAGGCCTGAGGCCAGTGGCCATCCTCATGGTTGTAGTCGTCGCGGTGGCGGCTTCGGCTGCGATTCTGACCGCGCGCCTGCTCTCATCTCGTTTTGCCCCGGCCCATCTCACCCAACCCACGGGGTCATGTTCCTCCGGAGCTCTCCTTCACATGGTGAATGCAACCACCGGCTGGCAGGGCGACCTTGACAACACCGACTTTTTCGGCGGCCCCTACCGCACAGTCGATGGGGGGCTTAGCTGGCGGGCGGTCCAGGTGCCTCGGACGGGCAGCAAGTCCTACACCGGGTCGACCAGCTGCTTCCTGGATGCCGAGCATGCATGGGTCACCGTGAACGTTGGCGGCCAGGTCTTTGTGTATCGGACCATTGACGGCGGTAGGACATGGCAGCACGGTCAGACGGTCCGGGGCGGCACCTTCGTCACTCAATTCGTCCGTCTCGAGTTCATCGATCAAGACCACGGATGGCTGCTGGTCGACACAGGCGGCGACACGATATCGAACACCCGCGCGATCTACTCAACCACCGATGGTGGGGTCAACTGGAGCCAGGTCGCGAGCGCAGCGGTGAAGGACCTCTCCCCACTGGGAACGATGGGGGTCTGGTGTTCGGAGAGCGGCATGACTTTTGTCGACGTCAACACCGGATGGCTGACCTGGGACTGCCGCCAGCAGAAGTCCCCCAGCCTCCCTGTCGCGACAGGCCCTGTGGTTGCGGTCACCCGAGATGGGGGCCACACCTGGGTCCCGGTGGCGTTGCCAACCTTTACGCCACGCGGGGCGGTCTGCGGCGTTGAACCGCCAACCTTCACCGCCGTCCGCGGTGTTCTGCCCGTAACCTGCGATGGTGCCGGCCGCAGTGCCGTGTTCCGCACCGAAGATGGCGGCCGCACCTGGACGTTCTTTCCGCAGCCGGCCGACGTCGAAGTTACGCTCCAATATTTCCTCGACGCAGATAACGGTTGGGTCTTTTCGCGCAATGCGCGCACAAACCTCGCCGGCTCGTCGCCGACCGACCTCTATCGCACCTCCGACGGCGGGCGCGATTGGGTGCTCGTCACGCGTGGACTATTCCCAGGTCACACGATGAGTGCCGTTCAGTTCCTCGATCTGAGCAATGGATTCGCCATTTACGACCACAGCACCCTGGTGAATACCGCGGATGGAGGCCACACGTGGTCCTTGATTCCGGGTTTGTCCCAGTGATGGCCCCGCGCTCCCTCGTTGCCATTGCGGTGCTCGTGTTGACGGCCTCGTGTGGTTCAAGCCCCGTCGCCTCGCCCACCCCGAAGAGCCCATCGCCTGTGGCGACAGTCCAGAGCCCCGTTCCGATTCCAGCTCTCTCGATGACCTTCACGTCGCCGACGATGGGCTACTCGGTGAGGTATGCAGCCGGCTGGACGATCACCCTTGCCACAGACAGCTGGCCTCTCGGAAAGACGAGCTTTTGGGATACCCCTGACGGGGACAGGCTGGAAGGCGACGCCGCAGGTTTCCGTGGCACGTCGCAGGCACTCGCACCGGGGATGTCGGCGTCGCAATGGATCGCGGAGTACATCGGCACGTCATATACATGCGGAACGGAGGAGCAGGTTCCCGTCGGCGACCAGGTGGGCACAATCGATCTCAACGATTGCCCGGGAGCCGGGCGACTGGGAGGTCGCGTCTTCGACATCGCGGTGGTGTCAGATGGACGTGGCTACAACTTCACGATGGAGGGGAGAGTCGACCGCGCCTTTTTCCTCGCGATGCTCGCCACAGTCACGTTCAGCCCCGAGACCGCGAAACCCTAAACCCTGGGCAGCAACACGACTCCGCTGCGTTTCGCCTACATCGCCGGCGTGATCGAACTCCACGATTTGCCGCCGTCAGCGGTGGTGAGCAGCACGTCTGCTCCATTGACGTTGGCCTCAAATCCGTGGTTCAGATCGACGAACTGGAGAAAGCCCGGTGGCCACGTAGCTGGAACGTTCGGGCTCACCAGTGTCCAGTTACCGCCACCGTCGGAACTGCGATACAGCTCAAAGCCCGCTTTGCTGCCCTTGTTCCACCCTGGGGGCGTCACGAGCGCGAAGACATCATTTGCATTCAAGAAGTCGAGCAGCAACACATAGCCGGTTCCCGGACGCTTGGACTCTCGCCACGTCGTCCCTCCGTCCGAGGTGGTCAGGAGCACGGTTGACCCGGTCAGCCCATTCTGACCGGACGCCACCAACATTCCATGTGTTGAATCCGCGAAGGTCGGCAAGTCGTAGTAGCAAGGGCAACCCGTGCTGCTGGGAATCGCGATGCTCGGGACTTTCCAGGTCGCGCCGCCGTCGCGCGACACCAACATCGGAGACTCTGCGCAGCTGACGCTCAACCACGCGACGGATGGGGACGAGAATTCAATCCGTTGCAAGCTCGGCTTGCAGTTCTGACTGCCGGAGGGGACCGGCATGCCTTGTAGCTGCGAGTTGCTCAGGCTGGCCGCATGGCGCCACGTCAAACCGCCATCCCCAGTGGTGTAGAGGTCAGCCTGCGAGGTAGAGGGTCCCATGTCGAAGGAACCGTTGGTCTGAGCACCACTTGGCACCCACAACCAGCCGTCGTGAGCGCTGGTGAAGCCAATCTGCACCACACCCGTCTGGTAGCCGGCAGGCAGGTTCAGCGTGATCGGACCGGACGGCTGCCACGTCTTGCCCCCGTCGGCGGTGGCGAACGTGCTGACGTGATCGGCACAGGACGTCTTCGCACCGTAGACCGCGGCCTGCCACGCGTGATCACCATCCAGATAGGACTCGGCGTATCCGGGCGGATAGAGTGGAGTAACGGAGCCTCCGCGCAACGCTGCCGGGGACATGTCGCGCCAATGAGCACCGCCGTCCGTCGTCCGTAGACCTCCCCTCGCCCAACCGGTGGTTGCGGACGCCATCTTCGCCGGCAACACCGCATTCCCGTTTCCGTATCCGAGCTGGGTGAAGTTGCTGCAGGGCGGCGCGGTGGGAACCCGCTTCAAGACGGTGTTCCAGGTGTGCCCTCCGTCGACGGTGCTGAGAATCTGCAGTTGAGGCGCCGTCGGGTCAGCCGTAACCTGCCCCCCAGCTTCTGGACCGAGCACGACAAAGCCTGTGTTGGCGTCGACGAACTGCACGCCCTGGATCGGGTAATAGAGGTTGGGGCTGGAGGTCGCGGTCGCGAATGACGGCTTGCCGAGAAGCTGCCACGACTGTCCACTGTCAATGGTGCTGTAGACCACGGTGTCGTAGCTTTTCGGGAGCTGTTCGATTCCGACCATCCATCCTCGGGTCGGATCGACAAACGAGAACTGGCTCGAGGCCGCTACCGGAACCTGGAGCTGCGTCCAGCTTGCTCCGGCATCTGCCGTCTCCAGCATCACCCGTGATCCCTGCTGGCCTGTGATAACAGCGCGGTTCGCATCGAAATAGACAGGCTGGTAGACCTGGCAGCTGCAGTTGGGCAGCGCCTTGGCCGTCCAGGTCGCCCCCGCATCGCGTGTCGTCAGAACGGTGAAAGCCGGGCAGGAGATTGCGAGCCATCCAGCAGTGGCGGACTTGAAGGCAACGTCGGAGGCCGGCGCGTAGTTGCTCGACTGGCACGCCGCCTTTCCCGGACTGCTGCTTACCTGACTCCAGTGCAAACCCCCATCCACCGTTGCGTATAACGTCACCGCGTCAACCATGGCGCCAGGCTGAGGAGCGCTCGGTGGCGACGAAACCATGAGCCACCCGTGCTGTGTGTCGGCGAAGTCCATCCCATCAGTCGGTCCGTAGACGTTGAATACGTCGTCAGTTGGCGCCGTCGTCTTGATCGCGACCGTGCCTCCCGGCTGCCATGTAGCTCCAGCGTCGCTGGTCATGAACATCGTCACCTGGCTCGCGCACGCGTCGGCCGTCCGGGACACCTCGCCGACCCACGCATGGTTCGCGTCGAGGAAGAACTGGGTGTGGTACCACGTCCGGTTGGGCACCGACGGAGGCGAGACGTCAGTCCAGGTCGCGCCCCCGTCACTCGTGCGAAGGATGCCCATGAGCTCGGACTGCGGCCAGTAGCACTGGATCGTAGACCCGTTTGGAAAGCTGGGCCTTGCGCTCAACGCGCACTGCCCCAGCGCCCAGCCAGTCGTGCGGCTGGTCATCTTCAGCGCGTAGGCCGTGAACGGCTCGCTTTGTGATCCGGGTGCGCATGTCGAGAGATTCACCTGAGGGCCGCCTCCGTTGGCAACGATCGGACCCTTTCCTGGCACGCTCGGGCTCGGCGTCACCTTGGCGGTCGTGCTGAATGCGTTGCAGGAGGCCAGCATTAGAAGGACGACGGCCAGTTCAGCGAACAGTCCTATTCGAGTGCTGCGGATCATCGTCCTCCTCCTCATGAGACCTGGGGATGCTCGTCCCGCCACGTACGGCCGCCGTCGCTCGTAGAGAGGAACGCAAGCGGTCCATCGCCGATTCTCTGGCTCGGTTCGTCGACAAAGCCATGCTGCGAGTCGATGAACATGACCTGGGGGTAGCTCTGAAATAGCGGAGGCAGGTCGCCGGCAGCGCTCCACGTCCGCCCGCCGTCCGCTGTCCGGTAGATCGATTCCGTCTGGCCTTTGCCATCGTTGACAACGGCAAAGAAATGATTGATGTCTATGAATGCAAACGCCTGCGCGTATCCGGGGATCGAGAGCTGTGGCAGGGCAGCCCAGGTCTGGCCGCCGTCACTGGTGACGGCCAGGTAGTCGGAAGGCGTCTCGGTGTTGCCTTGAAAGTTCTGAGCGTTGACGTGGACGATGCCTTGTTCTTGATTGAAGAACACTGGTTCGGACACGTTGAACTGGTTACCAACGGACGCGGGGAGTGCAATGGTTCCCCATGTCTTGCCACCATCGCGCGTGACTGTCAGAGCGGGAATAGGTCCGGAGGTGTTCTGACAATCGCCGAGGAAGCCGACGGCCCTGGAGATGAACTCCACCGAGCAGAACGAGGTCATCAGCGGAACCTGCGACAGGAGCTGCCAGTCCAGCCCGCCATTGGTGGTCGTGTAAACGAACCAGTCCGGTGCGATTCGACCCTCACCGAGAACCATCAACCACCCGTTCTGCGCGTCTATGAAGTCGAGCTGAAGCTGCAGCGACGAATCCGCCTGGATCGCAGCATCGACTGGGCGCGACCGTATCCAGCTCTGCCCGCCATTGGCGGTGCTGAACACGGTGACGTGGTCGAAGCAGGACGTGGTCGAGGGATAACTGTAGGCAAGCCAGGCGTGGTCGGAGTCGAGGAAATAATCGACGTAACCGGGCGGGTAGGCCTTGGGGTCGGTGCCTTTCGGAGCATCGGAAAGCATGCTGCCCGGTGCGAGGCGCTGCCAGTGGGCGCCTCCGTCAGTCGTGCGCACGGCCCCGTTCGCCCACCCGTCCGAACGGCTGGTCATCCTGTCCGATGCGGGCGCAGACCCCCCACCCGATTGGTTCGTGCTCCAAGCCGGGCATCCAGCGGGTGCGGCGAGTCCGTGTTGTGGCGGCCGGACCGGAACTGGTTGGTAGAAATGCGCCAGCTGACCTGATGCGATGAGCGCAATCACTATCGCGATCGCGATCAGGGCCGCAACCGCAGGCAGGAGCCAGGTCGGGCGCGGCAAGAGTGGAACTCCCGACCGGCCCCTTCGCACGCTCTTCCGGCGCTCCCTGAGGCCGTCGCGGACAACCCCGGCGAGCCACGGCGCGGGCGGCGCGACCGCGTCCAGCGCCCGGTGAAAATCGGCTCGCAGGCTAAGGTCTTCCAAGGTTGGCCTCCATCCGCCTCTTGAGCTCTTGAGTGGCTCGCAAGAGCCGGCTTTCTGTTGCATGTACCGAGCTGCCGGTCACCGCTGCGATTTCCTCCAGGGGAAGGTCGAGATACCAGTGCAGGACGAGCGTCAGCCGTTTGCCTGGATCCATGGCCAGCAATGCCTTGCGCAGCTCGACGCCTTCGAGGATCGCGTCTTCGGGTGAGCTCGAGGCGACGTCTGGAGCCTCACTACGCAACACCGACCACCAGCGCGTCCGCCTGGTGGACCGACACTGATTGGCGACGATGGCCAGAAACCAGGGGCGCATGTCCGTTCCCTCGCGCAGCTGGGATACCTTTCGCCAGGCCTTGAACGCGGCCTCCTGAACGGCGTCCTCGGCGGCGTGGTGGTCGTGAAGCATCGCACAGGCCAGCCGGTAGGCCTGTTCGAGCAGCGGCTCCAGCAGGATCTCAAACGCCGAATCGTCGCCCTGCTTGGCTGCTTGAACGAGGGAAAGGGAGGCAGGCTGCACGGCCATTCCTAACCCCTAGACGCGCCGAGGCCCAGGATTTCCGTCAGACATGTTGCCGGAAATCGGCCCGGTCCCTGCGTATAGGCAGTAACGAAGCTCGGTTCGCCCGCTCGCGAACGGCGTTTGAGGCGATCTGGAGCTTCTTCAGTGGGCTGCAGCCCCATGCTTAGTTACCAGTTAGTCGTTTCCGACTCTTCAGCGATCGGTGAAACGGGACCAGAGGCTGTCCCGGATCAGCGCGACCCTGGCGACTCTCCTGCTGCCAGCTCCCGCAGATGCTCGGCGACGTTCCACGTCCAGAATTCGACCACATGGCCGCCCGGGTCGGTCACGTAGGCGGCACGCCCGCGACCGTGGCCGTACCTCGAGTGGTCGTGGTCGAGCACGGTATAGCCGCGTTTACGAAGCCGTTCGACGACCGCCTCGTAGGCTTGCGCGGGCAGCCCCATCGCGTAGTGGACGTGGACGCCGCCGCGGCCACCCCCCAAGCCGATCTGGGGCCGCCACAGGCCGATGCGAGTCCGGTCTGCGGCCATCACCCAAATCGTTTCGTCGGCCCAGCGCTCAACCACCGGAAAGCCCAGGACGCCGGCATAGAATTCCTCGGCCGCGGCCAGGTCGCCCTGCTCGAGAGTGAGCTCGCACACTCCATTGACTGGAACCGCGCTATCGCTGTCCATGACGCCTATTCTCCCGCGGAGTCGTGAGACGAGACCTCTTCGCGTTCGGTCGTTTCGCTGGGAGCGACCCCGCGAAGTCGAGGCCCCGCTGAACCCATGCGGCCAGTGCGGCCTCCGTGCGGAAGCCTTCAGGGTCGATGAGCACGAAGCCGGCCAAGGGCCGGCCGGCGAATTCCATCGGCCGTACATGCGGCTCAGCCAGCGTCCGCTCGCGCGCCTGGGCGCCGACGCGGATCATCAGGGCGCTGCCCGTGACGCCGCAGCACATGCTGCCGCCGACCACGAATGAAAGGCCTCCGACCATCCGCTTCTCGACAACGTCGCTCCGGCTTGCAAGGAACCGCCTGACCCGCTCGGCAGTCGTCAGGTCGTAGCTCATCGCCTTATTGGCCCTTGCCTTCCAGATGACCACGGTCGAAGCGCATACGGTTGATGACCGCCCCGAGCAAGAGCACCATGCTCAGGAAATAAGTCCACGTGCCGACCACGAACAGGAAGCCAAAGCTGCGCCCGTAAGTGGCCGCGCTGCGAGTCAGATGTAGGTAGAGGGGGAAGGCCAGGTTGAGCAGCTCGATTGACAGTCCCGCCACCACCGCGCCGGCCCAGACCTCCGAGAAGCGGGTGCGCCGGCTCGGAACGACGCGGTAGATGACCATGAGCAGCGCGGTCATCAGGATCCATCCAAAGACAAACCCAAGTACGGCGAGCCCCGGCGCGATCGCCAATGCGGTGCTGATCCCCACCGACGCGCCGACCGCGACCAGGAACACGCCCAGCATCACCACGCCCATGGCGCGGGTTCGCCAGAAGGGCCGGCTTGCGCACAGATAGATCTGGTTCAGCGCGAACTCCATCGAGGCAAACAGGTTGGTGCCGCTCCAAAGCAATGCCAGCAACGAGAAGACAACCAACACCCCGGCCGACGTCTTGGCGTGCTCGAAAGTGCGCAGCATGCCGGCCTGCTCGCTGGGCGGAAACGCGACCACGAGCACCTTCTCCACCGCGCCTTTGATGTCGTCCGATTGGGGAAACAGCCCCACCAGGGCGATCAGCCCCAGCATCAGGGGGAACATCGACAGGAAGGCGTTGAAGGCCAGGCCGGCTGCGTGATCGGAAGCGTGGCTGGCGAAATATGCCATGACGATGCTCAGCGGCGGCCGCCGCCGCCAGGCGCTCAACTTCTGCGTGGTCGCAATTATCAGCGCTCGCGGTTCGTGTTCGTAAGCACGCCGGCACCGGCCGGTCCGACTTGAATCATGAATACGCCCGCGAGCGCTGCGCCGACCAGCAGCAGCTGCAGGAAACGCTTCCGGTTCCACATGGCTCCCACCTCCTTTTCATTTCACGCGCACCCCGGTGTCGCTATTGCTCGTGAAACGCCCGGCATCGAGCGACGGTTACGAGTGCGGCGGAACCGCTAGCGAGCCCTTCACCTCAACGCAGCGACGCCTTAACCGGCGTGCGCGAGAGTCGTCAGCGTGGAGCCTGCGCCGGTCCATCTCCGGTCTTGACGTCGAGGCATGAACGTGGAGAATCGAGGCCTGGGCTAGCGGGGTTTTTACGTCTCTGGCAGAGCGTTTCTGAAGACGGAGGTGGGTTGTGACTGGACGACTTCGACGCAGGCTGCTGTCTCTTGGGGCACTGGTCCCGCTGGTGGGGGCCTTGTTTACCGGCTTCGCGACCAGCGCCGCGGCGGCACCGACCAACGCGAGCTCGGCGAACGGGAGCTGTCAGCTGAACTCGGCCAAGGGCCAGATCCAGCACGTGATCAACATTCAGTTCGACAACACGCACTTCACCAGGGACAACCCAAACGTCCCTTCCGACCTCGAGCAGATGCCCAACCTACTCAATTTCATCGAGGGCAACGGCGTGCTGCTCACGAACCATCACACGCCGCTGATCTCCCATACAGCGACTGACATTCTCACTTCGTTCACCGGCGTTTACGGCGACCGCATGGGCGTGCCGGTGGCCAACAGCTTTCGCTACTTCAACCCGAACGGAACCTCGAACCTCGGGGTCTCGTTCGCGTACTGGACCGATCCGATCTTCGACCCCACCACGTCTTCGCCGACCGACACCAAGTTCAACATGCTGACCGCCGATGGGATGAATGCACCCGCGCCCTGGGTGCCCTACACACGGGCGGGCTGCAACGTCGGCCAGGTGGCGACGGCGAACACGGTGCTCGAGAACATAGCGACCGACATTCCGACCGTCTTTGGCGCTGGGTCACCCCAGGCGGCAGAGGTCGCATCGAACCCGGGCCAGGCGTTCGCGGACTTCGTCGGTATCGGGGTTCACTGCGCGCTCGGCAATGCACTCTGCGCAAATGGCCAGCCGGACCTCCTTCCCCAGGAGCCAGGGGGTTACTCGGGTTACAAAGCGTTGTTCGGCCACACGTATGTGGCGCCGCAGGTCAGCCCGAACGGACCGCTGACCGACCTCAACGGCAACGTCATCCAGGATCCCGCGCACCACATCGGCTTTCCAGGCTTTGACGGCATGTCTGCAGCCGTCTCCCTGTCGTATGTCGCGGCCATGCAGGAGCACGGTATTCCGATCACCTACGCCTACATCTCGGACGCCCACGACGCGCATCCGAGTGGCCCCGCATACGGACCTGGCTCGGCGGGGTACGTCGCGGCGCTGGCGGCATACAACGACGCCTTCGGCAAGTTCTTCGCCCGGCTCGCCGCCGACGGCATCAACCAGAGCAACACGCTGTTCACCTTCACGGCCGACGAGGGCGACCACTTCGCCGGCGGCCCGGCCACCCCTGCCGGATGCGATGGGGTGACGACACCCTGCACGTACGCCAAGATCGGCGAGGTCAACGCCAATCTCACTGGGTTGCTGGCCACCGAGCAGGGAATCACGACCGGGTTCAACGTGCACTCCGACTCGGCGCCGACCGTCTACATCAACGGCAACCCGGCTCGCGACGCGGTGGTCACCCGGACGTTTGAGCGCGCGACCAGCCAGCTCACGGCCGTGAGCCCGATCACAGGCAACACCGACACCGTCACGAAGTTCCTCGCCGACCCGGTGGAGATGAAGGCCCTCCACATGGTCACGGCGGACCCCGCTCGCACGCCCACCTTCACCCTATTCGCGGATCCCAATTACTTCCTGTTCCACGGCGCGCCCAACTGCAACTCGCCATGCGTGACCGAGCAGGCGGGATTCGCCTGGAACCACGGTGACGTGCAGCCGGAGATCGTTACGACCTGGCTCGGCATGGTCGGTCCGGGGATCGACCTGATCGGCGTCGACAGCACGACCTGGTCCGACCACACTGACATCCGGCCGACGCTGATGGTGATGCTTGGACTGAGGGACGACTACTCCCACGACGGACGCGCCCTCACCGAGGTCATGAGCGGGTGGGCCAGGCCGGCGGCGACCAAGAAGTCGGGTGGCTACATCAAGGTTGCTCAGGCATACAAGCAAATCGACGCGGCGGTCGGCGAGTTCGGCCTCGCCACGCTTGCGGCCTCGACGCGCGCGATCGAGAGCAACTCATCCGGTGATGGCACGTACTCGAACATCGAGAACCAGCTCATATCGCTCACCAACGAGCGCAACGCCCTTGCCGCCCAGATGATCGGCCTGCTTGAAGGCGCCGAGTTCGGCGGGCAATCCATCAGCGAGCAGCAAGCACGGTCGCTCGTGTCGCAAGGCCAGGCGTTGATCGCGGAGGCCAACGCCCTGGCGTCGTAACCGCAGCAGCTACGGCTGCCCGATCTTGCTCAGCTCAGCGACGGCGTCGTCGTCCAGCGCGGCGACGACGTCGACTGCGCTGACGTTCTCGGCCACCTGCTCGGGGCTCGTGGCGCCGAAGAGGACGCTGGCGACGCGCGGGTTGAGGAGCGCGAAGGCGATCGCCATCGGGGCCGGCCGGGTCCCGTGCCGGGCCGCGAGGGCCCGCAGCTCGCCGGCGGCGTTCATCGCGGCCCGATGAAACTCATCGTTCGGATGTTCCATCAGCCGCCCTTTGGCTCCAGGTTGGGCGTACTTGCCCGTGAGCGCGCCGCCATCGAGGGTGAAGGAGGCCACCACGCTGGTCCCGGCCGCATCGAGCGCCTTCGCCATCTCCGCATCCTCCACCGGCGATCGGCGCACGAGGCTGTACGCGAGCTGGGCGGCGCACGGTGGCTCGACACCCTGGACGGCGGCCTCCTTCACAGCCTCGGCGATCATCTGTGGCTTCCAGTTCAGCACCCCCCACGCGCGCAGCTTGCCCGCGCCGATCAGCGCGCCGATGTCGTGCACAATCTCCTCGATTCCCAGGCCCTGCGGCGGCCTCTCCGCATAGCCGAGGTCGATGTAGTCCATGCCCATCCGTTGGAGCGATCCATCGAGCTCCGCGGCCGCCTTCTGCTCCGGCCAGAACTCCCACCAGAGCTTGTTGGCGAGCACCACCTCGTCCCGCTTCCAGCCCGAGACCCGAAACAGCTCACCGAAAACGACCTCCGAGTAGCCGGTCTTCATGGGGGCTTTCCCGGTTTCGTCGTTGTAGCGGGCGTCGTCCAGAAAGTTGATCCCAAGCTCGCGCGCCTTCCGCATCACGGCCATGCCGGCCTCGGCCGGGATTCGCTCGTACGTGCGCCAGGAGCCGAGGGCGAGCTCGGAGACTTGAATGCCGGAGGCGCCGAGTGGCCTGCGAGCTGGAACGCCCATGAGAATGTCGCGCCCAGCTTACGGCGCGACGGCACTACCCTCATGTTCGTGAGGATGCCGTCATGAGCGTGTTCAACCTACGCCTCGAATCTGTACAGAGAAAGACCGGCGGCCGGATCCACCTGACGCCAAGGGTGCCCCGCAGCGGTCCGGTCACCACCCTGTGCGGGCAAACGCTCGCGGCCGGCTCATTCGTGGCGGTCGAGCGCGACGCCGACTGCACCAACTGCCTCAGGCGCTCGCGCGACCCCAGCCGCATCTCGGGAGCGTTCTTCGCGCAGGAAGAGGGCTCGCAGCTCCTGCAGCTGTCGCTCGAGCAAGCCCGCGCCCGCAGGCCCGCAGGCAAGGGCCCCGCCGCGACCGCCAAGCCGATCGTTCGGGTGCTGCCGACGCCGCCCTCCATCCCCGATCGTTCCGGAGAGTTGATGACGGCCGGCTTCAAGCCGGCCGGCGAAGGTCTCTGGCGCAGCCCCGCCGGGGTCCTGGTTCGGATGCGCAAGCAGGGCCGCGACTGGCGCTTTGCCGAGCTCGTCTTCGAGGGCTCTGTCGTGGCGACCCGCCAGGATGGCGGGATCAAGCTCCGCGCCGGCGACGTCGAGGTGCGCCCGGCCGGCGAAGGCTACGAGGTCCGGATCAAACGACCGTAAGGAGCTAGCGCCGCTTCAGGCCGGCGACCAACCTGCGCCGAGTCTCGGCTGTCATCGCCCGCAAGGCGGGCGTCTGGCGCATGAGCGGAGGTTTCGGAGAGCGGACGTCCTTGGCCGGTGCTGGAAGGCGTTCTAGGTCGGCCAAGAAGCGCGCTTTCGCTTCCGCAATGGGCGATCGAGCCGCGCGTCGCGCACCCTTGATCATCACCGGTTCGAGCAGACGCTCGTGTCCCGGCGGCACCTCCTCGTCGTAAAGCCCGACCTGGTCGCCGAAAGGCTTCGAACGCCGGAACACCTGCTTGCGCCCGGGCGCGGTCACCTTGCCACGAGAAAGCTTCATGACCGGCCGCCCTTCGTAGCAGACCAGCTTGTACGCGGTGTCGAGGTAGGGATAGTCGGCGGAGACGCCCATCCTTGTGCCGACGCCGAAGGTGTCGATCTTGGCGCCGGCGCGCACAAGCTGATCGATCGACAGCTCGTCGAGCCCGCCGCTGGCAATGATGCGGACGTGGGCGAGGCCGGCCTGGTCGAGCATTGTGCGGGCTTGTCGGGAGAGGGCGACCAGGTCACCGCTGTCGATGCGGATGCCCAGCCGGCCCGTCGGGCCGAGCTCCTTGATGGTCGCGATCGCGTGCTTGATCCCGGTGACCGTGTCGTAGGTGTCGACGAGAAACGTCACCCGACCGGGGAAGTCCTGCGCGTAGGCGTGGAATGCTTCCAGCTCGGTGGGAAAGGCCTCGATGTACGAGTGCGCCATCGTGCCCGCGGCGACCAGGCCGAATCGCCGGGCCGCCTCGACGTTGCTGGTCGAGATGAAGCCGACCATGGAAGACAGACGCGCGACGTCGATACCGGCCTCGATGCCCTGCGTGCGGCGAAAGGAGAAATCGATGACGTCGCGCCCGCCGGCTGCGACCACGCTCCGGGCGGCCTTGCTCGCGATGGTCGTCTCGAATGTGACGAGGTTGAGGAACATCGTCTCGATCAGCTGCGCCTCGGGCAGCGGCGCGGTGACCTCCAGGATCGGCTCGCCCGCAAGCGCGATGCGGCCCTCCGGGATCGCCCAGATGTCGCCGGTGAAGCGCAGACGCCGGAACGCTTCGAGGTCGCCAGGCTCGTACCGCAGCGTGTCGCGGAGGTAGCGGATGTCGTCCTCCTCGAACCGAAAATCCTGAAGACGATCGAGGCACGACTCGATGCCGGCGGCAACAAGGAATCCGCGCGCGGCCGGCAGTGAGCGCACGAACAGGCTGAAGGTGGCGGTGCCGGTCATGCCGCGGCGAAGGTAGCTCGTGGTCATGTTGAGCTCGTACAGGTCGGTCAGCAGCGCGTTCACTGGGGTGACCGCATCCTAAGGTTTCACGAGTGAAGCTCGTCGCGGCGTCATTCGCCTGGCCGTTCCGCGGCGCCTGGGGAACCAGATTTGCGGTCGGCACGCTGATGGCGCTGTTGATGCCGATCACGTTCATCCCTCTCCTGGGTTACTCGGTCGAGGCCACGCGTCGCGCCGAAGACGACCCGACCCAACCGCCGCCGCCGTGGAGGCTGTCATCGCGGCTGATCAGTGACGGGTTCTGGATTGCGGTGGTCGTGGTCCTCGTGTCCGCGCCGTTCGCCGTCGTGCTCAACCCACTCGCGAACACGATTCATCTTGCGCAGGCTTACGCGCACATCGCAGCGGCGTTTGTGCTCGCGCTGCCATGGGGCCTGGTGCTTTTGCTTGTCATGCCGCATGGGACGAGCAGTTTCGCTGCGACAGGCCGGCCCCGGGACCTGTTCGACTTTCCGGCCGCTCTGCGCAAGGTGAAACGCGATTTTCCGACCTGGAACCTGGTCGCGGCGGCGATCGTCACCGCCTGGATCATCGCGGTCGCGTGCGTCGGGCTGATCTGCGTGGGCCTCTTTCCGGGCATCTTCTACGCCATCCTTGTCAGCGCATATGCCTCCGCCACCCTCCACCCGACCAACGCCTCGGGCATCTCGGGTCCGCATCCACCCGCTGGGTGATACTGCTTTGCTGGCCGAGCTGGGCACGCGGCTCGACACCGCGCTGAACACCCGGGCCATCGCGCTCGCGGCCGCGTTGAAGAAGCGGCGCGACGTTCGCCAGGCGGTGGCCGGGTACACCGGCGTCACCGTGCATTTCGATCCCGACCAGATCACCCACGATGCACTGGGCGCGGCCGTCAAAAGGCTCGCGGCCAAGCGGCCGCCGATGGCGGAGCCCGGCCGGCTGCACCGAATCCCCGTGGTATACGAAGGGCCGGACCTCGAAGAGGTCGCCGCCCGCCTGAACCTGTCGCCTGAGCAGATCGCGGAGCTCCATTCCAGGCCGATCTATCGCGTGTTTCTGCTCGGCTTCGTGCCCGGATGGGCGTACCTCGGGCCGCTGCCGGAAGAGCTCGAGCTGCCCAGGCGGCACGTGCCGCGGACGCAGGTGCCGGCCGGGTCGGTAGCCATCGCGGGGCGCCAGACCGGGATCTATCCGCTGCCGTCGCCGGGAGGCTGGCACCTGATCGGGCGGACCTCGGTGAAGCTGTTCCTGCCGGACAGCGATCCGCCCAGCCTGTTTCGTGCGGGCGACCGGGTGAAGTTCTTCGCCTCCAAGAGTTGACAACCGTCCTGCGCGTCATCGAGCCGGGCCTCTTCACGACTGTGCAGGACCTCGGCCGACCAAACGCGATCACGGCCGGGGTGCCGCCCGGAGGCGCGATGGATCGCTTCGCGCACAGGGCCGCGAACCTGATGGTGGGCAATGTCGAGGGCGACGCCACCCTCGAGTGCACCCTCACGGGCCCGCACCTGGTGGCCGAGCATTCCTGCCTGGTCGCGATCACCGGCGCAGACCTGGACGCGCGCATCAACGGCCACGTCGCACCCTTGTGGACCGGCATCTTCCTGGGCCAGGGCGACCATTTGACGTTCGGCGCTCGTCTCTCCGGCGGGCGTGCCTACATCGCGGTCGCCGGGGGCATCGAGGCCGACCGCTGGCTCGGTTCTGCATCCACGTACCTGATGGCGACTCGCGGCGGCTTGCACGGCCGCAACCTGAAAGCCGGCGATCACATCAGCACCGCGCACGAGGCGACCAGGCCCGCAGTATCGGGGCGTCACCTGATTGCGCGCCTTCGACCTCAATACGACGACCACACGCTTTACGCGATCGCTGGGCCGCACGTGAAGCGATTGGATCCGCAGGGCCGTGGCTTGCTGTTCGGCGCCGCGTTCAAAGTTAGCCGCGAAGCGGACCGTATGGGCTACCGGCTCGACGGCCCCAGACTGGCAGCGTCGGGGGACGAGCTTCTTTCGTTCGGGCTGGCCGCCGGAGCCGTACAGGTTCCTCACGGCGGACAGCCGATCCTGCTCATGGCCGACCACCAGACGGCCGGCGGCTACCCGGTCGTAGCGACCGTGGTCAGCGCCTCCATGCCCGTGGCCGCTCAACTCGTTCCGGGCGACGACCTGCACTTCAAGGAGGTGACGCTCGAGCGCGCCCGTCACATGCGCATGTCGCTCGCCGCGGCACTGGACACGCTTCGCTGACGCTAGGCCTGCGCGGCTTTTCGTGCCTCTTCGATCACGGCGTCGTAGTCGGGCAGCGGCTGCTCGCGCGAGCCTTGCCATGTGTACGTGATCGTGCCGGCATGGTCGATCACGAAGATCGTTCGGCGCGCCATGCCGGAGTATCCGGGCACGTCGTCTCGGCGCACGCCGTAGTCGGTCACCATCTTGCGCTCGAAGTCGCCGATGAGGTCGTAGGGCAGCCCTCCGAGCTCCTTGGCGAACGCCTGATGCGAGAACACCGAGTCGACGCTGATTCCGTAGATGCCGATGCCGTCCGCAGCGGCCGCCTCGTGCCGTGACCGGAACTCGGTCAGCTCGGTCCTTCAACCACCCGTGAAATCAAGCACATAGAAAAGGAAGACGAGGGCCTTGTGCTTCTCCAGCGCGTCGGCCAGCGTCAGCTCCTGGCCGCTGGTGGTCGGCAGCTTGAACTCCGGCGCCTTGTCTCCGACCTGCAGCATTAAGGCAAGTCTATCCGCGCTCGAGAACGTACCAACCCGTGCGAGCCATGCCCGTGACCTCATAACCGTCTTCAAACGCGGAGGACAATGCATCGCGCATGGCGATCCGCCACGCGCGCGCGAGCCGCGGATCGGAACGCCGCAGCGCGACTATGTCCTCCGGCGTCTGGCACACGACCACGCGAGCTCGAGATGATCCCGGGACCGGCTCCCCGCCCGGACCCAGCGAGAGCAGCGAGTCGATCTGCCAGCGCTGAAGGTCCTCGGCGGAGGGGTCGTGCGGGCGCCCCGCCGCCGCTTCCTCAGCCTGCCGCGAGTCCAGCCGCCAGCTGACCAGGAGCCGGTCCGACTCCTCGCCGGCGTTGATGCCATCGGTCATCTGGCCGTAGAAGTTGACCAGGTACTCGCGCGCCTCCGCGCCGAGCTTGTTGAAGTTGAAATACGCATTGCGCCGCACCAGGGGATCGAAGGTCCACTCCATCACCTTCACCCCGCGCTCCAGGCACCACCGGCGCTGATGCTGCTTGAGGTCGAAGCCAAGCCCGCGGCCCTCGTTCACGACCCCGAGGATGTGCGAGTGGAGGAGCAGGTGGTCGGGCGGCGAGCCGCCGAGCCAGCCCACCAGGCCGCCTACCAGCCGCCCGTCCAGGTGCGCGCCGGCGACGTAATTGCCTGAGTGGACGAGGGCCATGAGGACGTCCGAGAGAATTGGAGCCGCTCCGGGGCGCTCCCACACCTCTGCGAAAAGCCGCTCCAGGGCGCGGAGGTCGTCGAGCTCCTTCAGCTCGGTGATCGCGTAGGGTCCCAACTAAACGCCGGCGCGGCCCGCGAGTGGACCGGTCTCCACGCCCGCGTCGCGCAGCGCGCGGCGCACCGCGGCCGCGATGGCGGCCGCGTCTGCCGAGTCGCCGTGGATGCAGATGGTGTCGAACTGACCGGACCTCGCCAGGCGTAAGGCCTGCGCCGTCGCCGTGGCGACGTCGAGCATCGCCCCCGGTTGCGTGCGGGGGGCGAGGCTGCCATCGGGCATGAGGAGGCGATCCGCGAATCCCTCCCGGTAGGCCGGGATGCCGGCCCGCCTGGCCGCGGCCAGCAGCTCGGTGCCCGGCTGTCCCATCAGGCCGACCGCGTGGGCCTTGGCGACCCGGGCCACCGCGTCGGCCGCGGCGGGGTCCTGCTGGCAGCGGTGGTACAGGGCGCCGTGCGGCTTGACGTAGCTGATCGGCACCACCGCCGCCAGCCCGGCCACCTGGAAGGTCACGAGCGCTTCGATGTCCTGGGCGGAAAGTCCCGTCTCGCGGCGACCGAACCCCTCGCGGTCGTCGTAGCCGGGGTGGGCGCCGATCTCGATGCCCAGGCGGCGGCACAGCAGCGCGGTCGCGATTGTGATCGAGGCCGAGCCGGCGTGCACGCCGCACCCGACGTTGGCGCTGTCGATGTGGGGCAGGATCGCCGCCTCGGCGCCCGCGCCTTCGCCCAGGTCCGAGTTGACGTTCAACTGTGAGACGTGTCGCCGTGGAGCAGCTGGATGGCGTGGCCGACGATCGGCAGCACCGCCTCCAGGGATTCGGAGGCGCCCTTCGGGCTGCCCGGGACGCTGATGATCAGGGTCCGCTCGCGCACGCCGGCCGACGAGCGCGAGAGCGCCGCCATCGGCGTGCTGCCCGCGCCGGCGCGCCTCATCGCCTCGCCGATTCCGGGCACGACGTAATCGAAGACGTTGAACATGGCCTGGGGTGTGACGTCGCGGGGACCAAGCCCGGTGCCGCCAGTGGCCACCACCAGGTCGACGCCGCGCGCCACCGCGGTGGTCACGGCCTCGGAAATGCGCTCCGCCTCATCGGGCACGACCTCCGGCCCGCCCACCTCGAAGCCGGCCCGGCTCAAAAGGCTGACCAGGACGGGGCCGCTCGCGTCTTCCCGCTTGCCGTGGAAGGCGCCGTCGCTGATCGTGACGACATGGGCCTTGTTCACCGCGCGGATTTGCCCGCCGGTCGCTTCCACGTTCCCGAGCGGCCGCCGGACTTCTCGAGCAGGCGCACCGACTCGAGGAACACGCCCCGCTCGAGGCCCTTGGTCATGTCGATGAGGGTGAGCCCCGCCACGGCCGCGGCCGTGAGCGCCTCCATCTCTACACCGGTCTGGCCCACCACCCGCGCGCGAGCCAGCACGCGCACGCCGCCTTTGACGAACTCGAAATCGACGTCGACACGCGCCAGCGGCAGCGGGTGACACAACGGGATTAGATCCGAGGTGCGCTTGGCGGCCATGATCCCCGCGACCCGAGCGACCTGGAGCGCATCGCCCTTGGGCGTGCCCTCACGCACCGCGCGCAGGGTGCCGGCAGCCATGCGGACGATGCATTCCGCGAGCGCCTCGCGCGACGTGACCGGCTTGTCGGCCACGTCCACCATGCGCGCCGCCCCGCTCGCGTCGAGATGCGTCAGCCGTTTTGCCACTCGCTCAGGATATTCGCCAGATGCCGGGCACCGAAGGAGTCCTGTTCGACTACGGTCAGACACTCGTCACTTTCGCCTACCCCAAAGCAGGTCTGCTCGAGGTCATCCGGCATTTCCTGCCGACGATCGAGGAGGCGTTGGGAGCGCCCGCCCCGCCGGCCGAGTTGATCCTTGAACAGGTCTTCATGCCCCTCGAGGAGTTTGTTTCCAGCGAGGGCGAGGACGAGGTCGACTGGCTCGAGGCGACCAGGGCGTCCTGGGAGCGAGCCGGCCTCGCGCTGCCAGATGGCCTGCTCTACGAGATCGTCGATGCGGAGCAAATGTGCTGGGACCGGATCGTGGAGGTCGATCCCGACGCGATGGCGGTTCTTTCCGAGCTCCGCACACGCGGCATCCGGCGGGGCATCTGCTCCAACGCTCCTTTTCCGCCTGAGATGATGCGGCGCCAGGTGCGCTCCAACGGGATCGGCGAGCTGATGGATGGGATCGTTTTTTCGAGCATGGTCGGTCGCCGCAAGCCGGCGCCCGAGATTTATCGCGCGGCGCTCGATGCCATCGGCGTCGAGCCCCAGCGGGTTCTTTTCGTGGGCAACCGCGTGCGCGAGGACTATGAAGGCCCTCGGTCGCTGGACATGCAGGCCGTCGTCTACACGGCGCACAACTCAGAGCCGGCGCCGGCCGGGGTTCGATCCATCGCCCGGCTGAGCGAGCTGACGAACCTGTTGTGAAGAAACGCCCCGGTCCCCTGTGGCTCCTGTTCTACGGCCGCCAGCGGCGCGGGGTGCCGTGGCTCCTGATCGCGGTGGTCGTCAGCGTGGTCCTGCTGGCGCTGACCTTTGCGGTGCCCGGAGGAGCGGACACGTGGAGGTCGGTCGCGCCCGTCATCCTGGGCGTCCTGCTGCTGATTGCGATCGTGGCCGCGATCGCCGCGATGCTGCGCCCGCGCCGGCGCTGACCGAGCGGGCGGAGGCTGCTCGCGCCGCTATCAACACCGCCGCCGCGCCGGCGCCGACCCCGTTGTCGATGTTGACTACCACGAGCCCAGTCGAACACGACTGCAGCATCGTGCTGAGCGCAGCCTCGCCCGCGCCGCCGCGGCCATAGCCCGTCGAGACCGGCAGCCCGATGACCGGGACGTCGATGAGCCCCGCCACCAGGCCTGGCAGGACGCCATCCATGCCCGCGGCGACCACGATCACATCGGCACCCCATTCCAACACCTGTGCCAGCGGCCCGACGAACCGGTGCAGACCGGCCACGCCCAGGTCGGCCTCGAGCCGCGCGCCGAGGCCGCATGCCTCGATCACCATCAAAGCTTCTTCGGCAGCCGCCACATCGGAGGTGCCCGCCGTGAGCAAGCCGACCTTGCCGTCCAGAGGCTCGGGCGCAAACCCTGGCCGAACGACGCGGGCTGAGTTCGCATGGTCGACGATGCCCATCTGCGCCGCGCCGGCGGCCACGCCCAGGGCGGCGCGATGCCCGGAGGTCATGCGGCTGATCAGGCCCTGACCCTGGCGCTCCGCGAGGGCAACCGCAAGCCTGGCCGCCTCGGCCGGGGCCTTGCCCGTCGCCAGGACCACCTCGGGGATCCCCCGGCGCATGAAACGGCCGAGATCAAGCCTCGCCCGGCCGCCAAGCTCTTCGAGCTGAAGGCTTCGCAGCTCGGCCAGGGCTTCGTCTTCCGTGAGCGCGCCCGCGAGCAGCCGGCGCAGCACATCCTTCAAAGCCCGGCGAGCACCTCGCGCATCCGCTGCCAGTGCGTCCCCGCCCAGTAGATGCGGCCGCAGTCAGGGCATTCGGAGTATCGCGACTGGGTTTTCCGCACGTAGGGTGGCACTCGCTCGGCCACCGTCGAGGCCACGCGCGACTGCAGCTCGGAATTGCACTCGATGCAGCGGGTGAGCGCTTCCTTGAGCTCCAGCCCAAGCTCCTTGAACACCTGCCGGAGCTGGGCGGTCACCTCGTCGTCGCGGATCAGGATGGCGCGCACCACGCCGGTCTGGATCACGCGCCGCTTCGTCAGGTCGCGGTCTCGGGTCAGCAGCACGCGGCTTTCGGCGGCCGCCTCGCGGACCAGCTCGGCGTCGTCGATTCGAGGGTGGTACGAGGCGTCATAGCCCAGCGCGCGCAGCCACCGCGCGAGCCGCCCGACGTTGCAGTCGGCGAGAAACCGGGGCTTCACCAGTGACCTGTACCGGAGGTCCGCAGCATATTCGCGGCATCGGCGGCCGGAGCCAAGGAGACGACGAGCACGCGAGTGAGCGCCTTCCTGCTGGGGCCCCCACATCGTCGTGTGGGGCTGCTGAGCGAGCGCGCGCAGGAGACGACGCCGGCTTCAGCGCCGCAGGCGCCCGGCCGCCTAGGCCAGCGAAGATGCAAGGAGCTTCCGGGACCGGTCACTTACCCAATCTTAGAATCGAGGCGTGGCGACCATGGACGATCTCATGACGGCTCTCCGCAGGGAAGCGGGCTCTTGCTACTCATGGTCGAACGGGCCGCACGATCGCTATGCGGCGCACAGCCACCCATACGAGAAGGTCCTGTACTGCGTCGACGGCTCCATCACCTTCATCCTGGAGCGCGAGGGGCGGCAGCTCGTGCTGAAGTCCGGCGACCGGATGGTGCTGCCCGCCGGCACCGTGCATTCGGCAATCGTCGGGCCGGCCGGCTGCACGTGCATCGAGGGCCAAAGGTGAAGGCGATGCTCACCAACGCGTGCGGCGTAAGATGCCTGAAGCGATGAGCATCATCGAGTTCATCCGCGACCGGGCCCGCTTCTACAACTGCCCCGTCTGCGGGCGCAGCTTGAAGGGCTGTGACATCCAGGTCCTCAGTCATGAGGAGGAGCGCTTCCATCTCCAGGTCACATGTGGGCAGTGCCAGGTGACCTTCATCGTGGTCCTGGCGGTCGCCGGCGCGGCAGTGGACGAGGCCGAGAACGTCGAGGCGGCGGCTGAGGTCGAGTCAGCGCCTGCTCGCGAGCCGATCAGCGTCGACGAGATCCTCGACCTGCACCTGTACCTGAAGAATTTCCAGGGCACTTTGAGGGAGCTCATTCACCAGCCCGACCACAGCCGGGGCTGAGCGGGCCTGGGGGCCCGCAAGTGAAGCGGATTTTTCTGGACGACGCCGGCGGGGCGCCGATCCTGCCCGAGGTGGCCGACGCGCTGCGCGGTCTTCCCGAAGGTAATCCGTCCAGCCCGCACACCGAAGGCCGCTCCGCCCGCGCGGCGCTGGATCACGCTCGCGACCTCACCGCCCAAGCGTTGGGCGCGGGTCGCACCGAGATCACGTTCACCGCCTCCGGCACCGAAGCCGTCAACCTCGCTTTGTTCGGCGCGGCTCGACGCGTGGCCAGGTCCGGCACGATCCTGACCTGGGCTGCCGAGCACCAGGCGGTTCTGAACGCCGCCCGCCGGCTGCAGGCCGAGGGCCATCGCGTTGTGATCGCCCCTGTGGATCACGCAGCCCGCGCCGACCTCGACGCCATCGGCCCTGGCGCCGCGCTCGTCTCCATCAGCCTCGCCAACAACGAGGTCGGCACGCTGCAGCCGGTACGAGAGGCGATCGACCGCGCCCACGAACACGGCGCCCTCGTGCACGTGGATGCGTGCGCCGGACCGCGCTGGATACCGATCCCCGACGGAGCCGACCTCGTGTCTTTCAGCGGTCACAAGCTCGGCTCGGGCCGCGGCGGCGCGCTTTACGTCAGGGACGGTGTGCGCATCGATCCCCTGCTCTACGGCGGCCCGCAGGAGTGGGGCCGGCGCGCGGGCCACGAGGATGTCGCCTCCGCGACCGCCTTTGCTTGCGCGATCGCGGTTTGCGCGCGCGACCGCGAGGCGCGCGCGAGCGCTGCGCGCCGCCAAGCGACAGATCTTCGCGTCCTCCTCGCCGAGCTTGGGGGAGAGCTGACGGGCGGGGTCGAGCGACTGCCCAACTTCGCGAGCTGCGCGTTCGGCGACCGCAAAGGCGAGGACATCCTGCTCGCGCTCGACCTCGCGGGCATCGCGGCGTCGAGTGGTTCCGCGTGCGCCTCGGGCTCACTCGATCCATCCCACGTCCTGCTCGCGATGGGCCTGAGCCTGGGCGCGGCGCTGGGCAGCCTTCGCCTGACCACCGGTTACGCGACCACCGACGACGAGGTCGCGCGCGCGCGCGACATCATATCCGGCGTCCTCACCCGCAGCCCGGCGCGTGCCTAGCCTCGAAGAAGAGCTGGCCGCGCGGCTCGCCCGGGGCGAAGAGGTGATCCTGGCGACCGTGATCAAGCTCGACGGCGAGCCGCCTTCGAGAACCGGCGCCAAGCTCTTGCTGTCCCGGACCGCCACCCTCGCGGGCACCCTCGGCTGCAGCGAGTTCGACGCTGCCGCCCTCGAGGACGCGAGCCGGATCGCGGACGCGGGGGCGCCTCAGCTCCGCACCTACCGCCACGACCTCGGCTCGATCGAGGTCTACGTGGAGCCCCACGCGCCGGCTCCGACGCTGGTCGTGTTCGGCGCCACTCCTGTCGCGCAAGCCCTGCTGAGGTGGGCGCCGGAGGTGGGATTCAAGCCGGTCCTGGTCGAGACGCGGCCGCAGCGCCTGACCGGTGGAGGCTGGCCGCCGGCGGTCACCGACCTCGAACGCCTCGGCTCGTCGCTCGGCCCTGACGTCTATGCGGTGCACACCGACCACGACGCGCCCGACCTGGTGCGGTCGCTGGAGGTCCTGCTGCCCAAGAACCCCCGTTTCATCGGCCTGGTCGGAAGCCGCCGCCACACCGGCCATCACCTGGACGCCCTACGGGCCAAGGGCGTCGACGAGGAGGTGATCGCGCGCATCCAGAGCCCGGTCGGCCTCGACATCGGCGGGGTGACGCCGGGTGAGATCGCGCTCTCCATCCTGGCCGGGCTGGTCGCCGTGCGAAGGCATGCGCGGGGAGGCTGGAAGCAGGCCGAGCATTAACCGACGTGGGCTCAACCTGGGGAACGTGACCCCATAATCAGGCCCCGTGTCGATCGGAACCGGAACCAGGCTCGGACCGTACGAGGTCCAGGACTTCATCGGCCAGGGGGCCATGGGCCTCGTCTACCGCGCCTATCACGCCCAGCTTGCGCGCACCGGCGCGGTCAAGGTCATGCAGGCGATCGCGCCCGACTCGGACTCGATTGCCCGCTTCCGTCGCGAGGCTCAGGCGATCGCCCAGATGCGCCACCCGAACATCCTCAACGTGTTCGATTTCGGCGAACACGAGGGGATGCCGTACATGATCGTGGAGTACGTCCCGGGCGGCAGCCTCGCCAACCGGCTGAACCAGGGCCCCCTCGATCAAGCCGCCACGCTGAAGTATCTGCGCGGAATCGCCGCGGGTCTCGACCACGCGCACGGCCTGGGAATCATCCACCGGGACGTCAAGCCGGCCAACGTCCTGCTCGAGAAAGATGACACGCCGGTGCTGGCGGACTTCGGCCTGGCCAAGCTTCTGCAGTCCTCATCCGTGAAGTCGATGACCGGGGTCACGACCGGCACGCCCGCATACATGTCTCCCGAGCAGGTGACCGGCGGCCAGGTCGGGCCGCCGGCCGATCGCTACTCGCTGGCGACGATCGCCTACGAGATGCTGACCGGATCCATCCCGTTCGACGGCGAGGGCTTGATGGAGGTCCTCTACGCGCAGGTGCACCGCGAACCGCCGCTGCCCAGCGCACGCAACAGTGCGTTGAGCCCGCAGGTCGACGCAGTGCTCATGCGCGGCCTGGCCAAAGACCCGGCCGCTCGGTGGGAGAGCTGCACCGCGTTTGTCGACGCGCTGGCGGCGGCGCTGGCCGCAAAAGCCGAACCGGCCGTGGCGCGCACGGTGGCGATGGCGCCGCCGGCGGCCTCGACGATGCCGCTGGCCGCGCCGGCGGCCGCCGCGACGGTGGCGATGCCATACCCGACGCCGGCGCAGCCGGTGGCCAAGAAGAAATCCCGGAAGGGTTTGCTCGCGGCGATAGCAGCTGCGATCGTGGTCGTGCTTCTGATCCTGGGCGTTCTACTCGTCGCCGCGTCCAGGCCAACGCTCACGCTGTCCGCATCGACGGTGACGGCGGGTGACACCGTGGTCGTGAACGCCAGCCACGTGCCGGCCAACCAGAACGGCGAGATCCAGCTGCTCAGCGTTCTTCACACGTTTCCCTTCCATGCCAACTCCGGCGGCAACGTCAGCGTCCCCATCCTGGTCCCGAAGAACATCGGCGCGGGCGATCACATCGTCAGGCTCTGCTGGAACGCGTCGTGCCGCGCATCCGCGACGCTTCACGTGATCGAGCCGGTAGCCCTGGTGACTCCCTCGCCCGGGAGCACACCTTCAACCGCGCCTGGCGCGAGCCCATCCCCGGGTGCGACGCCGGTTGGAGGCTCCTCTCCGAGCCCGCGCGCAAGTGCGATCGCGAGCCCGGTCGCAAGCCCCGCACCCTCGCCGAAGGCGACTCCGAGCCCGCCGGTGATCTCGATCTCGAACTACAACATCAAGCTCGTCACGGGCAGCGAGACAGTGTTCGGCGTCCACTTCGCTCCCGGCGGCTCGGTCACGATCACCTTCGTCCAGGGCTCGTTGACCACCGCGGAGGGAACCTCCTCAGTGAGCTCCAGCGGTTACTTTTCCAAGACCTTCACGGTGCCGGCAACCGCGGTTGTGGGACCCGCCGCCATCAAAGTCTGTGGCACCAACGGTTGCCTCTCGGCCACCGTCAACGTGACGTTGACCGGCTAGAACACCTCGGCGGCGACGAGGTCGTCCAGCGTTTCCCGGCGGCGCATCACAGTGGCGCGGCCGTCGGCCACCATGACCACCTCGGGTCGCGGCATGCCGTTGTAGTTGCTCGCCATCGCCAGACAGTAAGCCCCCGCAGCCGGAATCGCGATGACGTCACCGGGCTTGAGCTCGGGCATCTCGATGTCGGTGATGAGGATGTCCGTCGACTCACAGTACTTGCCGGCGATCGTGACTTTGCCATCAGGCGAACGCTCGGGGTCGGAGGCGAGCAAGGCTTCGTACCGCGCGCCATAGAGCTTGGGCCGGATGTTGTCGCCCATGCCTCCGTCGACCGCCACATAGCGACGGACTCCCGGGATGTCTTTGATCGAGCCGACCGTGTACAGGGCCATGCCCGCCGGCCCCGCGATCGAGCGGCCTGGCTCGACCACCAGCTCGGGCACCTTCAGGTGGCGCAGCGCGCAGCCCGCCTCGAGGGCATGACGGATCGTCTCGACGAAATGACGCGGGGTGGGAGGGTCGTCATCACGCGTGTAGGCGATGCCCAGGCCGCCGCCGGCGCCGAGCTTACGCGGCTCGAACTTCAGCTCGTCGCGAAGGCGCACGGCGAGGTCGAGCATGATTTCCATCGCCTGCTCATACGCGCCGAGCGCAAAGATCTGCGACCCGATGTGCGAGTGCAGGCCGACGACGTCGAGGCGAGGGTGTTGCAGCGCCTCGCCGATCGCCTTGAAGGCCGCCCCCGACTCGATGGAAAAGCCGAACTTCGAGTCCAGCTGCCCCGTCGAGATGTGGGCGTGAGTGTCTGGCTTCACTCCCGGCGAGATGCGCAGCATGACCGGCGTCCGCTTGCCCTCGGGCACGACATCGCGAAGAAGCTCGAACTCGTACGCGCCGTCGATGACGATCGTGGCTCCCGCGCGATAGGCGGCCTCGAGGTCTTCGCGGCTCTTGTTGTTGCCCAGGAAGTGGATGTGGTCGCGTTTCAAACCCGACCTCACCGCGAGGTTGAGCTCTCCCGCCGACACGACATCCAGCCCGAGGCCCTCCTCCTCGACGATGCGGAGGAATCGCGGCGACGCGAAAGCCTTGGCCGAGTAGAGCACCTGGCCGGCCGTGCCCATGGCGGCCACGTATTCGGACGCGCGCTGGCGAACCGTGGCCTCGTCGTACACGTACAGAGGAGTGCCGTGCTTGCGCGCGAGCTCGACCAGGTCGCATCCGCCCACCTCGATGTGGCCGGCGGCATTGACCCGGTACGTGACCGGGAAGAGCAAATTTAGGTCGCTAGTTGGGTCCGGAGCCGCAGGAGCCGCACGCGCCTCCGCAGCAGCCACCGCCGCCCTGCTCGGTCCCGAAATCGGCTGCCGAGGACGGTTCGCCGCCCGCCACCGCGAAGCTCGAAACCAACACCCTGGTCTTGGTCGACTCGCAGGCCGGGCAGATCTGGGCGGTGTCCCGTTCCGCAAACCTGGTCAGGACTTCGAACTTCCCGGAGCAGCTCTCACACCGATACTCGTAGATGGGCATCTCATGGACGATTCTAAGCTGGATCAGCTCGTTCGATTGATTGCCGCCTGGCCTGGTCTCATGGCGCGCCCGGACCGGGCGCTCGTCGACGATGGCCTGGTCCTTCTCGGACACCTCGGCGATGCGCACCGCCTGGTCGACGTCGGGTCAGGCGCGGGTCTGCCGGGCATCCCGATCAAGATCGCCCGGCCCGACCTCGAGGTGACGCTGGTCGAAGCCGACCAGGCCAAGGCCGCGTTCCTCGTCCATGCCT
>DASWBB010000096.1:0-3775 GCA_036390875.1 Candidatus Dormiibacterota bacterium
GCTCGTCTGCGAGATCAACGCGCCGGATGGGTAGATACGCGGCCCCGCGACGATCCCCTCGTCGATCGCGCGCTTGAGCCCGAAGCACGGCCCTCCCACGTCCCGGACGGTGGTGAAGCCGCGCATCAGCGTTCGCTCCGCATCGCGCGCTGCGACCTGGTTCAGGTAGCCCACATCCGCGCTGAGGAAGACCGCAACCGGCAATGTCGCGAGGAATGTGTGCCAGTGCGCGTCGATCAGGCCCGGCATCAGCGCGCGCCCGCCGCCGTCGAGCACCACGGTGCCCACCTCGTCGGTTCGGGCATTCGAGGGAGGCGAGATGCTCTCGATCGTCGTGCCGCGAACGAGCACGTCCATCGGCTCCGACAGCGACCCGCTGCCGCCGTCAAAGACGCGAACGCTCCGGAACAGGGTTGACGGCTGTTGGGCCGCGTCGCTACCGCTCATGCTCACGCCCTCCCGGTCTCGCGAATATTGGGGTCGACGTTATCCTCCCTGTCGTGCGATATCCTCCCCCGTCGCGCGATTTCCCCCGGGTGAAGAGCCGTAGACGCCGCGACGGGCGGCCGATCCTGCAGCACCCGACGCCGGTCCTTGCCTAGCCGGACTCGCTCAAGCCAAGGTTCCGGGCCCCAACCAGGAACGTTTGGGACACCGGATCGCTCCTCCCGCGAAGCATTCGCGCCGCGAGGATGGAGCGCTTATGGAGCCGAGCGGGCGCAACCAGTGGCAACCGGTGGCAATTCGGAAAACCCCGGAAACGGCGGAATCAAGCGTCTGCAAAAGCCCCGCAAAGCGGAGCTTCTTCGTTCGCGTGCACTTGCACGGTCCACAACGTGCGGTGGGTATGGAGCCCTTTATGGAGCCTTCAGGTCGAGAAGTGCCTCTGTCAGGAGCGAAAAACGGCCAGCCACATTTGGGCGCGACGACGTAGCTTTCGCCGCGACCTCTTGCGCGGACTTGCCCCAGACGATCCGCCGACCACACACCGCCGCGTCGGACTGCCCCCGCGAGGGCGCCGCGGATGAAGCCGAACCCGTCGTCGTCGTCGAACCCGCTCGAGTAGGAAAGCTGGAGCTGGCTCTGCGCGCTGTTGGAGACGTGCTTGCCCGACTCGGCGATCGCCGTCCCCATCGCTGACGCGAACCCGGCGGTGAGGAGCGCGCCGAAGATCGAGGTCATCAGCGCCCCGCCGAGGTCGCGCTGCAGGTCGGCCGTTCCCGACGCCATCCCGACCCGAGTCACCGGCACCGAGCCCGTGAGCGAGTTCGAGGACGGCGTACCCGCGAGGCCTATCCCGATCCCCAGGAGCACGTACGGGATGGCGACCTCCCAGTACGAGATGTTCTCCTTCCAGAACAGAAACATGGCCAGGAAAGCCAGGAAGAGCAGAGACTGTCCGATGAGAAGCGTCCGGCGGGATCCGTGCGAGTGCACCAGCTTGGCCGAGCGCGGCGCAACGAGGACCATGAAGATGCCCGCGGGGAGGATCGCGGCGCCGGCATCGATCGTCGAATAGCCGACCACGTTCTACAGGTACTGCTGGCTGATGTAGGCGGCGCCCATGAGCGAGCCGAAGACGATGATCCCCGCGCAGGCGGCCACCCAGAAGGGTCGGGCGTGCCGCCACGTGCAGGTCGTAAAGCGGGTTCTTCGCGCGGCGCTGGCGGAGGACGAACAGGACGGCCGCCAGGGCCGCGACTCCGAGCAGCACCAGGGCGAGCGTCTTTTCGTTCGGCACCGGCAGGAAGTTGATCGCGACGATCAAGCCGCCGACGAGCACGGCGGAGAGAACGCCGCCGAGGTTGTCGACCGGCTCGGTCGCCTCGTTGACGTGACTCGGGACGAAGAGGATCGCCATCGGCAGGGCGATCGCGACGAGCGGCAGCGTGACGAGGAACACCGAGCTCCAGTCGAAGTACTCGAGCAGGGCCCCGGAGATGAGCGGTCCGAGCAGCGCGATCCCCTCGCCGAGGGCAGACCAGAGGGCGATCGACTTCGTCCGCGCAGGGCCCGACCACAACGCGGTGATCAGCGCCAGCGTTGTCGGATACGCCATGCCCGCCGCCAGCCCACCCAGCACGCGCGCCGCGAAGAGCACCGGAGCCGACCACGCGAAGCCGGCGAGCAGGCACGCCGGAATCGTCAGCGACATGCCCAGGACGATCATCCGCTTGCGCCCGTACCGGTCGCCCAGCGCCCCGAACCAGAGGACGGAAGCAGCGAGTCCGAGCGAATAGCCGACGGCGATCAGGTCCAGCGCCGTCTGCGACGCGTCGAACGACTTGCCGATGTCCGGCAGTGCCACGTTTGCGACCGAGAGGTTCAGGTTCGCGACGCCCGCGACCAGGATCAGCGAGATGAGGACCAGCTTGCCGCGTTCTGGAGCCGTTGAGGCTGTGGCGCCGACTGGAGGACCTTTCACCGCGGCCGTTTCACTCATCGACCATCTTCCCCGTGGGAGCTCTCAGGCCGTTCGTCCTTGGTCATAACGGTCGGCCTTCTTTCAGGGCGGCTCATAGCGTGTGCGAGGGTGTCGTTGGCCGACTGCGTCTTACCCCGCTGAACATGCCTGGACCGTGCCTGACCGGCAGTCCCCTCGAACCGTGGAGACTTCCGATGTGGTGATCTTGAATGGTGATCTTGAGCGGTTACGCGGGGCCCTTACTGGTAGGCCGCGCATCCGGCGGGGCAGGCCTGCCCTTGCCCCGCGCTTTCCCGCCCGAGGGCCCACAGCGGTCTCCGGGTCAAGGCCCGCCCCCAGGCCCGTCGCGTCAGCGATGCGCAGCAGCGTTGAGGCGGGAAGGGCGGGCCGGCCAGCAAGGTGCTCACGAAGGTGCGCCCGCCCCGGACGCTACGGTCGCCGGGCCGGAGCCGGTCCCGGTCTGCGGGGATCCGGATGGGCCTGCGCTGATGTCTTGCACCGTGGTGCTGGCGGCGACCTGATCGGCCATGCCGGCCTACGCCCCTTCCTGTCCTGGCGGGTCATGCATCGCGAGACCCAGGTCCTTCATCTCCCGCACCGACTTGCCTGCCAGCTTGCGGCCGAGCAGCGGGCGCCCGTCGGAGTGCTGGTAGACGCCGGCTGGCTCCCTGGCTAGCGGCTCCTCCCAGCCCCGGTACAAGGCGATGAGGCGCACGGTGAACCCGACGGTGAAGGAGATCCCGGCCGACCCCCAGGTCCCCAGCCCTGCTGCGTCACAGGCGATCCAGACCGCCCCGGTCAGCAGCGCGATGGTTACGAACCACTCGCCGCGGATGAACTGCTTCGGCGGCACCCCGCAGGTGACGTCGATGTAGTAGCGGCCGGCGGTGGGCCCGATGACCGCGATCAGCAGGATGCCGAGGACGGGCAGCCCGGCGGTGGCGGCGGCCTGCGCCCCGGCGATCGCGTACCAGGGCAGCGAGAACGACGTCATGAACTGGAACAGGCCCTCACGGAACAGCTGCCCCTTGGCGAATGCCAGCCGGTACCCGATGATCCCGGCGATCAGGCACAAGGTGATGTACGCGGGGTTGGTCAGCGCGCCCGGGATCTTGTTCAGCAGTACGTCGCGGGTGATCCCGCCGCCCAGGCCGCCGAGCAGCGCCATGAGCAGCACCCCGACGACGGTGAAGTTGCGGTAGTGGTCGGGCCGCCGGGCGAGCAGCGCGCCGTTCAGCGCGTTCGTCGATGCGGCGATCAGGTCGATCAGCGTGAAATCGCCCGCCCACTTCCAGCCGCCGTAATGGATCGCGGTGGCAAGGAACTCCGGCGCGCCGGTCATGTCATGAG
>DASWBB010000097.1:0-14909 GCA_036390875.1 Candidatus Dormiibacterota bacterium
GGCGGGGATCGGATTCGGGTCGTCCTGGCCGAACGCCAGGTCGAGCACACCAGCGAGCCCACTCTGCAGGACGTCAGCGAGGTACTCATCGCGGCCGACGGGACGGACTATGGCGTGCACAGCTTGAGCTCGGCTTCCCGTTTTACGGACAACACGCGGCAGGCGACCTCGTATCGCAACGGACGCATCCTTCTGGCGGGTGATGCAGCACATGTGCATGCCCCGCTCGGTGGTCAAGGTCTCAACACCGGTGTCCAGGATGCCGTGAACCTGGGGTGGAAGCTGGCCCAGGTGGTCAAAAGGACATCACCCCAGAGCCTGCTTGACACCTACCACGACGAACGGCATCCGGTCGGCGCCCGAGTGTTACAGAACACCATGGCCCAGGTCGCACTGACCACCCCCGGCGACCGCCACGAGGCCCTGCGCAACACCATGACCGAGCTGCTCAGCATGGACGAGCCGCGCAAGCGGATCGCCGCGATGATGTCTGGTCTCGACATCCACTACGACCTCGGACCAGGACATCCCCTGCTCGGACGACGCATGCCCGATCTGGACATTGCGACCGCCGATGGCCCGCTCCGCGTCTATGAGCTCCTGCGCAGCGCCAGGCCGGTGCTGCTCAACCTCGATCGGAACCGCGTCCTCGACATCACACCTTGGACCGACCGGGTCCAGCTGATCGATGCTGAATATGGCGGCCCGTGGGAGCTTCCGGTCCTTGGGGCGGTCACCGCCCCCGCCGCCGTTCTGATTCGGCCGGACGGGTACGTCGCCTGGGTGGGAGATGGCACCGACACCGGATTGCGCGAAGCCATGACCACCTGGTTCGGACCGCCCGCGCCGGCGTAGCGCACCGCGGCTTCCAGCATCCATCTGTCAGGTCGCAGCCCGGCCTTTTTTCTGCCCACCATCGCAGTCCAAAGATCCCTGTAGCTTTAGGTCCGACGGCCGGCTTCGGGGCGCGCCGGAACGCTGCGACAGGAGGTAATCGAGATGCCCGCGCACAAAATTGGAACCCGCGAAGAATGGCAGGCAGCCCGAGACCAGCTCGCCAAGCTCGAGTCCGAGCACGCGGAGCGAAACGACGAGATCAAGAGGAAGCGTTTCGAGCTGCCCTGGGTCCCGGTCGAGAAGAGGTACGAGTTCGACACGGCGGACGGCAAGAAGACACTCGCCGAGCTCTTCGACGGGCGCTCACAATTGCTCGCCTACAACATCATGTTCGGCCCCGACTACACGCTCGGCGCATGTCCCGGCTGCACCAGCGTGTGCGACGGGCTAGACGGCTCGCTCGTCCACCTGAACCACCGCGATGTGACGCTGATCTGTTTTTCGCGGGCGCCGATCGAGCGGCTGACCGCTTACAAGAAACGGATGGGCTGGCAGTTTCCATACGTCTCGACCTTCAACACCGACTTCGCCTTCGACTACGGCCTCGCGCTGAGAGAGGAGCAGGCGCAAACGATCCCCGAGATCAAGGACATGATCGACAATCCCCCTGCCTGGCTCCAGGAGTGGTCTGGCCAGATCGGGGCAGAGCTCAAGGACGGGCTGCGCGAAAACCCGAGCTGGATCGCCTTCGCCCGCGAGAACAGCACCGTCTACCACACATACACGGTGTCGGCACCTGACCCGTTCGTCGCGCCCTACTTCAACTTCCTGCTCGAGCGCACGCCGAAACAACAGGCGGCCGAGCCCCGCGCGTGGCGGAAGGATGAATACCCGGAGACGGCCGCGACCTGAGGGCTTGGTCAGGGACTTGGTCCCGGACAAGCTCACCGCGTGGCCTCTTGTTCGTAGGATTGCGCCTCGTGTTCACTGTTGAGGAGCGCGCGGCTCTCCGCGACCGCCTGCTGCGACTCGCGGAGGAGGATGAGCGCGTCGTTGCCGGAGCCGCCGTGGGCTCGCTCGCTGTTGACGAGGGCGACCGCTTCTCGGACCTGGACCTGACCTTCGGCATAGCCGACGGGGCGTCCGTCAGCGTCGTGCTCGATGATTGGAAGCGCGCGCTTGTCGATGAGCTCGACGCGGTGCACCTTGTAGACCTCGAGCGTAGTCCGACCACCTACCGCGTGTTTCTGTTGCCGCATCAACTTCAGTGCGACCTCTCAATGACGCCGGCGACTCTTTTTCGTCCAGCCGGGCCACGGTTTCGGCTTCTGTTCGGCAAAACAGCAGAGGGCGAGCTCGAGGCTGCCACCCCGGCGGCCGCGGGGGACCTCATGATTCCAACGCCGGCGATCGCCGGAGACGTCTTCGGGTGGGGTGTCATTTATGCGCTGCACGCGCGCGCGTGCATCGAACGCCGGCGTGTGTGGCAGGCCGAGCATTATGTCGGCGCCGTGCGCGACCACGCACTCTCGCTGGCATGCATTCGACAGGGGCTGCCCGCGGTGCAGGCGCGCGGTTACGACGACCTTTCCGCTGAGACCCTCGCTCGATTCAGGTCTGCCCACGTCAGCGCGGCGGAGCCTTCGGCGCTGCGCGCAGCTCTCGCCCCGTCTGTGGCCGCACTCATGCGCGAGGGCGCGGCGGCGCGTCTGGCGCACGCGGATTCCGTCGCGCAGCACCTTGCTGACCTTTGCTGAGTGTTGGCTGACGTCACTCCCGCTTTCCTGGAGGAGGAGTCGACCTGAGACTCTAGACGGCAGGCGCGGTCAGGCCTTCACCTTCTGCGCGGCCTTCTTCGGCTGGAGGATCCGGATGGCGTTGCCGAAGGGGTCGCGGATGCCCATGTCGGTGCCGTAGAAGTTGTCGGTCGGCACCTGGGTGAAGTCGGTGACACCGCGCTTCTTGAGAGTCTCATACAGACCCCGGACGTCGTCCGTTACGAAGACCAGGCCGCCCATCGCGCCCTTGCTGATCAGCTCGCGCAGCTGGGCGGCGGTGCCTTCGTCCTGCACCGGCGGACCCGGTTGCTCCAGTGAGATGTCGATGCCGGGGTCGCCGGGGACGCGCACCGTCAGCCAGCGGTAGGAACCCTGCTTGAAGTCCTGGCCCTTCTCCAGCCCGAGCTTGTTGACGTAGAAGTCGAGAGCCTCGTCCTTGTCGAGGACCCAGACGGAGGTCACGCTCAGCTTATTGATCATTGGTGGTTTTCTCCTCAGCGAGATTTGATGGCGACGGCCCTGATGCTAGGGAGCTTCCGCCGCCAAGGCGTCTCCAAAACTGCTCGATTGCATCGCCGCCCCCGCCGCCCCCGCCGCCCCCACCGGCCGCGTGGACGCCATCTGGAAGCAGGCCGGCATCACCATCGGCTCATGCCCCGCGCGGTAGTCCGACGGCGCCTCGCCGACGATCTCCCGGAACGTTCGGCTGAAGGTCCCCCGGCTGGTGAAGCCGACGTCGAAGCAGATGTCGGTGACGCTGCGGTCTGTCTCGCGCAGCAGGAACATCGAGCGCTCGACCCGCCGCCGCTGCAGGTAACGGTGCGGCGTCTCTCCGAAGACCGCGCGGAAGCTGCGAATGAAGTGCGCCTCGGAGATGTGAGCCACCGCGGCCACGGCGCGAACGTCGAGCGGCTCGGCGTAGGCGCGGTCCATGGCATCGCGGGCGCGCAGTAGGCGCCGGTTCAACTCCTCGACTTCCCGGCTCACATTGCCACGCTACGCCATCAAGGGGCGATGGGTCCTGATCAGGTCCAGGAGGTCTCAGGCGAACGGGCTGCCTCATGATGTCAATCGTGACCGCGCTGGTCGAGCCGACTTTTCCGGATGTACTGGCTGCGGCGGTGCGCATTCGACCTCACCTCGCGCCCACGCCCCTCCGTCGGTCACCTGCCGTGAGCGAACTCGTGGGCGCTGATGTCTACCTGAAGAACGAGTTCCATCTTCCGACCGGCGCGTTCAAGGTCCGAGGCGGCGTCAACCTCGTGTCTCAGCTCAACCCTCAAGAGCGCAAAGCCGGCGTGATCGCCGCCTCGACCGGAAACCACGGTCAGTCGGTCGCGTTTGCAGCCAGGCTCTTTGGCGTCAAGGCCGTCATCTGCGCGCCCGAGAACTCAAACGTGGCCAAGGTCGAGGCGATGAAGGAGCTGGGCGCGATTGTGAAGCTGGTCGGTGCGGACTTCGATGAGGCGCGTCTGGCGTGCGAGCAGCTTGCGGCCGCTGAGGGCTACCGGTACATCCACTCAGGAGACGAGCCGCTGCTGATTGCCGGCGTCGGTACGCACACGCTCGAAATCCTGAGCGAAGAGCCGGACATCGAGGTCATCATCGTCCCAATCGGAGGCGGCAGCGGCGCGGCCGGCGCCTCCATCGTGGCGAAGGCGGTGAACCCGGAGATCACAGTCATCGGGGTTCAGGCGGAGAAGGCGCCGTCGGCCTACCTCTCATGGCGCGCCGGCAAGCCGGTCGAGTCGACAACGAGCACGTGGGCTGAAGGCCTGGCCACCCGAACTCCGTTCGAGCTGCCACAGCGAATCCTCCGCCGGCTGCTCGACGACTTCGTCCTCGTCTCCGAGGAGGCGATCTCGGCCGCGGTTCGATTTCTGCTCGAGCGCAACCGAATCCTGGTGGAAGGAGCCGGCGCATCGCCTCTGGCGGCGGCACTGGCGCTCAAGGATCGGCTGGCAGGCAAGCGCGTGGCTCTGATTCTGACCGGCGGTAACATCTCGATCCCCCAGCTGAAGGCTGTGCTCGACCGCGTCTGAATGACGCGGCTCCCGGCTCTGCGATACTGCCGCAGTGGCTCCGCTTTCGAGGCGACTGCGCCGGATCGAGGCACCGCGGATGGCGGCGCTCCTGCTCGCTGTGCCGCTGCTCGGGCTCCTGGCCGCCTACGGCTATGCCCTGACCAGCCTTAAATACACCCCCGGCGGGCTCGCGGCCGCCGCCGGTTTGGTCGGTATCGCAGGGACTGGCCTCCTCTACGCTTGGCGCGCTGTCAGCAGCGCCTCCGTCGAGTAGCGCGCTCCGACTTGGACTCCCTCCACGCGATCGGCTTCTACGTGTCCGCCGCACTAGCCGGAGTTGGCGGCATCCTCCTCGCTTTCCTGCACGGGCACTGGCACCGCGCCCTCGCGCTCGGCGCGGTCGGGCTTGGCGCTGCCGGCATCTACGCGTCGCTGTCAGCCGGCTTTGCGGCCGTCGTGGTGCTCGTCTGCTACACCGGCTGCGCGTTGCTGGTGGCGCGGCCCGATTACCGGACCGTCGAGCCGGGGGCGGCCGGCCTCTGGCGCCAGATCGGCGGGGTGGGGGCTGCGCTCCTGCTCGTGGTGCTGGCCTATGCGGCGTTTCGCGGCCGCTTCGCGCACGCGACCTTTTACGGAGGTCCCTTGAACAGCGTTTCCGTGGCGCGCTTGCTGTTCGCCCGCGACGCCCTGGCCACCGAAGCCGTCGCCGGCGTAGTGCTGGTCGCACTGGTCGGAGCCGCCATCGCGTGGCGTCGGGAACGGCCCCGAGACGAACGAGAGGCCAGGCGATGAGCGTGACGCTGGTCTCGGTCCTGTTCGTCGCAGCGGGCTTGACGGCGCTCGGGGCCTTCATCGCCGCATGGAAGCGTGAGCTGACGGCCGCCCTGACCGGGCTGCCGGTGATGTTTGCCGGGGCAGGCGTCGCGTTCGTGGGCGTGGCGCGATTCGGCGCTGTCTCCGGCGCGCCCGCCCTCGGTCAAGAAGTCGCGGTCCTGCTCGCGATCGCGGCGCTCGCCGCCGTCGGCCTCGGAGTCGGACTCGCCGGCCGGGAGAGCTCTCGCTGAGCCTTCTGGTCGCCATCGGCGACTTCCTGAGCGCTGCCTCGGGCGCGGCTTCGGGTGCGCGTGCCGCCGCGTCTCGCTTCAACTTCGATCCGTCGACGACCCTGCCGTGGGCAGTGCCGGTCATGGTGCTCGTGCCGCTGTTGGCTTTCGCGCTGGCCGCGACCAGCGTCCGCACCCGCCGCTCGGCGGCCAACATGGCGATGTTCGGCGCGGTCGTGACTTTCGCGCTCTCGTTGCTCGTCGCATGGGGCCTGACGCGAAGGTCGACGCCGTTCTCGACCACCTTTCCCTACCTGAGCGTCCCGGTCGCCTTCACCGGTCCGACGAATTTCCAGAGCTTCAGCATCGACATCATCCTTCAGGTCGATCGCCTCACTTCGGTAGCGCTGCTCGTGGTCGAGATCTGTGTGATCGGCGGGATCGCGTGGCATCGCATCATGGGGAGATCCGAACCTGGCGGTGCGCGCTTCTACGCACTGGTGAGCGTGCTGCTGTTTGCCGCCGTCGCGACCCTGGTCAGCTACGACCTCGCCGAGCTGTTTGCCTTCTGGGGGCTGGCCGGCGCCGCCACGTACCTGCTGCTGGCGCACCGCTGGGGCTCGATGGAGTCGTCGCGAAGCGCGCGCATCGCGCTTGTGCTTCCCTTCGCTTTCGACCTGAGTCTTCTGTCCGGCGTCGCCGTGCTGTACTCCCACTTCGGCGTGAACAACATCTCCAACCTGCTGCCAATTCTCCACACCACCCTCGGCGTCGGCGTCAAGTCCATGGTCGGGGCCGCGATCCTGCTTTTCATCGGGGTGACCGGGCGGCTGGGCCTGTGGCCGCTGAGCCTCTGGTTGTCGCGCACTGCGACGACCGCGCCTCCCGTCGCCAGCGCACTGGCGCAGTCCGTGTGGTCGGTCGTCGCGATCGTGATCCTGTACCGATTCATGCCGATCATCGCCGCGTCCAACGCCACGACCATGCTCGGCCTCGTCTATGCGTGCGCGGTGGCGGCCGTCGTGGCTCCACTGCTGACGCTTTTCGGCAACGAGCCACGCCGGGCGCTGGTGCTGGCGGGTTCGGGGGTGGCGGCGGTTGGCGCTGCGCTCGTCGTCCACGCGTACCAGACGTCCATCACCACATATGCGGTGGTGGGGGTCGCGTGCGTGCTCGCGGCTGCGCCGGCGCGGGCCGCCGCGACGCTTGCCGTGTCAGCCATCGTCGCCGCGATGCGGACCGATGACATGGCGGAGATGGGCGATGGGTGGCGCCGCATGCGCGTCAGCACCACGGCGCTGCTGCTGTCAGCGCTGGTGATCGCGCTCAGTGGCGCCGGTGCCGTCGCGCTGTCAGTCGGGTCGCGGTCGCGGTTTGGACTGGCTTTGGGCGAGGCCGTGCTCCTGGTGTCGATCGCGGCCATCAGAGTCCCGTTCGGCATCGCCATAGGCCCGCTCCGCAGGCGTCGCGCCTTCGAGCCCGACCGCGTTCGCGAGGCCCCGCCCGCATCGCTGTCATGGCCCTACTGGCTCACGCTCGCGGGCGCAGCGTTGACGGTAGCCTCCCTGTTTCCCGGTTGGGTCGGCTACCTCGACGGTCATAAGCACAATGCGGCGCCGGCCACAGGCCTGGTCCTATGGGCGGCTGTGGCGGTGATTGGAGTCGTCGTGGTGGTCATCGCGTACGGGGCCGACAAAGACGGCGCCCACCGGGCATCGGCCTGGGTGGGGCGAGGGCTGGACCGCTTGCTCAAAGGCGGCGCAGCCGCGTATGCGCGTTTCCTCTCCGAACCGGTGGGGGCGATCACGGTGGTCGTGAGCGACTGGATCCCGCAGGGTGATGGCGACCTGGCCCGGGCGGCCGCCGCCTCCGGGCGCCTGGCGCTCGCCGCTACGCGCGAGCCGGCCGTGCCGCTCCTCGTCGCGCTCGCGGCCGGGTTGGCGATCGCAGTCGCACTGCTTTCGCCCGGGTTGTTCAGATGATCCTCGCCGGGATCGCGCTCGCTTCGCCAACGCCGGTGGCCGTGCCGGGCGCCGGAATCTTCACGTCCCCGCTGATCCTCAGCCTGTCGATCTGGGTACCGGTCGCGGTTGCGATCGCGATGAACTTCATCCCCAACCCGCGCGGTCGCTACGACACGCTGATGAAGCAGATCGCGTTCTTCACGAACCTCGGAATCGTCTTCATCCTCTTCATCGCCTACAACCAGTTCCAGACCTTCCTGCCGGGCATGCAGTACGAGGAGAAGCTGCCGTGGCTCGCCTCGATCGGCGTGAACTATCACCTCGGCGTGGACGGGGCGGGCATGACGATGATGGTTCTCTCCGGCATCATCGGCATCACCTCCGTGCTCGCGTCCTGGGGTGTGCGCGAACGCGTACGGTCGTACTTCACGCTCCTGCTCCTCTTGCAGGCTTCCGTGAACGGCGCCATCGCCGCCCACGACATGTTCGTGCTGGCCCTTTTCTGGGGCGCCGCCGTGGTCCCGGCCGCGCTGCTGGTGCTCGGATGGGGAGGACCTCGGCGCGAGGCCGCCGCCTGGAGGCTGGTGGGCTATTGGGGCCTTGGGACCGCGGCGCTGGTGATTGGGACCATGACCATGTACGCGGCCAGTGGCGGGAGCAGCTTCGACATGGACGTGCTGCTGAAAGCGACGCTGACGCCTCGAGTGCAGCTGGCGGTCGGGGTGGCGCTGATCGTCGCCGCCGCGACACGGCTCCCGCTGTTCCCGCTGCACGGCTGGGTGCGCGACGTGTACTCGGACTCGCCGCTCGGTGTCTCGGTCGTGATCGCCGGCAGCGCGTCCAGACTGGGCGCATATCTGCTGCTGCGGGCGCTGGTCGCTTCGGATGCGGACGCGTCCCGACTGCTGGCCCCGTTCATCGCCGTCCTCGCCGCGATTTCGATCGGCTATGCGGCCCTGGTGGCGCTCCGCTCGGTCGACCTGCGATCGGCCGCAGCGCACCTGGCGATGGTGCCCGGCGGGATCACGGTCTTTGGACTCGCGGCGCTGACCCCGCTGTCCATCGCGGGCGGCGTGCTCTCGCTCTTCACAGGAGGACTGGCGGCCGCGCTCATCGTGGCCACCGCCTGGACGCTCACCGATCGCGCACAGACGCGCAGCCTTCCGCTCTTGAGCGGACTCGCGCCGCGGATGCCGATCCTCACCTGGGTGTTCGTGATCGCGACGCTGGCGCTCCTCGGCGTGCCGCTCATGGCGTCTTTTCCGGCGGAGGCGATGATCCTGTTCGGCTCCTTCAAGACCCAGCCGGTGTGGGCGTTTGCCGTGGCTGCGGGCCTTGTGCTGACCGCGGTGTCCGTGGCGGTGATCACGCACCGCGTCCTGTTCGGCGAGCCCAACCACGATGCTCCGGCGGTGTCGGACGCGTCGCTGGGCGAGACCTGGTACCTCGGCGTGATGGCCGGCGCCCTCTTGTGGGTCGGCCTGTTCCCAGGCGGCCCCAAGCTGCCCGGGACCGAACAGCCGATCTTCGATCCCGGCCTGATCAACATCATGGGCGCCGGCATCAGCGACATCACGGCGCCTTACGTTCCGCCCAACCCGGCCGCGACCCAATGAGCAACTACGTCCTGGTTCCGGAGGCCCTCGTGATGGCGGCCGCGCTCGTGCTCGTGCTCCTCGGCCGAGCGCCGAGGCGATCGCGGAGGTGGGCTCCGCTCGCGGCCACGGTCGTGGTGGCGGCCGCCCTGGGGGTCGAGCTGTGGGCGGGGTCGACGCTGACGAGCCAGTTCGGAGGTGCGCTCGTTCAGGACCGGTTCGCGCTGTTCGCGAAGGCGGCGGTCTTGCTGGCGGCCGGGCTTGCGATCGCCGTCACCGATTGGTCGGACGAAGGCGCGCCGGTGATCGGCATGGCGATGATCTTGCTCGCCGCGTTCGGGGTCATGGTCATCGCGTCGGCGGGCGACTTCGTGGGCTTGTGGGCCGGACTCGAGCTGACGGCCGCGGCGGGCGTCGTCCTGGTGTCGGTCCGGCGGACGGACCTTGGCCTTCGACTCCTGGTCGCGGGCGGCGTCGCGAGCGCGCTGGTCCTGGTCGGGTTGGCCTTCGTCTATGCCACCACCGGTTCGGCCGACCTGCTGGCGGTGCGGCGCGCGGCCGCCTCGGTGAACCCAACCTTGCCGCTCGCGATCCCGGTCATGCTGCTCCTCGGCGGACTGGCCATCCGTGCAGGTCTGCCGCCGTTCGAGTTCGCGCGGTTGCCCGTCGGTTTGGGGGCGTCGCCACTGGGGGCGGGGATCGTCATCGGCCTCGTCGCCGCGGCCGCCCTGGTCGTCGCGTTCAAGATCTCGGCGGCGCTGCTCCCGCTACCGGCCGTGCTCTCTCCTTATCTGATGGTTGCCGCCGCGGTGGCGATGGTCGGCGGCGGCGCCGCCGCCCTGGCGACGAGATCTCCTCGCGCCCGCCTCGCCTACCTGGCCGCGGGACAGGTGGGCTGGATCGCGGCCGGCCTGGCCACGCACTACCGCACCGGGCTGGGGGCGTCGCTGTTCCTGCTGGGCGCGTTTGCGGTCGCGGCCACTGCCGGTCCTTCAGCGATGGCGGGCGCGGACGCGGGTGAGTTCGCCCTCGCCGGAATGGGACTGCTGAGGCCCGCGCGCGCGGCGGGCATCGCCCTGGCCTTCCTGTCCCTGGCCGGCGCTCCGCCGCTGGGCGGTTTTTTCGGTGAGTTCGCGGTCGCCTCGGCGCTCGCCGCGAGCGGCGCGCTCTGGCTCCTGGCGTTGGGGCTGCTGGGCGCGGTGATGAGCATGGCGGCGGCGGTCGGCACCGTGCGCGCGATCTATCTTCAGAGCCCACCGGACGAAAGCCGCCGGACCGCAGGTGCGAGGCTGCCGGTGCTGACCCGCCTGTCGACGGGCGGCGCGGTCGCGTTGTGCGCAGTGCTCGCAGGCTACGGCGTGTTCGCATACCCGATCTTCAGCCTGGCCGACCAGGGGGCCGAAGCGCTCGGCCTTCGCTGACCCTCCTGCTAGACTCGCCGCACCGGTCGCAGCTTTCGTCACACCAAACGTCCTGGAGGTCGTTCCCTGGCGGGCACATACCGTCGCCGCCGTGCCGCGCGGCGCGGCGCATCAGCGGGATCGCTGAAGCACCGAAGCCGCACGCGTCCAAGCGCACGACGTAGCCGGCGCGGCCGGCGCGTTTCCCGCGGATGGCTCGCGCGCACTGCCCTGGTCGCGCTGCTCGCGATCAGCGCGGTCGGCCTCCTGGGCACGGTGACCGCGATCGCCGCGGTCGACTACTTCGCGGGAGACCTGCCCACGATCGCCCAGCTGCAGACGTCGAAGCTCACGCAAACGAGCCGCATCCTCGACCGCAACGGCAACCTGATCGAGGCGTTGTATCACCAGAACCGGACGGTGGTCCCGCTGGGCAAGATCAGCAACCAGCTCCAGCGCGCGACCATCGACACCGAGGACCGTTCCTTTTACGCCAACAACGGCGTCGACTATCGACGGCTTGCGATCGCGATCGGCTACGACCTCACGCATCACACATCCACGCTCGGCGGCTCGACGATCACGGAGCAGGTCGTCAAGAACGACGTTCTCGACACCCAAGAGGCGCAATCGAGAACCATCAGCCGTAAGTTCCACGAGCTCGTGCTGGCGGAGGAGATGGAGCGCCGTTACTCGAAGTCGCAGATCCTCGAGCTCTACCTCAACAGCATCAACTACGGCAACGGCGCTTACGGCGCGGAGGCCGCGGCCGAGACTTACTTCCAGGTTCACGCGAGCGACCTGAACCTGGCCCAGGCGAGCTTTCTCGCCGGCCTGCCGCAGGCGCCCGCGGACTACGACCCCTTCGGAACGCCCGACCAGCTGGCCGCGGCGAAGGAGCGTTGGCTCGAGGTGCTCGACGGCATGGTCACGGTGGGCGATGTGAGCTCGGCGGCGGCACACGCCGCCTACAACAGCAACCTGATCGACAAGATGATCGCGGCGCACAAGGCGGTGCCCACCTCGCACAACCCGCTGACCGCGCACTTCGTCGACTATGTCGAGCAGTACATCTCGCAGCGCTACGGCACGCGCGCCCTGTACGAAGGCGGGCTGATGATCTACACCACGCTCGACCTCACGACGCAGGCGCTCGCCGATAAATGGGTCAAGTCAGGCGTGGCCACTTACGCGAAGCGCGGCGTGAACACAGGGGCGATGCTGGTCATGAACCCGAGCGACGGCGAGATCCTCGCCATGGTCGGGAGCGCCGACTACACCAACGCCGCGATCCGCGGCCAGATCAACCTCACCGGCGTCGACCCGCTGGGATGGCGGGGAGTGGGGTCGTCATTCAAGGTGTACACGTACGGCGCCGCGCTGCAGGCGGGCCTCGTCACGCCGGCGTCGCTTCTCAACGACCAGACGGGGGTCATCGGCGGAATCACGTTCAACGACTGGGACACGAAGCACGAGGGCTACATCTCGCTGCGCACCGCGCTGGCGCAGTCGCGCAACCTGCCTGCGCTGTGGACCTACCAGAAGGTCGGCGGCGCCCAGGTCACGACGTTCATGCACCAGCTCGGGGTCACGGCGAATATCGAGAATCCCGACGGCGTGGCCACGACGCTCGGCCACGATCCGCTCTCGATGGCGGAGCACCTCGCCGCCTACTCGGCTTTTGACAACGGCGGATATCGCATCTCGCCTCGCGCCGTGCTGAAGGTCGTGGACGCCGACGGCACGGTGCTGGAGGCCTTCGATCCGACCGCATCACGCGTCCAGGTCATCAGCCCCGACCTCGGCTACCTGATGACGGACCTCCTGCGTGGACCGGTGAAGCTGTATCTGGGCGACCTGGGCGGGCGGCCGGTGGCCGGCAAGTCGGGCACGACAGAGGCCTATACCGGCTCGATCTTTCTTGGCTACACGCCCGACCTGGCGGTGGCAGCCTCGCTGATGCACATCGACGCCGGGCCGGACTGCAAGTCGGGCTACGCGTACCTCGCCACCAACTTCCCGCCCTCCGGCTGGCAGTGCCCGACCGGCGTGCTGTTCGGCGAGAACGTCGGCACCGCGGTGTGGAAGCCTTTTCTTGAGGCGTACTACTCGAACCACCCGTGGCCGGCGATGTGGACGCAGCCCGCGGGCGTGGTGACGCGGATGGTGTGCGCGTACGACGGCGGCTACGTCAGCAGCGGCGGCTACAACGAGATCTTCCTGAAGGGCGTCGGCGAGCCGACCTACCCATGCGGCGCCAACCCGCCGCCGGGGGCGCCGCCTTACCAGCCGCCGCCGCCGTCGCCCAAGCCTTCGCCTTAGCCTGAGCGGGTGCGGCCGGTCTGGACGTCGTTCATCTTCTCGCTCGCTTACCTCGGACTCGGCCTGGCCTGGGTGCTGGGCGCCAACCCGCCCGGGGCCGCCGACCTCTACTTCGCGTGGTTCCTGGCCGTCGCGGTGGCGGGCGTCTTCGTCCCCGGCATCGCCAACCAGGTGACGCTGGCGCGGGCGTACCTCGCAGCGCCTGCGCTTGCATATTCGCTGTCGCCAGGCCACCTCGGGCCGCTGGCCGTGGTGCTGGCGATCGGCGGGCTGACCGACCTGGTCGACGGCACCATCGCGCGCCGCTTCGGGTCGTACTCGACCCTCGGCGGGGGACTGGATCCAGTCGTCGACGGCGTGCTGCTCGGTGCTGTCGCGGTCGGGCTCGTGGGGAGCGGGGTCATCCCGCTCTGGCTCGCGGTCGTGATCGTGCTGCGCTACCTGCTGCCCGCCGTCGGCGGCCTGGTGCTGATCTCGCTGCACCGGCGGCCGGAGCTGCGGCACACGGTGAGCGGGCAGATCTCGACGGCGCTGATCATCGTCTTGATCGGAGGCATCTGCCTGTTTCGCTTTTTCAACCAGGACACGAGCAATGTGGTCACTGGCGCCGAGATCGTCCTGCCGATCGCCACGGTGGCGACGTTCATCCATCTCGCGTGGGTGGCGCGGAAGCCGAGCCGCCCGGCTGCGGCTCCCGAGGCAGGGTAGACTTGAACGCGGTCGCGCTAAGTGGGGTGCTGGCGGTCCCCTGCACCGGCAATCCGCCTTAGCCGGACCGAATTCCCGCGCTGAGGTCTGGGCTCTCACGCCTGGCCACGGCAAGCGACGTTGAAGGTCGGGACCTGCGCAGCTCGGGTCTCCGAACCCCGCCAGGTCCGGAAGGAAGCAACGGTAAGGAGAGAACCCGGGGGTGCCGCAGTCATTCGGGCCGGAGCCGCGAACCGTGGTGCGAGCTGGGGGCCTTCGATCGAGGCGGGGGTGCGCGACCACTTGAGATTTCATGCCTGAGTACCAGAGCCTCTACCGCAAGTACCGCTCGCAGACGTTCGCCGACCTGGTGGGCCAGGAGGCCGCGTCGCGCGCGCTGCAGGGAGCGATCATCGGCGGTCGGGTTTCGCACGCTTACCTGTTCAGCGGCAGCCGCGGGACAGGCAAGACGTCGACGGCCCGACTGCTGGCAAAGGCGCTGAACTGCACCGGCCGGCCTCGCGATTCGGCCGAGCCGTGCAACCAATGCGAGTCGTGTGTCGAGATGACCGCAGGGACCGCGCTGGACCTGATCGAGATCGATGCGGCGTCGAATCGGGGCATCGATGACGTTCGCGATCTGCGCGAGAAGGTGCACCTCGCCCCGGCACGGGGGCCGTTCAAGGTGTACATCATCGACGAGGCGCACGGACTGACTGGCGACGCCTTCAACGCTCTCCTGAAGACGCTCGAGGAGCCGCCGCCGCACGCGGTGTTCGTCATGTGCACGACCGATGCGCAGAAGATGCCGCTCACTGTGATCGGCCGCTGCCAGCACTTCATCTTCCGCCGGCACAGCGACGAGCAGATCGTGTCGCGCTTGACGCACATCGCGCTCGCGGAGAAGGTGAAGGTCGACGCCGATGCGATGCAGCTCATCGCTCGCACGGCGCAGGGTTCGATGCGTGATGCGGTGGGGTTGCTCGATCAGCTGGTGCCGCTGGCCGCGGGCCCGATCACGCTGGATGGAGCGCGTTCGCTGTTGGGCATCGCCGACCCACGCCTGCTCGACTCGCTGCTCGACCATGTGCTCGAGGGCCGCGCGGCCGAGGCGCTTGACGAGCTCAACCGTGTTTACGCGGCGGGCGCCGAGCTGCGCCAGGTGGTGCGGGGTCTCATGGAAGGATGTCGGGACCGGCTCGTGGCCGCGCTCACGCGACGCGACCAGGCCACGGCGCGCCGGCTCTCGGCGGTGCTCG
>DASWBB010000098.1:0-2011 GCA_036390875.1 Candidatus Dormiibacterota bacterium
CGAAAGCAGGAGTCGCCCGACTGCGCGCAGCTGCGTAAGAGCGGCGGAGCGCGATCTGACTGCGGCATGGCGGAGGTTGGGAGCAGTGCGCTGGGCTTTTCGGGCTCTCCGGGCATGATCGTAGGTGAGGTCACGCGAATGCTTGTTCGTGTGGGAGTGTGAGTGTGACCGGCCCGCAGGTGAGGTGAACGAGCGCGAGTGCGGCCTGGGCGGAGTGGAACCCGTAGGCGCGTCGGACGATCAGTTTCACCTTGTTGTTCTGCGCCTCCGCTCTGGCGTTGCTGAGCTTCAGTCGACGGGCGGCGAGGATCCCCTCACGGTATTTGCGGATCGTTTTGCCCAGGCGGATGAAGGGCCGCAGTCGGCAGCGTGAGAGGCGGGCGAGGAGCCTGTCGAGCAGCTCGTTGACGGCCTCGACGGTGAGGCCGGGGGCGAAGATCGCGCGGACCATCTCCTTCATCGCCCACGCGCGTGCGAGTTCCCCGCCGCCGGCGCGGATCGCGGCGAGGGTGGTGGCTTGACGGTCGTTGAGCTCGTCGGGGTTCTTCAAGAGCGCCCAGCGGTCGTGCTTGAACTGCTTGGCGGCGTCGGCCTGGCCGGCGTGGCGCAGGTCGTTCCAGTGTTCGCGGCGGACCTCGTCCAGCGCTTTGGTGGCGAGTTGCACGACGTGGTAGTTGTCGATCACGATCGTGGCCTGCGGCGCGTGATCGCGGACGCTCTTGGCGTAGCCGCCGGTCATGTCCATCGAGACCGCTCTCAGCCGGGAGGCGCGCGCGAAGATCGCAGGGTCGATCTCGGCGCCGTCGGTGATCCACGCGCCGGGGATGCCCTCGCCAGCGGACGCGATCGGGCAGGGGCCGAACGGGACCATGATCGCCGGTGCTGGCTCCCACGACGGTTGCCCTGCGTGCTCGGACGGCTCCTGATGTGGCGGTGGGTCGAGCTCGGCGAAGAACTGATCGGCGGCGGCCTGTCCCTTGTCCTCGCAGCCCCACACCACGCACCCGCGAGTGTGGTCGCCGACGAGCGTCAAGTACCTATGTCCTTTTCGCCACGCGACCTCATCGATCGAGATCTCAAACAGATCGCTGAGCCGGTCCAGTTCGCCGAGGTGCTCGTCGGCGACGCGCTTGATGACCCGCCCGATCGTCTGCCAGTCGATCCGGGTCAGCCGACAGGTCGCGGTCTTGTCGCTCTTCGTCGCCAGCCAAGCGACCAGGTTGTCGAAGTCGCGGGTGAACCGGGCGCCGTCGCGGGCGAACGGGACGCCTTCCACGCGCGCCCCGTGCTCGGGACAGACCAGCCGCCGCAGCCGGGCGTGAACCTCCAAGCGCCAGACCCCGAGATCCAAATGTCTCCAGACGGAGTCGTGATGCTGTTTGTTCTCGCGATGGCGCGTTGAGTACGAGCACTTCGGGCACCGAAGGCGACGACGACGCAACACGACCGTGACCACCACCCGATCGGGGTCAAACACGACCTTCCGGACCCAAACTCCAGGCAGATCAAGCAGGCGAGAGAATGCAGCGCTGACGCGCATGGGCGACGACCTCCAAGTTCGGACCATCAGACAGCCCGAACCTACGGTCTGAACCCGTGCGCGTCCCCGAAGCCCCGCCCACACCCCGCAAGCAGCGAAGAAAGCCTGCTCAAGCCACGAAACCTGAGCCCGTCACGGCCTCCGAGTCACCTACGATCACCCCCGGAGCCTCTGAAATGTCGGGCTGCAACGCATGGCTGACTCCTTTCCGTGGGCCGCCATCTCAGATCCGCTGCATACCCCGCCGGACGCAACAAAGCTGCCGGCTCACGCGCAGAACTACCCTCACCGTAGAAGCCCGCAGCCCCACACGCATCGGGCGAAACCTCTCACTCCCATCCGTAGTTCGAAGCAGCCACCCGATCACACCTCCTCTCCACACCCGCCTGGATCCCTGGGTGCCCTCCACCGAGCCGATACCGTCAGCACCCACATCTCTGCATCCGCCCGGCGCTCCAGCCGCCTGCCGCC
>DASWBB010000099.1:0-1606 GCA_036390875.1 Candidatus Dormiibacterota bacterium
GTCGGTCGTCGCCGGCGTTATCGCAACGGAATGCGATGAAGGCCGGGCCCTAGCGGCGTAGCCGCCGGCAGGAGGTCGGCCCTCCGTACCGAAGAGCATAGGTGAGGCGCGCGCGGCTGGTCCCGCGCGGGCCGAGCCATCCGAGACAGAGAACCGACCACCGGTCACGGTACGCGGTCGGCAGGATCGATCCTGCCCGTCGTAGTGCCGGGGAGAAGGAAGGAGTGTTCGTGCTGCATGTTGGTCTGGACTTGAGTCGCAAACGAATTGACGTGTGCTTGATCTCCGATCAGGGGGAGCTGATCGATCGCTTCTCGGCGATCCCGGATCGTGACGGCCTGTACGGGCTGGCCCGTCGGGTGGCCGTATATGGCGAGCCAGTCCGCGGGGTGGTGGAGTCGATGAACGGCGCCAGGCTCGTGCACGACGAGCTGGTCTCCCACGGCTGGGAGGTGCTCGTCGCCGACGCGCAGAAGGTCAAGGGGCTCGCGCCGCTGGCGTGCAAGACCGACAAAATCGACTCGGGCGTCTTAGCGGAGTTGTCGTTCCGGGACCTGGTGCCGGCGATCTGGCTGCCCACCTTGGAGCTGCGCCGCGAGCGGGAGATCTCCCGGTGGCGCTTGCACCTGGTCAAGCACCGCTCCACGCTGAAGAACCGGGTGCACTCCACGCTGATCACCTTCGGCCACCAGCGCCATATGTCCGACCTGTTCGGCGTCTCAGGTCGCAGACTGCTGGGTGAGCTCGAGATGCCCGAGCCGTGGCGCTCGCACGTCGACGCCAGCCTGGTGCTGATCGACGATCTCGAGGCGCGCATCACCCAGATCGCGAAAGAGCTCCGCCGCTCGGGCGCCGATCACCGCTACGTCCCGTTGTTGATGAGTGCTCCCGGGTTCGGATGGATCACCAGCTACACGGTGGCGTGCGAGATCGCCGACATCAGCCGCTTCGCCTCGCCGATCAAGCTGACCGGCTACACCGGCCTGTGCCCGCGCGTCAAACAGTCCGGGCAGATGGACCAGCGCGGCCCGCTGTCAAAGCACGGGCCCAGGTATCTGCGCTGGGGGCTCATGGAGGCCGCGATCGCCGCCTCCTCGCACCCGCTCTACCGCGAGCGCTACCAACGGACCAAGCGCCGCCTCGGCAAACAACGCGGCCCCAAGGTGGCGCAGATCGACCTCGCCCGCCAGCTCACCGAGGCGATCTGGTACATGCTGACTCGTAACCAACCCTTCGCTCCGGCAGGCGCCATTAATCGTCTGGCTGCCTGACAGCCCATAACGGAACTGCGCCACCGGAGCGAGCCCCGATGACACCTAATCCTCGAAGCACGATGAGGCGATAGAGAGATGAGCACCGCTCCAACGGCCCGACCCGCACGCGGACCGTGACAGTCAACTTCCTGCCAGGTTCACGCTGTCGTGTCAAGCGCCATGAGCCTTACCTGTTCACTCCAGTGACCTTGCTCAGGCGCTTGACACGGCAGCGCTCACCCGGGCATATGACAACTGTGGTGCCAAGGAAATTTAGCATCCGGCTTGACAAACGGCCCGCCTTCATAGAGAGACGACGAGCGAACCCGACGATCCTCCCGCCACCCCACGGC
>DASWBB010000100.1:0-24494 GCA_036390875.1 Candidatus Dormiibacterota bacterium
CAGCTGACCTCGGCGCCGGGCCTGTGGTTCATCGCGGGGGGCAGCGGCGCGGTCAACCCGCACCTCGACCCGCTCGTCGCCTCGAGCTGCGACGAGCGGTTGCTGAAGGCCGATGCGGTCATGACGCTCCCCGACGTGATCCTGGTGGAGGGACGCGGAGATTTGATCGACGTTTTCTTCGCGGGCGGACTGCAGATCGACGCGCACGGCAACTGCAACCTGGGCCCGGTCGGTCCCTGGCGCCACCCGACCCTCCGCGGACCGGGCGGCGTCGGCCTGCCCTTCGTCTCCCGGGCCGGGCGAGTCGTCATCTACTCGATGTCGCACGACCGCCGGACGTTCGTCGAGCGCGTCGACTTCGTCAGCGGACCCGGCTTCCCGGCCGGTCCGGTCCGGCTGCCCGGCGGCGGCCCGTCGCTGATCGTCACGCCGCTCTGCACGATGGACTTCGATCCCGTGACGCGGCTTGCAAGGTTGGCCACCTTGCACCCCGGAGTGACCCTCGACCAGGTGCTCGAGGCTACTGGCTTTGCACCAACCGTCTCGCCGACGCTCGATACCACCCCCGCGCCCACGCCGGCGGAGCTGGCAATCCTCCGACGCCTGGACCCACAGGGGCTCCTGCGTGGGGGCACGAGACAGTGAAGCGCTTCGACGATCACGTCGCGATCGTCACCGGAGCCGCCAGCGGCATCGGACACGCGACCGCGCTCCGGTTGGCGGCAGAGGGCGCCGCGGTCGTGATCGCCGACGTCAACGGACATGGGGCTGAAGATGTCGCCAGGTCGATCCTGGAGGACGGTGGGCGGGCGCTCGCGCAGCAGGTGGACGTCACCGATGCTCCCGGAGTCAGGGCGATGACCGAACGGGCCATCAAGGATTTCGGCAAGGTCGACATCCTCGTGTCGAACGCGGGTTGGGATCGAGCCGGCCCCTTCGCTGATACTGACGAGGAGCTCTGGGACCGCGTCATCGCGATCAACTACCGCGGTCACCTCGCCACCTGTCATGCCGTTCTTCCTTATATGAGGGAGCGTGGCTCGGGCAGGATCGTCACCGTCGCCTCGGATGCGGGCCGCGTCGGCTCCAGCGGCGAGGTCGTTTACTCCGGGGCCAAGGGCGCCGTGATCGCCTTCACGAAAGGCCTGGCACGGGAGGTCGCCCGGTACGGGATCAATGTCAACTGCGTGGCGCCGGGCCTGGTCGACACGCCGATGCTCGCGGGGATGCCCGAAAAGTTGATGGCGGCGATCATCCGCACGATTCCGCTGGGGCGCACCGCGGTACCGGATGAGATCGCTGCGGCGATCTGTTTCTTCGCGTCACCCGACGCCGCCTACATCACGGGTCAGACCCTGAGCGTCAACGGCGGGCTAACGATGCTTTGAGCGCGACGACTGACCTTCAGTAAGCCCCGTGAGCAGTGGAGGGCATGGAAACCGGCTGCCGGAAGACCGCATAGCTGCCCACCAGACAGTTCCGATACCCGAAGGGGATGTGCCATTCGGAGCTTCCCCGGATCGGCCGCGGCAGAGAGAGCATGGATCCGGCGCACGGCACCGTACCGTCGGCCAGAGCCTTGGGACAGTTCCCCGCGCGGTCCGGGCCAATACAGCCTCCAATTTCTGCACCGTCAGAAAGACGGCAGATGGTGATGGCTCTCGGATGTCTGGCCAGCGTCATGTCCGCGGGTCGAGGAAACGACAAGCGCGAACGAGCCGCGCTCGCCTGCTGGCTTGGCGCGGGCGCGGGCGCGGTGCTAAGCCGGGCGAAGCCTCCCAGGGAGCTGACTCCCCACCACATCACCCACCCCAGCGGCGCCACCAGAGCGGCGACCAGTAGGAACGTGTATGAGATGCCCATGGATTCGTCCTCCTTGGCGACAGCCTGCGCTCTGAAGCTTGGGCGGATAGGGCCATAAGTCCCTATTCGGCCGGGACTGCTGGACGGCTGAGGGCTCGCGCCGGCAGGCGCAGAGCCACCGGCAATCCAGCAAGTGCGACCGCGGCCAGAAGGCCGAGCGCCAGATAGGCATTGCCGATCACAACCTGGGTGGCCAGGACGAGGAGCAGGCCGCCGAGGTTGCCCGCCATCATGAGGAAGCCGACTGCAGCCCCCTGCCGTTCTGGTCCGGCGTGGATCTCCGACCAATCGAGAACGACGGGCAGGCTGGCCAGGAGCAGGAACCCATCGATGAACAGCCATGCCCCGAGCCAGATGTCGTTGTGGACGAGCGACATCGCGATGAAGGCGAGCGCCGAGACGATGAGGGCGGCGATCAGCATCGCTCGTCGCTGGTCTCTCGACGCCACGGTCGATGGCAGCAGCGCCGCCCCGAAGACTCCGGCCAGAGTCATGACCGCGATGAGATTGCCCGCGATCGATGCCTCCCCGAAGTGGTCGAGGATCGGCTGCAGGTAGGTGGCGACGGCGTTGTATGTCCCCATCCCGATGAAGACAAGACCGGCCAGCACCCACATGAAGTGATCGTGGGTGAGCCAGCGCAGGCTCACGCTGACCGCCGGGTCGTCTGGAAACGTTGGTCGAGTCCTGAGGGCGAGCACCACCAGGGCCGCGGCGATTACAGATGGGATTGCCTGCACGCCCACCAGCAGGGGCAGGCCGCCCGCGGCGAACAGGGGGCCGCCGACGAGAACGGCCGCCAGGATGCCGATGAAGAGTGCGGCTGTGCCGGCGGAGATCGCCATCGCACGCTCACCCGGAGGGAAATAGCGGCCTGCGACCTTCGTGATGCTGTTGAGGACGAGTGGCTGACCGGCTGCAATCACCAGTTGCCCGCCCAGCTGCCAGGCAAACGAGGTGGGTGAGGCCAGCCTGATCAGAGCGCCCGCACCGGTGAGCAGCGCGCCCGCTCCGAGTGCTTGCTCGAATCGCATGTCGAGCCAGCGGCCGGTCGGCAGCGCCAGGAGGATGTAGACGCCAGGAAATATGGCCGCGAGGTCGCCTACGGTCCCGACGTCGACGCCCATCACCTTCGCCGTCTGTGTGTCCACTGCGGCGAAGGTGAGCCAGAGCAGCTGCGTGGTCGCCGCCAGGAGCGCATAAGCGGCGAGGATTGCCCAGCGGCTGACAGACGGCGTCGCGATCGAACCGGCTTCAACCGCCACGATCAGTCGTGCCCTCCGTTCAGTCGCGAGTACACGCCATGCAGGCGGCCGTACAACCGCCTGTACTCGGAGTACATCGGCTCGTATGTCGCTCTTGCGGACGGATCGGGGTCGAAGGCCGCCGTCACCCTAACGAGGCCACGCACGTCGTCAAGTGAGATCTTGCCCAATGAGATGGCGGCGAACAGGGCCGCTCCTCGGAGGTTGGCGTACATGGGCTCGGCCACCCTCTCGATACGCCGACCAAGAATGTCGGCGTGGATCTGGCACCACAGATCCGAGCTGGCGCCTCCGCCGAGGATGCGCAGAGTCGGCAGCGGTTTGTGCACGAAACCTTCAACGGCGTCGAGCAGCCAGCGTGCGTTGAAGGCGACGCCTTCGAGCACTGCACGGACGAGCCGCGCGCGATCCGTATTCAGAGAGATGTTGAGAAATGCCGCGCGCAGCGTCCGATCATCGACTGGGGTGCGCTCGCCTTTGAGCCAGGGCGTGAAGATGGCGCCTCCCGCGCCCGCAGGGGCTTTCGCCGCCAGGACCATGAGGTCCTCGTAGGCGGGCGTCCACGAGTCGACGAGCCCGTCGTCGGGGCCGAGTATCGAATCTCGAAGCCACTGCAGGCAGAGGCCGGCGGTCTCGTGGTTGTTCGCGACCAGGTAGGCGCCCGGTCTCAGGCCTGGCACTGAGGCGATCTGATGGATGACGTCGGTGTGCTTGAACGGCACCTCGCAACCAATCCATGCGGTGGTGCTGATCGTGATGTGAGCCTCGAATGGCGCCACCGCACCCGAGCCGATGAATCCCGTGTGTAGGTCCGGCACCCCGGCGACCACCGGCACGCCCGCCGGCACTCCGAGCTCCTCCGCGACGTGGGGCAGGATCGCCCCCAGGACGCTCCCCGTCGGTATGAGCTCCGGGAGCCGGGCGAGGTCTCGGCCGGATCGCGCGACCAACTCCGGTATGTATCCGACCGGTGCGCCGGGCCGGTTGTCGGTTAGCCAGGAGAGGATCATCGAGGCAGGTGTGGCGGCACACCGGCCGGTGAGGCGCGCGCCCAGGTAGTCCAGGGGTTCGAGCAGCGTCCTGGTCTTTGCGTACAGCTCCGGCTCGCAGTTGCGGAGGTAAAGCTCGTGGCCGAGCGGGTCAGCTCCGTTCGGCGAAGGGGCGCCACCTGTGATCTGGATCCACCGCAGCATGTTTCCAGGCGAGTAGCCGAACAGCGAGACCGGCCCGCCCATCGCCCTGCTCGAGAAGCGGCCTCCACGGGTGTCGGACCAAAGCCTGCAGTCGGTCACGGCGGCCCCATCGGCATCGACCGGGACTGTCGATCCCCACTGTCCTGTGATCCCCACGCCGGCCAGGTTCGACGGGGCGGCCACCTGCGAAGCCATGAGCGCGCGCACGCCCTCGCGGATGCGGTCCCACCACTCGGAGGTGTCCTGCACCGCACCGCCGTCCGGCAGGTAGCGTGTGTGCACTGAGCCGTGGGCGTGCCCGAGCAGTTCGCCCCGTAGTGACACGGCGCCGGTCTTGGGGCCGCCGGTGCCGAGATCGATGGCGAGAAACCAGGGCTCGCCCGGCACTTCAGGCACGAGCCTCGCTTGGCGCCACCTCGTACATCGCGTCGAGTGCCGCCGTGAAGAGGGTGTCGAGGATCTCGTTGCCGGCAGGCGTGCCGCCAAGGCCGTACAGGGCTCCGCTGCGCGGCTGCGGGCGAGAGGGGTGCTTGGCGTACTCGACCGCTGCGCGAAGGTCGGCGATGAACGCCTCGGCGACACCTGGTGCGGTGTTTGGCCGCGTGACGCAGAAGTGGAGGGCAGGTGGGAGGTGCAGACCGTTCAGCCGCCATCCCTTTTCAATGAGGTGATCGTTGATGTGGTAGATGTCAAGCTCCGGCGCGCGAAACGCCACCAGAAACGTCGGGTCGCCGATCACCTCCAGCTCAGGGATGGCGTCGACGCCGTCCCGGATCTTGGCCGCGGTCTTGAAGATCCTGTCGGCGACCGCGAGGTAACCCTTCTCTCCCAGACTGACCATCGCCGCCCAGGTTGCCGCCACCACGCCACCTGATCGGCTGCCCGACAGTCCAGGTGAGAAGTAGATCCCTCCGGGCCAATCGGGAAACGTGAAGTACTGGTACTGGCGCAGGTTGCTGTTCCGGTAGAGCAGCACCGAGGTGCCCTTCAGCGCGTAGCCGTACTTGTGCGTGTCGGCCGAGATCGACGTGACGCCTGGCACGCGGAAGTCGAAGTGGGGAATGCGGTAGCCGAGTCGCTCGCCCCAGGGCAGGATGAAGCCACCGAGGCAGCCGTCGACGTGCAGCCCGAGGTCGTGCTCGATCGCGATCTCCGACAGCTCTTCGATGGGATCGATCAACCCGTGCGCGTAGTTGGCCGCCGAGCCGACGAGCGCCACGGTGTTCTTGGTGATGTGGCCGCGGATCCAGTTGACGTCGGCCACCCACTTGTCCGTGAGAGGCGCTTTGAGGACCTTGATTCCGAGCAAGTGCGCGGCTTTGTCCAGGGCGACGTGGGCGGTCACCGGCATGATGACCTCAGGCTCGAGGATGCCCTTCTCGGCCCGGCCCCGGTCGCGATAGACGAGCATTGGGTTGATCAGGCTCTCCGTGCCACCGAAGGTCACGACGCCGCAGGCCTCCTCTCCAGGATGGTGGTGCGGGATTGCATCGCCGTGCAGCATCGCGGCTGTCATAGCCACGATCTCGGCCTCGAGTTTGGTGGCGCTCGGATACATGTCGCGCTGCAGGACGTTGGCATGCGCGAACAGTCCGAATGCCTCCGTCAAGAAGCGGTAGTGGTCGTGATCACCGTGGTAGATCGACCCGGACACACGGCCAAGGTCGGCGATGCGGTCTTCCTCGTGGGCCATGGTCGCGAGCTCCTCGAGGATGCTGTCGCGGTCCCGGCCTTCGGGCGGAAGCTGGTGATAGGTCGGAAAGCGGGCCCTGTACGGATAGAAGTCGATCAGCGCATCGCCGTTGTCAGCCTGATCCGAGCTCATGGCTCCGCCTTCTCCTCCGGTCATGGGTGGCGTGGATCTGCCGTGATGTTAGCCTGCCTGCGAACAACCTTCCGCAATCACAGACGGCCGGAAGTCCCCTAAGCCCAAGGTCCAATGGCCCTGCTTGGCAATGACCACCCACAGCAGCATGTGATCCGAGGTGTTCCTTCGCTCATACGTGGTTGTGGCCCGTCCGTTGGCAGAGGTCGAGGCTCAAGTGGCGACGGGGGTCGACAGCTGGATGCCCGACATGGCCAGGCATGCAAACGGGGACGGAGAGAAACTTCTTTCTGAAATGGGGTTGAACCTGGGCAAGCACCGGATCGGCAGGCGCATCAACGTAGACATCGGCGCGCCGACGGCGGCGGGCGAGGTCATGTTTCTGCCCATCCGGTGGCGCGCCGCGACCGAGGCCGGGCTCTTTCCGACTCTCGAGGGAGTCCTGGAGATCGCTGCGCTGGGCAGCGCCAGGACTCAACTGGGTCTCAGCGCCAACTACGAGCCACCCATGGGACTCGTCGGGAAGATCGCCGACCGCGCCTTGTTTCACCGGGTCGCCGAGGTGACCGTCAAAGACTTCCTGGAGCGGATCGGCGAGCGGCTCGAGCGGACCGGGTAGCAGGCTGGCGTTGGCCGCCACCAAGATGACCATGCCGGACTGCTTCACGACGATCATCGAGCCGTTCAAGATCAAGACGGTCGAGCCCATCCGCCTGACTTCGCGCAGCGAGCGCGCCAACCTGCTCGAGGACGCGGGCTACAACCTCTTCCGGCTCGCGTCGGTCAACGTGCTCATCGACCTACTGACCGACTCCGGCACCGGCGCGATGAGCTCCGAGCAGTGGGCCGGGATGATGCGGGGCGATGAAGCCTACGCCGGCTCGAGCAGCTTCTTTCGGTTCGAAAAGGCCATCAAGGAGCTGACCGGATTCCAGAACGTCATCCCCACCCATCAGGGTCGTGCCGCAGAGAGGATCCTGTTCTCGGTCACGTCGGGACCGGGCAAAATCATCCCCGGCAACCATCACTTCGACACCACCCGGGCCAACATCGAGGCGACCGGCGCCGAAGCGCTCGACCTACCCTGCCCCGAGGCGGCCGATCCATCCGTCCCAGCCCCCTTCAAGGGCAACATCGACCTGGACCGGCTGGAGTCACTGCTTCTCCACGAGGCGCAGCGTGTGCCCATGTGCATCATGACCATCACCGACAACACCGGAGGCGGACAGCCGGTGTCGCTGCGCAACCTCGCCGAAACGCGCGCGCTGCTCGACCGGTATGGAATCCCGCTGATCATCGACGCGGCTCGGTTTGCCGAAAACGCGATGTTCGTCAAGATGCGAGAGCAGGGTCAGGCCGGCCGGTCACCCCGAGAGATTGCTCGCGAGCAGTTCTCCTACGCGGACGGCTGCATCATGAGCGCCAAGAAGGACGGCATCGCCAACATCGGTGGTTTCCTGGCCTTGAACAACGACGGTTGGGCTGAGAAGGCGCGCCAGAACCTGATCCTCACCGAAGGCTTCACCACTTACGGCGGGCTCGCGGGACGCGACCTGGAAGCCATCGCACAGGGGCTCGAAGAGGTCCTGCACGAGGACTACCTTCGCTACCGGTTGCGCAGCGCCGAGTACCTCGGAGCCGGGCTCAGGACCGCGGGTATCCCGATCGTCGAGCCTCCAGGTGGCCACGCGGTGTATATCGACGCGCGCGCGATGCTGCCTCACATTTCGCCCGAGCTGCTGCCGGGGCAGGCGTTGAGCTGCGCCCTCTACCTCGAAGGCGGCATCCGGAGCGTCGAGATCGGCACCGTCATGTTCGGACGGAAGGATCCCAGGACCGGCCGGCAGGTGCCTGCGGACAAAGACCTGGTTCGCCTGGCGCTGCCGCGTCGCGTCTACACCCAGAGCCACGTCGACTATGTGATCGAGGTGGCCGGCTGCCTGGCCCAAAACCGGACGTCGATCCGAGGCTACCGGATCGTCTCCGAACCATCGGCGCTGCGCCACTTCACCGCCGTATTCGCGCCCGTCGATCCCCGCGTCGACGTGTAGCCAGCCAATTCCTGACGGCCCGGGCCCGTCGCCCTGGGTTCAACCCTGACGTCTGCGCCGGGCTACCTTGACCGGCCAGCCGTTCGGCCGGTTTCCTCGCGCTCATCGGTGATCGACTGGAGTTGAATGACGTGCGCTTCGAAGATCTGTCGGGCCACGTCCAGCAGCTTGTTGACCTGACGATCGCGAAGTCGGTAAAAGATGACGTTGCCTTCCTTGCGCGTATCGACCAGGTTCTTCATTCGCAGGATCGCGAGCTGTTGTGAGACTGTAGAGCCCTCCGCGGATAGAGCCAGCTGCATCTCGGTGACGCTCTTCTCTCCGTCGCGTAGGAGCTCGAGGATTCGGATTCGAGCCGGGTGCGCGAGGGCTTTGAAAAGCTCGGCCTTGAAGCCTTGCAAAGAGCCTGGCATATCTTTGAAGATTCTAAACTAGCGCCCCCAATTTCCCATGCTTGAGTCAAGCGCAGGCCACCGATCCCTGTGAGAAGAGGTCGGTTGCGTGGGGGTCGCTGAAGCTCCGGTCTTGGTAGAATATCGCAAGATTCAAATGTACGGAGCGACTGGCCTGTGATTCAAGGAGTGCACGCACAGAGCGTCGTCTTCATCCGCCCCGACTCGGTCGGAGGCCTCCTGGAGGGGGGACTATGGCCGGGGCCCCAGGGCCGTTTGGGAACCACCGAACTCGCGTTCACGGGAACCCATCCCGACCGACTTGTGGTGCGGATCGGAGAGATCCGGTCGGCAAAGAAGTCCGCGTCCTGCAGCTTTCAACTCGAGTCCCCAAAGGAGGGCTTCAAGACCAAGGTCCGAGGCACGCTTGAGTTCATCCCGGTCCCGATGCGGGGCCGTACCAAGGTCATTCTTCAGGGCATGGCAGTCCGCGACCTGGTCGGCTCGTTGGCGTCGACGGAGGCTGTCCGCGGAGTCGCCAATGAATATGTCCGCCAACTACTGGATGAGATCGCCAAGAGGCTCGAGCAGCTGGCCACGAGCGAGCCGGCCAAGGCCGTGGCGAGCGTCTAAACGGCTTTCAGGCTGTCCGCTCGATAATGGCCAATGGTGTGGGGATCGTCCTCGGCTTAGGCACGCACTGACTGCGTCTAGCGCCAGGCTGGTCACGGTCTACGAGGTCTCGCCCACTTTCAACGTGGCCTTGATACAGAAGGTCGGCCAGTTCCAGGACATCTGTCAGCTTCTGCCGTAGCGCGCTGACTGGCGGTTCGGAACGCGCATCCGACCGCCGGTCCCGTTGTTGAAACCCTCTTCTTCCTCGGTTTTACCGCACTTCTGTATCAGGTCCCGCTCGCTTGTGGCCCTGACGTTCGACAATGGTCGCGTGATCAAGACCGCCTTCACTGAGTTGCTCGGCATTGAACACCCGATCGCCCTGGCCGGCATGTCTGGCCTTACATCACCCGAACTGGTCGCAGCCGTCAGCAACGCGGGCGGTCTGGGCATCCTCGGCGCGTCCGATATCGAGGCGGCCACGATTCACGAACAGGTCCGCGCTGTTCGCGAGAAAACAAAGCGGCCCTTCGGGATCAATCTGCTCCTCCACGGTGCTGATGACGAGCAGATACGCGCAGTGCTCGAAGCGCGCCCTTCGGTGCTGTCGACCGCCTGGCCGCGAGACGACCAGAACCTGGCAGCGATCTTCACGAGTGCTCGCGAACGAGGCATCAAGGTGCTGCATATGGTGCCAACTGCAGCCGACGCTGCCAAAGCACTGGCGGCCGGAGCGGACGCGATTATCGCCCAGGGCACCGACGGCGGCGGTCACATCGGCCTGGTGGGAACCGCCGTCATCGTCCCCATGGTCGCCCGCCTAGTCGCGCCTACGCCGGTTCTGGCCGCCGGCGGGATTGCAGATGGTCGAGGACTCGCAGCGATGCTTGCGCTGGGCGCCGCGGGAGTTCTAGTCGGGACACGATTCCTGGCTACCACCGAGTCATCGCTCCACGAGGCTTTCAAGACGTTGATTGTCGATAGCGATGGGACCGACACAATCGTCACGGATCTCGCCGACGTCATGCTCGGCGTTGATTGGCCGGGTGCGGTCGAGCGGATCGCCCGAAATCGGATCGTAGAGCGCTGGCTCGGTCGCGCCAACGAGCTCCGCCGGCGGCGGGATGAGACGCTCTCTGTCATGCGTCAGGCCCGCCGAGCCGGCGACCGTGAGGAGGCGATCGTCTATTACGGCCAATCCGCGGCGTTGATCGACGAGGTCAAGCCCGCTGGCCTTGTGGTGGCTGAGATGGTTCGAATAGCGGAGTCGATCATTCGCGAGCGATTGCCGAGTTTGGTTGTCGACTAGATGAGATTCCTGCACACATTTGAGACTCCCGTGATGGAGTGATCGGTTTCACCTGAGGGCCGGGCTCAGGCGGCAATGTGGTCGAACTCGCGCGCGTCAGCAAGATTTGTCGCAACGAGCCGCCTCTCAGGCGAGTGACGTGAAGGCGCTTACCATTTAGACGATGATCCTCGGAGCCGGCATCCCCCGCCTTCTGGTCAGCGGTGAGGAAGCTAGGTGAGAAGCTTGCCGTTTTTTGACAGGTCCGGGTCGGTGCATGCGGCAAGATTGAAACAGCAGGGCCGACGCTTCCCGCTCTTCATCTTCGAGATACTCACCTCGACCCGTCGTTTGCGCGTATCAGGGTTTTGGGTTGCATTGACCCAGCGAACCCACTCCCACCGCGCCATTGGCGTAATACCTTTCCACATGTCCTGGATCTTCTGAGGGGCAGCTGCCAAGGCTGTCTCAAGATCCTGGGGCACGTTCGGCTCCGGCCAGCCTTTGAGTGACTCAATTTCGAGCTTCGCGGTGTCACCCGCGCTCAAGGCAGCGGTTTGTTGCAGCTTTCGATCAATCTTCATCCAGTGGCCAAAGTAGCCGTCTGGTTCCAACACCGTCTGGAACCCATGGCCATTGATCGTGCCTTGTACTGCCACCTGCCCGCGCGACGGCAGTTTCTCGCTCGCTTGGGCAGGCAAGCGCAAAATAGTGCGTCTGTCGATCGTCGACAGCGTGGCGTCAAAACGGATTGCTGGCGCCGCTCTGCGTGGACTCATAACAATCACATCCTACGACCGCGACCTCAGGCTCCGGGCCACACGAAGCTGGTCTGAGGCAAGAACATCGCGCGGAGCTCACGCGGGGCTGGAGCCGTCGCTCAATTTCGGGCGTAAATCCAAGACAATGAGCGCATGACGAACCAGGTCTTCGAAGCGGCGCGAACAATCATGGCGGTACGTGAGTATCAGGACAAAGAGGTGCCGGAGGAAGCGATCAGACGGATCGTCGAGGCCGCCCACCTTACGGCGAGCGCCGCCAACCGCCAGCCCTGGCACTTCGTGCTGGTCCGCAGCCGCGAGGGACTCCGCAAGCTCGGGTCGCTGGTCCGGACCGGTCCGTACACAGCGAACGCCGCCGCGGCGGTCATCGTCGCTTATGAGAAAGGCAGCAAGTCGGCAGTCTCCGACGCGAGCCGCGCCATCCAGTCGATGATGCTGGTGGCCTGGGGCGACGGCGTCGGCTCGAACTGGACGGGTCTCGCGGGTCTGGAGAACGTGCGCGAGGAGTTCGGACTGCCCGACACGTACGACGTTCTGGCCGTCATCCCGTTCGGTTATCCGAAACGAAAGGTGATCGGCAAGAAAAAGCGCAACCCGTTCGATCAGGTGGTGTCAGCGGAGCGCTTCGGCAGCCCCCTGGCGTAATCGAAACTTCGCGCGACCGGACGCTACTCCGCGGAGTCCTTCCAACCGAGATGTTTCCAGCGGAACAACCCGGTCAGGCCGAGGCGTTTTACGTGCATTTCCTGGAAGCGCTCATATTGCGCGGCGGCCGAGCTGGTCGACTTGAGATACACGGCTCGTTCGGTGATTCTGTCGATATCGCTTGCGGGTGCCAGGACGTTGTGACCGAGTAGGTGGTGCACGAACACGACACCATGGAAGATGTCCTCCTCGGGCAGGGCTGCCACCTCGGTGACATGGCCGACCTGTACGCCGTCGCTGGCGACCACGGACGCGTGCGCGCCAATGCCTCGCCAGGAGATCAAGGCTTCCGGCTTATCGCTCATCACGTCGAACATACACCGCCGTCGCATTGGCCGGAATCGATTCAGGGTGGCGGCCGCCGACCGCAGGCGAACCTAAGGACCGCCTATGGCGAGCAGGTTCGCTGCATTCTCGCCATAGACCGCGGCGCGCTCATGGTCGGACAGACCGCAGCCTTCGATGTCCGCGATCGTCGCGTCGACAACAGCCGGCGGCCCGAGCGGCATGTCCGTTCCGAACAGGACGTGGTCGGTACCGAAGAAATCCAGGACACACCGCACGGCGTGCTGCGCACCGAACAATGCGGTATCAGCGTAAAAGCGTCTGAAGTACTCGAGCGGTGGCCTGGGCAGGCTGTCCTTGACCTGGCGAAAGCCTGGGCCCATTGCGAGTCGCGCTGAAAAATGTGGAATCATGCCGGCGCCGTGATGCGCGATCAGCTTGAGGTTCGGGTGGCGTTCCATGCTGCCCGAATAGACCAGTCGTGAGAGCGCAGCGGCGGTCTCATAAGGCCAACCGAGTGACCACCAAAGCCCGTAATCAGACGCCGTCTCGGTTGCATAGTCGGGCCACGTGGCGTCGCGGGTGGGGTGGAGCCACATCGCCCGGTCAAGGCTTTCAAGGCGCGCAAGGATGGGCTCGAGTCTGGGGTGGTCGAGTGGAATGCCCTGCACGTTGGTGAACACCTGAGCGCCAAGCGCACCGAGGTCGCCGACCGCCCGGTCGATCTCTCGGAGCGAGGCCTCCGTGTCGTGGAGAGGAAGCGCGCAGGCAAACCCGACGAATCGGTCCGGATGACTTCGGACCAACTCTGCCATCTCATCGTTCGCGAGTCGGGCGAATTCAGCGGCGACCGCGGGCGGTCCGACCTCTTCGATCGGCGGCACGGCGAGCACCAGGACCTGGGCGTAATCGCCAAGGTGCTCCACCCGGCGCCACCGCACGTCGAGATCGGTCAGCGCGGCGTCGAAGTGGAAGACGCCCTCCTGGTAGTAGCGAAGTTGCCGGCTCGAGATTGCTCGTTCCAGGTGTCTCTCGAGCCGCTCCAGGTAACGCCCGGGAAGGATATGGGCGAACGCGTCGATCTTGCTCATTGGAGCGCCTTCATCCTAGCCACGGACGGAGGCTCAGCCCGGCCCAACAGCGAGCAGCGTTACGCCGCCGAGGGTAAGGATGATGGCTCCGCCCCGCGCTTTTGTCATTGGCTGGTGCAGCACGAGAGCCGAGAGCAGGACTGCGATGACGATGTATGAGTTGGATGCCGCAGCAGCCACAGACACCGGCAAGCTGCGCAGACCGAGGAAATAGGACACTGACGCCACTCCGACCATCGCTCCGACGCCAAGTCCTCCCAGGCTTTGCAGCGACAGCGGCATCCTGGGTCCTTCGACTACAAACGCGACCAGGGCGACGGCGGTCATGGTGATGGCCATCAGCCCGTTCAGCTGCGTTGCGTCGAGCCCGCGCAAGGCAGGCTTTTCGAGAAACGCCCCGATCCCGACGATGACGATGTAGCCGCCCATCACAAGGAAGGCACGTGCCGGCGGCGCCTTCTTCGCGACGCTGACCGCAGAGTGCACTGCATACCGCGATGAGGGTGGGTTCGCGAGCAGGAGGACGCCTCCAAGGGTCAAGATCAGCCCCCCGACCTTGAGGGCCGTCACGGACTCGTGAAGGAAGGTGATGCCAAGCAAGAAGGTGATCACGATGTACAGGTTGGATAGCACCACCACGAGCGAGAGCGGTAAATCGATAAGGGTGAGGCAGTACATGATCGACCCGACCCCCGTCAGCACCCCGATACCAAGACCGGCCAGCGCCGGCAGTCCTGTGGGAAGGCTGACACCGTGAACGATGACCAGCGCCAGAGTCGCAACAGCGAGGCTGCCTAGCCGGATCAGCACATTGAGCTGAACGGAGGCGAATCCGCGGGCGATGGGCACCTCGACCACCGAAGCAACCGCGATGAGCACCGTGTAAGCCGCGATGAATCCGAACGACTGCCACACTTCAGGTTCCATATCGTGGCGCGACAGCACAGCGCGCGTCATACGGTCGGCTTCCCCACCAACGAGCGGATAAGCTGGCAGAGTGGGCCAGAACGAGGAAAGCGAGATCGACCGTGCGATCAGCGCGCTTCAGGATCGGACTCGTCGCCGGATCCTGCTCGACTTTTATGTGCACCAGCTCGAGCGGACGGTTGACGACGCGGCCAAAGCAGCGGGCGTGCACCGCACGGTCGCTCATGCGCATCTCGAGCGGCTTGTCGCGCTTGGGTACCTGGTCGTCGGGCAGCGACGCGGAAAGTCCGGCAAGCCTGCCAACCTCTATCGACTGGCCGGCCGGCAGATCGATATCACCTACCCGGTGCGGCGCTTCGAACGCCTGGCCGGCCTTTTGGCGGAGGGCCTCCAAACACGCGGTCAGGAGGGTATCGAAGCCGCCCGGGAGGCAGGCCGGCGCTACGGCGCGTCGCTCGTGAACAAATCGGCTGACTCCCCGCAGTCTGTGCTGCGCGACTTGGCTCCCCTGGGTGCGGACTACGTTCTTGTCGATGGCGACCAGGTCCTCGCCCGGAACTGCATCTTTCGTCAAGCCTGCGCCCAAGCCGGAGCAGTCGTCTGCGAGCTCCATGCCGGACTGCTCGAAGGAGCCTTTCAGCAGGCGGGCCTGGCGGTGCGGACCGAGGCCTTCAGGAACTACGCGGAACGGGGCTGCGCGTATCGGGTTTTGACTGCTTAGGCTACGCATGCTATAAAGCCTACAAAGGCTCGATAGCAACCGGAGGAGGTCAGCGGCACATGACTGAGAAGAGTCTGTACGAACGGCTTGGTGGCGTCTTCGCGATCGCTGCGGTGATCGACCACTTCAGCGATGCGGTGGTGCAGAACCCGATCGCCGGGAAGACTTCGAAGAACCCGGCATTGAGGGAATGGCATACGAAGAACCTGGGCAGATTGCCGGGCCTCAAGTTCATGCGCACCCTCTGGGTTTGCGCAGTCGCGGGCGGGCCGTTCCAGTACACGGCCACCAAGCCGGGGGAAACTGAGGTGGGACTCGAGGAGGCGCATCGTGATCTCAAGATCGCGCCAGAAGAATTCGACGCGGTCGCGCAGGAGCTTGCGCGCAGCCTCGACTTCTTCAAAGTTCCTGCGCGCGAGAAGGGAGAAGTCCTCGAGGCTTTTGCAGCGCACAAGAAAGAGGTAACGACTGGCTATTTGGCCGCGGCCAGGTAACCGACCGATCGCGCTAGACCTCAGCCGCCGCCTTTCGTGAAAAGTCCCACCAGCCGCAGCTCAAAGAGCGAGTGCGACCGAGGGCGTTGCCAATGAATTTTGGTGGGGTCGTTGAGGACATTGGCAAAGGCGTCGACGTGGCGGGAATCACGATCATTCTGGTCGGAGTCCTTGCTTCGAGTGTGCAATTCCTGCGTCGCCTGCGGAGTGATGTCGGTTCTGCGTATGGTCTCTACCGTATAGGGCTCGGGCGTGCGATTCTCCTTGGACTGGAGTTTCTCATCGCAGGCGACATCATCCGCACCGTCGCCACCTCTCCGACATTTCAGAGCGTTGGCATCCTTGGGAGCATTGTCCTGATCCGAACCTTCCTGAGCCTTGCGCTCAACCTGGAAGTCGAGGGCCGCCTGCCCTGGCAGAGAGGAAGAAAGGCTGAAGCGGCTCCCTGATTGTTTCGGGATCGACGACCTGTTCGTTCGTGCGGAGCCGGTGCCGGCCGGTTAGATCGCTGAGGCCGACCGAGTCGTGGCCACCAAGACGCGCGACTACGTCAGCAGGCTGGGTGGCAGCCCGTGAGGATCAGGGCTGGGCGCGACTGGTGAAAGCGCTTCCGCCCTGAAAGTCGCAAGCAGGCGCGGGCTCGACCTCGGCCGCGAACGTCTCAGCATCGTCCTGCGGCTCATAGCCAAGCCTGCGACCGGGCTCGAGATCCCACCAGCCGCGCCGGTTCGCGGAGGCCCCGTAGACGATCGCGAAACCGAGGTCGGGTGACGTGAGGCATGCGGTCACGAGGCGGGTCAGGTCGCCAGGCGAGAGCCAGGTCGAGAGATGTCGCTCCTCGGTGGGGCGGGGGAGGGCGGAACCAATGCGGATGCAGGCCACGGCCATTCCGAACTTGTCGTGGTAGAGGCTGCCCAGCGCTTCGCCGAACAGCTTGCTGACCCCGTAGTAGCTGTCGGGGCGCGCCGCGTCTTCGGGGCCGATCCGGTCGTTGATCGAGTAGTACCCCGTAGCGTGGTTCGACGAGGCGAAGACGACTCTCGGGCAGCCCTCGAGGCGGGCGGCCTCGAACACCGACCAGGTGCCCTGGATATTTGTGTGAAGGATCTTGTCGAACGGTGCTTCGACCGGAATGGCGGCAAGATGGACGCACGCGTCACAGCCGGAGATTGCCTGGCGCACAGCAGCGAGGTCGGTGACGTCGCCCACGATGACCTCTTCGGCAATCTCAGATTCGATGGGGTTGAGGTCGAGCAGGCGCATCTGGCCGGCAAAGCTGCCGCGAAGTCCGTCGCGGAGCATCGAGCCTACGGTTCCCCCCGCGCCGGTGATCAACAGCTTCACGGGCGCAATCATCCACCAACGCCGCGCGGTGACAGTCTGCGACTCAGAACGCGATCTCTAGACGGGCGCCGACGGTTTGTATACTCCGTACGCCTTGCGGTCTGTCGATGTGCGCACCGATACGCTCACCATGCCGAGTCCCGACATGCGACGCGCAATGGCGAATGCCGAGCTCGGCGATGATGTCTTCGGGGAGGACCCCACCGTGAACCGCCTCCAGGACGTGGCCGCGGAACGGTTCGGCAAGGAGGCGGCGCTGTTCGTCAGCAGCGGCACGATGGGCAACCTTCTAGGACTTCTGGTCAACGCGCGGTCTGGTGAAGAGCTGATCGCCGACGCGGATGCTCACGTGTTTCTGGCTGAAGCGGGCGGAGCTGCCGCCCTGGGTGGAATCCAGATCATGCCAGTCCGGACTGAAGCCGGAATCATGGAGCCGAAGCAGGTTGCCGAGGCGATCCGCCCGGATGATCAACACTATCCGCGCACCGCTGCGGTCACGTTCGAAAACACTCACAACCGGCATGGCGGCATCGCCTGGCCGTTGGCGGCGCTCCAAGCCGCGTCTCAACAGGCTCGAGATGCCGGCATCGCCGTGCACATCGATGGCGCTCGAATCTTCAATGCCGCCCTCGCCGCCAGGGCGGACGTCAAGGATCTCGCAGCCTGCGCCGACACATTGACCTTCTGCCTTTCCAAAGGCCTCGGCGCTCCGGCTGGAAGTGTTCTGGTCGGGCCCCACGCGAAAATTGCAGAGGCCAAGCGATGGCGAAAGATGCTCGGAGGCGGCATGCGCCAGATCGGAGTGCTCGCTGCAGCCGGTCTGTATGCCCTCGATCACATGGTGGAACGTCTGGCCGAGGACCATGCCAACGCCAGGACTCTGGCCGAGGGCCTTGCTGAGATCAAAGGCATCGAGCTCGACCTCTGGCGGGTGCAGACCAACCTCGTGATCTTCGAGATCAAGGGGATTTCAGCAGCAGGCTTCATCGAGGAGTGCCAGAAACGCGGACTCAGGGCGGATGCAAGCGGCCGCACCCGCGTACGGTTCGTGACCCGCTATGGGATCGACGCAGAAGATGTGCAATACGCCCTGAAGGTGGTCGCCGAGGTGATGGACGCAGTCTGATCGTCCGCGGAGCTCAGCTGAATGCGCGTCGCGCCTCTTCGATTGCTCGGTCCATGGCCGCGGCGGGTTCGCGGATGGCGTTGCCGTGACCGACGGCGAGGAGGGACGGTCGCAGCTCTCGCAGGGACGTTGCTGACGCCAGCGCCGTCGGTTTGTTCCACGTGGCCATCGCGGGGAAGGGAAACAGCGGCTTCAGGACTCCCGAAACAGCGACACCACCGCGGGTTTGAAAGGCGTCGCCGGCGATCAGGCTTCGGTCGCGCACGTCGAGGAAGGCCACGTGCCCTGGGGTATGCCCTGGCGATGCGATCACTTCGAGCGAGCCCACCCGGTCGCCTGGCTCGAGAAGTCGATCCGGCTTCCAGTCGACCTTGACGAAGTACCCCTTGACCGGTGTCTGCGGTTCGGTCTCGAGCAGGGCCTTGTCTCCAGACAGGATGCGAGAGTCGCGCCCGCCGATCGAAACCTCGACCCCGGGGAAGCGAAGACGCACGCCGGCCACGCCGCCCACGTGATCACCGTGAGCATGCGTCAACGCGACCCGGCGAAGCTCCTTCCCTACCTCTTTGACAATCAGCGCGACATCGTCCGCGGGCGATGAGGTGGTGCTGTCGACCAGGGTGAGCCCGTCGTCCTCCTGCACCAGGTAGCAGTTCATTGGAAACAGTGCCGGATACCTCGTGAGCTGAACCAGGTTGGTGCCGTGGCGCGTTATCTTCAACTCGTACGTCTCATCCAGCCGAGCCTATCAGGCGTACGGAAGCCAAAACTATGACGAGTCCGCACATCGCCCTTCTGACCCGGGAGTACCCACCCGAGGTCTATGGCGGCGCCGGCACTCACGTTGAGTACCTAGCGCGCGAGCTGCGCCGCCTCACTCAGGTCGCGGTCCACTGCTGGGGAGCGCCGAGGACCGAGCCCGGCGTGACGAGCCATGAGCCATGGGCGGCGTTGTCGGAACCCAAGCCAGAGTCGACGACCCTTCAGGCGATCTCGATCGACCTTTCGATGGCGGCCGCGGTCAAAGGCGCGGATCTCGTGCACAGCCATACGTGGTACGCGAACCTCGGCGGTCACCTCTCCAAGCTGATGTGGTCGATTCCACACGTCATGACGATCCACAGCCTCGAGCCGCTCCGACCGTGGAAAGCCGAGCAGCTCGGCGGAGGCTATGCCCTGTCCATGTTCTGCGAGCGAACCGCGATCGAAAGCGCAGACGCTGTGATCGCCGTCTCGCGCGGCGTTCGCGAGGATGTGATGAATTGCTATCCCGCGGTCGACCCCGATCGCATCCACGTGATTCACAACGGAATCGATCCCGAGATCTACCGGCCCCAACCATCGCCCGAGACGCTGGCGCGCTTTGGCATCGACCCGAGCCGGCCGTATGTCCTGTTCAACGGCCGGATCACAAGACAGAAGGGCCTGGCACTTCTTCTCACTGCGGCGCTCAAAGTCGATCCGCAGTATCAGATGGTGATCGTCGCCAGCAGTCCGGACACGCCCGAGATCGCCGCTGAAGTGTCGGCTCTTGCCGGCCGCGTCTCCGCGGAGCGAGGCAGCCTGATCTGGATCGACCATTTCATCACGCGAGAGGACCTGATTCATCTTCACTCGCACGCGTCGGTGTTTGTTTGCCCGTCGATCTACGAGCCTTTTGGGCTCGTCATCCTGGAGGCAATGGCATGCGAGACGCCAGTCGTCGCGTCCCGCGTGGGCGGCATCCCGGAGATCGTGGTCGAGGGTGAGACGGGTTACCTGGTGGATTTCGACCCGGCTGACCTCGATGGGTTCACCGCCAAGCTGGCCGATCGCATCATGGGGCTTCTAAAAGACCCGACCCTCGCGACGAGGATGGGCAAGGCTGGACGCGAGCGAGTCGTTCAACATTTTGGCTGGCCGGCCATCGCATCGAAGACCGTCCAGCTATACGAGTCGCTACTGTCTTGACGACCGGACGCTCGGGCTAGACCTCGGACTCCCAGGCAGGCCGCAGCTCGGCGACCACCGAATCGACGGCGTCGATGAACTCTTGAATGTCTTGCTCTTTCATCGGCGTCGACAGCGCTCCCATCGCGCGGGGCGCCATCAGGACACCATGGTTCACCAGCCCAAGGAAGAAATCGTGCGTCATCTTCTTGTTGGACGAAACCATCGTCCGATAGTCGACCACAGGCGTTTCGGTGAAGTGGATGGCGAAGAGCGATGCGACACCGTTGACCTGTGCGCGCACGCCGTTGGACGCGAACACCTCGGACAGCTGTTCGCTGACCCGGTCGCCCTGCCGGTTGAGCTCCACGAAAACGTCCGGCGTGAGCTCGGTCATCGCGGCCAGACCGGCGGCCATTCCGAGCGGATTGCCGTTGTACGTCCCACCCTGGGCGAGGTTTGGCTTTCTCCGCGGGTCGAGCATCTGCATGACGTCGGCGCGGCCGCCGAAGGCCGCGACGGGAAGGCCACCTCCGATGATCTTGCCGAGGGTGGTGAGATCTGGTGTGACGCCATACATCTGTTGGGCTCCGCCGGGACCGACGCGAAACGAGATCACCTCGTCGAAGATCAGAAGGATGCCGAGCTCCTTGGTCACGCTCCTCAGGCGTTGCAGGAATTCCTGCGTGGCCGCAATCACGCCGCCCGCGCCGATGATCGGCTCCAGGATCACGGCCGCCAACAACTTGCCTTCTCGTCGGATGAGGGCTTCGGCCGCGTCCGGGTTGTTGAACGGCAGCACGACGGTCTGCTCCAGCGCCCAGTCCGGCGTACCGACCGAGTCGGGCCGCGCGATGGGAGCGTCCGGCGGGCCGGCCTCGGATACGTCAGGGTGAGTGCTCACCTCGGCGTAGTCATGAGTTCCGTGGTACCCGCCCTCCATGCGTGCGATCTTCGGGCGGCCGGTAAACGCTCGCGCGAGCCGCATGGCGAACATGGTCGCCTCGGTGCCGGAGTTGCAGAACCGGACCATGTCGAGGCTGGGCACGCGTTCGCACAGAAGATCCGCCAGCTTCACTTCCACGGGGTTGGCGGCGGCGAAACCAGTACCCAGCGCGGCCTGTTTGCGAATCGCCTCCACGACCTTCGGGTGGGCGTGGCCGAGGATCATCGCTGAATAGTTGCCGAGCATGTCCAGGCGCTCGACGCCGTCCGCGTCCCAGATCCGGCAGCCCTCGCCGCGTGTGATGTAAAGCGGGTAGGGGTCGAAGTAGGTCGTGGTGCGAGTGGTGCCTCCGGGCATGACGGTGACGGCGCGGTCGTGCAGCGCGCGAGATCCCGGCGTTTGCCGGCGGTAGGTCGCCTCCGGATCAACCATCAGCGCGAGGCTACAACACCCGCGGGCCGGCCGCGGAATATCCTGCCCAGCGCTCCTATTGATCTCGGTGTGGGCGAGACCGGCATCAAGTCCATCCATGAGGTGGAGCTAGCCCGCCTGAACGGCAAGCCTGAAAGCCTGGGCGCTTACTCGGGCAAGGTCGTGCTGGCCGTCAACGTCGCCTCCCGCTGCGGCTTCACGCCGCAGTACGCCGGCCTGCAGGCACTCCAGGACCGCTACGCGGATCGCGGCTTCACGGTGTTGGGCTTTCCGTGCAACCAGTTCTTCCACCAGGAGCCGGGCACGGCCGAGCAGATCCAGGAGTTTTGCAGCCTGAACTACGGAGTCACCTTTCCTCTCTTCGCCAAGCTGGACGTGAAGGGAGATGGGCAGCATCCCCTGTACTCCTTCCTTAGCGAGACTCCGGACGACTCAGGCAAGGCCGGCAACGTCAAATGGAACTTCGAAAAGTTCCTCATCGGACGCGATGGACATGTTGCGCGCCGCTTCCGGTCGAAGGTCACACCCGAAGACCCCGGAGTCGTCGAAGCGGTCGAGTCGCTCCTCTAGCCGCGCTTCCGGGCGGCGGCCCTTCAACTCAGGACATGGCCGGGACTCTGGGGAGCTCCTCGATCGCGGCGTCGATCCGCGACTGTGAAAGCTCGATGTCCTCGAGCTTGCCGGCGAAGTACGCGTCATACGCCGACATGTCGAAGTGGCCGTGACCTGAAAGGCCGAACAGGATGACCCGCTTGTCGCCCGCCTCTCGAGCGGCGGCCGCCTCCTGGGCCACGGCCCGCAACGCGTGTGCAGATTCGGGAGCCGGCAGGAAGCCTTCGCAGCGCGCGAACTTCACAGCTTCGGCAAAGCATTCGTTCTGTTTGTAAGCGCGAGGCTCGACGACCTTGTGATCGACCAGCATGCACAGCGACGGCGCATCTCCGTGATAGCGAAGTCCGCCTGAATGAATCCGATCGGGAACGAAGCTGTGGCCGAGCGTGAACATCTTCACGACCGGTCCCATGCCGACCGCATCTCCGAAGTCATAGGCGTAGACGCCGCGGGTGAGCGTCGGGCAGGCGGCAGGCTCCGCGGCGATGAAGCGCGTGTGCGGATGGCGGCCCTTCAGCTTGTCGCCGATGAACGGATAGGTCAAGCCGGCGAAATTGGAGCCTCCCCCCACGCAGGCGATCACCACATCCGGGTACTCGCCCGCCATCTCCATCTGCTTCTTGGCTTCGAGGCCCATCACCGTCTGGTGGAGCAGGACATGGTTGACCACCGACCCGAGCGAGTACTTGGCGTCGTCGTGCGTAGCCGCATCTTCGACCGCTTCCGAGATTGCAATTCCGAGGCTGCCGGGCGAGTCCGGATCTTCTTTCAAGATGCCGCGCCCGGCGTTGGTCAGATTGGTCGGGGACGCGTACACGGTCGCTCCCCAGGTCTCCATCATCGCCCGGCGATAGGGTTTCTGCTCGTAGGACACCTTGACCATGTAGACGGTGACCTCGAGGCCGAAGAGGGCGCCGGCAAATGCGAGCGCCGAGCCCCACTGGCCGGCGCCAGTCTCCGTCGTCAGCCGCTTCACGCCCTCCTGGGCGTTGTAGTAGGCCTGCGCCACGGCGGTGTTCGGCTTGTGGGAACCAGCCGGGGAGACGCCTTCGTACTTGAAGTAGATGTGCGCGGGGGTGTCCAGCGCCTTCTCCAGGCGATCGGCCCGGTAAACCGGGGTCGGGCGCCAGATCTTGTAGATCTCGCGGACCTGGTCCGGGATCTCGATCCACGGCTCGGCCGAGACCTCCTGCGCGATGATCGCTTGCGGAAAGAGCGGCGCCAGGTCGGCCGGGCCCATCGGCTGCAGCGTGGCCGGGTGCAGGTACGGAGCCGGCGGCGCCGGCATGTCAGGCAGGATGTTGTACCAGCGCTCGGGGATGTCGCTCTCGTCGAGAAGGATCTTCTTGTTCACTGCCCCAGCCTCCTGAATCGGTTCGGAAGGTACCCCGGCCCGATAGCGTAGCGCTAGCGGGTTGCCTGTGGCCGCCAGCGCCGGTGGCCGCCCCGCGCGGCCCGGCCGCGGATCAGTTCGAGTCGCGGCCGAGGGCCGTCGGTGCGCCCTGATGGGGGCTTGCGGCTTCCGCGCTGAAACTGCACCGGCCACGTCACGGCGAATTCCTGGTCGGCGGCCGCATGCAATGTCCAGGCGGGGTCGTAAAGGTGCGCACGCCCGAGAGCGCACAGGTCCGCGCGGCCGGCCAGGATGATGCTGTTCACGTCGTCGTAACCGCTGATCGCGCCGACGGCGATGGTGGCGACGCCGGCCACGTTTCGGATCCGGTCCGCGAATGGGGTCTGGTAGCTCCGGCCGAAGCTCGGTTGCTCGTCAGCGACCGTTTGGCCTGTGGACACGTCGATCGCATCCACTCCGTGCGCCGCGAAGGCCCGGGCCACCTCGACCGAGTCGTCGGCGCTCAGGCCGCCGTCATACCAGTCCACAGCCGAGGTCCGCACGGTGATCGGTTTGGCGGCGGGCCATTCAGCTCGAATCGCGTCGAACACCTCGAGCGGGTACCGAAGCCGGTTCTCCAGGCTGCCGCCGTACTCGTCGCCACGCACGTTGGTGAGCGGCGAGATGAAGCTGGCCAGCAGGTAGCCGTGCGCGCAGTGCAGCTCGAGGAGATCGAAGCCGGCGCGTGCCGCCATGCGCGTCGAGGCTGCGAACTGGTCCCGCACGAGGTCCATGTCCATCCGCGTCATCTCGCGCGGGATCTGGCTCGCGGGCAGGTAGCGAAGAGGCGAAGGGGCGATCAGATCCCAGTTGCCGGATTCCAGCGGCTCATCCATACCCTCCCACATGACCTTGGTCGAACCCTTGCGGCCGGAGTGGCCGAGCTGGATCCCGATCTTCGCCGGTGTATGCCTGTGCACGAAGTCGACGAGCCGCGCAAACGCCGCCTCGTGCTCCGGCCTGTACATGCCCGCGCAGCCTGGCGAGATGCGACCCTCGCGTGACACGCACACCATCTCGGTCATGACCAATGCCGCGCCTCCGAGCGCTTTGCTGCCCAGATGCACGAGGTGGAAATCGCCGATCAAACCGTCCTCTGCTGTGTACATGTCCATCGGCGAGACGATGACTCGGTTGGCCAGCTCGAGATCACGCAGCCGGAATGGCGCGAACATCGGCGGGACCGGATTACGATCTTGGTTGAACCAACGGTCG
>DASWBB010000101.1:0-3009 GCA_036390875.1 Candidatus Dormiibacterota bacterium
TTCGTCGCGGCGACGAAGACGTCGACGACCGCGAGGAAGCTGTCGTCGGTGCCGGGGAAGGGGATCGCCCCGAAGTCCTCGCCCTCGTGCGCGCCGTCGGCGACGAGCTCGCCGAAGGCCGAGTCGTTCATGGACTCAAAGGCACATCCGCCGGACGCGAGCTTCCTCGTCGCCTGGTCCCAGGTCAGCCGGCTCGCGTTCGGGTCGGCGTAGCCGAGCATGGCGCCGAAGCGCTCGAGAGCCGTCCGCACCCGGCCGCTGCGCCAGTCGAGGTTGTCGCTGACCATGTCGTTCCAGCCGCGCGTCCCGATCACGCTTAGCAGCGTGTTCTCGAACAGCTCGACCTTGGTGAAGGGATCCCTGCCGCCGAGGCACAGCGGCGTTCCCCCAGAGGCCTTGACCTTCTCGAGATCGGCGAGGAACGCCGCGAGCGTGTAGCCGCTCGACGGAGGGCTGACGCCGGCGTGCTCGAGCACCTTTTTGTTGAACCAGAGGACGTTGCTGCGGTGCGCGCCGGTCGGGACACCGGAGGGCCGGCCGTCGTGCATCAGGGCCTTGAGGATCGTGGGATTCATCCTCGCGCGCAGACCCTCGCGGGCGAAGATCGATCCGGCGCTGCGGACCACACCCCTGCTCGCATAGGCCTGGACCGACTTGCCGGCGAACGTCTGCCAGACGTCGGGCGGGTCGTGGTGTTGCAGGCGTTTGGCGAGCTCGACGATCGCGTTGGAGCCGGCGCCGCCGGGGACCGCGGCGTTTATGGCCCTGACGCTCGGGTTCGACCTACGAAACGTGGCGAACAGAACCCGCAGGGCCGCCGCCTCGGACCCTGATGTCCACCAGGACACGACCTCGAGCCGCTTGGTGCTTGTCGTGGCGCTGGTCGGCGTCTCGCCGCCGCACGCGCTCAATGCCAGCGCGAGGGCTGCCACAGCCGCGGCAGCGCACCACCGAACGCTCACGCCGCGCCCTCGGCGGGTTTCGCGGGTCCGGTGAGGCTTGCCGCGCCCGCGTCGCCGACGGCCTTGCCCCTGATCACGCTCGGCGGGGCCTTCAGGTCATACAGCGCGTAAAGCCCGACGACTGCGAAGCAGAAGCCCGGGACGATGAACGAGAACGCCGGGCTCGTCGCGTCCAAGAGCTTGCCCTGGACCAGTGGCATGATGGCCCCACCGACGATCGCCATGACGAGGCCGGCCGCACCGAACTTCGTTGCTGGCCCAAGGCCCGTGAGGGCGACCCCGTAGATCGTCGGGAACATCAGCGACAGGCAGAAGGACAGCCCGACGACGGCGAACACGCCGGCCTGGTTTGGGCTCGACATCGCGAACACACACAACAGCACGGCCAAAAAGGCGAGCGCCGCGAGCACCTTGGTCGCGCGGATGCGCCCGATGACCCAGGTCATAAGAAAGCGCGATGCCAGGAAGATCAGCAGGCTGACCTGGAGGTAGGCGCCGCCCTTCGCGAGACTGCCGCCGAGCGCCTGCCCCACGTACTGAATCAGATACGTCCACGAGCACACCTGCGCAGCCACGTTCATGAACTGTGCGACCACGCCGAACCGGTAGCGCTTGGTGCGCCACAGCACGCTGAACAGCTCGCGCATGCCGCCCTCGCGCGGGCCGGCATCAGGGAACTCCTCGACGATCGCCGGAGCCTTTTGGCTAGCGATGAGGAAGGCGACGAGAATCAACACAAACGACAGACCGAGGTAGGGGCCCATCACCGCCCCGAGCTCACCCGCACGGATCGTGTGCAGCTGGGCCGGCGTCAGCGACGAGATGTCGACCGGGTCGGCGAGCTTGGGCAGGATCAGCGTCGAAGCGAGCAGCACGCCGATATTCGTGCCGACCGGGTTAAACGCCTGGGCAAGGTTTAAGCGCCGCGTCGCAGTGCTCTCCGTACCCAGCGACATCACGTACGGGTTCGCGGACGTCTCGAGAATCGAGCAGCCCGCCGCCAGCGCGAACAGGGCGACCAGGAACGCCTCGTAGGTCATGATCTTGCTCGCCGGGAAGAACAGGAAAGCGCCGAGAGCCGCAAGCACCAGACCAGTCAGAATGCCCGTCTTGTAGCCGAAGCGCTTATTAATGAACGCCGCCGGCAACGCGAGCAGGAAGTAGGCGCCGAAGTACGCGAGCTGCACCAGCGACGCCTGAAACGTGCTCATCGCGAAGATGCGCTTGAAGCCCGCAACCATCGGCGTGGTCAAGTCCTGGGCAACCCCCCATGCGGTAAAGCAGCAGACCAGCGCAACGAACAGCAGCAGAAGGCCCCTCCCGAGCAGCGGCACGCTCCGCGTGTTCTCGGACTGCGCGGCCACCGACCCGCGCGCGATGCTACCCAACAGGTTCACGCTCCTGCCGTAGCCGACGATCGATGCACGACGTCACCGGTCCACGCGCTAGCGCGCCATGCCCCGATCATGACGCAGCCCGCTGCGTCTGTCAACGGCAGTTGAGTGCCCCAGCGCTGCGATCGGATGTCATCACGCGCGGATACCGTTTTCCTTGGTGGCTGTCGCACAAAGGCGTCAGAAACTCCCTGCTCCATTGATGCGGGATGAACGCGCCGAAGAGCGTCGGATTCCAAGCCGCTGTCCCAGGATGACGCTTCGCAAGCTGCAATTCTCCCTGGAAGAGCCGCGACAAAAGTTTGCAAATACGAGCGTGCCGAGGCCAATGTAGCGTCGGTACGGTGGCTCTGGGCACGCGTAGATCTCGTGGGCGAAGAGGACCCAGAGCCATCGCCCGAGCGCGATGCCCCGTGGAATCCCGGATGACGGCACAACCGGGGGACAAGCGCTTCGCCGAACCGCTGGTCCGGCCCGGACGCTGTCCGCTATATGTCCGTGCGCAGCTGGAAACAGCCGGACTCACATGGCCGAGGCCGGGCATCCCCAGCTCACGGGCCGTTTCCGCAGGTGGTGGCAGGTGTTGGGTTCGAACCAGCGTAGGCTGAGCCGACGGCTGATCAACCGGGGTGATCTTCTCGGCGCTCTCGATC
>DASWBB010000102.1:0-21859 GCA_036390875.1 Candidatus Dormiibacterota bacterium
CTACACGACCGTGCTCGGGATCACGACCTTCGCGGCTCTGCTCGTAGTCGCCGGCAACCTGCTGGCAGACATCCTCTACGCGTTCCTCGACCCGAGGATCCGCTACTCATGATCACGCCGCTCCCGATCGACGCCCCCGCAACTCCTTCTCCGGTTGCTCCCGGCCGGCCCGCGCGGAGCTACTGGCAGCAGGCGACAGCTCGCTTGCGGCGAAACCGGATCGGCGTCGCCTCGGGACTCGTCCTGCTGTTCTTCGTGCTGGTCGCGGTGTTGTCGCCCTTGCTGGCGGCGATCTTCACCCACACCGACCCGAGGAGCATCGACCTGCTGAACACGTTTTTGCCCCCGCTGAGCCCGCACCACATCCTGGGCACGGATGACCTCGGTCGCGACGAGCTCACGCGCATGTTCTACGGCGCGCAGGTGTCGATGGGGATCGGCTTCCTGGCGGTCGGCGTCGCCCTCACGATCGGAGCGGGTGTCGGTCTGGTCGCCGGCTATTACGGCGGGCTGATCGACGGCCTCTTGATGCGCTTCGTCGACATCATCCTGGCGGTGCCGGCGATCTTTCTCTTCATCCTGATGTCGATCCTCTTCAAGCCCAACACGATCACGCTGGCGCTGATCATCGCGTCGGTCGGCTGGGGAAGCATCGCGCGCCTGGTCCGCGGTGAGGTGCTGTCGGTGCGCACGCGCGATTTCATGATGGCGACGAGCTCGCTGGGCGCAAGTGACTTCCGCCTGATCTTCCGCCACCTGCTGCCCAACGTGCTCCACGTGCTGATCGTCTTCGGCAGCCTGTACCTCGGGCAGGTCGTCCTCATCGAGGCGGCGCTCGATTTCCTGGGTCTTGGTATCTCGCCGGCCACCCCCAGCTGGGGCAACATGCTGACCAACTCGGAGACGTTCTTCTTTCACTCGAGCTGGCTGGTCATCTGGCCTGGAGTGACGATCTTCGTCACGGTCCTCGCCGCCAACCTGTTCGGCAACGCGATTCGCGACGCATTCGATCCAAGGCTCCGGTAGACGGCGTTGGCCGGGCCCCTCCTCGAGCTGCGTGACCTCAGGACACAGTTCTTCACGCCGGAAGGGGTCGTCAAGGCGGTCGACGGGGTGTCGCTCGAGCTCCATCCGGGAGAGACGCTGGGCATAGTTGGGGAATCGGGCAGCGGCAAATCGGTGACCGCGCTGAGCGTCATGCGCCTTCAGCGCCCCGGAAAGATCGTCGGGGGCGAGGTCCGGTTCAAGGGCCGCGACCTCACCAAGCTGTCCGAGGTCGAGATGCGCGAGATTCGCGGCCAGGAGATCGCGATGATCTTTCAGGACCCGATGACGTCGTTGAACCCCGTCTTCCGGACGGGCTGGCAGGTGGCGGAGCCGGTCCGGCTCCACAGCGGGTGGGACAAGGCACGGGCGATGGGTGTGGCCGTGTCGATGCTGAACAAGGTCGGCATCCCCGCGCCGGAGAAGCGCGCACGCGACTATCCACACCAATTCTCGGGTGGGATGCGCCAGCGGGCGATGATCGCCATGGGCCTCACCACCACGCCCAAGGTCCTGATCGCAGACGAACCGACGACCGCGCTCGACGTCACCATCCAGGCGCAGATCCTCGACCTGCTGCGCCACGTCAACCGGGAGTTCGGCACCGCGACGATCCTGATCACGCACAACCTGGGCGTGGTGGCCGGGATGTGCGAGCGGGTGATGGTGATGTACGCGGGCCGCATCGTGGAATCCGGACCCACGGTCGACGTTTTCGCCCACCCCAAGCATCCGTACACGTGGTCTCTGCTGCGTTCGATCCCCCGCCTCGACGAAGATCGCCACGAACCGCTGAAGCCGATCGAAGGGCTCCCGCCGGATCTCATCAACCTGCCTTCCGGCTGCGCGTTTCACCCGCGCTGCCAGTTCAAGGTCGAGCGCTGCTCGCGCGATGTCCCGGCGCTGACCCCGGTCGGGGATACGCAGCTCGCTGCGTGCTGGGTCACCCAATCTGGAGTCGAGCTGAAAGGTGCCTAAAACAGAGGCCGTGCAGTTGAAGCGAGCGTGGACCACCTCGGACCCGCTCATATCGGTGCGCGGGTTGACGACCTGGTTCCCGGTTGCTTCCGGCGTCCTGCAGCGAACCACCGCGCACGTCCGTGCCGTCGACGGGGTCGACCTCGAGATCAAGAAGGGCGAGACGTTGGGCCTGGTCGGCGAGTCGGGCTGCGGCAAATCAACGCTGGGCCGCACCATCATTCGTCTGCTCGACCCCACCGCCGGAACGATTCACTTCAAGGGCGAGGACATCACCCACCAGAGGGGCGCGGCGCTGCGCGCCCATCGTCGCGACATGGCGATGATCTTTCAGGACCCGTACGCATCGCTCGATCCGAGGCAAACGGTCGGTGACATCGTGGGCGAGCCGCTCGACATCCATCACCTTGCGAAGGGCCCGACGCGGCGCGAGAGGATCCGCGAGCTGCTCGACGTGGTCGGTCTGAACCCCGGCTTTGTCGATCGGTATCCGCACGAGTTCTCAGGCGGCCAGCGCCAGCGCATCGGAATCGCGCGTGCGCTCGCGGTCGAGCCGACCTTTATCGTGTGTGACGAGCCGATCTCCGCCCTTGACGTTTCGATCCAGGCGCAGATCATCAACCTGCTCGAGAGACTGCAGAGCAAGTTCGACCTCACCTACCTGTTCATCGCGCACGACCTCTCGGTGGTGAAGCACATCTCCAACCGGATTGCGGTCATGTACCTCGGCAAGATCATGGAAATTGCTCCCGGTCAGCAGCTGTACCGGCGTCCGCGCCACCCGTACACGGGCTCCCTGCTTTCGGCCATCCCGATCCCCGATCCGCTCATCGAGCGTTCGCGTGAGCGCGTGATCCTCCAGGGTGACGTCGCCTCTCCGGTCAATCCACCGTCGGGCTGCCGGTTTCGAACCCGCTGCCCGCGCGCGCAACCGCATTGCGCTGAGGAGGAGCCACCGCTCGAATCCTTTGGGACCGAGCACATGGCGGCCTGTTTCTATCCATTAGATTGAGGCCGTGATAGCCGAGCGCGAAGCTTTAGGGCGCGAGCTAGTCGCCGCCTCATACCTCAAGGGCGATTTCATACTCCGCTCGGGCAAGCGCTCGAACCGGTACTTCGACAAGTTCTTGTTCGAGACCGATCCCGCGCTGCTGCGCAGGTTGGGCCGGCACCTCGCCCAGCTGGTGCCGGCCGAGACGCAGCGCCTCGCGGCACCCGAGCTGGGCGCGGTGCTCCTGGGCGGAGCGGTCTCCATGGAGACCGGCCTGCCCCTGGTCCTCGTGCGCAAAGAGCCCAAGGGATACGGGACCTCCAAGCAGATCGAAGGACGGTTCGAGCGCGGAGAGCGGGTCACGGTGATCGAGGACGTCGTCACCACCGGCGGCGACTCGCTGCGTTCGGCGCAGGTGCTGCGTGACGCCGGCGTCGAGGTCATCCGGCTCGTGGTCGTCCTCGACCGCGGCGAGGGCGGTGAGGAGAACATCAGCGCCGCCGGCATTCCTTACTCGCCGCTGTTTCGCATCGCCGATCTCGAGCTTGACTGATTCCGCTCGGCCGAACGCGCTCGTGTTCGAGGGCGGCATGGTCTACACATCGGATGGCCCGCGTGAGGTGGACGTGCAAGTCGCCGGCGGCGTCATCACCAGCGTCGGCAAGGAACCACACGCCTCGGGCGCGCAGACCGTCGATGCGCGCGGCATGTACGTGCTGCCGGGCGCGATCGACGTGCATGTGCACAGCCGCGACCCAGGCTTTCCAAACAAAGAGGATTTCGGAACGCTGACCGCCGCGGCGGCCGCAGGCGGTGTGACGACGGTGATCGACATGCCCAACACCGTGCCCGCCGTGGATGCGGCCGGCATGCTCGAGGGCAAGGCCGCCCTCGCGCGCGGGAAGGTGCGGGTTGATTACGGCTTGTGGGGCCTGGTGCGCTCGAGCAGCACGGCCGATGAGCTCGAAGGCCTCGCGGCCGCGGGCGCGACCGGTTTCAAGGCCTACCTGGGGTATTCCTACAGCCTCAGCCGCAAGCAGGTCATCTACTCGCCAGACCTCGACGACCCGGCGCTCGAGCCACCGCCGGACTACGGAACGCTGGCGCGAGTGGCTCCGGTGATCGCAAGCCTCGGCTTGCCCCTGGTGATCCATGCCGAAGACCCCGGGATCCTCCGTGCGTTTCGGCGCCCGCTCGAGACATACGCAGACCTGCTCGAAGCCCGACCGGCCGAGGCCGAGGCGGTGGCGATCGCGGCGGCCGCCGAGATCGCCGGGGCCTCTGGGGTGAGGATGCACGTCGCTCACCTGTCGAGCTCCGCCGGCCTGGCCGCGGCGCGCGAGGCGATGGATGCCGGCGCGCCCCTCAGCCTGGAGACCTGCCCGCAGTACCTGTGGCTGTGCGACGAGGACTTTGAGCGGGTGGGAAACGCGATGAAGGTGTTCCCGCCAATTCGGACCGCGGGCGACCGCGACGCCCTCATCGAGGGACTGTCGAAGGGCACGATCGGAATCGTCGCCACGGATCACGCGCCGCACACTGACGAGGAGAAGGCGGCAACGCTCGACGAAGCCCCTGCGGGCAGCCCCGGCGTCCAGACCCTGTACGCGAGCTGCCTCGAGCTCGCTCACAGGCTCGGAGACGTTTGGCGCGCGCCGCGCTGGGTCGCGGAGGCGCCGGCGGCCCTGGCGGGGCTCCAGGAGAGCAAGGGGACGATTGCGCCGGGCTTCGACGCGGACATCGTGATCGTGGACCCCAAGCGCCTCACCCTGGTGCGCCCGGAGATCATGCGGTCGCGTCAGCGCCATTCCGCTCTCAATGGCCTGGATTTCGGATTCTCCATCCACGAGGTCTATCTGCGTGGGACGCTCGTCGCCCGCGACGGCAAGACGGTGGGTCGCGCCTCAGGCCGTCTGGTCCGCCCCACGCGGAGTTAGCGCAGCTCTCAGGCCCGGCTGGGAGCTCCCCTGAAGATCGGGTTCTGCGCAAGCTCACGCTCGAGGCTCGTCGCGGGCCCATGGCCCGGATACAGCGCCGTCGCAAGCGGCAGGCGCATCAGCTTGGTGCCGATGCTCATCATCTGCCGGCGCAGGTCGGTCTCGGGCGTCTGCTTGCCGATCCCGCCCGCCAGGATGGTGTCGCCCACGAACGCGTGGTTGGCGACCACGAAGCAAACGCTGCCAGGCGTATGTCCGGGGGTGTACAGCACAGAGAGCTTGAACTCGCCGAACTCGAGCTCGTCACCGTCGAGCAGGTAGCGGTCGGCGGAGCGCAGGAACTGCTTGGCATCGGCCGAATGAATCGCCGTCTGGCCGCCGGTGAGCTCCTTCAGGTCGTCCTTGCCCGCCACGTGGCCAGGGTGTCCATGCGTGGCGAGGATGTACTTGACGGTCAGCCCTTGGGCCTGCTCGGCGAGCTTGTCCACGGGAAGGCCCGGGTCGATGACCACCGCCTCCCTCGTCGTCGCACACGAGAGGACGTAGCCGTTGACCTCGCGGTCGAGCCTGACCTTGACGATCCCCAGTCTCCCCATGTCTCAGTATTTACTCAAATGCAGCGCGCCGAGGTGGTCGGCTTCTCGATCCTGCTGCTCGTTGTTTGCCTCTTCTGGACCTACGGCTACATACGGAGCCGCGCGAAGGGGCGGCGTTAGGCGCGGCGCTTATTCGCTGATTTCGCCCTGGACTTTGACCCGCAGCGCATCCAGGGAGTCGAACTTGTCCAGAGCCGGCTTCGCCCGCACCCGATCCGGATACTTGGCCGTCTGGATCGCCTCGAGCAGGAGCTCGATTTCCTCCGGCGTGAACTGCAGCGTCCGGAGGACGACCTCCTTGACCTTCTCGTGCCGGTCGACGGTCTCTCGGATCATGTCGTCGGTGTCGGTGACGACCTGCGGCCGCGTCGGCCGGAACAAATCCTCCGAACCGGCGAGTGAAACGCGTTTGAATGTCGGCATCAGTCTCTGTGATTCTCCATTACCCGGGCTGCCAGTGCACGATACGACCTCGCGCCATCCGAGTCCTTCGCGTACTGAAGGATCGACTGCCCCGCCAGCGGCGTCTCGGCGAAGCGAATCGAGTCGGTGACGCCGAAGTCGTACACCTTGTCGCCGTACTTCTCTTTGACGGCGGCGAGCACCTCCTGCGAGTGGAGCGCGCGCGCCTTGTAGAGGGTGGGGAGGATGCCTATGAGCTCGAGGCGCGGGTTGAGCCTGCGCTTCACGCGCTCCATCGTGATCAGGAGCTCCTGCATGCCCTTCAGCGCGAGGAACTCAGCCTGCAGCGGCACCAGCACCTCGTCCGCCGCCACCAGCGCGTTGATGACGATGAGGTCGAGTGACGGCGGGCAATCGATGATGATGAAGTCGTAGCGCTTCTGCACCGCCTCGAGCTTGTCCCGGAGGATGCTCTCGCGGCCGATCTCGTTGATGAGCTGGTTCTCGGCGCCCGCGAGCTCGACGTCGGCCGGGATGTAGTGGACGCCCATCTGCGGGGCCTCTTGCACGACGTCGGTCACGGTCGTGTCGGGGTCGACCAGGAGGTGGTAGATCGTCTTCTCGAGCTCCGCAGGAGGCTTCATGTAGAGGGTCAGGTGACCCTGGGCGTCGAGATCGATGAGCAGAACCCGCTGGCCGATCTCCGCCAGTGCAGCGCCGAGGTTGACAGCGGTGGTCGTCTTGCCAACACCACCCTTTTGCATGGCGACGGCGATCGTTCGGGCCAAGAGTGCACCGAGTCTAACCGAAGCCAGGCGGGATCGCCCGCGCGGGGGTGCCGCAAGAGGCCCGGCCTCTATCATTGGCCGCGGTGTTCTTGATCCCCCTCATTGCGGCCGTGGTTGGCGCCGCCTTCGCGGTGGTCGTGGGACGGCAGTACCTCACGCGACGCAAGCCCTACCAGGCGATCTGGGCGCTTGCGCTCGCCATGTTCGGGGTGGCAGCGGCATTCGAGACCGTCGGGCAGCTGGCCGGCTGGTCGGATGCGACCTACAAGGGCTATTACCTCTTCGGCGGGCTGCTGAACGTCGGCTGGCTGGGAACCGGTTCGCTCTTGCTGCTCGTGTCGCCTCGGGTGGGGCGGGCGGCCGTAATCGTGATGGCGATTGTCTCGTTGATATGTGTGGTGGCTGTGCTCATCTCGCATACGAACCCGGCGCTGCTCAAGGCGCAGGTCCCGCCTCGAGGCGCGATCGACGTATCGGCCGTGCTGCCGCTGATCACCAACGTCGGAGGATCGCTACTGCTCGTCGGTGGGGCGGCCTGGTCGGCGTGGAAGTCGGCCCGCGCGGGCGCGCCTCGAAACCGGGTCATCGGCCTCGCCATCCTGGCCGCCGGGGCTTTCATCGTCGCCGGCGGCCACAGCTACGCGCAGTCGAAGGGCGTGTACGTGGCGCAGCCGCTCAGTGAAGCAGTGGGCATCGTAGCCATGTTCGGTGGCTACCTCATCATCGAGGCGCGCCGTGAGCTGATCGGTTCAAGAGCGAGGACCGCATGATCATCGACGCCGTCATCGCGCTCGCGATCATCGTGGCGCTCTTCCTCGGATACCAGCGCGGCGTGATCCAGCCACTGATGGCGGAGATCTTCTTCTTTGGCACGCTCCTGGTCATCTTTCGATTCCACGACCAGTACACGAACGAGATGCAGAAGCTCCTGCACATCAACGCGGTCCTGAGCGTGTTCGTGGCCTTGATCCTGGCGGTCATCCTGGGCGCGATCGGCGGAGCGATCGGGGGCGCCTTTCATCGTCTCGAGGCGATCCGCGGCATCGACGGCCTGCTCGGTATCTTCGTCCACGTCGCGGTGACGATCGTCGTCATCTACCTCGCCGTGTCGGCGCTGGTCGTACTCGACAACGCTTTCGAGCCGACGCTGAAAAGCGCGAGCCTGACCCTGGCCCAGGTCAACACGCTGGAAGACTTCATCCTTTCCAACCCGATCACGTCGGCGATGGTCTCCAAATCGGATCTTCAGGCGCTCAAGACCGCCGCCGGCAAGTCCTCAGGCGCGAGCATCAATTCGGTGGCGGGCATCCACCAGCTGCAGCAGATCTTTGTCGACTTCCTCCAGCCGCAGCTGCACAGCTCGAGGGCGGTGCCGATCATCCTCTCGATCGGATCCCACATTCCGTTCGTCGGCCACGTCGGGCCGCACGATCTGAAGCCGCTCCCCAAGGTAACCCCGTCTCCCACGCCCAAAGTAAGCCCGTCGCCGAGCAAGTAATGCTCGACCTGGCGCTGACCGAAGACCAGGAGCAGCTGGTGGCCACGGTCCGCGACTTCTGCGCGCGCGAGTTCGCCCCCGCGGTCGCGGCCAACGATCGCGAGCGTCACCACGACCCCAAGATCTTCGCCAAGCTCGCTTCCATCGGGCTGCCCGGCGTGTGCTTCCCCCAGCGCTATGGGGGCTACGGCCTCGATTACCTGTCCCTCGGCCTGGTGTGCGAGGAGCTCGAGTACGTCGACACCACTTATCGAACCGTGCTTTCCGTGCACGTCGGCCTGGTCGGCATGGGGCTGTACACGTGGGCCGACGAGGAGCAGAAGCAGCGATGGCTCGTACCGATGGCCTCGGGCCAGAAGCTTGCCTGCTACGGGCTCACCGAGCCCAATGCCGGCTCGGACGTGGCTTCGATGCAGTCGACCGCGCGCCGATCGGGCGACCGCTACGTCCTCAACGGACAGAAGGTGTGGATCTCCGACGCGGACACCGCCGACTTCCTCCTCGTCTTCGCCAAGACAGACTCGAGCGCCGGAAGCCGCGGCGTCACCGCTTTCATGCTCGACCGCGCTCAATGCGGCCAAGCGCTGCGGACGGAACCGATCAAGGATCGCCTCGGGATCCACGCAGGTGACGTGGGCTCGATCTTCATGTCCGACGTCGAGGTGCCCGAGCGCGACCGGATCGGCGATGAGGGTGACGGATTCAAGATCGCGATGAGCTGCCTCGACAACGGGCGCTTCACGGTCGCCGCAGGCGCCACCGGCACCGTCCGCGCCTGCATCGATGCATCGGTGAAATACGCGCGCGAACGCAAGACGTTCGGCCAGGAGATCGGACGCTACCAGCTGGTGCAGCAGATGATCGCGCGCATGTCACGCGATTACGAGATCTGCCGGCTCCTCTATTTCAAGGTCGCGTGGATGAAGAACAAGGGCCTTAGGCACACACGCGACGTGTCGATGGCGAAGCAATACGCGACCGACGCCGCTTTCAATGCCGCCCACGACGCCATCGAGGTGCACGGGGCGTATGGATACTCCGCCGAATACCCCGTCGAGCGCTTTCTCCGCAACGCGCGGGCGCCGATCATCTACGAGGGCACGCGCGAGATCCACACGATCCTCCAGGGCGAGTACGCGCTCGGTTATCGACAGGACCGTCCGGTCAAGAAGTCGCTCCCGCCTTACGAACCAGATTGATGGCGCTGGCCGCCCGCCGGTCGTTAGCGCGACTGACGCATTTCGACTTCGCCCTTCTGTCGGTCTACTGGATCGCGATCGGCTACCTGTGGACGAGCCTGGGCGGCCTGATCCTGCCCGACATCGTCGTCCACCTGGTCGGCAATGCGCAAAAAGGGCCGGCGCTGGGCGTGCTGGAGGGAGTCGGGTCGCTGATGGCGGTCGTGTGGCAGCCGCTGGTCGGCTCGTACTCGGACCGCACCCACACGCGGTTCGGGCGCCGGCACCCGTTCATCTTCGCCGGCACCGTCGGCGACGTGATCTTCCTGATCGGAATCGCGCTGTCCGGCTCGTACTGGCTGGTCCTGATCTTCTACTTCCTGCTGCAGACCGCGTCGAACACGGCGCAGGGTCCGTATCAAGGCCTCCTTCCCGACGTCGTCCCGGAGGCGCAGCGCGGCACGGCCTCCGGTTACTACGGCGCGTCGAACGCGATCGGGCTGATCGCGGGCTCGGTGGGAGCGGGCTACATCCTCGCCCACTTCGGAAAGACGGCCGCCATCCTGAGCATCTGCGTCCTCCTGCTGGCCACCATGCTGCCGACCGTGCTGCTGGTCCCCGACCGCGCTGAGGCGAGCAGGGCGCAGTTCACGAGCCTGCGGCAGGCGTTCGCGACCACCTTCTCGCGGCCACTGCGCAGCCCGCCTTTCCTGTGGCTCATGGCTTCGCGGCTGTTGATCCTCATGGGGCTGGTCGGCCTGCAGAGCTTCGTTCTGTATTACTTCAGCGACGTCTTCTATCACAGCCACGTCGACGCGGCCGTCACCGCCGCCTACACGCTCCAGGGGCTGGTGATCGTGTCCGCCCTCATCGTCGCGCTGCCCGCGGCGCGGGCCTCGGACCATATCGGACGGCGGCCGTTGATCCTGTGGGGCGGTCTGCTGGGCGCGGCCGGAGTGCTGATTCTCGTCTTCAGCCACTTCCAGCTATTACCCTCGTCAGTGTTGGAGCCCATCGCGCATGCCCTGAAGGTCCCGGTCCTGGCTGCTCAGGCGACCCTGGTCGGCGCCCTCATCGGGATCGGCTACGGGCTCTTCTTCTCGGTCGATTGGGCCTTCATTCAAGACATCATCCCGCCCGGCGAGGCAGGCCTTTTCATGGGCTTCAGCAACATCGCCACCGCCGGCTCAGGGGTCATCGCCCGCTTCGTGGGCGGTTTCCTGCTCGAGTTCAACAACGGGCCCACCGTGCTCGGCCTGCCCGGCGGGTACCCCGTCATATTCACCGTGTTCTTCATCTGGTTGCTGCTGGGCGGCCTGCTCATCCTGAAAGTGCCGGAGATGCGCAAGAGATGACTGAGATCAACCTCGCCGGGCTCTTGCCCTGGGGCGGCCTCGCCGGTGACCCGATCGAATCTGCGGACATCGTCATCGCCGGCATCCCGTATGACGGCTCGGCGGTCTACCGCAAGGGTGCCGCCCTTGCGCCCAAGCGGATTCGGGAGCTCTCCGCGGCGATGCCGCCCGTCACGGAGGATGGGCGCCCCCTGGCGGGTCTCAGGGTGCACGACATGGGTGACCTTGATGCCGGGACCGACATCGAGGCGAGCTGGTCGGCGGTGGCCAACGGACTGGCGAAGGTGCCGGCTTCAGCGCTGCTGACCGTCCTGGGCGGAGACCACTGCACCGCCACCGCCACCCTGACCACACAGCGCTGGCGCCATCCCGACCTTGCCGTGCTGTGGGTTGACGCACACCCGGACCTGTGCGACTTCTCGCGCGGCGGCCGTTGGACCTGTGGCTGCGCCATGCGCAGGGCCCTGGAGGTCTCGAGCATCGGCCCGGCGCGGGTCGTGATCGCAGGCGGTAGGGACTATGACCCCGAAGAGCTCGAGTTCATCCGCGCTCGAGGCATGCTGCTCGTCTCGGCCTCGCAGCTGGTCGGGGACCCTGCTGCTGCTGCTCGCACGGTGGCCGAGGCGGTCGCCGGCAAGAGCCTGCACGTCTCGTTCGACATCGACGCCCTCGACCCGGCCTTCGCGCCCGGGACAGAGATCCCATCCGCGGGTGGGCTCTCCACTCGGCAGGCGATCGATTTTCTACGCGTCGCCACGGCCGGCTCGAAGCTCGTCGGACTGGACGTCGTCGAGGTGTCGCCGCCATTCGACAACGGAGACATCACGACCCTTGCCGCTCTGAAGTTGATCTTCGAGTTCTGGGGCATGTTCTGGCATGGAAAGCGCTGACGTCGTCATCGCCGGCGGCGGGATCATGGGCTGCGCCCTCGCCTACCAGCTCAGCCGGCGAAACGTGGACGTGCTGCTCCTGGAGCGCGAAACGCTGGGCTCGCAGTCGACGGGCAAATGCGCCGGCGGCGTGCGTCAGCAGTTCTCCTCAGAAGGAAACGTGCGCCTGCAGAAGATGTCGGTGGGCATGCTCGAGCGATTCGACGAGGAGGTCGGGCACCCCGCGGACTTTCGCCAGATCGGCTACCTGTTCCTCCTCACGCAACCGCAGCAGGTCGAGGACTTCCGCCACAACATGGAGATGTGGCACCGCGTCGGGCTGACCGAGGCCCGGTGGGTCGATGCCACGGAGGCCGCCCGGATGGCTCCGATCCTGAACGTCGACGATGTGCTGGGCTGCACGTTCTGTCCCACCGACGGGATCGCCAGCCCCGCCGACGTGACATCGGGTTATGCGGCGGCGGCCCGGCGCAACGGCGCGCGATTGAAAGAAGGCGTGGCCGTCACCGGCATCGATGTCGCCTCCGGGCGCGTCCAGGGGGTTCGCACGACGACCGGCGACGTGGCGACGCGCCTCGTTTTTGATTGCGCGGGCGCGTGGTCGGCGTCGATCGGCCGCATGGCCGGACTCGAGATCCCCATCCTCCCGTACAGGCGTCACATCGCCGTCACGGGCACCTTCCCGGCCTTGCCGCGCACCAATCCGATGACGGTTGATTTCCAGACCTCGCTCTACTTTCATCCTGAGGGGGACGGCGTGCTCATCGGCATGAGCGACCGCGATGAGGCGCCGGGCTATGTGACGGACGTTAACTGGGACTTCCTCGAGAAGATGTTTGCGCAGGCCGCGCGCCGAGCCCCGGCTCTCGCCGGCGCCGGCGTGAAGACCGCGTGGTCGGGACTGTATGAGGTGACGCCGGACCACCAGGCGATCCTGGGGCCGATCGCAGAGCTGGATGGGTTCTGGTGCGCGGCCGGCTTCAGCGGCCATGGCTTCATGCAGGCGCCGGCTGCGGCGCTGCTGCTCACCGAACTGCTGCTCGATCGGAAATCCGAGATCGACATCTCATCGTTTGCGTTCGAGCGGTTCGCTCGCGGCGCCCTGGTGAAAGAGCGCAACGTCATCTAGCTAGCGCTTCAGCAGCACGGCGAGCACGACCAGGCCCAGCCCGCCGAGCAGGAGCAAGCCCGAGCAACCGGCCTGCACGATCGTGTAGGCGATCCCGCCGGTGGCGCCATACGTGGCTGCGATATGTTCCCGGCGTCTTCGGGTTCGAATCGCGGCGGCTATCCCGCCCGCGCCGATGAGAACGGCGAACAGCCCCAACCCGATGCCGCCGGCTTCCTGCCCGCTCACCGGCTTCCAGTATGTCCTCCGTTACGATTCTCGACCGTGGCCAGGGTTTTGCTGTTGGGCTCGACCGGCTTCTTCGGCCGTGGAGTAGCGCACAAGCTGCTCGATGCCGGGCACCAGCTCAGGGTGCTCGTACGCGATCCGATGAAGGCGGCCGCCTTCAAGGCTCGAGGCGCCCAGCTCATCGTCGGAGACGCGCTCAACCCCGCGGCCGTCGCCCAGGCGGCCCAGGGCACGGAGCACATCATCAGCCTGGTCGCGGTGCGCCGGAACCGCCCGCAGTCGTTCCTCGAGGTCAACGTCGACGGCCCGCGGATCATGGCCGAGGCGGCCAAGGCCGCGGGGGCGAAGTCGGTGGTGCTCGTGAGCAACATCGGCGCCCGGCTCGATCCCCATTTCAAGTACTTCACGTCGCGCTGGATGGGCGAGCAGGAGCTTGCCAAGAGCGGAGTGGCGGGCACGATACTGCGCTTCTCGCTGATCCTTGGCGAAGAGGGTGGTTCGCTCGACGATTTCGAGCGCCTGGCCAAGTTCAGCCCGGTCGTCATCATCCCCGCGTATGGCGATGTCCAGCTCCAGCCGATCCTTCGAGAGGACGCCGCCCGATGTGTGGTGGAGGCGATCCAGAAGCCTGAGCTGCTGGGCAAGATCATCGAGCTTGGAGGGCCCGAGGTGGTGACGTTCGCCACGATCTACGGCTGGTTCCTCGAGGCTCGCGGGATCAAGAAGCCAAGGCTGACGGTGCCGCCGGGGCTTTTGATCCCGGGCGCGACGGTCATGGAGGTGCTCATGAAAGATCCCCTCATCACGCCGGACGAGATCAACATGTTCGGCGTCAACAACATCGCCGACGGCATCGACTCGGTCAGCACGCATTTCGGGTGGCGGCCCACCGCGCCCAGCTCGTGGGTGCCGACGCACTGGAAGAAGGCGCCCGTCCGGAAGTAGTCAGGGCGTTCTTCGGGCTGCCGATGCCCGAGGCGCAGCGCGCCGACCTGGCCGTCTTCCTCACCGCGTGCGCCGCAGCGGCGCCCCAATTCAGGTGGACCCCCGCCGCCAACCTGCACCTGACGGTTCGATTCATCGGCAATGTCCACCGCATAGTTGTGGATGCAATCGCCGATCGGTTGGCAGCTCGGCCGCTGCACGCCTTCGACCTTGAGCTCGGAAGCCTCGGCAACTTTGGGCGCGGGCGACACGTACGGGTGGTATGGCAAGGTCTGCGCGACGGCGCGGAGGCGGTGTCGGCCCTTGCCGGCGAGGTCGAGGTCGAGTGTGCGGCGGCCGGCCTGGAGGGCGAAAAGCGACCCTTTCAAGCTCACCTGACGCTTGCCCGTGCCCGCGCGCGGGACGGGGCCGAGCTGCCTCCGCTGCCGGAGCCGCCGCGGCTGAGCTCCTGGCGCGCCGGCGAGCTCATCCTCTTTGCGAGCCGGCTCAGCCGAGCCGGCGCGGTCTATGAGCCTCTACGCGCCCTGAAGCTTGATTGATTGAAGCCCGGCCAGGCAGCACTCCAGGTCCTGCTCGGGACGCGCGCCGCTCACCCCGACCGCGCCCATGGTCAGGCCGTCCCTCTCGATTGGCATCGACCCAGGACCAGGAATCAGCGGCAGGCGGACGAGCCGGTCCGCGGCGCTGAAGAATCCTGGACGGTCTTCGGCCAGCCCCTGGAGCGATCCACCGTCGCGCAGCAGCATGGCGGCCCCGACGGCCTTCGCTTCCGCGATTTGCGGGGAGAGCGGCGGCGCCCCATCCATCCGGCCGAGGGCGATGAGGTGGCCGCCTTCATCCACGACCGCCGCGGTCACGCACACCCCGATTTGCGCAGCTCTGGCGTGAGCGTCGGCGATCACCTTGTTGGCGTCCTCGAGACTGAGCGGCATTTGAAGCAGACTTAGTCTCGCATGGAGCTCCACGGAAGGGTTGCGATCGTGACTGGCGGCGGTACGGGGATCGGCCGCGCGGTTGGCGTCCGGCTCGCGCGAGCCGGCGCTGCGGCCGTGGTGGTCAACTACTCGCGCTCTGTCGAGGAAGCCAACGCGACTGTGAAGGAAATCGAGTCGCTGGGCGCCAAGGCTCATCCGTATCGGGCTGACGTGTCGGACGAGTCGCAGGTCGTCGCCATGATCGACGAGACCGTCAAGCGCTTTGGCCGCCTCGACGTCCTTGTCAACAACGCCGGCACGACCCACTTCATCCCGCATTCGAATCTGGACGGGCTCACCGACGAGGTCTGGAATGACATCCTCGGCGTCAATCTCAAAGGCACGTTCTTCTGCTGCCGGGCGGCGGCGCCCGAGCTCCGCAAGCAGAACGGCGCGATCGTGAACGTGGCGTCGGTCGCCGGCCACCGGGCGGTGGGCTCCTCGATCGCCTACGGGGTTTCGAAAGCGGGCATCCTCCAGCTGACCCGGGCGCTGGCGCTCGCGCTGGCTCCTGAAATTCGTGTCAACTCGGTCTCGCCCGGACTCGTGTCCAGCCGCTGGACCCGGCAGCGCCTCGGAGATGAGGCCGCGGCGGCCGGCGAGGCATCGACGGCCGGGACCACGCCCCTGCGAGCGGTCGCGACTCCGGACCATGTGGCCCAGGCGGTGATGGCGTTCGTCGAGAACGACCTCGTCACCGGCCAGGACATGGTTGTCGACGGCGGGCGGATTGTCGGTTATGCGTAACTCCCCACCGGTCGGTGCCCAGCGGGCAGCGACCACCTCCCCACACGGTGGGGAGGGGCAAGCTACGGATCGTGGCTTGGCGGCGAACTGACTTTTGGGGCTTGCGCTCCAGTCCGGTCGTCCCTACTCTTGGCAACGGCCCCGAGGGAAACGTTCGAGAGGGCAGGAACAGGCCGCAAGGCAGGTACCAGCTCTCGAGAGGCGATCCGTCGGGGTCACTTGTTTTCTAGCCCAATACTGCAAGCCTTGCGTTGCGCTCGGCGTTAGGCTCTAGCGCCATGAAGACCGCGCCGCGTCCATCGTCGCCGGCGCACAGCGCTCCGGCTGCGGTCGAAATTTCGATCGTGATGCCCTGCCTCAACGAAGCCGAGACCCTCGCCACATGCATCGCCAAGGCGCGCGAAGCAATTGAGAAGGGCGGGTACTCGGCCGAGATCGTGGTCGCCGACAACGGGAGCAGCGACGGATCTCAGCTGCTCGCGCGGGAGCTGGGCGCCAGGGTGGTCGACGTGCAGAGGAAGGGTTATGGCAGCGCGCTGATCGGCGGCATCAACGCGGCCCAAGGTCGGTTCATCGTCATGGGCGACGCGGACGCGAGCTATGACTTCGCCGCCATCGCGCCTCTGGTCGCCAGGCTGCGTGAAGGCTATGACCTCGTGGTCGGCAATCGGTTCCTGGGTGGGATCGAGCCCGGCGCAATGCCGTGGTCGCACCGCTGGCTGGGCAATCCGGTCCTCACCCGCATCAGCAGGATCTTCTTTCACGCCCCCGTCGGAGACACGCACTGCGGGCTGCGCGCGTTCACGAAGGACGCCTACCAGAGGATGAGGCTGCGCGCGACCGGTATGGAGTTCGCGAGCGAGATGGTCATCAAGGCCACTTTGCAGGGAATGCGCATCACCGAGGTGCCGGTCGTGCTGCACCCCGACGGCCGGTCACGGCCGCCTCACCTACGCACCTGGCGCGACGGCTGGCGCCATCTGCGCTTCATGCTCGTGTTCAGCCCGCGATGGCTGTTCCTTTATCCGGGCCTGGTCCTGCTGGTCGGAGGCCTGGTTGTCTCCGCCCTTCTGGTCGTGGGGCCGCTGCGCATCGGCGGGGTGCGCCTCGATATTCATACGCTGTTGGTGGCCGGATTCCTCGCGTTGGTCGGATACCAGCTGGTGCTGTTCGCTGTATTCACGAAGATGTTCGCGATCCGCGAGGGATTCCATCCGCCGCACCCGATCCTGCAGACGCTGCTTCGCTATATCACCCTCGAGGTGGGGCTGCTCGCGGGCGCGTTGATGGCGCTGGGCGGCCTGGTGGCGCTGGTGCTGGCCGTGGTGAGCTGGCAGTCGGTGGGATTCGGAAACCTGAACCCTTCGACGACGATGCGCGAGGTGATTCCCGCCGTGGTCCTGCTCGCGCTCGGCACGCAGACGATTTTCGCGAGCTTTTTCATCAGCATCCTGGCGATGGAACGCGATTAGAGCCCAACGATTTAAGACTGGGAAGAGGGAGTAGGGGCCAGGCCTGGCGGCCAGGTGCACACCGGGTGTGCTAGTCGCGAATTTTCCTCTGTAAATGCTTGACTCCAAACAGATTTTCGCTACACTACAAACATGTGTTCTGAGGGTGGGGTGAGGGGGAATTGGACCTCGGAAGAGGCTTTTCGCGAGATCAATTCGATCCTCGATTCCCTCGCCGGTGAAGACCTCAACTCGGCGCCCGCGGAGGCGATGGGCGACGACCTGATCGCGCTCCAGCGCATCTGCAATCGGGTCCAGGCCGAGGGACTGCGCCGGCTCCGACGCTTCGACAGCGGCCAGGGCTACGCACCATCTGGCGCGCTGAGCGCGCGAGCGTGGCTGCGCTGGCAGCTCAACCTGACAGGTAGCACGGCGTCGGAACGGGTCGCGATCTCGCGCAAGCTGGCGTCTCTGCCGCAGACCGAGCAGGCCCTCGCCGAGGGCGACATCAGCTACCGGCACGTGGCCCTGATCGCGGAGGCCGCAAGTCAGCTTGGCGACAGGTTCGAGGCTCAGGCGGAGACCATCCTGGTCGACGTGTCCAAAGAAGTGGATCCGTGGCGATTGCAGCGGGCGATCTGGCACCTCAAGCACTGCCTCGACTCCGATGGCGTGCTCGGCGACGCCAACAAGGCCAACAGCCGCCGTTTCCTCCACCTCAGCCAGACGTTCGACGGCGTCTACCGAATCGACGGGTGGCTCGATGCCGAAGGTGGCGCGGTCCTCAACACGGCACTGGATTCGATCATGGGACCCTGGCGCGAGGGCGACGACCGGAGCGCCACCCAGCGCCGTGCTGATGCCGCGGTGGAGATGGCGCGCCGGCAACTGGACGGTGGGCAGCTGCCCGCGGTCGGAGGTCAGAAGCCGCACCTGGCGGTCAGCGTCGACATGGCGACATTGGGCAAGGAGCCGGGCTCGATGGCGGCCGAGCTCGAATGGTCGCAGCCGATTCCGGCCGAGACCGCGCGCCGGCTGGCGTGCGACGCGGTGATCACTCCCATCATCGATGGCGAGGCCGACCGCACCAGCCGGGTGGTGTCGGGTGCGACGCGCCGTGCGCTGATAGCAAGAGACAGGGGCTGTCGGTTTCCCGGCTGCGACTGTCCGCCGGCGTGGACGGATGCGCATCACGTCAAACACTGGGCGAATGGCGGGCCGACGACCCTCGAAAACCTGATCCTTTTGTGTCGCCGGCATCACCGGCTCGTGCACGAGGAGGGCTGGACCCTGGAGCTCGCGCAGGATCGAGACCTGGTCGCGATCCCGCCCTAGGCGGTTGGTTAGTAGACCGGCAGCTCCAGAGTCACCGACTCCAGCCACTTGCGGCAGGAGGTCAGGAAGCGGGCCGCCATCAATCCGTCGAGCACGCGGTGATCGAACGAGAAGCAGAGATACATCATCGGCTTGATCCCGATCATGCCGTTGACCGCCACCGGCCGCTCGACGATGGCCTCCATGGTGAGGATGCCCGACTGGCCGGGATTGATGACCGAGTAGCTGAACAAAGTTCCGAAGGTTCCCGAGTTGTTGACCGTGAACGTCCCGCCGGCGAGGTCGTCCGCCTTCAACTGCTTGTTGCGGGCGCGCGTGGCGAGATCGTTGACCGCGCGCGCGATGCCCGCGATCGACAGCCCATCCGCGCGGCGGACGACCGGGACGACGAGTGTGTCCTCGAGACCCACCGTGACGCCCAGGTTGATGTCCCGATGGACGATGAGCTCGGTCTCGTTGAAGGTCGAGTTGACCTCGGGGTGCTCGCGCAGCGCGGAGATTGTGGCCGCCATCACATAGGGCAGGTATGTCAGCGAAAAGCCTTCTTGCTTCTGGAATGCGGCCTTGTTGGCGTTGCGATTCGCAACGACGCCTGACATGTCCGCCTCCTGCGTCTGCCACGCATGGGGGATGGTCGTCTTCGAGCGCACCATGTTCTCGGCGATGAGGCGCCGCACCCGCGTGAGCTGAACGACCTGGTCGCCTTCGCCCGGCGCCGCCGGCGCGGCGGCTGGCGCTTTGGTGGCCGGTGTGGCTTTGGCGGCAGCTGCGAACTGCTCAACGTCCTTCTTGGTCACGCGGCCGCCAAGCCCGGTGCCCTGCACCTTGGCGAGGTCGACGCCCAGCTCCGACGCCTGCATCTGGACGGCGGGCGAGTAGCGATGCTCGCCGCCATCGAGGGCGGGGGCTGGCGCTGCCGGCGCGGGGGATGGCGCGGCCGGAACCGGGGCGGGCGCCGCCGGCTGAGCCGCGGGCGCCGGCGTCGGCGCCACCGCCTGAGGGGCCGGGGCTGCGATCGCGGCGGCAGGTGCGGGGGCTTCAGGCGAGGCGGCGACCTCGCCATCCGCGCCGACCTCGACCACGGCGATCTCCGCGCCGGCCTGCACCGTCTGGCCCTCCTGGGCCAGGATCTCGCGCAGGATGCCGCTCACCGGCGACGGCACCTCGGCGCTGACCTTGTCCGTGTCGACCTCGAGCATCGGCTCGAACTCGACCACCTTGTCACCCGGCTTGACGAGCCATTTGGCGATCGTCCCCTCGTGGACGGACTCGCCCAGCTGCGGCATGACCACCCGGGTGGTTTTTGCCATCAGAACTCCGCGAGCTCCCTGAGCGCCTTGGCGATCTTCTCGGGGTTCGGCATGAACGCCTCCTCCATCGCCGGCGCGTAGGGGATCGCCGGGACGTCAAGGCCGCCCAGGCGCTTCACCGGCGCATCCAGCCACCGCCACGCCTCGTCGGCGATGATGGCCGCCACCTCGGAGCCGACCGAAACGCTGAGGTTGTCCTCGTACAGGACCAGGCACTTGCCGGTCTTGCGAGCAGACGCGACGATCGCTTGCCTGTCGAGCGGGTAGACGGTGCGGAGGTCGACGATCTCGACGCTCACGCCCTCGCCATCAAGCGTTTTGGCCGCCTCCTGCGCGTACGAGACCATGAGGCCGTAACAGAACACGGATATGTCGGTGCCCTCGCGCGCTGTGCGCGCGACCTGCAGGGGGATCAGGTATTCGCCCTTCGGCACAGGCTCCTTGAACATGCGGTAGAGCCGCTTGTGCTCGAAGAACAGGACCGGGTCGGGGTCGCGGATCGATGCGAGCAGGAGGCCTTTCGCCTCGTACGGGCTCGACGGGATGACGATCTTCAGACCCGGCGTGGCAAAGCGCGCCTCGATCGACTGCGAATGGTAGAGAGCACCGTGAGCGTGGCCGCCAAACGGTGCGCGAACGACCATCGGCACCGACCAGTCGCCATCGCTTCGATAACGGAACTTCGCGATCTCATTCGTGATCTGGTTGAACGCCATGTGCGCGAAGTCGGCGAACTGCATCTCCGCGACCGGCCGCTTGCCCGCGAGCGCAAGCCCGAGTCCGACGCCGGCGATCGACGACTCGGCGAGCGGCGTGTCGATGACCCGCTGCTCACCGAAGCGCTTGCGCAGACCGTCGGTGACCAGGAAGACCCCGCCCTTCTGGCCGACATCCTCGCCCAGCACCATCACGCGTTCGTCGCGTTCCATCTCCTCGGTGAGGCACGAGCGCAGCGCCGCGACCATGTTCATCTCTTCGGTTTCGACGCCGGCAGGCGGGTCGATGGCCTTCGGCACATCCAGGCCGTACACGTTGGTGACAGCGTTCTCAGCCGGGGCGTCCGGAGACTCCATGCCCTGTCGCGTCGCCTCGGCGACCTCTGCCTTGACCTTCTCCTCCAGGGTCTCGATTTCCTTCGCGTTGAGCACGCCCTCGTCGAGCAGGCGCTTCTTGAAGCGCTCGAGGCAGTCGTTCTGGGCGAGCTGGTCGATCTCCTCCTGGGTTCTGTACCGGCGCTGGTCGTCCTCGGAGGAGTGCGCGCCGAGGCGGTCGACGAGGCACTCGATCAGCGTCGGGCCGTGTCCCGCTCGTGCGCGCGCAATCGCCTCCTTGGCCACGAAGTAGGAGGTGACCGGGTCGCGGCCGTCGACGGTGACACCGGGGAATCCATAGCCTGCCGCGCGCTGCGCGACGCGCTCGATCGCGTACTCCTTGTTGATCGGCGTGGAGATTGCGAAGCCGTTGTTCTCGCAGATGAAGATCTCGGGCAGCTTGTAGATCGCGGCGAAGTTGAACGCCTCGTGCGCATCGCCTTCGGAACCGGCGCCCTCGCCGTAGTTCGTCATGACGACCTTGTCGGTCCCGTCCATCTTCAGCGCGTAGGCGACCCCCGCGCCGTGCACCATCTGAGTCGCAACCGGCGAGCCGCCCGAGATGATGTTGAGCCGCGTGTCCGAGAAATGGCCTGGCGTCTGCTTGCCGCCCGAGGCGGGATCGGCCGGCTTCGCGAGCACCGAAAGCATCAGGTCCAGCGGGGTCATGCCCATGCGCATGCAGAGAACGACGTCGCGGTAGTAGGGCGACACCCAGTCGTACTTCGGCTTCAGCGGCCAGCTGACGCCGATCTGCGCCGCCTCGTGGCCGGCGCAGGAGATGATGAACGGCGCGCGACCCTGGCGGTTGAGAACCTGGAAGCGGTAGTCGATCTGCCGCCCGAGCAGGATGAAGTAGAACCACTCCTTCAGCGTCTTCTCGTCGAGGTCGGTGTCGCGCCAGGCAATGGGCTCCTGGAATCGCCATTCGGGCCTGGAGTGGGTCTCGTCCTTCTTTGCGGTCTGCTCCCGGGGCTTGGTGGTTGCCATCA
>DASWBB010000103.1:0-76364 GCA_036390875.1 Candidatus Dormiibacterota bacterium
ACGGGAAGCCGAGCTCAAGCTGTGCACGCCATAGTCCGTCCCGTCGGCCGCGATGAGTACCTCGCTGACGTCCTGCAGAGTGGGCTCGCTGGTGTGCTCGACCTGGCGTTCGGCCAGGACGACCCGAATCCGATCCCCGCCGTCGGCCGGGGCGATCCCACCGCCTGGACGCAGGCCGAACTCCGGCTTCTCGACCATCTCGACCTCGGCCATGAGCCAGCTCGTCGACGGATCCCATCCGGCGAACTCGATGCCGGCCGCCTTTCGGATCACACTCCGGCCCCCGTCGCACCCGACTAGATAGTCCGCTCGGATCGACGTGCCATCGGACAGCGCGACGTCGACACCGGTGTCGTCCTGCGTGAACCCAGTCACCTCGCGTTCGCGTATGGTCGGCACCCCGAGCTCTTGGACCCAGGTAGCGAGCAGGCGCTCGGTCTGAATCTGCGGGATGGCGAGACCGTAGTTGTGGCGGGACGGGAAATCACTGATGTCCAAGCGGATTCGGCCGAATCCCTGGATCTGCATCGCCTTCCCTTCCTCGAGAAACCGATCGGCGACGCCGCGCTGATCGAGCACTTCGATGGTGCGCGCGTGCAGGCCGCCCGCGCGTGAGCGGTCGGGATCGGGAATGGCGCGTCGTTCAACGATGACGACATCGACCTGGGCCAGGGCCAGCTCAGCCGCCAGCATCATTCCTGTCGGGCCTCCGCCGGCGATCACAACCGCATGTTTGGCCATACGCCACCCCTAAGTAGATTCTGGCTTCGGCCGGCGATTATGCGGCACGACCTGGGGCTTGCCGCAAGCCCCGTGGTGCGCTATACATTGAAGTGGAAGGAGCCGGTGCTCTCGTTTCCGTGCTGCCGTGCGTTTGGGATCAGTCTTGGGTTGAGACCGCCGATGGGAAACCGGTGATCACGATCTTGGCGCGCGAATGGCCCTGATCGAGATAGTGGAAGGCGTCGGCGATCTGCTGTGGCTCATAGCGCCGGTCGATCACCGGCCTGATGCGCCCGTCCGCCAGCATGTCGCGTAGGTACTCAAGGTCAGGCCGTTTCATCCTGGCCACAAACACCACGATCCTCGGTCCCCTGCGAATGGCCTGCACGCGTAAGCCTCCCAGGTGACGCAGGACCCTGAGCATTCCACCGCGCCTGTGCATCACGGCTGAGACCCCCACTCCGACAAACGTGCCGTCGGGCTTGAGAACTCGCATGTACTCGTGCCACTTTCGGCTCCCGGCCACGTCGAGGATCACGTCATATCGCGAGCCGTCACGGGTGAAGTCCTGCGTCGTGTAGTCGAAGACTCGATCGGCTCCAACTGATCTGGACATCTCAACGTTGGCCGGACTGCACACCGCGGTCACTTCGGCACCGAAGGCTTTGGCGATCTGGACGAGGAACGGACCGACCGCGCCTGACGAACCGTTGACCAGCACCCTCTGACCTGGTCGCACGCGACCGTGGTCGCGAACGGCTTGCAGAGCTGTCATCCCAGCAAGCGGCACAGCGGCCGCCTCCTCGAATGTGACGCTCGCCGGCTTCACCGCGACAACACCGTCCGCGGGACAGGAGAGGTACTCTCCCAAAGCACCACGCCTGGAGCCGAAAACTTCATCCCCAGGGTGGAAAGCCGTTACGTCTCCACCCACGGCCTCGACGGACCCTGCGAAATCGGTCCCTGGAACAGACGGCGTTGATCTGTTCCGCGATGCCAAACGGCTCATCGTTCTTCCCATTCCGCTTATTGAGAACAGGTCGGCGATATTTATCGAGGACGCACGCACGCGGATGAGGAGTCCGTCATCGGGAACCGCAGGCGTAGGCATCTCCTCAATCCGCAGGTCGTCGATGTGGCCGCCACCGCTGATGACTGCCTTCATAGCTTCTCTCCCCAAATCCCCTCCCGAAATCATGCCGGAATATGAGCCCAGGATCGGTTCGCGGCGATTTACTCCCGACGGCCCCGGCGACCTTTTCGCAGCATCGCCTCAAGGCCAAAGACCAGTAAGTCCACCGTGTCCGGCCACCACCGATCGGGGTCACTGGCCCATACGTCCGCAAGCTCTCGCGCAGTGGCCAGGGAGCTTGGAAACTGGTCGCGGTGCAGGCTCAGCAGCCCGAGCTCGAAACGCTTGCGCAGCAGCCCGCGATCGATATCGCCCTGCTGATTGGCGTTGGGGCCGGCCGGACGTACCAGTAGGACGTAACCGGCAAGGAGGTTGGAGACGATGCGTATCAAAGAGGCAGCCTCACGTCGCTTGAAACCGGCACTCAGCAAGATTCCGAGTACGTCTTCAATCGGCCTCCAGAAGGCGGAAAGGTTGTCACCGCTGTACACGATTTGAAGCTGGAGTGCCAGCGGCCGTTCGTCCATCTGGTCCCTGAAGTTCAGCATCGCTCGCCGCACTCGGTCGGTCCAGCTCATGGACGCGCGGAACCCGACCGTCAGGTCGAGGCCCTCCATCACCAACTCGGCCATAGCATTGATCAGGTCCTGCTTGTCCTTCACGTGGCGGTAGAGCGCCATCGGGGTGACGCCGAAATCCGACGCCAGGCGGCGGAGGCTGACGGCATCCAGGCCCTCGGTTTCGCCGATCTTCAGAGCCCGCCTGACGATGGCGGCCCGGGTCAGGCCGCGGTGCTTGCCTTGGTCAACATGCGGCATGGGTCTTGACAAGTATACGGCGCATACCTATGATTGCCCACAGGTATACGCCGTATGCATGCGCCGCTAACTTGGGATAGGGAGACAAGAAGCATGGAAGGGAAAGATGTGGCCATCCACGTCCGTGGATTGCAGAAGTCTTACAAGAAATTGCAGGTGCTCAAGGGCGTGGAGTTCGACGTGGCGCGCGGAAGCATCTTCGCGCTGCTCGGCTCCAACGGCGCCGGCAAGACCACGATCGTGAGAATCCTCACCACCCTGCTCAAGCCGGATGACGGCACGATACGTGTCAACGGATTCGACGTTGTGTCGCAGGCGGCGCGGGTGCGGGAGTCGATCAGCCTGACGGGTCAATTCGCAGCGGTGGACGAAGTCCTCACCGGCCGTGAGAACCTGATCATGATCGCCGAACTACGGCACGTGAAGAGCGCAGGCAAGGTGGCAGACGATCTGCTCGAACGATTCGGCCTCGCCGACGCGGCCCGGCGCCGGGTGTCGACCTACTCAGGCGGCATGCGCCGTCGCCTCGACATCGCCATGAGCCTCGTCGGCAACCCGCAGATCATCTTCCTTGACGAGCCCACCACCGGCCTCGACCCGGAGGGCCGCATTGAGGTGTGGCAGGTGATCCAAACCCTCGCTGACAGAGGCACGACCGTTTTCCTGACGACCCAGCACCTTGACGAGGCTGAGAAGCTCGCCGACCGAATCGCGATCCTGCACGAGGGAACGATCATCGTGTCCGGCACTCTGGAGGAGCTGAGGAAGCTGCTCCCGCCTGTGAAAGTCGAGTACGTGGCACGTCAGCCCACCCTGGAAGAGATCTTCCTGGCGATCGTCGGAAGCAACAAGAAGGAGCAACGATGAACTCGCATTTCTTCAGCGACACGAGGGTGATGCTCGGGCGTTCCCTCCGACACGTCACGCGCAGCCTGGACACCATCATCACGGTGACGATCATGCCGATCGCCTTCATGCTGCTGTTCGTCTACGTGTTCGGCGGCGCCATCCATGCAGGCACCGACAAATATGTGAGCTACCTGTTGCCCGGCATCCTGCTCATCGCGATCGCCAGCGGCATCTCCTATACCGCCTACCGCCTGTTCATCGATCTGCAGAGCGGCATCTTCGAGAGGTTCCACTCGATGCCGATCGCCCGCTCGTCCGTGCTGTGGGGACACGTTCTGACCTCACTGGTGTCCAACGCGATCTCCGTCGCGGTCATCGTCGTGGTTGCGCTCGTGATGGGCTTCCGCTCTTCGGCAGGGGTGCCGGCATGGCTCGCCGTGGCAGGCATTCTCGTACTGTTCACGCTCGCGCTGACCTGGATCGCGGTGATCGCCGGACTGTCCGCAAAGTCCACGGACGGGGCGGGGGCCTTCTCGTACCCGATCATCTTCCTGCCGTTCGTCAGCTCGGCATTCGTGCCCACCGCCTCGATGCCGGGTCCCGTGCGTGCCTTCGCGGAACACCAGCCGGTCACCGCGATCGTCAACACGATCAGAGCCTTGTTCGAGCAGCGGCCGGTCGGAGGCGAAATCTGGATCGCCCTCGCCTGGTGCGTCGGCATCCTCCTCATCGCCTCAGCGCTCGCCATGGTCGCCTACCGACGCAAAACAGCCTGAAACATCAGGATGCGGTCGCGCCGGATCGATGGCGCGAATGACCCGCGGACTGCAACGGCCGGCATGTCATCGTTGGAAGAGCCCGGTCGGGGCCACGCTGCTGGACGGCAGAGACTGGGGTCCGGTTCCCACCCGGTTCGTCGCGCTGACATAAAACGTGTATGAGGTGCCGGTGGCCAGCCCTTCGACGATGGCCATCTCCGGGACCGGCGACCCACTGACCGTCAACACCTGGGCGATCGTCTTTCCTGCGTAGACGGTCACTGTGTAGGACGTGACTCCAGAGCCTCCGTCCCAGGCTGGAGCCGACCAGCCGACTGTGGCCAGCCCCGGCCCTGGAATGGCCCCAACCGCGGTTGGCGGATCGGGCACCTCTGGGGCGACGGGTCCTGTCACTCCGATGACGCTCAAGTACGCAGCCGCTTGACCGGTCGCGCTTCTCAGAGTGTTCCAGCTGCCCGCGCCAGACATGGTTCCGAAGGCTCCGTCTTCCGACAGGACGCCTGTGAACTGCATTCGTGGGAGCCCGACGCTGTCGGCGTAGCGGTTCAAACTCTGCCACTCGCTGGCGTTCACGGCCACGTAGATCTCGGGCATGGGGCAGGCGGGCGCCGCTTGCCAGGCGACATGGTAGACAGCGCCCGCCGACCATCCGGGTTCATTGGGCACGTAATCGCCGTAGTCGACCATCAGCCCATCCCGGCTTGCCACGCACGGCTTGGACGCGCCCGACGTAGCCGCGAAGGCGTCAACCCAGGCGCCAGTGGTCGGCCCGTCGTACCAGCTGCCATCACTTGACTCCTCGATGTCATTGCCCGCCCAGGTTGCAACGGGTGTGGGGAGGCTCCGCGCAACCGCTGCGATCGGACTGATGACCGCCAAGAACCATGCCTGACCGTGCAACGACATCTCCGCCGCGGTCAGGGCGTAGCCGGGTACCGCTGCCGTCAGGCTGTTGCTGGTGCCCGCCACCAGCACATAGCTTGGTGAGGCAGAGCGATTGGGATTGGTCTCATAGCCCCGCAGCCAGGCTTGGGCCAGGATCACGAGCGTGTTGTCCGGCGTGCAGCCCTGGCTGTTGAAGAGCTGGGTGCCCCATGCCAGTGTTGCCGGCTCGAAACAGGGGGCTCCGAAATCGAGGATCGTCATGCCGCCCGTGGCCGGGACCGTCTCATTTGCCGCATCGTTGTAGAGGGGGCATTCGGTCGTCGCGTTCAGACCGCACACGTCGATGTATGAGCCGTACACGTAGAAAGACGATGTAGCCGGCGAATCGACTGCATCGCCGGTTGCAAGCTTCGAGTTGCGCAGCGGCCCACTCCTCGCGTGCGGAGCCAGCTCCCCGACCGGGAGCTGCCGGACCGTCTCGACGACCACCTCGGCGCTCTTGCCGCTTCGAGCGTCCCTCCCGGCCACGACGATCGAGGTTGGCCCGCTCATCCAGCATGTTGTCGGATGGATGATGAGGCTGCTTACAGGAACGTTCAGGCATGAGGCGGATCCGTTCCACGCGGTCTGCTGGATGCCGTGTGAAACCTGTCCGAAAGGCAGCAAAGCCATCGCGATGACCGAGATGATCAACGCCAGACGTCGAGTCAGCGATCTTGCAGAGCTTGGGTGCAACCTGGCGAATTTTGCCGGAATGGCGCGCGTGCTGAGGTGCGCCTGCTGCGTCGGCTGTACTAAGAAGCGGTCGAACGCGACTACTTCTTCTATTCCTGCCTCGAATAAGTGATGTCCAGATCTTGCTCCCAGTTGGAACCATCGTGGGACAACTGCCCGTGAACCCGTATGGTCTTCATGTCATCGCTGAACGTACCGGTCATACGTTGCGAGAAGCCCGGCGATTCCCGCCACATCTTCCACACGCCGCCTTCCAGCTTCATCTGATACATCCTGCCGACACCGCGTTGGTCGGAGTAGAGAACGCAGCATGCGTCGGCAGAATCGTCTCGACCAATCACACTTAGGGCACTTGGGGGACCGGGCTGTTCCCAGTCAAAGTGCCATATCAGGAGAGCATCCTCAGCCAGCCACTCGAAAGTGGAACTGCCGTGTGCGGCAGATGGGAACGCAGGATGAGTCCCGACCATGGCCCACTTGCCAACCAGTATTCCAAGGTGCTTGAGCGAACGAGTTGGTTGCGGCGGCTGTAGTTCAGGTCGCTCACTCACGTCACTATCTCCTTAACCAGGACGGCTTGTCCTCGATGGGCGGGACGGCCCTCGGAAGTCGCTCGTCGGCTGGCGAGGGTAAGCACGAATCGAAGCACTCCCTTGTCTCAGACCTCGGCCGCCGGGCCCTACCCTTTACAGCCTCCTGCGGTCGGATGCGTGACCGGGGCTCCTCTCGGATGCCCCGTAGGTGATCCCACCGGGACCGGAGGCGGCGCGCTGGTCGGGTTGCCATCGCAGCCATTGTTGTGATGAACGCTTGGAGCTGGGGGCGCGACTTCCGAATCGGGAGTGGTGGTACCAGCGCTGAGCGGGACGGCTTCCGGTCGGGCCGGCAATGGGGGCACGGTCTGCGGCACGGTCTGCGACCCGATCGGATTCGATGGTTGCGCTCCCGCCGCCGTCTGGAACGTCAATGGTGCGCTGCCGGCAGGGGCGGACTTGCCGGGCATCGCCGAGTCGGAGGTGAACACGACCATGCCCACGGCGCCGGCGGTCACCGCTCCAGCTGTCAGGGTCGCGGCCAGCTTCTGGACTTTGTCCGTCGAACCCGCTGCTGTGGAGATCCACCGTCCCAGTCGCGTCATGTGGACTGTGGCGGAGGTCACGACCGCCAGGATGAAGGCCGACAGCCAGGATCCGGTGCGGCCGAGGTATGCGTCAAGGTGTTCGAGGGCAACCCACAACCGCCGCCGAACAGTGGCCACCGATACGCCTAACATGGCGGCGATCTCGCGGTTGGTGCGGCCTTCCATATACGCGAGGGTGATGACCCGTCGTTCTTCGGGGCTGAGCTCGGACAAACCGCCCCGGACGGAGTGCCTATGTAGCGCCGACGCCAGCATCTGCCAGCGTTCGGAGCCGCCAGGCCTCAAGGGCCGATCGACAAGTAAGTGCCTCGTACGGCCGTGATCCCCGAAGCGCCGGCGAGGATCTACGAAGTGGATGCCGCTGACCAACCATGATCGCAGCGGATCGCGACGTTGCAGGCCAAACTCGGGCTGCTGCTCTACGATCCTGGCCTCAATGCCCTGGTCGTCTTGAACCTCATACGCGCCGTCACTTGGCACGGTTTTCATCCGATCTCGTTCGTGTTCAATGGTATCGAGTCTCTGTAGCCTGCGCTGGCAATTGGGGGCGGTTTTTGAACCCCCCGCGTGGGTCGCCCGGCCAGGGGTCAAAGCTGCTAGGCTGCAGCACCTACGCGGGGTGACCGGTTGACGCGCGCGTTCCCTGGAACGCTGCCGCGATACAGCGGAGGATCTCGATGCCGCTTCAGAAGATCAATGGCCAGTGGATCCACTACAACGACACCGGCGGGAACCAGCCCCCGCTCGTCTTGGCGCATGGGCTGCTCATGGACTCCGAGATGTTCGCCCCGCAACTCGAGGCTCTTGGCTCTCGGTGCCGGATCATCACGTGGGACGCCCGCTGCCACGGCGAGACCGAAACCACGGACGACCCATTTACGTACTGGGACCTGGCCGAAGACCTGAGGGGCCTGCTCGACCACCTTGGCATCGCGCGGGCGGTAATCGGCGGAATGAGTCAGGGCGGCTTCGTGGCTCTCCGGTTTGCGCTCAAGCACCCCGAGCGGGTCGCGGCCCTGATCCTGCTCAGCACCCAGGCCGGCGGCGAGGACCCCGAAAAAGCCGCGATCTATGAGTCGATGCTCAAGGTCTGGGAAGCCGAGGGGCTGAACGATCAGCTGGCGGAGGCGATTGGGGCGATCATCCTCGGCAACGAGTGGCCGGGTCGTGAGGCGTGGGTGACAAAGTGGCGCCAGTGGCCGCCCTCGCTGCTGCGCCCAGCGTTCCAGGCGCTGGTCGGCCGGGAGGACATCCACAACCGGCTCGGTGAGATCAAGGTCCCCGCCCTGGTGATCCACGGCACCGCCGACGCGGCGATCGACATCGAGCTGGCTCAGCGGCTGTGCTCCGGGCTTGCCAACTGCCAGCCGCTCGTCACGATCGAGGGAGGCGGCCACGCCTGCAACCTCACGCACCCGACGCTCGTGAATCTGGCCATCCAGCAGTATTTGGCCGAATTTGCCCTCGGGATGCCTCGGGGAGCCGAGCGGCGAGGCGCCGACCGGCGCGTCGACGTCATGCGCCGGCTCGTTGAGAGGCGGGCACCGCTCCGCGCGAGCGCCGGCCGCCGGGCCCAACCTGGCGTCGACAGGCGGCTGGCCGAACGGCGCGCCCACGAGCGCCGCGAATCATGGCGTGCGAACACTCCGAGAACGGCCAAGGAACGTCGGTCGAGTTAGACAGCTCGATGCTGCACGGCGCAATCGTTTAGAAGTAGTTCTTCAACGGCTCGGCTTGGCCCAGACGCCGCGGTCCTGCAGAAGCTTGATCTGAGGCTCGATCACCTTCTTCTTGTACTCCGCATGCTTCATCGGCTCGCGTTCGAGATAGAGGTTTTTGGGATAGATCGGCTGCTCGTAAAGGAGCTGGTAAAGCTCGGTGCGCAAGTCCTTCAGCCAGTTGTCCCACTGGGCGCGGGCGCGGTGGTCGCGAAGTGCTTCGATGTCGATCACGCCTGACACGTATGTCGAACCTGCCCCGTACTCCTGCTTGCCGACGATCCGGCCCTTGTAATCGATCACAAAGGAGCGGCCGCCGAAGGTGTCGATGGGGGTCGTCTCCTCCGGAAAGAGGTAGTAGGTGCCCATGTTGGGCGCCACCACGTACATGTTGTTGTCGAGCGCCCGGGCCCGGCTCTGTATCTCGAACATCTCGTTCCCGGTGGCCGGATGTGGGTAGGAGGCGCGGTAAACGACTTCGGCGCCGTTGAGCGCCAGAGCACGTGCGTTCTCGGGATACGAACCCTCGTTGGCCATCATGATGCCGAGCCGGCCGATTTCGGTGTCCGCCACCGGCCAGAACGCGTCCAGGCTGCGTCCGTATTTCTCGATCCACCAGTCGTAGATATCGTGCGGGCAGACCGAATGCTCGACCGGGAACAGGGGCGAGACCTTGTAGTGCTTGAGGATGACCTCGCCCTCGGGGTTGATGATGAAACCGACGTTGAAAAAGCGGTCCTTCACGTCAGGGTGACGGGCCTTGGCCTGCGCCATGACGAACGCGTCGTACTGGCGCGCCAGCCTGCCCAGCGCTTCTGTCTCCTCGCCCGGGATGTCGATGGCGCAGGTACGGGCGAATTCGACGTGGTCCACATCCAGCACCTCGTCGTTGAACGCCTGAAGCGCGCCTTCCGGGATCGCGATCAGGCGCACCGGGAGGTCGAGGCTCGACAGCCAGGATGCCGCCTTGAACAGGTGGGCCAGATGCTCGAGGTTGATCTTGATGTCATCCCGCTGGCGGATGCCTCTAACTGTTGGTATGAGGCCGACTGCGGTGTAAGGGCTGATCATCCCGCTACCTCCCCGTCAATTTTGATGCTGGCCGTAAGGCCGACCGGAGACCGTCATGATGATCGGAAGCGTGCGTCCATGGACGATCTGGTTGCCCGCCATCGACGGGGCCTGATGCCCGCGCTGAGTCCTGGGTGATCAACCGGATCAAAGGGCTCGTGCTTGCCCTGTTGGCCGCTTATTGGGTCGCGGTGATCGTGATCTGGATCGCCGCCCGCACGGTGTTCGACCAGGTCGGAGGGCTGCCCCGAGGTCAGGTGGGCGCCGAGGCCGCCGAGATCCTGGCGTTGACCGCGCTGCTCCTGTTGCTGTCCGTCGGCATCGTGCGCGGCTGGCGATGGCTGTTCTGGGTGATCCTGATCGCTTTCCTGGCTGGCATATTGAGGGTGCCGGCCGCGGCTCTCGAGCTCGCCGGCATCATCCCGCAACGGGGCCCGGCCTGGTACGTCGTGCTCACAGCGGTAGTCGGACTGATCCAGTTCGTCATCGCCCTCGCAATGGCCGCTGGTTACCGCAGAGCGGGCGTCTGGGGCGAGTGAGGACTCTGGCTTGTGGTGCTGCGGAAGTCGTGTCGCGAGTCTCGGTGAACCCAGGTGGTGGCTTCGACCGCTAAACCGTCACGCGGTTGACCACCCGCCGTCCGCGGTCATTGTCGCGCCGTTGACGTTGGATGCCTCATCGCTCGCGAGCCACGAGATCGCGGCGGCAATCTCATCCGGCTGCGCGGGCGCAGGCATCGTCGCCATCGACAGCTGTGCGCGCTCCATGGCCCACGGCACCTTGGGGGCGGCGGTCGTGCCGATGTTGGTGATCACCGCTCCCGGCAGCACGGCGTTCGATCGGATTCCGCGCGGTCCGTAGAAGTACGCGATACTCCTCACGAGCCCAATCACGCCGTGCTTCGACGTGGTGTAGGCGACCCCAGCCGCTCCCGCGCCGAGCGACGCCTCGGAGGCCACGGTGACGATGGCGCCCTTCCCAGCCGAGAGCATCACCGGAAGCACCGCACGTGACAGGCGCATGACGCCGGTGAGGTTGACGGCAAGCACCCTGTCCCACGTTGCGTCATCGACCTCTCCCAGCGGGAGGAAGTGGTCCATGATGCCGGCGACGTTGGCCAGGATGTCGATGTGCGGTCCGGCCGCGGCCACGATCTTCTCGACGTCCTGCTGCCTGGTGACATCCGCGGTCATGAAGTCGGCCTTGAAACCGGCTTTGTCGATCGCAGACTTTGTTTCAGCCAGACCGGCTTCGACGACATCACAGCCGATCACTCGAGCGCCCTCACTGCTCAGGCGAAGTGCGGTGGCTCGTCCGATACCACTTCCGGCACCGGTGACGATTGCGACCTTTCCTGCATGACGTGCGCTGTCCATTTCCTTGACCTCCATCAGGCGACTGGAACTACCGCGCGGGCAAGTTCCGGGTTCCGCATATCCATCAAAGGCACACCGATCCCGTAGGTGACGAAGCGACCCTCGGGGACAAGCTCGATCAGCACGCTCGAGCGGCGCCGCTCCGCCGGCAGCAAGGATTCGAGAACGCGGGATATCGTGGCAATGTCGAACGAACCGGCCGGGTGCACGATCGCGGTTGCGCGAAAGCTGATGGTGGCCGGTGGAATCGGCATGAGGAGCGACAGGATCCCGCCGCGACGCACCGGTACGGTCACCGATACGGAGCTGCCAGTCGCAATGTGCCGCGCCTTCCAGCCGTCGGCAGCGACCGCCGTGAAGAGATGACCGTTCAACGACCTGTAAACAACGCCGCTCGACCGCGGCTCTCCCCTGGGTGTCACATACCCCAGGACCGCGAATGATGCTCGGTCCAGCTCATTCCGCGCACGTTCGCGGTCGTTTCTGTCCCTGGACGGAACAGCACGCGCGCTCCGCGGCTGAATCGATTCTTGAATTGCCATGATCTCCTCCTCATGGACGCTGCCGAACGCAGTCAGATCCCGGTGACATCGACGATGAGCCGGTCGGGCGATCCCATCACCGCGACGCGGACGTAGGCGGTGCCCTGGACGCCCAACGCCCATTGCTGGTAGCCCTCGAAGTTCTCGACCTGAAGTGCCTGGCGGAGGTACGGGTAGCCGGGCTGGAACACGGTCGGGCCCGAGTACGAGGTCCAGTTGGTCACGCTGTGGACGATGATCAGGACCCCACTGGTGCCCTGGAGCGTGACCTGGTCGCCTTTGGGCGAGCGGGTGAACGTCGCGCTCGTCTGCGGAGTCACCGAGTAGTTCGGCACGCCGGCGCTGAATTCGATCACGAACCGGTCATAGCCGTCGTGGTTGCCGATCCGGACCGCGGTCACGTCCGCGGCGCTCACCGAACCACCTGTTACGGACGCAAGACCGAATCCAGCAGGCGGAGTCGGCGACACGACTGGCGTCGGCGACACGGCCGGCGTCGGCGACGCAGTCGGAGATGTGGTGGCGGACGTGCTGGGGGTTGCGGACGGGGTCGGAGTCGGGCGAACGCCGGTGCCGCTGACCGCTCCGCAAGCGCTCAGCAGGCTGATCAAGGCCAGCGCCGCAAACAGATTCTTCACGGCCCTATCGTCTGCCGGCGTGATACCTGGACCCAGTGCCGATGGGCCTTGCCGGCGACGGCCGATAGGTCCATGGCGCGCTGATCGGAAATTCTTCGATTCCCGGCCGGACCCCGCGCTTCGGGGGCTTGGGTCTACAGACAATCAGGTCGAACGACTCTGTGGCCGAACGCGACCCGAACTCAACATGACTTCGAGCGGCACGCAGCGACACCTGAATTGGCAACGCCTCCAAGCCGCCCGGCAGTCGCTCAACGAGCACAGCGTGGAACTCGAACTCGCAAATCGCCTGGCTGCTTGCGCGTACCGGCATTGATCTCGATTCGATCAAACCACCCGCAGGAGGACGCGCCCCTGGTTGGTACGTGGGGCTCGTTGCCGCGGCTCGACAGGTGACGTGGATTCCGGAGAGCTCGCGAATCCGCGACCTCGGCTGATCGCCACACCCGGGGCCATGCCTTCAGGGGGGTCGAGACCGTTCTTTTCAAGGTGGACAGGGTGAGCCGGGCCGCGTATCGATCTAAGCGTCTATGGACACCGTGAGAGAGTACGTCGCGAAAGGGCCAGATCACCGCGATCGCATCGTGCAGCGAAGCGCCGACACAGCCGGGGACAAAGCCTCCCCATCGAACCCGTCAGCTTCGAGTCTCACGCCCAAGGACCCGGATGTCGAGGCCCGGTTCATGCTGGGCCAGGCGCTCGCCACGCGCGTCAGCGATATCACTCATCTGACCGAGGCGATGGCGGCGAAGGCAAACCTCACCGAGCTGACCTCGCGCCGCTTCACCAAGCCACTCCGTCATATCCGCAACCTCTCGACCCGTCTGTACGCGGAGTGGCTGACGAATGGATCGGTCATGACTGCGAAGCAGCGGGACTTCATCAGCCGCCTGGGAGTGATGGCGGCGGTCGACGGTCTCTCGGTCGGCGAGATGACCCGTTCTTATCTCTTCTTTCGTGACGCGACCCTCCGCGTGCTCGATCAAGAAATCGCTCGTCTCCACATCCCGGCCTCGCTCGCTGCCGAAGCCCGATCTGTCGTTCGCGCCACCAATGACTCCGCCATTGTCCGAATGGCTCGGGCGTACGACGCGCGTATGCAATCAGACAAGCTGCGCGCACTCGCCGCAGGTGAGGCGCTTCGCGACAGTGAGACCCAGCTGAAGGCGGCGGTGGTCGACATATCCGAGAAGAACGTCCAGCTCGTAGAGGCGAGCCGGCAGCAGTCAGGCTTCATCGCCAACATGAGCCACGAGCTGCGTACCCCACTGACTGGAATCCTCGGCTTCACCGAGCTCCTGCTCGCGGACGAGGGCAGTCCGCTCAGCGACGACCAGCGCCTGTCCGTCCTGGAGATCGAGACCAGCGGGCACGTGCTGCTGACCCTGGTGAACGACATCCTCGACGAGTCCAAGATCGAGGCGGGGCAGATGTCGTTGGAAGTCGGACGCGTCGACCTCAAAGACCTGGTGGATTCTGTCGTATTGGCCATGCGCGAGCTCGCCGATCGCAAGTCGCTGTACCTGGTCGCAGCAGTGCCCGAAGCAGCTCAGGCGCTAGGCGACCCGTTTCGGTTGAAGCAGGTCATGATCAACCTGCTGGGCAACGCGATCAAGTTCACCGCGAAGGGCGGCGTCACGATCGCCTGCACCGCTGTTGGGGAGTCCTGGCGAGTCAGCGTGACCGACACCGGGATCGGGATGAGCGACCAAACCAGAGCGCGTCTTTTCCAGAAGTTCAAGCAGGCCGACTCCAGCATGACCCGCCGGTTTGGCGGGACCGGTCTCGGATTGGCGATTGCTCAGAGCCTCGTGGCGCTGCATGGAAGCGAGATACACCAGGACTCGACGTTGGGGCGAGGCAGCATCTTCTGGTTCGTGCTCCCGGCGTTCGCCGCATCAAGCCGGATCGAGCCGGCCGTCAACTCCTCCCCTCGCACTCTTGCTCCGCCGGTGTGACGGAAAGCTCCGCCAGTCCCAGCCGTTCTCATCTCGCCCTCCAAGCACGCGTAGTCTGATTTCCGCCGGCTGCGCCAGGCACTGGTGGAGCGTCCCTGGTCTCAGGGCGTCTCTCAGCAATGCGCGCCTGCTGCGCGGTCGCAACACACACCAAAACAAGGATCGCCGCCGCGATCGTCTCCGCCCTCAAGGGTTCGCCGACGAGCAGCCATGACCAGAACACGGACAGGAGCGGCTGACCCAGCTGGATCGAGCTCACTCGCGGTACTCCCGCCATTCCCATGGCTCGGTACCAGAGGACCATGCCAACGAACACCGAGAAGACCGCCATGTAACCAACAGCCGCCAGCGACGCGGCGGTCGGCTCGAAGGGCGAGCTTCGTAATGCGACCGCGGTCAGTGGCACCGCGATCGGTAGGGCAGCCACGAGGCCCCATGCGATCACCTGTCCTCCAGGCATCGTTCGCGCCAGCCGGCCACCCTCGGCGTAGGCCGCCGCAGCGCAGACGAGGGCTCCAAAGAGGTAAGCGTCTCCTATGCCAATTGACGCCGATCGAGAACTCGACGCCGCATACACGACCACCACCGCCGTGCCTGCCGCGGTTGCGATCCAGAACAGTGGCCGCGGCCGGGCTCCGGTGCGCAACGTTCCGAACACGGCCGTCAGCATGGGCAAGATGCCGATGACAACCGAACCATGGGTCGCGCTGACAGTGCGCAGGGCTTCCGAACTGAACCACCCAAAACCAACCGCCGCACCCACCGCAACCACGAGGATCCCCGGCACCTGATTTCGGGCCGGCCAGGGCGCGCGGACGGCCACGAGGTAGCCGATGGCGATCAGTGCTCCGAGCACAGACCGTCCGACGCCCACCACGATCGGATCGATGCTTTCGACCGCCATGCGGGTGGCGGGCACCGTGCCCGAAAACATCACGACCGCCAGCACGCCGAGGATCAGGCCGGATACCGGTACCGATGAAGACCGAGTACCGATACTTCGTCCGCTCACAATGCACCCTAACAGGATCACAAAGATGTTGCAAGTGATATCGTCCACATCCGTAATGAGCGATAGCAGCATCAGAAGCCTCACGAGCGCGTTGCGCTCCCGAGCGGAGGCGATGACGCCTGGCGCACGCTTCCCTTCGACGCGGGAGATCGCCACGAATTACCGCGTCAGCCCCGTCACCGTGTCGCGTGCGCTGGCCACGCTCAGCGCCGAGGGATCGATCAAGACGCTTCCGGGGTCAGGAACTTTCGTCGCGGACCGTCTTCCGCTCGGCGGGCCGACGGTCCTCGATGCTTCGTGGCAAACAGTCGCACTCGGCGACCGCGCCATCGATTCGCGCGCGCTCCAGACGTACCTGGAAGTCAATCCGCGGGGCGCCCTGTCGCTGTCCGGCGGCTACCTCCACCCTTCGCTGATGCCGATCCGCGCGTTGTCCATTGCAGCCCACCGCGCGGCGCGCCGGCCGGAAACCTGGGAAGCTCCCGATCCGCGTGGGCTCGCCGGCCTCAGGGCTTGGTTCGCGAGTCACCACGGGAGCGCCTTTGGTGAGGGCGACGTGATCATCTGCAACGGGGGCCAGTCAGCAATCTCGGCCGCCTTCCGCGCCCTGGTCCCGAGTGGAGCCACGCTCCTGGTCGAAGCGCCCACCTATCCCGGCGCGCTGGCCATTGCCAGGGCCGCCGGCATCCGCATCGTCCCCGTGCCGCTGGACGACGACGGCATCATTCCCGATCTGCTCGCCGACGCGTTCGAAGCCACTGGCTCGAGGGCGGTCTACCTGCAACCGACCCATCACAACCCGACCGGCACCGTCATGCCCGTCGCCCGCCGTCGTGAGGTGCTTGATGTTGCCGAGCGGGCCGGGGCATTTGTGATCGAGGATGACTGGGCGCGATGGCTCGGGTACGAGAGAACAAACCCTCCGACGCTGATGTCGATGGATGGGCACGGCCGTGTGGTCTACATCTCATCGCTGACCAAGCCGGCCTCACCGAGCCTGCGTCTGGGTGCGCTTGTCGCGCGCGGCCCCGTTGCTGACCGCCTGAGGTCCATCCGCATCGTGGACGACCTCTTCGTCAACAGGTTGACGCAGGAAACCGCGCTCGAGCTGGTCGGTTCACCCGGTTGGGCGCGTCACCTCGTGGAGGTGGGCCGGGCACTCCATCAGCGCCGCGGGGTAGTTCTCGAGGCGCTCGGTGAACTCGCTCCCACTCTGGTCGTGCCGCGGCTGCCTCGGGCTGGAATGCATCTGTGGGTCAGCCTTCCAGACGCTGTCGACGATCTGGTTGTCGCCGAATCAGCGCGAGAGCATGGCGTGCTGGTCGCCTCGGGCCGATCCTTCTTCGCGACTGAGCCACCGTCGAGTCACCTGCGGTTGAGCTTTGGATGCGCCGCGCATGACGATGAGCTTCGCGAGGCGGTCCGACGTTTGGCAGCGGCAGTTCAATCCGTTCTTGCGTGAATCCGCGTCAACCACTGGTTCCTTCGACCAGTTGGCGCGGCGCAGGCGGCCTGACGTTTACTTGCGCTTGTACGGTTTGAGCACACCAAGTTTGTAGAGAGCCACGTAGGCAAGGAAGATGCCCACGCCCCATTCGAGGTCTGTGATCAGGTCAGGCCGAAATGCGTAGGCGATCATGATGCCGCAGACCGAGAAGAACAGCGCGCCTACCAACACTTGGAGGTTCGGGGGCAGAACGAGCACCATTCGACTCCCGCTGCCCGCGTAGGAGACCTGGGGCGCGGAGTCGTTTACGAGAGGACGGATCCAGGCCTCGGGCACCTTCGACGGCCCCTCGCTGCTCGAGACGAGCCGGCCCACCTTCCCCCAGCTCGCCAGCAGCTGCTGCATGCCAAGACTCGACCGATTCGGTCTTGGCCGCGTCAGGTACGCCGCGCCGTTGCGATAAACGAGATCGAGCTTCTGCTTGTTCTTCAAGCGTTCGAACCCCGAACAGCCGGATTTCAGATAAGCGTGCAGGTTCTCGATCTTGGTATCGATGTCATCGCGGTTCGCCTTGATGCTGTCAAACAGCGAGAGCACGTGGCTGTCGAATTCGCTCGGCGCGTCAATGTTGCAGAGCCTGAACTCGGGACCCACGTACATCGCCCGCGCAGCCTCGCCCAGCTGCGCCTGCTCTGCCGCGCTCACCTCGCTGACACCGGCGAATTGCTCCCGCCTCTTGCCCATCCACACGATCCACACCATGGACGCGATGAAGGCCACGAGTATCAACAGACCGCCGTAGCCCATAGGTAGGTTGGGGGTTGGGTTCCACATCTAAGGCACCACGAGTTCGGTCACATCTCCGACCACACCTGAAGCTTGCTCCTTGGCCGAACGATCTCACCGTTGTTAGCGAAATGAATCGCGAGACTGGAGCCTCCCGCCGTGCGCGGTCGAGCATGTTCGCTAGGCCAACGACTCCACCCACTGCCGGTGCAGCAAGCCGTAGCGGCCGCTGCGCTCTCGCAGCTCCGACGGCGCGCCGTCCTCGACCACCCGCCCGCCGTCGATGACGAGCACGCGGTCGGCGATCTCGACCGTCGAAAGGCGGTGGGCGATGATCACCGCCGTGCGCTCGCGCAAGAGGGTGCGCAAGGCCCGCTGCACCAGGCGCTCGGATGGCAGGTCGAGCGACGATGTCGCCTCGTCGAGGATGAGCACGCGCGGGTCGGCCAGGAACGCGCGCGCGAAAGCCACCAGCTGGCGCTGGCCGGACGAAAGGCGCACCCCGCGCCGCCTCACGTCGGTTTCGTAGCCGTTCGGCAGCGCGCTGATGAACTCGTGGGCGCCGATCGCACGCGCGGCGGCCTCCATCTCCTCGCGCGTGGCCTCGGGCCGGCCGAACAGCAGGTTGTCGCCCACATTGCCTGAAAACAGGAAGCTCTCCTGCGTCACCACCGCGACCGCCCTCCGAAGGTCGTCGGTCGCGATCGAACGCAGATCGACTCCATCCAGCGTCACGCGCCCCGCGGTCGGGTCGTAGAACCGCGCCATCAGCCGCGCCATGGTGGTCTTGCCCGCCCCTGTCTCACCTACGAGGGCGACGATCTGCCCGGCCGGGATGCGGATGTCGATGTCGTGCAGGACCGGCTTGTCGCGATACGCGAACGTCACGCCTTCGAAGGCCACCGCGCCATTGATCTCCCCCATCCGGACCGGACTCGCCGGTTCCGGCACGGTGGGACTCTCCTCGATCAGGCCCGCGAGCTTTTCCAGCGCCGCGCCGGCGGCCTGGAAGACGTTGTAGAACTGCGACAGGTCCTGCATCGGCTCGAAGAACTGCCGCAGATAGAGGACGAAAGCAGTGAGCACTCCCAGCGTGAGCTGGCCCTGGACGACCAGGTAGCCGCCGAACAGGAGCACCAGGGTCGTCGTGAGCCGGCCGAGCAGGTTGATGGCCGGCCCGAACGTCGAGGCGAGCCGGTTCGACCAGATGTTGGCGTCTCGATAGCGGCCGTTGACGTCCTCGAAGATCTCCTGGTTGCGAGGCTCGCGGCGGAACGCGTGCACCGCCCGGATGCCGCCCAGCGACTCGACGTAATGGACGATCACGAGCACGATCGCGCGCCGCACGGCACGGTAGGAACGCGCGGAGTTGCTGCGGAACCACCACGTCAGCCCGAGCACGAGCGGCATCGCGACCAACGTGACGAGGCCGAGGCGCGCATCCAGACGCAGGAGGATCACTGTGATCGCAACCACGGAGATCAGGGATGTGATCACCGACGTCAGACCTGTCGCCAGCAGCTCGTTGAGCGCGTCGACGTCCGACGTCAGGCGCGAGATGATGCGCCCAGACGTGTACCGCTCATAGAACGAAAGCGACAGCTCCTGCACGTGGGCGAAGAGAGTCCGCCGCAGGTCGAGCAGGATGTCGGCGCCAAGGCGGCCGGACAGGAGCAGGAACAGGTAGTTCGCGGCGGAGTTGACGATCAGGGCCAGCAGCAGCGCCCCGACGATCATCGCGAGCGTGGTCAGGTTGCCGGCGCGCCCAGGCCTGATCCCCTTGTCGATGCCGAGTCCGACCAGGTACGGCAGGGCGAGATACGCCGCGGCGCGAACGAAAATCAGGACCGCGGCGACGAGCAGCGCCATGCGGTATGGACGCGCGAGGCTCGCGAGCAGACGGCGGCTGCGGCGCCGCAGTAGGCCGGCCACGCTGGGCGAGAACTCGTCGACCTCCTCGGAAGCGACTCCGCGCCAGCGATCGGCCGGCGCCAGGACGCTCAAGCTGTTGCCCTCGTCGCAGGTTCGAATTCCTGTGACAGCAGCGCGCGATACAGGTCGTTGGACTTGAGCAGCTCCGAGTGTGTGCCGATCGCCACGACGGCGCCGCCGTCGACCAGCGCGACTCGATCAGCCAGCGCCAGGGTCGACGGCCGGTGCACCACGAGCAGCGCGGTCACCCCTTCGAGCACCCGCGCGAGTGACTGCTCGATCACCGCTTCGGTGTGGACGTCGACCGAAGACAGAGGATCGTCCAGCACCAGCACCGGCGGGTCGCCGAGCACTGCCCGCGCGAGAGCCAGCCGCTGGCGCTGCCCGCCCGAAAGCGTGTAGCCCTGCTCGCCCACTCGCGTCTCGAGGCCCCACGGAAGGTCCCAGACGAAACCCGCCTGGGCGACGTCGATGGCCCGCTTGAGCTCCTCGTCCGAAACCACCGGACGCCCCATGACCAGGTTTTCGTGGACCGACGCCGAGAAGAGGATGGGGTCCTCGAAAGCGACTCCGATGTGTGAGCGAAGCGAGCGCAGGGACAGGTCGCGTACGTCGACACCGTCGAGAAGAACCTGGCCCTCCGCCACGTCGTAAAGGCGCGGCAGCAGGTAGGCAAGCGTGGTCTTGCCGCTGCCGGTGCGGCCGACGACGCCCACGGTCTCTCCCGGCTCGATGACCAGGTTGAGGTCGCGCAGGATCCACTCGTCGGATTTCGGGTACTTGAACCCGACTGCGCGGAACTCGATCCGTCCCTCGCATCTGTCGAGGGAGCGCGCGCCCGCGCGGTCGGCGATCTCAGGACGCGAATCGAGCACCTCGTTCAGGCGCTCCGAAGCGGTCTGGCATTCCTCGCTCATCGAGAGCACGTAGCCGATGGCGTCCATCGGCCACGTGAGCATGAAGACGTAGTTCATGAAGGCGATCAGTCCGCCGATGGTGAGGCTGCCCTGCACCACGTGGAAGCCGCCGAGCAGGAGCACCGCCACCAGCGAGAGGTTCGGCAGGAAGTTGAGCTGGGTCCAGAGCTGCGCGCGAGACTTGATGCCCTCGAGGCTGGTGGCGCGCAGGAGGCGAGCCTGGTCCTCGAAACGCTTCTGCATGAGCGGCATGCGTCCGAAGGCCTTGATGATGCGCACGCCGGTGGCCATCTCTTCGATGATGGTCGTGAGGTCGCCCTGCTGGTCCTGCAGCCGCCTCGCGATGGGCTTGTACTTCTCGTGGAACCGATAGCTGAAGTAGGCGATCGGCAGCATGAAGACGACGACGACCAAAGCGAGCTCCCAGTCCAGCCCCAGCATCAGGACCAGGACGACCGCGAACGTCACGAAAGTCTGCAGGAACCAGATCAGGCCGAAGCTGATGAACCGGCGCACCGTCGCGATGTCCGATATCGCCCTCGACAAAAGCTGGCCGGATTGCCAGTTGTCGTGGAAGGACACTTGCAGGTTCTGCAGGTGCGCATAGAAATCATTGCGCAGGTCGGTCTCCATCCGGAGTGACGCGACGCCTGAGTAGTTGCGGCGCAGGTAGATGAACACGAACTCGAGCAGCCCGATCAGCAGCAACAGCCCCGCCATCGGGAGCAGGTCGCCGAGCTCGTGGTGGGTGATCGGCCCGTCGATGATCGACTGGATCACCTTCGGAATCGACGCGGCGGCCGCGAGGCTCCCCAGCTGCGACAGGCCGAAGATCACGACCAGCCCGAGGTATGGCCGCATGTACGGGAGGTAGCGCCGCAGCGCCAACAAACCCAACTCTCAAAACTCCATCGCCTTTATTTGGGCGAGCGAAACCAATGGCTGGCGAGAACCGTGCATTTTACGCGAGGCCGCGATCAGGGCGGCGACTTCGTCAGCCGGCGAGGTCTCGAATCGACACGATCCCGATCACCTCGCCGTCCTTGACGACGGGCAGGTGCCGGAATCCGCGGTCGAGCATGGTCTGGAGGGCGGCTTCGACCTGTTCGTCGGGGCTGACGGTCATCGGCTCATGCGTCATCCAGGAAGAAACCTCATGCGAGGGGGCATCGTGGGAATTGGAGATCGCCCGCACGGTGTCGCGCTCGGTGAAGATGCCGGCGAGGCGAGTGCCGTCCATCACGAGCATCGAGCCCACTCCATGCTGGGCCATGAGCGCCACCGCCTCGCCGACGGTCGCCGACGGGCTGACCATGAACAGGGTCTCGCTCATGACCTCCCGCACGGTCGCCATGGGCGGATTCTATGCCTGGCCAGGAGGCATCGGAAAAGCCGCCAGCATGGAGGTGAAGGCAAGGACGACAAGCACGAGCACCGCTTCGAAGCGCGAATAGCGGAATGCCCGTCGCCACATGAGCGCCGATATGGCGACCATGCTCAGTACGCCGGCAGTCTTGAGGCTCAGGACGACGCCGTAAGGCGTTCCCCAGAGGTCACTGAGGCCATGTAGCTCCTCGGTGCCGCGTAGCGCCCCGGTCAGCGCGGTGATCGCGAAAGCGAGGAACGCGACGCGGCCGAAACGCTGGAGCATCGCACGCCCTTCGCCTCCTCCCCAGCCCGTAGGCGGACGCAGTGTCGCCAGCACCAGGATGCCGCCTGCCCACGCCCCGGCGGACAGGACGTGGATTGCGTCCACGAAGATCGCGCCCGCCGCGGGATTGACCAGGGCGGCGTGACCCGCGAACGGCAGCGCCAGTACCGCGACGATGGCCGGAGGAACAGGCCAACGATGAACGTAGAGGCACAGGACGAGGGCGACGCCTTCCGCGGCCACGCGAACGACGAGCGCGCTCGACAGGTGCCCGGTGCGCAGCGATTCGGCGACCAGCACCGCGACGCCGCCGGTGAACGCCGCCGCCAGCGCCGGCTGCATCGACACGCGAGCCCAGTGGGTCGCGGGTGGCATGGCGGCGAGCCGCCTCACCACGATCACCCCTATGAACCCGAGCAGGCCCGCGTATTCGAGCCAGCGCAACGCAGCGATGGCGACATCGGCTGGAGGCGGCAGGCTCAAGGCGTCGAGGGCTTCCAGCTCGGATTCGTGATCGCGGTGAGGACGTGGTCCTCCCAGCGCCCGTCGATGAGCAGGTACGCGGGTGCGTGGCCCTCGATCTTGAACCCGCACCTCTCGAGGACCGCTGCGCTGCGCGTGTTGCGCGGCATGTAGTTGGCTGCGACCCGGTGCAGCTTCCAGGTCTCGAACGCGAACGCGACGGCGCCGCGAACCGCCTCGGTCATGTAGCCCTTGCCTTGCTCGCGGGCGGCCACGCTGTAACCGAGCACGCACGACTGGAACGCCCCGCGGTGGACCTGCGTGAGGCTGAGGTTGCCGATGATCCGGTTCGGCGAGGCGCGCGTGAAGATGAAGGCGCGGAAGCCGGCGCCCGCCTCGAACTCGGGCAGCCGGATGCGCACCTGCTCCAGCCATGTCGTCTCTTCGAGGAAGTCCGGCGGAAACGTGGGCGAGAAGGGCTGCAGGTGGTCGCGGTTCTCGCGGTAGTAACGGATGACCTCGTGCACATCCGCGACTGTCGCGAGGCGAATGAGCAGGCGCTCGGTTTCAATCAACGCGGGACTACACTAACGCCGACCCCAATGACCGCTCAATCGGTTCTCGATGCTGTCCGGCGGGTGGAAGACGCGCCGCTGACGGAGCTGGTCGGCGTCAGCGTGGACGACGTCGAGGCGCAGATGGACCACCTGCTCGAGCCGGAGATCGACACCGCCTCCCTGTACAGACGATGGGAACGGCAGCAGTGGGCGACCTCTGACCTCGACTTCTCGGCCGACGTCCAGCACTGGCAGAACCTGCCGGTGAACGTCCGGCAGGTGATGCAGAACACGATGACGCTCTTCTTCATCGGCGAGCAGGCGGTCACGGACACGCTGGCCCCGCTGCTTCACGCGGCGCCATACGAAGACGAGCGGATCTTCCTCGCGACCCAGATCGCCGACGAAGCGCGGCACACGGTGTTCTTTCAACGTTTCTTCGAGGATGTGCTTGGAGTCGGTGGAGGGCTCCATGCAGCCCTGGACGCGATCAGCCCGCGCGCCACCGAGGGCTTCCGAAGGATCTTCGAGCACCAGCTGGTCGACGCGATGGACTTGATCCGCCGCGAGCCGCACAACGAACAAGCCTGGGTGGAAGGCGTCGTCACGTATCACCTGATCATCGAGGGCTACCTCGCGGTCACCGGCCAGCGCAGCCTCCTGCGCATGCTGCGGAACGTCGGCATGATGCCGGGATTCGTCGCCGGCTTCACGGCGGTGGCCCGAGATGAGTCTCGCCACATCGGGTTCGGCGTCCTGGCGCTTCGCCGCCGCATCGCGAAGCAGCCCGAGATGGCGCGCGTGGTCACGCTCAAGGTTCTCGACCTGCTCGAGCCGGCGGTCCGGACGGCGGTGGCGCCGGACCGGCGGCTGCCGATCGAAGATCCGCGCACGGTGCCACCTCCCCTTCGCGTCAACGGCCAGGAATTGAGCGACTTCGCGCTGTCATCTCTGGCCAAGCGCTTGCGGGCATCGGGGGTCTCCGCGCCGGCGGCGGAGGAGATCCGGGCGCAGGGCGTGGCTCTGTACGAGGCGGCGTGGTCGGAGTACGAAAGCAACCACGGGCTTCGACACCCGGTGCGTTTCTACCAGGAAGGGTTGGTCACAGCGCCCTAGCGATGATCCCGCCGCCCAACACTCTCGTGCCTGCGTAAAGCACTGCGGCCTGGCCTGGCGCCGCGCCGAGGAAGGGCTCGTCAAGCGTGAGGCGGCCGGATCCGTAGGTCGCCGGGATGGCCTGGGAGTGGTAGCGCAGCCGCGCCTCGCACCGGACCGGCTCGTCCACCAGACCGGCGATGAAGCTCACATCGCGAAGCTCGACCTCGCGCACCGCCAGCTCCTCGCGGCGCCCCACCACGAGCCGGTTGGCAGGCGCGTCGATCTTGATGACGTACCACGGTCCCGCCTCGTGCAGGTCGCCAAACCCGCTCCGCTGCCCCACCGTGTAGAGCGCTGTGCCGCGATGGCTGCCCAGCTCGCGTCCCGACGAGTCGACGACCGCACCAGCCCGCACCGGCAGCCGCTCCGCCAGGTACCGCGCGGTCTCGCCACGAGGCACGAAGCAGATCTCCTGGCTCTCCGCCTTGTCGGCGACAGGCAGACCGAACTCCCGCGCGTGCTCGCGAACCTCGCGCTTGGTCATGCGCCCGAGCGGAAAAGCGATGCTCGCCAGGCGATCGCGATCCAGGTGATACAGCATGTAGGACTGGTCCTTCGCGGGATCGACGGCGGTGTGCAGCTCGGGTCCGTCCTCGCCATCGACGATGCGCGCGTAATGCCCGGTGGCGAGCTTCTCGAAGCCAAGCTCCAGCACTCGCGTGAGCATGAGGTCGAAGCGGACGAATGCGTTGCAACGAACGCATGGGTTCGGCGTCCGGCCTTCGAGGTAGTCGCGATGAAATGGCTCGATCACGCGCTCGCCGAACTCGGCCTCGAGATTCCAGCAGTAATAAGGAATGTCGAGAACGGTCGCGACGCGGCGCGCGTCTTCGACTGCGGACAGCGAGCAGCAGCCGCCGTGCTTGGCGGATTCCTCAGTCTCGCCTCGCGGCCACTGCTGAAGGGTGATGCCGACCACGTCGTGCCCTTGCGCCTGCAGCAGTGCAGCCGCGACCGAAGAGTCCACGCCGCCCGACATCGCAACCGCAATCCTCATTTTCGGCTGTCCATTATTTGCCGAGCCACGATTTCGGCGTCCTCGCCCACGCCGGCGAGGATCGCCGATTTGAGCTTTCTCATCCAGTGCACACCGACAAAGTAAAGCCCTGGGACTGAAGTCGCGCCGTCGGTCTGGATCGGGAAACCCATGCTGTCGAAAACCGGAAGCTCGACCCAGCCGTACTTCGGTCGGTAGCCGCTGGTCCAGATGACGGTGCCGATTCCCTCGCGGCCGAGATCGAGCCCGGTGCGGGTCTTGATCCGCATCGGCGGCGGGAGATCGTAAACCGGCCTAGGCATGCCGGTCCTCGCGCAGCATGCGTCGATGTAGCCCCTTATCTCCGCCCAGCGCGCATCGCCGAAGTCGACACTGGCGGCGAGGTCGTCCGCGAAGTGAAGCGTCGAACCCTCCGAGCCCAGGAAACGCCCGAGCAATTCGACGCCCATCGCGTGCAGCGTGCGGAAATGAAGGTCATGGCCGCCCCCGTGACCTGTCGCTTGCGGATTGCCGACCAGCCGCGCCGCGGGCGACGGGAGCTGGTCCGGGGTGCGGTCGATGTAGCCGGACTCCCTGAACCACCAGATCAAATCGCGGCCACCGATGCGGCGCGGAGCCCATGGGCAGCGACCGCAAGCGAGGAAAACCTTCCGACCCGCCTCATGCAGCTCCTCCGCCAGCTGGCACCCGGTCTGGCCGCTGCCAACGATGAGGACGTTGCCGGGTGGCAGCTTCGCGGGGCTGCCGTAGTCCTCGGCGAGGACCTGGTGGAGCGTCGCCGGCAGGGTCTCGGCGCCGGCCGGCCGGTGCGCCTTCTGGTACGAGCCTGAAGCCACCACCACGCTGCGAGCGCGGACCTGGCGGTCGCCCAGGCTCAGGAGGAATCGCCCGTCCGAGTCTGCCTCGAGCCGTGAAACGATCGTGTTCTCCTGCAGCGGGGGGCGGAACGACGCGGCCCAGGATTCGAAGAACCCGACCAGCTGCGCGCGCGACATGAAACCGTCCGGTTCGGGACCCGCATACCCGACGCCTGGGAGCTTCACCGCCCAGTTCGGAGTCACCAGGCAAAACGAATCCCAGCGCCGGCTGCGCCAGGTTTCGGCGACCCGGCCGGCCTCGAACACGACGTGGTCGGCGCCGGCCTGGGTCAGGTACCAGCTGGTCGCCAGCCCAGCCTGGCCACCGCCGACAACCGCGACGTCGACGCTTTCGATCATCCGGCGGCCAATGTTAGTGGCCGGTCAGCCGACGAGATCGCCCTCGGCCGGCTCGACCTTGACGCCGCGAGACTCGAGGTATTCGACGCCCCGATCGAGCTCGTCAGGCTCGCCGGTGACCTCGAGCAGCACCCAGCCCTGGTCCTTGGAGACGTCGGCGCGGCGGATGTTGGTGACCAGCTCGAACTGCTTCCCGAGCTGGTAGATGACCGGCTCTTTCACCATGTCCGGGCCGAAGATCAGCTTGAGACGCCGCCTCGCCACGAGGCGAAGTCTAATTTGCCTGCGAGCCCCCGGCCACAGCGGGCACGATCGAGATCTCGTCCTTTTCCGACACTTTCGCCGCAAGGCCGGCGCCCAGACGGACGTCCTGGTCGTTCAGGTAGACGTTCACGAACTGCCGGAGCCGGCCCTGCTGGTCCAGCAGGCGGTCCTTGAAGCCGGGATAGCGCTTCTCGAGCTCGTCGATTGCCGACCCGAGATCGGTCGCCTCGACGGTGACGGTCATCTGGCCCTCAGAGAGCCGCCGAAGCGGACCGGGGATGCGGAATTGGGGCATGGCTAGATATTCACCTTTTCCCGAAACGACTTCAGGGTCGGTTCTATTTCGACTCGGCGCGCGTGGCCGTCGACCGACGCCAGGACGTCGGCGGTCTTGAGGCCGTGTCCGGTGACGTAGGCGACCACCACCTCATCGCCTTTCCAGCGCCCCGCCCGGGCCAGCTTGGCGAGGACGCCGATGGTGACGCCGCCCGCGGTTTCGGTGAATATGCCCTCGGTGCGGGCGAGCAGCCTCATCGCGGCCACTATCTCATCCTCGGTCACGGCCTCGACGACACCACCCGTCTCGATCGCGATCCGGTTCACATAGATCCCGTCCGACGGATTCCCGATCGCGATCGAGCGGGCGATGGTGTTGGGCTTGACAGGCAGCACGCGCTCAGGCGTGTCGGATTTGAATGCGTTGTAGACCGGGGCACAGCCGAGAGCCTGCGCTCCGGTCAGCGCCGGAATGCGGTCTTCGCGTACGAGCCCGTACTCGATGAGCTCGCTGATCGCTTGCCGGTGGCGCACGAACTGGCAGCCGCTGGCGATCGGGATGATGATCTCGTCCGGCAGCTTCCATCCCAACTGTTCGATGGTCTCGAAGGTGACGGTCTTGGACCCCTCCGCGTAGAACGGGCGGATGTTGATGTTGCAGAAGGCCCACGGCGTCGACTCGAGCAGCTGGCTGCAGAGCCGGTTGACCTCGTCGTAATTGCCCCGCACCGCGACCACGTTCGGGTCGAAGACGCTGATGCTCACGACCTTCGCCGGTTCGAGGTCGACGGGGATGAACACGAAGCATTCGAGGCCCGCGCGTGCGGAGTAGGCAGCGACGGCGTTGGCCAGGTTGCCCGTGGACGCGCACGCGATGGTCTCAAAACCGTGGGCGCGCGCCCAGCTGATCGCGACCGACACCACGCGGTCTTTGAACGAGTTGGTCGGGTTCATGCTGTCGTTCTTCAGGTACAGGTTGCGCAGGCCCAGCTCCGCGCCCAACCGATCCGCCTTGACCAGGGGCGTGAATCCCTCCCCCAGAGTGACCAATGGTGTGTCGTCCTCGATGGGCAGGAGGTCGCGATACCGCCACATCGACGCGGGGCCCTGCTCGATGCGCTGCCGGCTGACCACCTTTCTTAGGGCCGCCTCGTCGTAGACCACGTCCAGGGGGCCGAAGCACATCTCGCAGACGTGCGTGGCCTGGAGCTCGAACTCGGCCCCGCATTCGCGGCAGCGCAACCCCAGGAGCTTGGCCATGGTGCCAGTTTAGAGATGGCCTGGTCAGGGCCGCCCGCCAGGCGCTGGTAGGGAGTGATAGGTGTCAAGAAGATTGGGGTGTCAATTTCGGGCGTCGCGAATTTCCATCCACCATTCGAGTTCTTCGCCGGGAGCGAGCAAAGGAGGCGGCACCGCCAGGTGCGGCCGGTCGCCCCCGCCGGTGGCGGGCTCGATCGCGATGTGCCGATAGCCCCCCAGGTCGCCGTTGCAGACCCAGATCCCGACGTACGGCGCCACCTGAACGTCCCAGCCAATCTCGATCGCCGACCCCGATGCCCATTCCAGGCGTGCATGGTCCACCGTCCCACGCTTCAAAAACACCTTGCCACTCTTCCCAGCTTCGGGTCTGGGCACGTCACCTACCACCTCAACGTCCATCTCGGACTCGTACCGAAACAAGGGATGAGCGCACCAGTAGGCCAGCAGCGGCTCCGGCCCGGTGTTTCGATACGAGTACGCCAGCCTCACCGCATGCTCGCCGAGCTCGACCCGACGCCGCAGCCTCCAGGGCAGCACCCGGCCCTCGCACTCCAGCGTGGAATCGTCGATCACCGTCCACGGCAACCGCCACGCCTCTCCATGGTCGGGCAGCTCAACCCCCTCGTACGGCCCAGGGCCCGGATACCGCGCCGCCTCCACACACGGCACCATCTCATCCCACCCGCGGGCCCCGGCGGCGACGAAATCAGGCGCGGAAGGATCGTCGACGCCGATGCCCTGATCGAGCAGCTCGTCGCCGGCGAGACGAAGAGAAAGAATCCGCCCGCCGTGCTGGGGCTGGATCTCCAGCTCCCAAACACCCCCCAGCAACTTCACAGCGCCTCGGATCGTAGTGTCTTGAAGCGTGAGGTCTCTCTCGAGCGCCGCTGTCGCGCTTTGCCTCCTGTCGGCCTGCGCGCCGCGCTCCGCCACCCACCTTCCCAGTCCTTCACCAACAAGCCCGCCAAGCCGTGCGCCCTTATCGACTCCATCGCCGTCACCAGCGGCCGCAAGCAAGCCCCACATCTTCGTGATCGTGATGGAGAACCGCAGCTACGACCAGGCGATCGGCGGCGGATACACGGCGCAGCTGGCGGCGCAGTATTCGGTGGCGACGAACTACCACGGCGTCTCCCACCCCAGCCTCCCCAACTACCTGGCCCTCACCTCCGGCAGCACGTGGGGGATCGCCGACGACGGCTGGCACCCCCTCCCCGCCGGCGGCCTCGGCGCCCAGCTCACCGCCGCGGGCATCCCCTGGCGGGCGTACATGGACGGGATGTCGGGCAGCTGCACGAGGAGCGTCTATCCCTACGCCTTGAAACACGACCCCTTTCCCTACTACGGCACCGCCTGCCCGGAGCAGATCGTCCCGTTCTCGCAGTTCGACCAGGACCTGACAGGAACGATTCCGAACTTCGTCTGGATCACGCCCGACCTCTGCCACGACGGCCACGACTGCTCGACGCAGGTGGCCGACAGCTGGCTCGCGCAAACCGTGCCCAAGATCCTGGCGACGCAGGCATGGCGAAACGGCGGCCTCCTTCTGATCACATGGGACGAAGGCGAGGACGCCGCCAATCACGTGCTGACCCTGGCCATCCATCCCGGCACCGTGTTCCACACCAGCGACCGCTCGTACGACCACTACTCACTCCTCGCATCAGTCGAGGACCGCCTTGGGGTGCCGCGCCTCGGCGAGGCCGCCCACGCGAACGCGATGGACGACCTGTTGTTCAGCTTCCCGGTCCTGACGCGACTCAGCGGCTGGCGGCCCGTACCACCTGCGACGAGGTCGTGATCTCCTCGAGGTATGCGAGGTCGACGTTCACGCCCAGGCCCGGCCCCTCGGGCACGTTCAGGCGCCCGTCGACCAGGACGAACGGCTCGGTGATGTCGCGGTGGTAGTACCGGTCCGACGCCGAGGTGTCGCCGGGTAGCTTGAAGTTGGGCATGGCCGCCATCGCCACGTTGCCGGCGCGACCAAGACCGGTCTCGAGCATCCCTCCCATCCACACCGGCACCTCGTGCTTCGCGCACAGGTCGTGGATGCGCCGCGCCTCGAGGTAGCCGCCCACGCGCCCCGGCTTGATGTTGATGATCGCGCAGGCGCCCAGCTGGATGGCATCGGCCGCCGCCTGCTCCGACGTGATCGACTCGTCGAGGCACACCGGCGTCCGGATGTGCTTCGCGAGCTCGGCGTGCGCGAGGACCTGGTCCTCGGGCAGCGGCTGCTCGATGAGGAGAAGGTTGAAAGCATCCAGCTGCGCAAGATGACCGGCATCCGCAATCGTGTAGGCGGTGTTCGCGTCCACCTGTAGGAGCACGTCGCCGAAACGCTCGCGCACCGCCCGGACCGGCTCGACGTCCCAGCCCGGCTTGATCTTCAGCTTGATCCGGCGATAGCCCTGGTCGAGGTAGGCGCCGACCGTGGCCAGCAGCTCGGGTATGGAACGGTGGATGCCGACCGACACGCCGCAGTCGACGGCCGTGCGCACCGCGCCGAAATGGTGCGCGAAGGACTCGCGCCGCGCCCGCAGCTCCGCATCGAGAACTGCCATCTCGATCGACGCTTTCGCCATGCGGTGGCCGTGGAACCTTCGCAGCGAACCTGCAACATCGGCGGCGGCCAGGGTCGGCCGCGCCAGGAGCGGTTGAAGCAGGTGGTGCACCAGCACGTGCTGGGCGGCCTCGACGTACTCCGACGAGTAGTCGGGCTCCTCACCGGCGACGCACTCGCCCCAACCCTCGCCCTCGTCCGTGATCGCTTTGAGGATCAGGATGTCCCGCTCGAACTGCGTCCCGAATGACGTCTCGAACGGTGCCACCAGAGAGATCCGGATCCGGCGCAGCTCGACCGCTTCCAGCTTCATCTAGACAGCCGACCGCGGGGCGAGGTCGCTCAATCTCGCGTCATCTTCATCGTCCAGTTCGATATCGGCCGCGGCCGCGTTCTGCTCCATCTGATGGACGCTAGACGCTCCCGGGATCGCAACCACGTTAGGCCTCCGGATCAGCCACGCGAGCGCGATCTGGGCCGGCGTCGCCCCATGCCGCGTAGCGATCTCTGTCAGTGCCGCAATCAGCGGCCGCAATTGAGCGCGCGAAGCCGCGCTGAACGCGGAACGGAAACGCCGGAAGTTGGTCGGCGTGGCCTCCAGGTATTTGCCCGACAGCAACCCCTGCGCCAGCGGGCTGTATGCGATGACGACGCGTCCGTTCTCCTTCGCCCATGGCACCAGCTCGCGCTCCGGGCCGCGGTCCACGAGGTTGAACCTCACCTGGTTCGACAGCAGCGGGCCGCCAAAGGACTTCTCCGCCGCCTGCCACTGCGCCAGCGAATGGTTGCTGACCCCGGCGTGCCTGACCAGGCCGCTCTCCACGAGCTTTCGCATGCGTGGCATGGTCGCGCCCGGCGGAAACATGGGGCTGGGCCAGTGCAGCTGGTACAGGTCGATCCGGTCGACTCCCAACCGGCGCGCGCTCGCGCGCGCTCTCGACGCGACCTGGAACGGGAGGCCGATCGGGAACAGCTTGGTGGCGAGGAACACGCTGTCGCGACGGCCCTTGATCGCCTCGCCCACGATTCGCTCAGATCGCCAGGGTCCATAGAACTCGGCGGTGTCGATCAGGCTCACGCCGAGATCCAGCGCGCGGTGAACGATCTTCAACGCTTCGCTCCGCGCGAAGTCCGAACCGTATCCCCACTCTCTGGACCCGAACTGCCACGCGCCGAGCCCGACGGCGGACATCCGTGCGCCGCCGGCTTCGACGTACTTCACGATTCCTCCCTCAGCAGCCGGTCGTAGACCATCTGCGACCAGGACTCCATTTCCAGGTAGTAGATCCGCATCTCGTCAAGCGTGAGCAGCTGGCCGGCGAGCTTCGTGGTTTCGCGTATCGCGATGTCGGGCGAGTCACCATCGACGAGGAATACCACCCCCAGATGCACTTTGGAGACAGGAGACGACTCATCGTTCAGCAGCCCGAGCAGCTTGGCCTCGAAGCGTCCCTGGTAGATGACCTCCTCCTCCCACTCGCGCTTCAGCCCGTCCTGGATGGGGTCGCCCCCCTCCAGGTCGCCCGGATTGATGTGCCCGCCGACTCCGAGCGAGTACTGCTTGCGCAGCCGCCGCTCGGATGAGGCACGCAGGCGATGCGTCAGCAGGTAGCGATGGCCGTGCCGGAAAACCACGTACGGGATGATCTGCTGGTAGCTCGGGTCGTCCTCGACCTCGGCGCGAGGTTTGAAGAGATGCCGTTCGCGGATCACCGCCTGGTGCCGGTCGAGCTGATCGCTGATGAAGCCATGCCATGCCCCGTCCGGGAAGATGTCCTCCCGCTTGACGCAGAGCACCTGCTCCGTCAGCGCCCGCATCATGCCGGCGCCGCGGCCATGCGCACAAGGCCGCGACCGAACACGGCGATGAGCTCGGCCGTGCGGTCGACCTCGTCGTCGGTGACGGGCAGGAAGTAGATCCACGCGGCACGCTCGGTGGCGGTGGTGATCATCGTGCGCGCGGAATCGGAGCTCGGGTTGCCGCATGGCCCTTCGGCGTCCGCGACGCAAATCCGTCCGGCGACGTTCACGCGCTCCTTGCCGATGCCGGTGTAGCTCTCGCCCTCGGCGCCGAGCCTCACGACGAGCTCGTCGCCGCGGACCTTGTCGAGGTCGTAAAGGCCGACCGGCACCTGTAGCTGCACCGACATCGCATTGGCCACGTCTACCAACGAGTTGACCCGTGGCAGCGGCTCGCCTTTCTTCAGCCTCCGGAGCAACGCCTCGGATGACGGCCGGACGCGGGTGGGGTCGATCCCGAAGCGCCGGTAAAGAGCCCTCGCGCGGCCGGCATCGCCAACCTCACCAGTTCGCGCCGCCTGCATGACGCGCGCCACCTCGAGCTCGAAATCATCGCGTGGCTCTGTGACCTCGAGCTCGTACAGCTCGAGCGCCAGCACCTCGACGTCCAGCTCGCATCGGACCGTCAGCACAGCGACTCCACCTGGTCGAAGAAGCCCGGGTAGGAGATCTCCACGCATTCCGCGTCCTCGATCTCGGTCGTGCCATCGGCGAGCAGACCTGCAACCGCCAGCGCCATGGCGATGCGGTGGTCCCGATGCGAGTGGACTCGCGCGCCTTCGAGAGGGCGCGGTCCGTTGATGACCCAGCCGTCGTCGAGCGCGGTGATGTCCGCGCCCATCGCCGCCAACCCTTCGGCGATCGCGGCGATGCGATCGGATTCTTTGACGCGAAGCTCGGCCGCGCCGGTGATGCGGCTCGTGCCCGGAAGCTGCGAAGCCAGGACCGCAAGCACCGGGAGCTCGTCGATCATCTCGGCGGCCATGCCGCCGCTGATCGACAGCGGGTGCAGGGCCTGCGCAGGCCCGGCCTCGAGGTCGCCCACCGGCTCGCCGCCTTCCGACCGCTCGCCTTTGATGGCGATCGCGAGCCCGCAAGCGCGCAGGAGGTCGATGACAGCGGTGCGGGTCGGGTTGATGCCGACATCGCGAATGCGCACCCGCGATCCATTGACGAGCCCGGACAGTATCAGCCAGAAGGTCGCGCCGCTCAGGTCACCGGGGATCTCGATGTCCAGCGGCGAAAGGCGCTCCGAGGGCCCGACCTCGATCAGGCGGCCTGCGACTTTCACGTCGGCGCCCATCGCGGCCAGCATCAGCTCGGTGTGGTTGCGCGTGGCGATCGGTTCGAGCACGGAGGTCCGGCCGTCCGCGAACAGCCCCGCCAGCAGCACCGCCGACTTGACCTGGGCGCTCGGGACGCTCGGCCGGTACTCGATTCCATGCAAGGGCACCTGGCCTCCGACCTCGAGCGGCGGCCAGGAGGCTCGCGCGCCCATCTCGCGCAGCGGCGCCACCACTCGATCCATCGGTCTCGTGGTCAGCGACTCATCGCCCCTCAGCTCGGAGGCAAACTCTTGCGCGGCGAGCAATCCCGCCAGCAGCCTCATCGTCGTCCCCGAGTTTCCGCAGTCGAGTGCATCGGCCGGCGCGCGGAGACCGTGCATGCCCACGCCACGAACCACCGAGTCTTCGATCTCAACGCCGAGCGCGCGCATGCAGCCCGCGGTGGATCTGACGTCGGCGCCGCTCGACAGGCCGTGAACGCGGCTCTCGCCATCGGCGATCGAGCCGAGGATGAGGGCACGATGCGAGATCGACTTGTCGCCCGGCACCGTGATGTCGCCGTCGAGCCGGCGCGTCCTTCTTATGGTGGCTATCACCGAGCGTCCTTCGTCCAGCGCTCGCGCACCGAGCGCGCTTCCTCGAAAAGCTCGACCAGGCGCGGGTCGTCGGCCTCCAGATGGCGGCGCAATCGGGCGAGCGAGTGACTGATCGCGTCCAGCTGCTCCAGCAGGTTCTCGCGATTGGTGCGCGTGATGCCGGCGGACATCGCCGGGTCGCCCGCCGCGAGCCGGCTCATGTCGCGAAAACCGGATGCCGCCACCTTCGATGCCTCTGGCCAATCGGCCCGGCCGGAGATCGCCAGGACGTATCCGACCGAAAGCAGAAGCGCGGCATGACTGACGCCGGCCACCAGGCGATCGTGCGTGGCCGCATCCATCACCAGCGGGTGCGCGCCGGCCGCCTCCACGAGCCCGACGACCGTCTCATCGCGGCGGGTGAGGATCCACGGCGCGCCCCCAAAAAGGCCGGCGTCCGCGGCGTCGATTCCGGATGCCTCACGGCCGCACATCGGGTGTCCACCCACCAGGTCGATGCCCGCACCCGCGGCCCACTCCATGACGCTGCGCTTGGTGCTCGCCACGTCGGTCACGACCTTGCCCGCGACATGGGTGCGCAAGCTCGCGAACAGGTCCTGCATCGCGAGGATGGGGACCGCCACCAAGATCACATCCGCCATGTCGATGACATCGAGGTCGGTGCCGGCGGCGCTCGCGATGCCGCGGTCCATGGCTTTGAGCGCAGTCGCGGCGTCGCGGTCGAAGCCGACGATGGTGAGCTCGGGCCGCGCTTTCTTGGCGGCGAGCGCGAACGAAGCGCCCATCAGGCCCAGGCCCACCACGCCGATCGTGGGCATGCAGCTACTAAGCGAGCTGCTTGGCCAGCGCGCCCAGCAGCCGGCGGAGGTCCTGCATCAGGCGGTCGAAGCTCGCGAAGTCGAGCGACTGCGCCCCGTCCGACAAGGCCTGGTTGGGAGTCGGATGCACCTCCACGATGAGTCCGTGAGCGCCGGCGGCCACCGCGGCGAGCGCCATCGGTCGCACCAGCGACCAGCGCCCGGTCGCCTGCGAAGGGTCGACGACGATCGGCAGGTGCGAGAGCTCTCGGGCGAGGGGAACAGCGTTGAGGTCGAGCGTGAATCGCGTCGAGGTCTCGAACGTCCTGATGCCGCGCTCGCACAGGATCACGTCGCGGTTGCCCTGCGAAAGGACGTACTCGGCGGCGAGCAGCCACTCCTCGATCGTCGAGGACATGCCGCGCTTCAGCAGCACCGGCTTGCCCGACTTCCCCGCCTCCTGCAGCAGCGCGTAGTTCTGCATGTTGCGGGTTCCGAGCTGGAGGATGTCCGCGTACCGCGCGACCAGCTCCACGTCGCTGGGCGAAACCACCTCGGTCACGACCTTCAGCCCGGTCTCGGCGCGGGCGGTGGCCATCATCTTGAGAGCAGACTCGCCCAGGCCCTGGAACGAGTACGGCGACGTGCGGGGCTTGAACGCGCCGCCGCGCAGGATCTTCGCGCCCTGCGACGCCACGTGCCGGGCCGTCTCGAGAAGCATCTCCTCACCCTCGACCGAGCATGGGCCGGCCATCATCACAACCTCGTCGCCTCCGATCTTCACGCCCCCGACGTCGACGACCGTGTCGACGGGCCGGAACTCCCGGCTCGCGAGCTTGAAGGGCTTGGTGATCGGGATGATCTCGTGGATCCCACCGAGGTGCGAGAACGCTTCCTTGTACGCGTACGCGTTGCCGCCGATGACCCCCACGAGCGTCCGCTCCTCGCCCGTCGAGATCTCGGTCTTGAGGCCGATCTCGTGCACGCGGTCGACCACCGCCTCGATCTCGGCCTTGGTCGCCTGATGCCCCATGACGATGATCACGGGATCAGCGGGCTCCGCAGTGAATCGAGGTCCGTCTTGATGGCGGCGGCGCCACGGAGGTACGCGAAGCGCATAGCCGATTGCGGCCGCGGCGTGTTGTAGAGCAGCAGAACGCGGATGCACATTCGGACGCCGCGCGGGTTGGGCAGCCTGACATCCATGTCGCGGCCGCAAAGCAGCGGCACGTCGAGCCAGCCCAGGCGCCGCGCCGCGTAGGCCGGGTACTCCGCGGTGAGGTCGTGGGTCGTGGTGAAGTAGCCGAAGCAGATCTCGGCGATGTCAAGATCGTTCTGCGATACCAGCTCACGGAGCAGCTCGTCGGTCGCCTCGGTGATCGCCTCCTCCGTGTTCGCGGTCGCCGTCGTGGCGCCGCGGATCCCTCTCACCGACATGCTTTCAACAGGCCTTTCACCAGCGGGATGGGGTCGCCGTCTTTGTCGATCTCGGAGACGATGGCGCTGCCGACCACGGCCGCGTCGGCATTCCCGCGCAAAGCCTTCATGTGCTCTGGGCGCGAGATGCCGAAACCCGCCGCCACCGGCAGGTCGGTGTGCTTCTTCACCTCGCCCAGGAGGTCCTTCATCCCAGACGGCAGCTCGCTGCGCGCCCCCGTGATTCCCGTCACGGTCACGCAGTAGACGAACCCGCTCGAGTGTTCGCAGATCGAAGCCATCCGGGCCGGCGGCGTGGTCGGAGCCACCATGAACACCGTGTCGAGCGAGGCCGACCGCAGCCAGCCGGTGACCGGCTCCGACTCTTCGATCGGGAGGTCGGGGACGATGACGCCGGCGACGCCCACCTGCGCGGCTTCCGCGGCGAATCGACGCGGGTCGTGCGAAAGGATCGGGTTGATGTAGGTCATCAGCACGATCGGGATGCCCTCGCGCGCGATGGCGCCGGCCAGCTCCAGCGACGCCCCCACCGTCATCCCGTGTTCGAGCGCGGTCTGCCCCGCGTGCTGGATCACCGGACCGTCCGCCAGCGGGTCCGAGAACGGGATGCCGATCTCGAGCGCGGCGATGCCCGACGTCGCCAGCCGCTTCCCCACCTCCAGCGACTTCTTCCTGGTCGGGTGGCCGGCCATCATATAAGCGACGAGCTTCAGGTCGCCGTTCGCCTTGAGCGCCTGGTCGAGCCGGGCGGTTTCAGTTTGCAAGGGCGCCCTGCGCTTCGACCGAGTCCATGTCCTTGTCGCCCCGCCCGGAAAGGCAGACCAGGATCCGGCCGCCGGGACCGAGCTCGCGCGCGATCACGCCGGCGTGATGCAGCGCGTGCGACGGCTCGAGCGCGGGCATGATGCCCTCGAGCCGGGTGCAGAGCTTGAAGGCGGCGACCGCGTCTTTGTCGCTGACCGCGACGTAGTCGACACGCTCGAGGTCGCGCAGAAACGAGTGCTCGGGACCGACCCCGGGATAGTCGAGGCCGGCGGAGATCGAGTGCGTGTTGAGGACCTGGCCGTCTCCGTCCTGCAGGAGGTAGGAGTACGAGCCGTGCAGCACGCCCGGGCGACCGGCTACGAGCGAAGCCGCATGTTTCCCGCTCTTGATCCCAGAACCGGCCGCCTCGACGCCGACCAGCAAAACGTCTCTATCGTCGAGGAAGGCCGTGAACATGCCGATCGCGTTGGAGCCGCCCCCGACGCAGGCGACCACGACATCGGGCAGCTTCCCGTCGACGGACAGGTACTGGTCGCGTGCCTCGTCGCCGATCACACGCTGCAGGTCGCGGACCATCTCCGGATACGGGTGCGGGCCCACCACGGAACCGATGATGTAGTGGGTGGTGCCGACGTTGGTCACCCAATCGCGGATGGCCTCGGAGGTCGCGTCCTTGAGCGTCTTGGTCCCGCTCGTCACCTCTTTGACCTCGGCTCCAAGCAGCCTCATGCGACGCACGTTCATCGACTGCCTTCGCATGTCTTCGGTGCCCATGTAGATGGCGCATTCGAGGCCGAACCGCGCCGCCACGGTCGCGACGGCGACGCCGTGCTGCCCCGCCCCGGTCTCCGCGATGACGCGCGGCTTGCCCATGCGGACCGCGAGCAACGCTTGCCCGACGGCGTTGTTGAGCTTGTGGGCGCCGGTGTGGCAGAGGTCCTCGCGCTTGAGGTGGATGTGCGCGCCGCCGAAGTGGGCCCCCAGCCGGTTGGCGGCGTACAGCGGCGTCGGCCGGCCGATGAACGCGTGGCGGTGGCCGGCGAGCTCGAGCTGGAACTGGGCATCGGCCTTGGCCTCGTGCCAGACGCCTTCGAGCTCGTCCAGCGCGGTCATCAGCGTTTCCGGCACGTACTGGCCGCCGTAGGCGCCAAACCGCCCCCGAACCGGGTGCTTGATCAAGAGAGGATCTCCGCCAGCCGTACGGCGTGGACGAAGGCCCGGACCTTGTTGTGATCCTTGACCCTCACCGAGGCCTCGACGCCGCTCGAAACGTCGACTCCGTAAGGCTTGAACTCGCTCACGACCTTGCCCACGTTACCCGGTTCCAGACCACCGGCGATGAATACCTTCCGTGTTACGAGCAGCTCTCGTGCGAGCTCCCAATCCCAGGTCTGTCCAGTGCCGCCGCGCTGGTCGATGGACCACGAATCGAGCATGATCGGGTCGGGCCACGCTGCGGCATCGGGGACCTGGCCCTCGCGGATCTTCAACACTTTGATGACCGGGCGGCCCGCATCGAAACCGGGCTCTTCCGAACCGTGCAGCTGGAGCATGTCCAGGCCGACGAAGTCGGCGATCTCCCTGACCTCGGCGGCGTCCTGGTCGATGAAGACCCCCACGATCTTCGGCCGCACCGCCAGGGCATCGACGATCGCCCTGGCTTCCTCGGGGGTGACGTGCCGGTCGGACGAGCAGAAGTGGAACCCGAGCAGGTCAGCGCCGGCTTCGACCGCCACCTGGGCGGCGTCAACATCGCAGATTCCGCAGATTTTCACCCTGACCATCAGATGGAGGCTAACTCGCGGAGGCATGCGACAGGGTCGGCCGCCCGCATGAGCATCTCGCCGACCAGGATCGCGTCAGCGCCCGATGCATGCAATCGCCGGGCGTCATCGACCGAGCGGATGCCGCTCTCGGCCACCAGCGGGACCGTGTCGGGGATCAAAGGCCGCAGCCTCTCCGTGAGCCCGAGGTCGACCTCAAACGTGCGGAGGTCGCGATGGTTGACCCCCACCACCTCGGCGCCGGCCTCGATGGCGACCCTGGCCTCTTCTTCGTCGTGGACCTCGACCAGGGCCGAGATGCCTCGGCTCCGGACCACCGCCAGCAGTCGCCGCAGCTCCGGCAGGTCGAGCGCGGCGACGATCAGCAGCACTGCATCCGCGCCGGCCGCGCGTGCTTCTCCGATCTCGTACGGGTCGGTGATGAAATCTTTGCGCAGGATGGGGAGGTTGATCGCCAGGCGGGCTGCCGCGACGTGCTCCGGTCGGCCGCCGAAGCCGGCCATGTGCGTCAACACCGAGATCGCGGCCGCACCGCCGGTGCTGTAGGCCCGGGCGAGGTCGGCGGGCCTGTAGTCCTCGGCCAGGACGCCCATGGTAGGGGTGCGCTGCTTCATCTCCGCGATCACCGCGAGGCCAGGCCCCCTCAGCGCACCGACGAAATCTTTGGGCTGGTAGATCCGGATCGCCCGCTCGAGCTCGTCCTGGGTCGTCAATGCCCGCCGCCGCTCCATGTCCAGCCTGGCGTCTTCGACCAGGCGGGCGAGGAGATCGGAACTGGTCACTCTTGGGAGATTCTCGCCCAGTTCTGAAGCACGTCGGCGGCCCGTCCGGAATCGATGGCCTCGGCGGCCGTCCCGATGCCGTCCCGCCAATCCTTCGCACGGCCGGCGGCCCTCAATGCAGCGGCCGCATTCAGGAGGACGACGTCTCGGCGGGGCCCGACGGCGCCTTCGAGCACCTCGCGGGCGATGCGAGCGTTTTCCTCAGGGCCGCCGCCTCGCACGGCATGGGGATCCGCCGGCTTGAGGCCGACGTCGGCCGGGTCGAGCTGGTACTCCTTGCGGGCGCCGTCGATCTCGATCACCAGCGACGGTGAGCTCGTGGACAGCTCGTCCATGCCGTCACCGGCGTGGAACACGATCGCGCGCTCGACGCCGAGCCTCGCGAGGACGTCGGCCATCTTCGTGGCCAGGCTCGCATCGGCGACGCCCAACGCCTGATATTTGGCGCCCGCCGGGTTGCAGAGCGGGCCGAGGATGTTGAACACCGAACGCACCCCCAGCTCGCGCCGCGGCACGCCCGCGAATCGAAACGAGGGATGAAAGATCGGGGCGAACAGAAACCCGATGCCGGCTTGCTCGATGCAGCGAGCCACGCCATCCGGGGCCAGGTCGATCTTCACACCCAGCTGCTCGAGGACGTCGGCGGAACCGCACAGCGAGGACGCCGCACGGTTGCCATGCTTGGCGACCCTGGCTCCGCAGGCAGCGGCGACGATCGCGGCGAGCGTCGAGATGTTGAAGGTGGCCAGGCCGTCACCGCCCGTCCCGCACGTGTCGAGCAGCGCGCCCTCGACCTCGATCGGTGTGGCCAGCGCTCTCGCGGTGCGGGCAAACCCCGTCAGCTCCTCGACGGTCTCCCCCTTCATGCGCAGCGCGACCATGAAGCCCGCGATCTGGACGGGTGTGGCGTCGCCATGCATGATCGTTTCGAAGGCAGCCGCGGCCTCGGCTTCGCTCAGAGACTCGCGTTTGACAAGCTTCGCGATGACGTCGATCACCGGTGCGCTCGCCGGATGAAGTTGCCGAGGATCTTCTTGCCTTCTTTCGTGAGCACCGACTCCGGATGGAACTGGACGCCATAGGTCGGGTGCCGTGAATGCCGCAGGCCCATGACGGTGCCATCTGTGGTCCATGCGGTCACGACCAGGTCGGCAGGCAACGAAGCCCGCTCGATGATCAGGGAGTGATACCGGGTCGCCTCGAACGGATCGGCGACGCCCGCCAGCACGCCCGAGTTGTCGTGGCGGATCCACGACGTCTTGCCGTGCGACGGCTCGTTGCGCACGACCCGTGCGCCGAAGGCCTGGCCCAGGCACTGGTGGCCGAGGCAGACGCCCAGGATCGCCACCTTTCCGGACAGTTCTTTGATGGCCTGGTTGGATATGCCCGCGTCGTCGGGTGTACCGGGGCCGGGCGAGATGACGATGCCGTCGTAGCCGGCCAGCTCGGAGACGGTGACCTCGTCGTTGCGAAAGACCGCCGGCTCGACCCCGAGCTCACCCAAGTACTGGACGAGGTTGTACGTGAAGGAGTCGTAGTTGTCGATGACGGCCAGCCTGGGCGAGGTGCCGTCGACCATCAGAGCTCCTCGGCCATCTCGACGGCCTTGAACATGGCGCCGGCCTTCTCGAGCGTTTCCTCGAACTCGCGCTCTGGTCGCGAGTCGGCGACCACCCCGGCGCCCGCCTGCACGTACGCGTCGCCTCCGGCGACGACGATGGTGCGCAGCGTGATCGCCATGTCGAGATTCCCGCCGAAGCTCACGTAGCCGAGCGAGCCCGCGTAAACCCCACGCTGGTCGGGCTCGAGGTCGGCGATGATCTCCATGGCTCGGATCTTGGGAGCGCCGGAGACGGTGCCCGCCGGAAACGCGGCGCGCAAGGCATCGATCGAGGTACAGCCGTCTTTCAGCTCGCCACTGACCGTCGATGAGATGTGCATCACGTGCGAGTAGCGCTCCACCTCCATGAGCCGATCGACGCTGACTGTTCCGGGCCGCGCGACCCGTCCGACGTCGTTGCGGCCGAGGTCGACGAGCATCACGTGCTCGGCCCGTTCCTTGAGGTCGCTGAGAAGCTCTTTCTCGAGCCTTGCATCCTCGTCGGGAGTTACACCCCGCCGCCGGGTGCCGGCGAGCGGCCGGGTCTCCACGCGCTTGCCCTCGACCTGCACGAGCTTCTCGGGCGACGTGCCCACCACGTGGCGGTCGCCCCCGAGCGCGAGAAAGAACATGTAGGGCGACGGGTTGATCGCGCGGAGGCAGCGATAGACGTCGAATGGGCTCGCCGCCAGATGCTTGCGAAAGCGCTGCGAGACCACGACCTGGAAGGCGTCGCCGGCGTGGATGTGCTCGCGGGCGGCGTCGACCATCGCGTGGAACTGGCCGGGAGTCATGTTCGGCTCCCAGCGCCCCCCATCGGGCCCCGTCACCGACGCAGGCGTTGCGTCGGACGCCAGCCGCCTCTCCATCTCGTCGATGCGAGCGACCGCGTCCCCATAGTCCTCGCGGTCGGGCCGGTGGATGGTGAGCAGGCGCAAGCGCCTGGTGACGTGGTCGAAGATCGCGAGGTCCTCCGCGCGCAGGAACGCGGACTCGGGCATCGGGGGCGGCGCGCCGGCCGCGACCGGCAGGCGCTCGAAGTGACGCGCCGCCTCGTAGCCCAGGTAGCCGACAGCCCCGCCGTGAAACCTCGGGATCCCCGGCACCGTCGCCTCGGCCGCGACCGAACGCAGGGCAGGCAGCGGGTCGCCGTCGCCGAGTTCCAGCGGCTTCGGCTGATGGCCGATGAACGAATAGCGGGCCAGTCGCTCGCCGCCCTCGACGCTCTCGAGCAGAAATCCGGGCGCGCCCGGCGGACAGAGCAGCGAGTACGCGCGGACGGGGGTGAGCATGTCAGCCAGCACCTCCCGGTACACCGGGATGAGGGTGTGGTGTTCAGCCAGGCCCCGGGATTCCTCCCGGGTAGGTGTGCACTCTCTACTCATCTCATCTCCAAACTGCGCTCGTCTCGACTCTCCGCCCGGGTCCTGCGTCCGGGCCGGAACGTGAACGATATCAGAAGCTCCAGTCGGGTCTATTCCGAATCTAGAGGGTGCTTCCCCTTCCCCGCCTTCATCTCGCGCTTGACCTGCCGCGCCTCCGCCATCGACTCCTCCGAATCGACGTCCGCGACCGTGTGCCAGTTCGCCGCGTGCTTCTCCCATCCTGCCGGCTTGACCCCGAACTTCTTGGCCAGCACGGCGACCAGGATCTTGACCTTCATGTCCCCGAATCCTGGAAGCTTCTTGATCCGCGCCGCGAGATCGTCGCCATCGCGAGCCTCCGTCCACACCGCCGCGGCATCGCCTCCGTAGTCCGTGACCACAGCCAGGCACAGCGCCTGGACTCGCTTGGCCATGCTCCCCGGGAAACGGTGAAGCGCCGGCCGCTCGCGGAAGACCTTGACCAGCCTGTCCGGGTCCATGGAAGCGAGCTCCCGGGCGTCGAGGCGGCCCAGTCGCTGCTTCAGATCGTAGGGGCCGCGAAACGCCTTCTCCATCTTGACCTGCTGATCGAGGACCAGGCCGATCAATAGGGCGAGGGGGTCCTTCTCGAGGAGCTCGTTGGCCTCGGGTACGTCTGTCCAGACGATCGGCATGCGCCCAGGATAATGCCCGCCGGATAACCGGACAGGCTGGTCTATCGTTACCAGATCATGGAGTCCAAACAGCCTCTTCTGCCTGCGTACCTGTTGAGCGCAATCGCCGTCCTGGCGGCCGCCCTCGGCAGCCTTGTGGTCATGGAGACCGCGACCGTCAAGCTGGTCGTCCCCGCATCGAAGCTGGTGGCCAACGTCACGATGAAGGGCGGTCCGCACGGCCAGGACCTCGTCACCACAACCATCAGCGCGGACGTCAGCGACAGCCTGCAAGGCACGGCCACCACCATCTCGGTGCCGGCGACGCTCGCGACCGGTCAGGTCGTGTTCACATGCAGCCCGTGCCCGACCAGCCCGATACCGATACCCAACGGGACGACGGTGTCAACCGCCGCCGGCGTTCACTACGACGTGGCCTCGGGTGAAGTCAGCGCCGCGCACCCGTCTCTTACGGTCGCGGCCCACGCGTTGGTCGCCGGCAAAGCCGGCAACACGGCGGCAAACACCGTCACCGTCATCGACAAGCCGATTCTCAACGTCAAAGTCACAAACCCGCAGCCGTTCATCGGCGGAACCGACGCCGCCGCCAACCAGGTCATCCAGCAGTCGGACCTCGACCGGGTTCAGCTGGCGCTCACAGCCAAGGTCAGCCAGGACATCGACGCCGCGCTGAAGGCACAGGCCGAAGGCTTGAACTATCTGACCGACGGACAGCCCGCGCTCAAGGTCACCACCGACCACAAGGTCGGCGACCAGGTGGCGACGTTCAACATGACGATCGAAGCGACGCTGAGCGCGGTCGCGTTCTCGCAGGCCCAGGCGGACACGATCATGCGCAACGCCCTCGACCAGAAGCTGCCCAAGAAGTTCCAGCTGACGGCGGATCCGATCCAGACGGTCTACCAGGTCCAGAAACCCACGGCCGGTGGCGACGTCACCATCAAAGGCACCGGGACGGGCATCATCGTGCCCAACGTCACCGCCGGCGATCTCAAGGCCCGCATCAGGGGCATGCGGGTCGACGCGGCACGTCAGGAGCTCGAGCTGCTGGCTCCGGGCACCACGGTCGACATCAGCGTCAAGCCCTCGGTGCCCTGGCTGCCGGTCCTGCAGGACCACATCAACCTGACCATCGTGGTCGTTTCCGCGACCTGACCGGACTCAGCCTCTCCGCTGCACGAACTGGAAGCCGAAGCGACCCTTCACGCAAAGGTGGCCAGAGGTCACGCTGTGGTCTAGAGGCGAGGTCACCTTGACGATCGAGTTGTCCTGCACATGCAGCTCGAGCATGCAGCCGACGCCGCAGTAAGGACACACCGTCTCCGTCACCTGCTGCCGTTTCTCGTCCCAGGTGCCGGCCTCTCGCATGTCATGTTCGCTCTTGAACATGAGCGCTCCGGTCGGGCACACACCGATGCAGTTCCCGCAGTAGACGCACGCCGACTCCGGGAGCTCGACCGTGAACTCGGTGGAGATGTGCGCGTCGAAGCCTCGACCCGCGACGCCGATGGCGAATGTGTTCTGCGCGTCGACGCCGCAAGCTTCCACGCACTTGTAGCAGAGGATGCAGCGCGAGTAGTCGCGTACGTAGAGCTCGTTGTCGACCTTCACAGGCTGGGCGACCGAGGCGGCCCCAGGACCGAAGCGCTGCGGCTGCGCGCCGTACCGAGCCATCCAACCGTGCACCTCAGGCGCGCACAAGGACATGTCGACCGACGACCCGAGCAGCTCCAACACCAGCCGGCGGCTGTGGCGTACGCGCTCCGAATCGGTGTGGACCTTCATGCCGGCCTCGACCTTGCGCGAGCACGCCGGCACCAGCACGCGCGAACCTTCCAGCTCGACGACGCACACGCGGCAGACGTTCACTGGAGTGAGGGTCTCGAGGGTGCACAGCGTCGGCGTGTCGATGCCCAGCTGACGGCAAGCATCGAGGATCGTCATCCCCTCCATAGCCTGCACCTCGTGGCCGTCGATGCTCAGCGGCAGCATGCGTCGGGGCTGGCCGACGAAAACAGGACTAGCCATCGAGCACCTTCAGCTGGATCACGGCAGACTGGATCGCGCTCGCGGCGGTCTGGCCAAGGCCGCATATGGACGCGTCGCGCATGGCTTGCGCGACGTCGGCGAGCAGCGCGACGTCGGCGTCGCGACCCGATGTCTGCCGATCGACCAACAGCCGGTGCAGGATCTCTTCCTGCCGCTTGGTGCCGACGCGGCACGGAACGCACTGCCCGCACGACTCGTGACGGAAGAAGCGGGCGATCCGCAGCAGCACCGCCTCGAGGTCTGCGGTGTCGTCGAGGACCATCACCGCGCCGGAACCGAGCGTCGCGCCGATGGCGCGAGTGCCTTCAAACGTGAGCGGCACGTCGAGCTGCTTTTCGGTCACGAACGAGCCGGCCGCGCCCCCCAGGAGAACGGCCTGCAGCCTCCTGCCATCGCCAACGCCGCCGGCCAGGTCGATGAGGGCGCGCAACGTCGTGCCCATCGGGACCTCGTAAACACCGGGCCGGCGAACGTGTCCGGAAAGGCAGAACAGCCTGGTGCCGGTGGAGTCTGGCGTGCCGGTGGCCGCGAACGCCGCGGCGCCCCCGCTCACGATGTCGAGCACGTTGACCAGGGTCTCCACGTTGTTGACCAACGTCGGCTTCCCGAACAGGCCGGCCTGCGCCGGAAACGGCGGCTTGTTCCTCGGCTCTCCCCTCTTCCCTTCGATCGAGTTGAACAGCGCCGTCTCCTCGCCGCAGATGTATGCGCCGGCCCCGCGCCGAACCTCGATGTCGAATCGCAGGCCTGATCCGGCGACGTCATCGCCGAGATAGCCGTGCTCGCGCGCGCGATCGATCGCGTTCTGGATCCGGGCGCGCGCCTCCGGATATTCGGTGCGGATGTACAGGTAGCCGTGCTCGCAGCCGGTCGCGATCCCGGCGATGGTCATCGCTTCGACGATTGCGAACGGATCGCCCTCCATCAGGACGCGATCCTTGAACGTTCCCGGCTCGGACTCGTCCGCGTTGCAGACCAGATGGTGCGGGCGCGCCGGAGCATGCGCGACCGCGTCCCACTTGCGCCCGGTCGGAAATGCCGCGCCCCCGCGGCCGAGCAGCCTGGCTTCGGTGACCTCGTGGATCACCGACTCAGAGCCCATCTCGAGCGCGCGGCGCAGCGCGTTGAAGCCGCCGGCGGCCAGGTAGGCGTCGATGCTCGCGGGGTCGATGACCCCGATGCGCCGGAGCAGCCTGACCGGGCTCTGGGGTGGCAGCAGCGAGCCCTCATTCACGGGCCACCTTCCGCCGGCAAGCACGTCGATGACGCCGCCCGCCCAGGCGGGCGCGACCCGGCCTTCCAGGTGCTCGGCGCCGCATCTTTCGATGCCGATAGCCGGCGCCCGATCGCACAGCCCGATGCATGGGCTCCGGCGCCACAGGGCACCTCCCTTGGCGCTCTCCGCCGGACCGAAGTTGGTCTCCAGCTCCCGGCACAGGTCGTCCGCGCCGGCGCACTTGCATGCGATGTCGTCGCACACGGTCACGGTCAGAGCGGGCTGCTCGGCCAGCGCGAAGCGGTCGTAGAAGCTCGCGACCCCGTACGCCTCGGCCGGCGGGACGTTCAGACGCCGGCATGCGTAATCGAGGCCGCCCCGGCCGATCCATCCGACTTCGTCCTGGAGGCTGTGCAGGACGGGCAGCAGCAGGTCGCGCTTCGACCGCGTCGTGTGCCCGCCGCGCGCGAAGTGGTCGTCGGCCGGCGTCCGCGTCCCGCCCTCCCACAGCGATTCGGGAGGCCCGAGCACCCTGTCGACGGCGGCGATCTCTGCGGCTGTCGGCGGTCCCCCGGTCGTGCGGATGTCCAATTACTTGACTACTAGCTTGTCGACCCGGATCGCGCTGGCCTTGAACTCGGCGGTGCCCGACTTGGGATCGGTGGCGTCAATCGTGAGGATGTTCGTGGCCACCTGATCCGGAAAGTGCAGGGTCAAGAAGGCCAGACCTGGACGTAACGTCGCATCGAATCGGACGGGCATCTCGACCGCTCCGCGCCTGGAGCTGGCCAGCACGCGCTCGCCATCGACGATCCCCAGTCGCGCCCCATCCGCGGGCGAGAGGAGCAGCGCCTCGGGGCGCCGCAGCGGGGACGTGTAGGCGTCGGTCTGGACGCCGGTGTTGAAGGAATCGAGGCGCCGCCCCGTGGTCAGGCGGATCGGGAACTCCTCAGTGAGACTGTCGACCGGTGGATCGTGCTCGACGACGCTGAATGGGGCGCGCGGACCTTCGACCGGATCCTTCCACAGGCGTGCGTGCAGGAACTGGGTGCCAGGGTGGGTCTCGTCGGGGCACGGCCACTGGATGCCACCCAGCTCATCCAATCGGGAATAGGCCATACCGGCGTGCATCGGCGAGAGGCTACGGCACTCGTCCCACACCTGCTCGGCCGTCGGCTCGCCCCAGTCGCAGCCGAGCCGCCGTGCGATCTCGCAGATGATGTCGATGTCGTCGCGAGCTCCCGCCGGCGGTTCGAGGGCACGCCGCACTCGCTGCACTCGACGTTCGCTGCTTGTGACCGTGCCCTCCGACTCGGCCCACCCGGCCGCGGCCGGCAGCACGACGTGGGCGAGCTCCGCCGTCTGGGTCAGGAAGAGGTCCTGGACGACGAGGTGCTCCAGCCCGCTGAGCAGTCGGACGGTACGCGTCTGGTCGGCCTCTGAGCGAGCGGGGTTCTCGCCGACGATATAGAGCGCGCGCATCTCGCCATGCTCCATCGACTCGAACATCTGGGTCAGGTGATAGCCGCGCTTGGGCGGCAGGGCCGTGTCCCAGGCCTCCTCGAACGGCGCCCGTATTGCGGGGTCCTCGAGATCCTGAAAACCCGGCAGGCGGTTGGGAATCGCGCCCATGTCGCCGCCGCCCTGGACGTTGTTCTGACCGCGAAGCGGGTTGAGCCCGCAGCCATAACGCCCCACCTTGCCGGTGAGCAGCGCGAGGTTGATGAGCGCGAGGACGTTGTCGACTGCGTTGTGGTGCTCGGTGATTCCCAGCGTCCAGCAGATCATCGCGCGATCGGCGCGGCCGTAAGCCTGGGCGACTTCCTTGATCGCGCTCGCGGGCACGCCGGTCTCGGTCACGGCTCGGTCGAGCGTGTACGCCTCCACGCATTTCGCGTAGGCGTCGAACCCGGTCGTCGCGCGCCGGATGAACTCTTTGTGGGCGAGGTCGGAATGGATGATCTCTCGCGCGATGGCGTTGGCCAGAGCGATGTCGCTGCCGACGTCGATGCCCAACCACAGGTCCGCCCATTCGGCGCTGCTGGTGCGTCGCGGGTCGACTGCCACGATCCGGCCGCCGTTGCGCACGCCGCGCAGAAGGTGATGAAAGAAGATCGGGTGAGTCTCGCGCGCGTTCGAGCCCCAGAGCAGGACCAGCTCGGTTTCCTCAGCTTCGCGATACGAAGACGTTCCTCCCCCGGCTCCGAACACTGTCGCCAGACCGACGACGCTCGGGGCGTGTCAAGTCCGGTTGCAGCTGTCGATGTTGTTGCTGCCCATGGCGACCCGCGCGAACTTCTGAGCCATGAAGTTCATCTCGTTGGTGGTCTTCGAGCAGCTGAACATTCCGAACGCGTTCGGCCCGATGGCCCGGGCCTTTGCGAATCCGCCGGCCGCGTGGGCAAGGGCCTCCTCCCACGACGCGGGCCGGAGGCGACCATTCTCCCGGACCAGCGGCTGGGTGAGGCGGACGCTGCCTTCGTCCATGGCGCCTCCAATATAGCCGTGGGTGGCGCCCGCGCCGGGCGTTGTACTCTCCTCCGTTATTCCTAACGTGCTGCACGGCGCAGGACCGGAGCCTCCCGCATACCAGCCCGGCTCGCGCGACGACTTCGACCGGCTGTATCGGGACAGCTACCCAAGGATCTACAGGACGATGCTTGGCGTCCTCGGCGATCCTGCGGCGGCCGAAGACTGTGCCCAGGATGCGTTCGTGCTGGCGTACCGAGCGTGGGGACGATGGCGTCCGGATGCGCCGGCCGAGGCGTGGTTGCACAGGATCGCGATCAATGTCGCGGTGTCGTATCAGCGCAAGGCGAACCTTCGGTCGATAGGAACGATCCTGCGCCGGCTGGGCAGGCCTTCCGCCGGACCCGACCCGGCGCAGGTGGCGCTGGACGGCGACCTGGCCGCCGCGCTGCGCAGACTCAATCCAAAGCTGAGGGCCGCGCTCGTGCTGCGGCATTACCACGGCTACACCAACCGGGAGATAGCTGCCGCAATCGGCACGTCGGAGCGAACCGTGAACAAGAGGCTGCGGATCGCGGCCGAGAGGATGCAAAGGCTGCTCGCCCGCGAAGTGAACGTGTTCCCACTTGATGCGTCTGGCTCGTTGTCTTCTAAAGGCGAACGAATGAGGAATGACTGATCAGCTAGGACCGGACTTTGATGAGCGTCTTGGAGCGGAGCTGGACCGTGCCAGCCCGCCGACGCCGCTGCCCTCGGATGCCCGCTTCAAGGTGTCGCCGTCCACGTACCGCCCGATCACCGGCAGGAAGCTGGCACTGGCCGCTGCGGGTGCCCTCGCGGTCTTGATGCTGGCCGCGACGGCGCTTGCTCGCAGTCCGAACCCCGCGGTCTGGATCAGCACGGTGCAATCGGTCACTCATGTGGTCGAATCGAGCCCGTCGCCATCTCCGGAGAGCCCTCCGCCGGCTCAGGCGCAACCTCCTGCCAAGGCCCAGCCGACCAGGACCGCCGAGCCGAGCCACGAATCTCCAGAACCGTCGGGCGAGACCCACTCACAACCATCCGGATCCCCCACGCCGTCGCGTGACGGCGACGAGTCGCCCCGACCCAGCCCGAGCCCGAGCCCCCATGGCGGGGATTCCGGATCTCGGTCGCCCTCGCCGTCTCCTTCCCCGTCGCCCTCGGACTCGGAACATTAGGGGTTCCTACATCGCCCGGACCGAGCGTTATCACAGTTACCCTAGTCGGGGCACCATCTCTGGGAGGTAATCATGCGTAAGAGTCGATTTGCCAAGCTCGGCGCCGCGGGATTCGCCGCCGCCGCGGCGATGATCCTGATCGCTTCATCGGTCGGAGCCCATCACGGCACCGCCCCTTCAACTCTTTCGTCATTCAACGGTCTGACCGGCACCGCCAAGCTCGCCGAGACCAATGTCGACCAGGACGCCGCCACTGAGGCTGCCGAACTGGCGGCCGCAGAGCAGGCGGAGGCCGCCAAGGAGGCGGCCGAGAAAGCAGCTGAGCTGGCTGCGCAGCAGCAGAAGGCCGCGGCGGAAGCGGCCGAGGATGCCAATGACCACGAGACCGGCGACTCCGAGACGGAGACCCGTGACACGGAGACCGGCGTGCAGTCCGGCGACGACAGCGGCGAGCACTCGACCACAGGGACCAAGGGTGACCCGAAGACCGCCGGATAGGTCCATACGTTGATCAGCGAGACCGGGCGCACCGTGCGCCCGGTTTTTTTATCGCTTGTGCGCGGTCACGAAATCCTTGATCCGCTGCAGCCCGCGTGAAAGCTCGTCCTCGGACTGCGTGTACGCGATGCGGATGTATCCTTTGCCCGCTGCGCCGAAGGCGGTGCCCGGCAGCACCGCGACGCCCGCCTCGGTGAGCAGACGGTCGGCCAGCTCGCGCTCCCCGAAGCCCGTCCCCTCGATGTTGGGGAACGCATAGAAGGCGCCCTGCGGCCGCGTGCAGCGCATGCCCGGGATGTCGTTGATGCCGTCGACGATCAGGTCGCGGCGATGCTCGAACACCCTCACCATCCGCTTGACTGCGTGCGCCGACTCCGGCGCCGACAGCGCCTCGACGGCCGCCATCTGCGTGAAGCCGGCCGCGCACGACGACGAGTTGATCATGAGCTGGTCGAGCTTGGCGGCCAGCTCCCTGGGCGCCACGGCGTAACCCAGCCGCCACCCGGTCATCGCGTATGACTTCGACAGCCCGTCCATCAACACGGTGCGCTCCCGCATGCCCGGCTGAGACAGCGGCGAGATGTGGTGGAAGCCGTAGACGAGCTGGCTGTAGATCTCGTCCGAGACGACGATCAGGTCGCGCTCCTGCGCCAGCTCGCTCACGAAGCGGACATCCTCTTCGGTGAGAACTCCACCCGTCGGGTTCTGCGGAGTGTTGATGATCAGCATCCGCGTCTTCGGGGTGACGAGCGATTTGAGCTCGTCGAGATCCATCCGGAAACCGGACTCTTCGCGCAGGGTGACGACCCTGGGCACGCCTCCGATGAAGTTCACCTGCGAGGCGTACGCGGGATAGCCTGGGTCGGGCAGGATCACCTCGTCGCCCGGCTCGATGCACGCGAGCAACGTGAAGAGAAGCACGTTCTTGGAGCCGGGGACCAGGACGACCTCGCTTGCGTCGACCTCGGTGCCGAGTGTCCGCGTCACGAACTCGGCCACAGCCTGTCGCGCCTCGAGGATTCCGCTTGCCGGCGTGTAATGCGTGTAGCCGTTCTGCATCGCCGAGATCCCTGCCTCGATGATGTTGTCGGGCGTGGCGAAGTCGGGCTCGCCGATCTCGAGGTGGACGATCTGTTTGCCGTCGGCCTCGAGCCGCCGCGCTTTGGCGAGCATCTCGAACGCGCTCTCGGTGCCCAGACGCGACATGCGCTCCGCAAATCGAATGCTCATGTCCGAATCCTAGTGCACACCCAACAGCGCACCGCCATCGACGCCGAGCGTCTGCCCGGTGATGTAGCCCGCCTGCCGGGAGCAGAGGAACGCGCAGGCCGCCCCGAACTCGGCGGGGTCGCCCATACGTCCCATCGGCGCGGCGGCCGCCTGCTGCCTGATCCGTTCCTCGGGATCCGCGCCGGCCGCGATCGCAAGGACGCGAAGGCGGTCGGTGAGGATGGCGTCGGGCGCGAGGCAGTTGACGGTGATGCGATCGGGCGCGAGCTCGCGCGCCAGGGTCTTGGCCAGTCCCGTGACCGCCGCCCGCAATGAGTTCGACAGCGCGATGTTGGGGATCGGCTGGCGGACCGAGACCGACGTGATGCACACGATTCGTCCCTGGTCCGAGCGCTTGAGGTGCGGCAGGCCGGCCCTGATCAACCGCACGGCGCTCATCAAGGTGAGCTGAAAGGCCACGTCCCACATCTCCAGCGGCGTGCTCTGGAACGTTCCCGGCGGTGGCCCGCCGGCGTTGACCACGAGGACATCGAGGCCCCCCAACCGCTTGGTCGCGGCTGCGACGAGCGCTTCGGGCTCGGCCGGCTTGGACACATCGGACGCGAGCCACCCGGCGGCATGGATCTGCTTCGACGTGCTTTCGATCGAGGCCGGGTCGCGCGACGAGATGAAGACCTGCGCGCCCTCCCCGATGAGCGCCTCGGCGCAGGCGCGCCCCAACCCTTTGCTCGCCGCCGTCACCAGGGCGCTCCGACCCTTCAACCCAAGATCCATGCGACCCTCCCTCCTAGTTCGTGTTGACGTACCACTGCGTCACGTGCTGGAAGCGATCTCCGGGCTCGATCACGGTGTTCATATGCACGCCGTGCACACGCTGTGAGAACGCGTAGTCGTAGTGAGGCGAGTACAGGAAGATCGCCGGGGCCGCGTCCGACATCTGGCTCTGAAAGTCGAGGTATGCGGCCAGCCGAGCCGGCTGATCGACTGCGGCTCGCCCGTCCTCGAGGTCCTTGTCGATGAGGCCCCATCCGCGTGTGTAGGCGAAGTTGAGCGCGCCGGACGGGGCGCCCGAGTGCCACACCGAGCTCAGGTCCGGATCGGGGCCGATGTCGAGGGCGACAAACGCGGCCTGAAAGTGGTGGCCGATCAGGTACTTCTGGACGAGGTCCGCGGGGGTTACGGGCTTGACGTCGGCTTCGATTCCGACCTCGAGGAGCTGCCGCGACAGGGCGTCGGCGATCTGATGGTTGGGAAAGGGGCTCGCGACGACCAGCTCGAACTTGAAAGGCTGTCCGCCCTTCGCCCGCACCTTGGTCCCGGGGGCGAGCACCCAACCGGCGGCATCGAGCGCCTTGGCGGCAGCCACCGGGTCGTAAGGATGGTCGCTAGCCGCCGTCGGTGAATAGGCCCAGTTTCCAATCGGTATCGGGCTCGGGTCGGGGTCGCCCCGACCCGCGAGCACATCTGTGAGCAGGCGCTGCCGATCGATCGACTGGGTCAGGGCAAGCCGGACCTTGACGTCGCCGAAGAACGTCTTGCTGGTGCCTTCGGGATTGAACGCCACGAAGGCGTTGGTGAAGGTGCGCACGTCCTGCACGTTCACGTCGGTGCGGCCCTCGAGCGCAAGCACCTCCTGCGGCTCGAGGCCGCCGACGAGGTCGGCCGCCCCCTGCAGCACAGCCCGGATCGCCATCTGAGGGTCGGAAACGGGGTACGTGCGCAAGATCAGGTGGTCGAGGTATGGCTGCGGGTCGGCAAACGGGTTGCGGTCCAGCGTGATGGCCAGCGGGTTGATGCCGGCGACCTTGAACGGGCCGGTGCCGAGCGCCTTGATGTTGCTGAACTGACTCGCAACGATCTGGGGCGGGGCCATCCCATCGAAGAGGTGCTTGGCGATGATCCCGATGCGAAGCGCCAGCGGAAAACCCGCGCTGGGAGCCTTCAGCGAGAACACGACCTGGTTCGGGCCACCGGCCGCGACCCCGATCTGGCGCCAGTCCACCGCACCAGGCAGCGTGTACTCGAGGTCCTGGAGGACATGGAATGTGAACAACACGTCGTCCCTGGTGAATGGTTGCCCGTCCGCCCACTTCACGCCGGCACGCATGTTGAATGTGTAGGTCAGGTGGTCGTTGGAGATCAGCCAGTCGGTCGCGAGGAGGCCGGTGACGTTCTGGTCGGCGTTGACGGTGGTGAGGCCCTGGTAGATCACGCTGTCGACATCGCGGGCGCTGTCATCGGCCTCGAACAGAGGATTCAACACGCCGGCCTGCCCGACCAGCGCCTCCACCGCCGTACCGCCGCGGGCGGGCCTGGGCACGGTCGCCACGGGCTGGCACCCCACCAGCGCCACCAGCGCGATTCCCGCGACCAGGTCGCGGCGGAACGACCTACTTCGGATGAGTCGTCACCCAGATGTTGCCCAGCGAGCACAGGAGGAACGCGACGGTCAGCACCCACGTGGTCCAGTAGATCTGCCGCTCCAGCCCGCGGCGGGTGCGGTACCCGCCGCCCAGCCCGTCACCGCCACCGCCGATCGTGCCGCCCAGCCCGGTCGCCTTGGGCGTCTGGATGAGGACTCCGGCCATCAAGAGGACGGCCAGGACGACCTCGATGATGATCAGCGCGTTCTTGACCTGTGCCATCGACTACTTGTAGCGGGCCTCGATCGCTTTCCAGTTGAGGGTGTTGAACCAGGCGGTGACGTAGTCAGCGCGCCGGTTCTGGTACTTCAGGTAGTAGGCGTGCTCCCAGACGTCGACGCCGAGAATCGGCGTCATGTTCTCCATGTAGGGGCTGTCCTGGTTCGGGTAGGACTTGACCGACAGCTTGCCGCCCGAGTCCGCCAGCAGCCACGCCCAGCCGCTCCCGAACTGGCCCACGGCCGCCTTCTGCAATTGCTCCTTGAGCGTGTCGTAGCTACCAAAAGTGCTCTTGATCGCGTCGCCCAGCCGTCCGGAGGGGGCGCCGCCGCCGTGCGGGGCCATGATGGTCCAGAAGATGGAGTGATTCGAATGCCCGCCGGCGTTGTTGCGCAGCACGTTGCGCACGTCTTCGGGCACCGAGCTGATCCCGCGCAGCAAATCTTCGACCGACTTCTTGGCCAGCTCTGGGTGCTTCTCCAGGGCGCCGTTGGCGTTGGTCACGTAAGCCGCGTGGTGCTTGTCGTGATGGATCTCCATCGTCTTGGCGTCGATGTGCGGCTCGAGCGCGTCGAACGCGTATGGAAGCGGCGGAAGCTCATATGCCATGGCGGGTACTCTCCCTTATTTGCAGGCTGTGATCTTGATTGTGAAACCAGTCTAGCGAGCTTGGGATTTCGGGCTGCCGGCCTGGTTGCGGACGGCAGCCGCTCGGCGCTCGATCTCGTTTGGGTCGCCCAGGTATGCGCTCGAGCGCGGCGTGAAGTCGTGATTGAGCTCGTATACCCTCGGCACTCCGGTCGGAATGTCAAGGTCCACCACCTGCTGGTCGCTCAGCCCCTCCAGGTGTTTGACCAAAGCCCGCAGGCTGTTGCCATGGGCCGAGACCAGCACGCATTGCTCGCGGCGTAGGTCCGGCACGATGCTGTCGTACCAGTACGGGAGCATCCGCTCGACCACGTCCTTGAGGCACTCGGCGCTGGGGAGCAGCTCTGGCGGCAGGCCCGCGTATCGGGGATCGTGCGACGGGTGCCGCTCGTCGTCGATTTCCAGGGCGGGCGGCCGGACGTCGTAGCTGCGCCGCCACACCTTCACCTCGTCCTGGCCGAATTTTGCAGCGGTCTCTTGCTTGTTCAAGCCCTGCAGGGCGCCGTAGTGCCGCTCGTTGAGCCGCCAGCTGCGCCGCACCGGGATCCACGTCCGCTCCATCTCGGCCAGGGCGAGGTCCGCGGTCTGGATCGCGCGCACGAGGACCGACGTGTGGACGACGGCGGGCGCGAGGCCGGCCGCACGCATGAGCCGCCCGGCCTCTTTGGCCTCAGCTTCCCCCTGATCGCTGAGGGGGACGTCATGCCAGCCGGTGAACAGGTTTTCGAGGTTCCATGTGCTCTGGCCGTGCCGGAGCAGGACCAGGATGCCGAGAGACTTAACGATGGTGGTACACCGCCGCGGTCACATCGACAATCTTGGCGAACTCCTCGGCGTTGAGGCTGGCCCCGCCGACCAGGCAGCCATCGCACAGAGGCAGCTCGACGTACGACTCGACGTTGCTCGCGTTGACGCTGCCCCCGTAGAGAACGCGCACCTTCTTGGCCGCGCCCGCGCCGATCAGCTCACCGACGATGCGGCGGATCGACCGCATGGTCGTATATGCGTGCTCGGGGTCGGCGCTCTTGCCCGAACCGATCGCCCACACCGGCTCGTATGCGATCACGAGGCGGGCGGAGTCGTCGGCGGAACACAGCGCGAGGCCGGCCTTGACCTGGGCGGTGACGACCTCGGCGGTCTTGCCGGATTCGTAGTGCTCATCGAGCTCGCCGACGCACACGATCACGCTGAGGTCGTTGGCCAGCGCGGCCGCCGTCTTGCGCGCCACCATGTCGTCGGTCTCGCCAAGGTACGCGCGGCGCTCGGAGTGGCCGGTGATGACCCACTGGCACCAGCCCTTGAGCATCGCGGGCGAAACCTCGCCGGTGTAGGCGCCCGACATCTCCCAGAAGCAGTCCTGCGCGCCGAGCTTCACGGTGGTGCCCTCGATCACCTCGGCGATCCCGAGCAGCCACGGGTAAGGAGGAAAGATGGCCACCTCCACGAGCTCGGGGTGGCTGGTGGCGGCGGGCATCACACCCTTGACGAGGTCGAGGGCGTCGCCCGCATTGACCGGATTCATCTTCCAGTTGGCGGCGAGCAGAGCTTTGGGGCTCACACGAGCCGGCACTGGATTTGCTGCTACGCCTCCTTGAGAATCGCGACTCCAGGCAGCTCCCGCCCCTCGAGGTACTCGAGCGTGGCTCCGCCGCCAGTCGAGACCCATGAGAAGCGGCCGGTCAGCCCGAGCGCGTCGATCGCCGCGGCGGTGTCGCCGCCACCGACGAGAGTGTAAGCGCCCGAACTCGCGATCGCTTCCCCCACACCTTTTGTTCCGGACCCGAAGTCCGGGATCTCGAACACCCCCATCGGCCCGTTCCAGACGATTGTGCCGGCGCCACGCATCCGTTCTCCGAAAAGGGCCACGGACTGCGGACCGATGTCGAGAGCGATCCAGCCGGGCTCGACGGCCTGGGCGGGAAAGATGCGCAGCTCCTGCCCCGGCTGCACCTGCTGAGCGCACACGAGGTCGACCGGCAGCACCAGTCGGTTGCCGAAGACCTTCCAGATCTCGTTGGCGGCCTCGACCGACTCTTCCTCGACCAGGCTCCGGCCGGTCGGAAAGCCCTGCGCGCGCAGGAACGTGTTCGCCATCGCGCCGCCGATGAGCAGCGCGTCGACCTTTTTGATGAGGTTGTTGAAGAGGTTGATCTTGGTGGAGACCTTGGCGCCGCCGATCACCGCGAACAGCGGCCGCTTCGGGGTGTCTATGGCCTGGCTGATCGCGTTCAGCTCAGCGCTCATCAGCTGGCCGGCATACGCGGGTAGATAGCTGGCGACCCCGACTACGGATGCGTGCGCGCGGTGCGACGCCGCAAACGCGTCGTTGACGTAGATGTCGCCGTGGGAGGCGAGCTGGCGAGCGAATTCCGGGTCGTTCTTCTCTTCTTCGGGATGAAACCTGACGTTCTCCAGGAGGAGCACCTTGCCGACCTGGAGCCGGGCCACCGCCGACTGCGCCATCGGTCCCACGCAATCGGAGGCGAACGGCACCTCGCCCCATAGATGCTTGGCAAGCTCGCGCGCGACCGGCCGCAGGGACAGCGCCGGGTCGGGACCGGTCGGACGCCCGAGGTGCGACATGACCACGGTGGTCGCTCCCCGGTGCATGAGGTCGCGCAGGGTCGGTATGGCCGCCTTGATGCGGGTGTCGTCTGTGATCACGCCCCCGGCCATGGGGACGTTGAAGTCCTCGCGCACGAGCACCCTCTTGCCGGTGACGTCGACCGATGTGATCGGGAATTTCAGAGTCGCGCCGCCATGTAGGTGATCAGGTCGACCATCCTGCAGCTGAAGCCCCACTCGTTGTCGTACCAGCTCACGACCTTGGCCCAGTCACCGCCCAGCGTCTGTGTCAGTGGCGCATCGACGATCGACGAATGTGGGTCGCTCTTGAAGTCCGACGAGACGAGCGGCTCTTTGCTCACGGAGAGAATGCCCTTGAGGTCGCCTCCGGCGGCCTCGTCGAAGGCGGCGTTGATGTCCTCGGCGGTGGTGGTCTTGCTCAGCTGCACCGTGAGATCGACGACGGACACGTCGAGTACGGGGACGCGGAAGGAAATGCCCTCGAACTTGCCCTTGAGCTCGGGCAGGACCTCCGACACCGCCCGGTTTGCGCCTGTGGACGTCGGGATGATGTTGTCCGCCGCCGCGCGCGCGCGTCTCAGGTCCTTGTGCGGAAGGTCCTGCAGCTTCTGGTCCGCCGTGTATGCGTGGATCGTCGTCATCATTCCTCGCTCGATCCCGTAGCTGCTGTGGAGGACATGCGCCAGCGGCACGAAGCAGTTGGTGGTGCAGCTCGCGTTGGAGATCACGTTGTGCGCCTTGGGGTCATAGCCCTTGTGGTTGACGCCCATCACGACCGTATAGTCCTGGTTGGTCGCGGGAGCGGAGATGATCACCTTCTTGGCCCCGCCCTTGTCGATGTGGACTCGGGCCTTGGCGGCGTCGGTGAAGAGTCCCGTGGACTCGACGACGATGTCCACTCCCAGATCCTTCCACGGCAGCTCGGCGGGGTCTTTGTGGCTCATGAACTTCACGCGCCGGCCGCCCACGACGATGTCGTCGCCATCCGCGGCGACCGAGGGCCCGAACGTGCCCAGCGCGGTGTCGTGCTTCAGGAGGTGGGCGAAAGTGTGCGCGTCACCGATGTCGTTGACGGCCACGATTTCGAAGGACGCTTTGAGGGCGTCGGCGGCGCGGTAAATGTTTCGGCCGATGCGGCCGAAGCCATTGATCCCAACCCTGGTCATTGGTCACCCCTCAAATGCGTGCGCGGGCACGAGAATCGGCACAAAGCCCGATGGGCCGACGTAAATGTTATGCGGAGCGGCGCACGCGATTCGGCGATCGGCCGCCACCCGTGTGATCGGCCACGTCCTGGAGCCGGCGCAAGCGGTGGTTGACGGCCGACTTGGACAGCTTCATCCGCCTGGCCAGCTCGCCCAGGTTGAGCTCCGGGTTGGCGCTGCGCCATTGGGCCATCTCGCGCAGGGCGGGCGGCAGCCCGTCGAGCTTTCCGGTCGTTTCCAGGCGCTCGATCGCGGCGGCCTGACGAAGCCCGGAGCCGATCGTCTTGCCGATGTTGGCCGTCTCGAAGTTGAGCCGCCGGTTGACCTCTCCGCTCACCTCCCGCACGACGCGCACGTTTTCGAACTCCATCACCGCGCGGCTGGCGCCCATCCACGAGAGCAGGCGCACGATGCCATCACCCTCCTTGACGTACACCACGTGCTGGCCGCTGCGCTCCATGACCCCGACCTTCGCCCCCGCGGACTCGGCCATCCCGCCGATCGCGGTCGCCCACGCAGCGGAGGGCGCGACGAATTCGAGGTGATAGCGCGAGGAAGGCGCGTTGACGGATCCGCAGCCCAGGAACAGGCCGCGCAGCATGGCCTTGCGATCGCAGTTCGCGTCCGGGACCACCTGGGCGGCGGCCTTCGTGAAAGCGGGGGTGATGCCGGGAGGCAGCGCCAGCTCGATGAAGAAGGCCATGCGCTTTTTGGTCTTGACGGCCTGGTACTTCGCATCCATGTGACCCACGGACCTGCCCAGCCGCACGACCTTCCGGGCGATCGCGTTCCGAAGCAGCGAGAAATAGGCCGCCTTGTCCCCCTGATTCCGGATCAGGCGGGCACGCGACCCGAAATAGATGCCCAGCAGCTCGCTCAGCTGGCAGCAGGGCCTGGCCGGCAGAAACCCGGCCATCTCGTTCTTGACATCGGCCGAGAACGAAATGCCAATTACCTCCCAAGGTCGGTGTCGGAGAGGGACTCTTGGTGTTCGGGCCCCGAAGGTGCAGTCTACTGAGCATATGACGGCGCCGCACACACTGCTCGCGCTGTACCACACGATGGTGATGGCCCGTGCGATCGAGCGCCGATTGTGGGTGCTCGAACACATGCACAACGTGAAGGGATACTTGCGAGTCACCGGGTTCGAAGCCGTGCAGGCGGCGGCGGCGGCGGCGCTGCGACCAGGCCACGACTGGATCGTGCCGGGCCCAACCGACCTCGCCCTTTGCCTCGCGGTGGGCCTGTCGCCGCTCGATGTCATGCTCGCGGTGTTTGGACGCGCCGGCGATCCCGCTTCGGGCGGCAGGCAGGCGCCGGGCGCATTCGGGTCTCGGCCCGCGCGCGTGGTGATGACATCGGCGAGCGCAGGCCGTCATGTCGTGCAGGCGGCCGGCATCGCGTACGCGGCCAAGGTGTCGGGGCACGACGAGGTGACATTGGTATGCACCGATGAGCGCGGCATTCAGTCGGGGGACTGGCACGAGGGCATCAATTTCGCCGGCGCTCATTCGCTCGCTCTGATCTGTCTCGTCGAGGACCTGGCGCGCACGGAGGGGCCCATCGCCCAGCATTCGTACGGGTCGCCGGTCGACCGCGCGGAGGGCTACGGGCTGGCCGGCGAAACCATCGACGGAGGCGATTTCGACACCGCCCTGGCGGCATTCGGCCGGGCCTGCGATCGCGCGCGCTCGCAGGGCGGCGGCACGGTCATACACGCCGTGGCCTCCGACCTCACCTCGAAAGCGACCGGCGGAGGCCTGCGCCCGCCGGAAGAGCTGGAAGCGCTGGCGGCCCAGGATCCGATCGACCGGATGCGGCGCCGGCTGCTGCAGGCGGGCGTGCTGGAGGCAGCCGACGACGATCAAATCCAGCGCGACTGCGCCAGCGTGGTGGCGGCCGCGGTCGACGAGGCTCGCGACGCGCCCTCACCGGACGGCCCCCGGGCGCTGGACAATGTGTTCTCGAGGGGACAAGGGCATGGCTGAGCTGCGGATGATCGAGGCTGTGCGCGCGGCCATCAGCGAAGAGATGGAGCGCGACGAGCGCGTGCTCGTGATGGGCGAGGACGTCGGGCGGAAGGGCGGCGTGTTCGGCGCCACCGACGGCCTCTACGCGAAGTTCGGCGAGGCGCGCGTGCTGGACACTCCGCTCGCGGAGTCGGGGATCGTCGGCGTGGCCATCGGCGCCGCGCTGAACGGGCTCATACCCATCGCCGAGATCCAGTTCGCGGACTTCATCCATCCCGCCTTCGACCAGATCGTCAGCGAGGCCGCGCGGACGCGCTACCGCTCCAACGGCGACTGGTCCGTCCCCATCGTGATCCGCGCGCCGTTCGGCGGCGGAGTGCATGGAGGCCTGTATCACTCGCAATCCGTGGAAGCGTTTTATGCCCACGTTCCGGGCTTGAAGGTGGTCGTGCCCAGCATGCCCGCCGACGCCAAGGGCCTTCTCAAGTCGGCCATCCGCGACCCGGACCCGGTGCTGTTTCTCGAGCACAAGAAGGTGTACCGGCTGGTTGCCGAGGAGGTGCCCGACGGCGACCACCTGGTGCCGATCGGGCCCGCCCTGGTTCGGCGCGAAGGGACCAGGCTGAGCTGCTTTGCGTGGGGTCTGATGACGCACTACTGCCTGCAGGCCGCGGAGCAGCTGGCGGCCGACGGTGTGAGCGTCGAGGTCGTCGACCTCAGGTGTCTGGCGCCCCTCGACCGGGAAACGATTCTCGAATCGGTGCGCAAGACGGGCAAGGCGATGATCGTGCACGAGGACAACCTCACCGGCGGCTTCGGAGCCGAGGTGGCGGCGATCATCTCGGAGCACGCTTTCGACAGCCTGGACGGACCGGTCGTGCGCGTGGCCGGGCCGGACATTCCCGCCATGCCCTTCAACTCCCCCCAAGAAGAGTTCTTCATGCCCAACCCCGCCAAGATCGCGGAGGCGATGAGAAAGCTTGCCGCGTACTAGGAAGAAACCCCCGACCGTCAGCCATCCGCAAATCTCCGCCGAGGAGTTCGCCGCCCGGCGCGAGGCGGTGGGCGCCGGAATGGAGGCGGCCGGCCTGGACGCCCTGGCGGTCTTCTATCCGGCGCGGATCGCGTACCTGACCGGCTTCCACCACATCCCCACCGAGCGGCCGATCGTCCTGATCCTCGGGCCCGACGGCGACTCGATCCTGATCGTGCCCGCGGTCGAGAAGGAGCACGCGGAGTCGGTGCCCGGCATCGACCGGGTAGCCGTGTATTTCGAGTACCCGGGCGCCGAGCACCCGATGGAGCTCATCGCCGCCAACCTCGCCGACATCAACGCCAAGCCGAAGCGCACGGGCGCCGACCACGACGGGTACGTGCCGTACTGGGGCTACCGAGGGCCGCGCCTCAGCGACCTGACCGGGACTCGACCCGTCGACGCCGAGATGCTCGTGGAATCGCTGCGCCGCGTGAAATCGGCCACCGAGATCGCCTGCATCCAGCTGAGCTGCGACTGGGCCGCGCGTGCCCATCGCAGGATGCAGGACGCCATCAGGACCGGCAAGACCGAGATGGAGTGCTATGCGCCCGCCGCCACCGAGACCCTCTTCGAGATGGTGGCCGAGATGCCCGGCTGGCGGCCGCGTGGATTTGGCACCACCGGCCTGGTGGCGACGTTCGTGGGTGGGCGGTCGACCGCAATGCCGCATGGCTTTGTCAAAGGTCACGGAATCGCCGCCGGCGATGTGCTCGTGAGCGGCGCCGGAGCCGACATCGACGGCTATCACAGCGAGCTCGAGCGGACGATGATCGTCGGCACGCCGACCGCCGAGCAGGAGCGCGCGTTCGACGCGATGCTGTCGCTGCAGTCCCGCGCTCTCGAGGTCATGGCGCCGGGCGTGCCGGCGGGAGAGGTGGAGCTGGCATGCATGCAGCGGGCTCGCGAGCTGGGCGTCGAGGATTCGATCCGCCATCATGTCGGCCACTCGATCGGCCTCGAAGGCCACGAGGCGCCTTTCCTCGACCGCGGCGACGATGCCGTGCTCGAACCTGGAATGGTGTTCACGGTCGAGCCCGGCGTCTATGTGAAGGAACTTGGCGGCTTCCGCCACTCGGACACAGTGGTCATCACCGAGGACGGCTGCCGCGTGATGACCAGCTACCCGCGCGAACTGAAGGACCTGATCATCTAGCCGCCCGCATCCCAGTCTTTTTCGACGTGACGGAACGAGGAAGTGAAAGCGCTAGCTGGCCTTGACCTCGTCCGCCGGCTTGTGTGTCTTGGCCGTGAACATGTGCAGCACGACGTTGCCGTCCGAATGGTGCCGCCGGATCCGGTCGAACGGCATCGGCGGCAGCACCTCCTGGTCTTCGTCGGTCACCACCGTTTCCTTGGGCGAAAGGGCCCTCCACACCTCGCCGACAATCTCTCGTGGCAGGGCGCCGGGCACGTATACGTACCGGCGGTTCGGCACGTCCTTGCGGGCGATCGTCTCCGCGCGCGCGAACGCGTCGTGCGCCGAGTAGTCCTTGAGATACGGATCCGCCACCTCCATCAGCTCCGTGTCGTCGTACAGGGGACGGTTGCCGCGATAGAGAAACACCGCCCCGCGGCCGGCCGCGGCTCGCGTGGCCTCCTTGAGCACAGCTTCGGCCGCCAGCTGCTCGTGAGGCAGAATCACGAGGATCTCTCCCGCCGACCGGCGACCACCGAGAGCACTCGCGATCGAAGCCTTCGCGCGCTGAGGCCGGAACGGAATTGGGAACACCGCCGGCCGCCGGCGCCGGTAGTAGCGATATGTGGTCAAGCCGGCGATCAGGCCTATCACCGTCAGCCCGCCGCCGAACTCGGTCGCCAGCGGCTTGGCGACCAGGTTGACCAGCCAGGCCACGAGCACCAGCGCCGTGGTCAGCACGCCGATGACGAACAGCGCGGACTCGCCGGCGCTCCAGTGCTCGCGCTCATGCCACCGGACGACGTCGAGGCTCACACAGGTCAGGACGAAGGTTCCCAGCAGGCCGAACGCGTAAAGATCGCCCAGGAGGATCACGCTGCCGTTGACGGCGACCACGATGATGATCGGAAGGGCGACCGCGGCGAGGATCGCCCAGTGCGGCGTCCTCCGCCACCGGTTGCGATGCTCAAGCAGTCGTGGGAGAAAGCCCATTCGGGCGAGCGCGATGAAGACGTGGTATGCGCCGATGATCGCGGTGTTGCTGGCGAAGACCAGCAGCAGGGACCCTGTGATCGCGACGTAGTCGGCCAGGAACGTGCCTGCCACGTGGGCAGCCAGAAGGGACATGAACTGGTTTGGGTCCGGGTTGGTCCCATTCAGCAGGGTGGTCGACCACAGAGTAAGCAGAGGGCTCGTGATCGCCATCGTGAGCACGACTCCGGCCATGGCCCTGTAGGCCACCTTGCGCCGCGGCTCGCGCATGGCCGGGGCGAGCTGCGCGATGCTCTCCAATCCCGAGAAGGCGAGAAATGCGGCTGCGTACCCGGTGATCAGCAGCAGCGGCGTAAGGACGGGGCCGGAGCGGATGGCGCCGAAGCTCTGAATGATCCCGGCCGGCCCGAGGTAGACGGCGGTTGCGGCCGCGATGGCGACCTGGCCGCCGGCCGCGAGGACGACGAAGACGGCAGTCGTTCGCGCGCTCTCCTTGATGCCCACCGCGTTCAGCAATCCAAGGCCAACCAGCGCTCCGACCGTCAGCGGAATGACGTACGCAGTGAAGCTCGGAAAGATGACCGAGAGGTAAAAGGCTCCCGACAGCGCGCTCAGGGCCGCAGTCAGGTAGTAATCCACGAGGATGAACAGGCCGCCAAGCAAGCCGGCGAACGGGTGCAGGGCTTGCGATGAAACGTTGACCACGCCGCCCCCCTCGGGGTACCGCCACGTCACCTCCGCGTACTTGACGCACAGCAGCACGAAGACGCAGAGGGTCATCAGCACGAAGATGGCCGCGCGGTTGCCGAAGGGGCCGTACAGGATCCCAGGGACGTAGTAGATGGAGGTGCCGATGTCGGCAAACACCACCGCCCAGCACAGGAACGCTCCGAGGTTCCCGCCGCGGACCTTGATCCGCCGGCGGGGCGGAGCCACGATTCGGCTCAAGCGCTCGTTCCCGCCCGCAGTTCGCCGAGGTGGCGCTTGAGCCCCTCGAGGTCCGCGCGCAGCTGCCTGACGGCGCGCAGAGCGGCCCGGTCGTCGAGCTGCATGTAGGACACGGCGGCCAGGTAAACCTCGGCGCGGTCGAGCTGGCGGATCGCCGCCCGGAGGACCTGGCGCTGCTCGCCGGCCGTCCGCTGTTCCGGAAGCTGAAGGATCGCGTTGCGCATGAGTCCAAGCTAAGCGGCCGCTTGTGAGAAGCCCGTTTGGGGGCGTGCGCCGGCCGAATGGATTTCGTATGGATCCGCACCTGATCCATTAATCTCGGCTCCGATGAGCCCGGACTCCATCGCTCGCAGGGGCCGCCGCCCAGGCGACCTGCGGGTGGTGGTCCGCCGCGCCACCAAGCTGCCCCGGACGCTGGGCGCTCCGGCACTGTTCGCGGCGTCCTACGGCAACGTCGGCTCGAGCATCTATTACGCGCTGGGCGTCACCGCCGCGTTTGCCCTCGGCCTCACTCCGCTCGCGCTCATCCTGGCCGGCTGCATCTTCGTCACGACCGCGCTGAACTACGCGGAAGGCACCGCCGCGATCCCGCATGCCGGCGGCAGCTCGAGCTTCGCCCGGCGGGCCTTCAACAACCCGATCGGATTCATCGTCGGGTGGGTTCAGCTCCTCAATTACATGGCGACGGTTTCGATCTCGTCGTACTTCGCGATCAGCTATCTGGGTGTTTTCGGCAAGTACGTCCCGTTGTTCCAACTGTTCAAGACCAGCGACGCGTGGCATGTGGGCGCCACGATCGCGATCATCGGCTTCCTGATCGTGATCAACATCATCGGGATCCAGGAATCGAGCGCGCTCAACCTGACCCTGGCCGTCACAGACCTCATCACGCAGGTCGTCCTCGTCGTCCTCGGCGTGATCCTGCTGCTCAACATTCGGACCGTCCTCGCCAACATCCATTGGGGCATCGCGCCGACGTGGGGCAATTTCCTCGCCAGCATCTCGATCGCGATGGTGACTTACACGGGCATCGAGACCATCTCCAATCTCTCGGAGGAAGCCAAGAATCCGGGCCGGTCCGTGCCGCGCGCGACCTACGCGGTCATCATCGCGGTGCTCTTCGTGGCCGCATTTCTACCCACGATCGGACTCAGCGTCTTCCCCGTATACCAGGATCACGGCGGCTGGACGACCGACCTCGCCACGAAATGGAAGGCCGACCCGGTCGCGGGGATCGTCACGGGTTTCATGCAGCCGCTCGCCTTCTGGGCAGGGATGTGGGTGGGCTTCCTCGCTTTCACGATCCTGCTCATCGCGACCAACGCCGGGCTGATCGGCATCTCACGGCTCAGCTACTCGCTCGCCGGGGCGGAGATGCTGCCGCGCAGCTTCGCCGTCTTGCACCCGAAGTTCAAGACCCCCTACGTGTCGATCGTCGTCTTCGGGGTCCTGGCCGCGATGCTCGTCCTGCCCGGCATCCTGGTCGGCGGCAAAGAGATCGACCTCATGAGCGCCGTCTACTCACTGGCCGCCACCTTCGCGTTCTGCTCGGCGCACCTCTCCGTCATGCGCTTGCGTTTCGTCGAACCCGAGCTCTATCGACCCTACCGCATGCCCATCAACATCAAATTCGGTCGCGACAGCGTCCCCATCCTGTCCCTGGTCGGAGCGCTTGCCATCGGCACGGTGTTCACGCAGCTCCTGTTTCAGAACATCTCCAACTCGACCTGGATCTATCTGGGCTGGCTGGCGCTCGGAGTGCTCAGCTGGGTCGTGTATCGAACCTACAGGAAGGAGGCGCTCTGGGAGCCGCTGGAGGTGCCGCCGCCTCCCGACCGTGAGATCGAGCACCTGCCTGCCGAGCCGTTGCCGCAGATCGCCCGTTACAAGCACGGACGCCGCATCCCAGCGCATGCGGCCGTCACGCCTCGCCGGGGCCACACCCACCGCCGTTCCTGGCGTGTCGGGTGGGAGCTCTACTGGAAGCGGCACGGCAACGTGCGCGGCGCTTTGATCGTGGTCGTCTTCGCGGCGGTCAGCGGGCTCGCGGTCTGGGTCGACCTCTCCTCATACGACCCGTTCGGGCCCGGCCTCGGATGGTCGCCCGGAATCGTGCTCGTGGCTCTGATCGCGGCGTACCTGCTGAACCGAGGCCACCTCGAGCAGTAGTCAGGCCTGAAGTCGGTAACCGACCCCCGGTTCGTTGACGATGTAGCGCGGGTTGGCCGGATCGTCGCCGAGCTTCTTGCGGATCTGCGCCACGACATAGCGTGTGTTGTATTTGTCGCCGACCGCGTACTCGCCCCACACCTGTCGCAGCAGGGTCGTATGCGTGACCGGCTTGCCCGCGTGGAGGGCAAGGTAGCGCAGCAGCTCGTACTCCGTCGGGGTCAGCTTCACGGAGCGGCCGCCCGCGGTCACGGACCGGCGGGCGAGGTCGATCTCCAGGTCACCCGCCCGGATGACTGGCTCGCCGGCCGGCAGGTCTGCCTGCCGTCGCAGCACCGCCCTGATCCGCGCCACCAGCTCGTCGGTCCCGAACGGCTTGACCACGTAATCGTCTGCGCCGGCGTCGAGGGCACGAACCTTGTCCTTCTCGCCCGGCATCACGCTGACCACGATTACCGCGGCACGTGTCGCCGGCCGGAGCGCGCGCAGGGTCGCAAACCCGTCCATGCCCGGCAGGCCGAGATCGAGCAGGATGACGTCGGGACGCCATGCCGCCGACTCGCGCACGGCCTCTTCACCAGTGCCCACCGCCCGAACCTCGAAGTCGTGGTAGCGCAGCCCGGTGCGCAGCGCACGCTGCATCTCGACCTCGTCGTCGACGACCAGGACACGACCGCTCATCGCGTGGCGGCGATGCGCGCGAGGGGCAGCGTGAAAGTGAAGCGCGGGCCGCGCCTGCGGTTCTCGGCGCGGATGGTGCCGCCGTGCGCCTCGACCACTCGCTTCGTGATCGCGAGCCCAAGCCCGCTGCCGCGGGCGCGGCGGCTCCAGAACGTCTCGAAAACACGATCGAGGTCGGTCGGCGCAATCGCGGGTCCGTCGTTTTCCACCCACGCGGTGAGCCTCTCTTCGTTCGTGCTCGCCCCGACGGTGATCCGACCGTCGGCAGGCGCCCACTCATTCGCATTCTCGATCAGGTTCGTGAGCACGCGCCCGACCTGCAGCTCGTCGACCTCGACCGGCGGCAGGTCGTCTGCGATCTCGAGGGTGACCTCACGCCCCTTGAGGACGGGACGCAGCTGGTGCAGCGCGGTCCCGACCAGGTCGGCGAACCGGTGCGGTTCGCGATCGAGCTCCATGCCGGCCTCGAGTCGGGAAAGGGCGAGCATGTCGCCGACCAGCCGGTCCAGACGGCTCGCCTGGCCATCCAGGTCACCGAGCAGCTCTCGCTGCTCGGGCTCCAGGCCTGCCTGTGGCGCCATGAGCGCCGTGAGACCCGCGCGCAGCGATGCGATGGGGCTCTTGAGCTCGTGTGAGAGTGACGATAGGATGGCGGCCTTCAGGCGGTCCGAGGCCTCGAAGCCCCGCGCGCGCTCCGCCTCGAGGACGGCGCGCCGGCGGTCCAGCAGCAGGTCGGCGAGGCCGACGAGCGCCGCGAGCATGCGCAGGTCGCCGGGATCTGAACCAACGGGGTCGATCGTCATCACCGCCACCCCGCTGGCCAGGGGCATGTACGCGGGCTCCTTGCTCTCCGGACTCGTCCTCATCAACCTCACGGCGCCGTCCGATAGGGCAACGCCGATCGGACGCTTGTTTTCGTACGACCAGGTGGCCTGGCGGAGCTCGTCAGCAGTCACCTCGCCTCCTGCCAGCGGCACGGCCGACCCGAAGTCCATCGCCACGAGCGCGAACCGGGTGACCCCTTCCAGACGCACCGCCCGCTCGCTCAACAGGCCGAGAGCCACCGAGACCTCAGGCGAGCGCAGGGCCGCCGTGGCCAGCTCGTACATCGCGCGCTCGTCGGCGGCCAGAGCCTCGGCGGCGCTCTGCGTGCGCCGCAGCGAACCCGCAAGCTGGCCGGTGACGAGGGCGACCGCCAGCAGCACCACGAGCTCGAGCAGCTCGCTCGGGCCTCTGACCGCGAAGGTCCCGACCGGAGGGACGAAGTAGTAGTCGTACAGCAGAAAGGCGGCGATGCTGCCGGCGACGGCGGGCCCTCTTCCCCAGGTGGCGCCGAGCCACAGCACGAGCAGCAGATAGAAGGCGCTGAGCCCCGGGACCTGGAATCGTATCGAGACCAGGCCGATGGCGATCGTCACGACCACCGCCCCGGCGATCGCGACGGCATATGGCGCTGCGCGCCTCAACATGCCGCAAGAATACGTGCGGTGCGCTGGAGCTACGACGCTCCCGCCAGGGCCAGCTCCGCCGGCCGGTTGGCATAACCGGGATGAGAAGGCTGTGCGACCCGAAACCACGCGAGCGTCTCGGCCAGAGCGTCCTCCAGCGCGGAAGGCTCGAAGCCCAGGTCTCGACGAGCCTTGCCGAGCTCGTAGCCGGCCGATCGCCGCGGGTCGGGACCATACGGGCTCGCATCGGGCGGCAGCTGAGCGAAGGGAATCGGGTGGATGCGTGCGGGCATTCCCAGAACCCTGGCGATGGCTTCGATCAGGTCCCGCAGGCTCACCCCTTCGAAGGCCGCGTTGTATGCGTTGCGTGTGGTCTCCTTGCGCAGGTCGCACGCAAGCGCGCACGCGTAGCCGATGTCCTTGACCCAGGCCAGTCCCGCCTGGCGCTCGTACGATTCCGCGGGCACCAGCAGCGGACCGCCGTCCGCGACACGCTGGATGTACGCCGCGATCCGGAGCGTGTGGTCGGCGGGCCCGAAGATGGCGGGCGGGCGGATTACCGTCCAGGGAAAGTCGCGTGTGCGCGCGAGCATCGTCTCGCACCATCGCTTGCCGTCCAGATAGTCGAGCGCTTCGGGAGGCTCACCCTCGAGCGGGATGAAATCCTCCTCGCGCGCGGGCTTGCCGTGGAGATGCGGATACACGCCGGTGGAGACGAACACGTAACGCTGCCCGCTGAAGTTCCTCACCACGGCCGAGACGTCGCCGGGCAAGTAGCAGGCGAGGTCGAGCAGCACGTCTGGCTGCACGGTTTCGATAGCTTTGCGCAGCTGCTCTTCGTCCGTGCGGTCGAATGCGACGTAGCTGGTGAAGACGCCGTACGGCCGCTCCTTGCGCCCGGCGGCAATGGTTTCGACGCCGCGCCTCATGAGCTCCTTGCACGCTGCCGCGCCCACGAAGCCGGCGCCGCCGATGACCAGGGCTCGCGTCACACGAGGTCGCGCGGAGTGAACTCGACGTCCACGCCATCCAGATGCTCGAGGCGCGCGGCCATCTCCTTGGCCATCGCGACCGAGCGATGCCGCCCACCTGTACATCCGAACGCGACGACGAGCTGCGAGCGGCCGCGCTCGCGGTAGTGGGGCAGGGCGTCTTTCAGCGTGCGCTCGAGGTTGTCGAGCAGGTTCGTCGCCGCCGGTTGGGCGAGCACGAACTCGCGCACACGCGGATGGCGCCCGTCGAGCGGCCGCAGCTCATCCACCCAGTAAGGATTGTCGAGGAGCCGGACGTCGACGACCCACGCGGCGCCTTCCGGGATGCCGCGCTTGTAGCCGAACGCGAGGCAGGTGATGAGCATGCGCTCGCGTGACTTGAGCTGCTGAGCCAGCTCGCGCAGCTGCGCGATGTCGACTCGGTGATGCGCGCGGTCGTGGCTGCCGCCGGCCTTGCCGTCATCGGAGCCGACGTGGACGAGCACATATTTGATGCCGCGCGCATCGGCGTCCTTGAGGACGACGGCGCCGTCCCCACGGAGCGGCAGCACCCCGTCGGCGTCGTCGAACGGCGAGAGCCAGCGCGCGAGCTGGAATCCCGTGTCGAGAAAAACGCCGACCGCCTCGTCGAGCTCTGGCTCCGTCGTTCCTCCGACGATGACGAGAGTCACGGACGGAGACCTCGCCGAGAGATTCGGTGACCAGATGGTCCAGATGCTAGGCGCGGCCGAGCACCGGAGCGCGCGCATTCGTGGATGCGTAAGCGAGGAGCGGATACCTCTGGGGCCCCCATGCCGAAGGCATGGGAGGCAGTGGGCCGCATGGGCACCGAAGATCCGGCGACGGCTTCCGGCCGCGACTCTATCGTCACAGAGTTTCTTTCAGCCTCTTGGCGAGGCGCTCGGGGACGCCCAGCGCGACGATGTCCTCCACCGGCGCCTCGCGAATCGCCTGCACGGAGCCGAAGTGTCGCAGCAGCGCCCGCTTGCGTGCAGGCCCGATGCCTTCGACCGAGTCGAGCGGCGATGTCAGAGCTTTGCGGGCACGCACTTTGCGGTGATGGGTGATGGCGAATCGATGCGCCTCGTCGCGAATGCGCTGGACGAGGAACATCCCCGGCGAGTTCCGCTCCTGCACGATCGGCTCCGATCGACCCGGCGCGAATATCTCCTCGTGCTCCTTGGCCAACGCAAAGGTCGGGATGTCAGCGTAGCCGGCCGACTCGAGCACCTCGAGCGCGGCGCTGAGTTGCCCCTTGCCGCCGTCGATGAGGATGAGGTCCGGCCGGCTCGTGAACGAGCGATCACCCACCGCGTCGGCATCTTCTCTGCGCTGAGCGGATTCCAGCCGCTCCAGGCGCCGGCGCAGCACCTCCTGCAGCATCGCGAAGTCGTTCGGGCCGGGCACGAATTTGATTTTGAAATGCCGGTAGTGATCGTTCCTCGGCCGGCCGTCCTCGAAGACGACCATCGCGCCGACCGCAGAGTCGCCCTGCATGTTGGAGATGTCGTAGCACTCGATGCGCTTCGGCGGCGCCTCGAGGCCGAGTGCCTCCGCGAGCGCCGCGAGCATCGGCTCGGTGCGGCTGCGGTCGTAATCGGCCTGGATGCGCAGCTGCTCCAGCTCTTGCCTGGCGGTCTCGCCGAGCTGCGTCACGAGCGCCCGCTTGCGACCGCGCTGCGGCACCTCGATCGTGACCGGCCCTCCGCGGCGCTCGGTCAGCCAGCCTGTGAGCAGGTCCGGTTCCTCCACCGGGCCCGGAACGATCACCACCCGCGGCACATGAGTGGCGCTCGTGTAGTACTGCAGGAGGAAGCCGCGCAGAAGCTCGCTTTCCGCCGCATCGCCGGCGCCGTCGAGCGCGTGCCCGTCGTGGCCGACCATCTTGCCCTGGCGCACGTAGGCGACCTCGACGAACACCTGCTCCCCACTGCGCGCATATGCGATGAGGTCCTCGTCGTCGCGGCCCCGGGTGAGCACCTTTTGCCGATCCGCGATCTTCTCTATCGACTGCAGCTGGTCGCGGTACCGGGCTGCGTTCTCGAAGTCGAGCCTGCCCGCCGACGTCTCCATGCGGTCCTTGAGCTCGTGAACCAGTACGTCCGAGCGCCCTTCCATGAAAAGGGCGACCTCGTGAATACGGGCCTTGTAGTCGTCGGGGCTGATGCGCCGCTCACACGGGCCGGGACAGCGCTTGATGTGGAAATCGAGGCATACCTTGCCCTGCTTGAAGATCTCGTCCGAACACGTCCGGAAGGGCAGCAGCTGGCGGATCGACTTGACCGTGCCGCGCAGCGACTGCGCCGATGTGTACGGGCCGAAGTACTGAGCCCCGTCCTTCTGGACGCGCCGCGAGTAGTGGACGCGCGGGAACTCCTCCGTTATCGGCAGTTTCAGGTAGAGGTAGTTCTTGTCGTCCTTGAGCCGGATGTTGAAGCGCGGCCGATAGTTCTTGATGAGGTTGCACTCGAGGACGAGCGCCTCCACCTCGTTGGCGGTGGTGACGAACTCGAAGTCATAGACCTTGCGGACCAGCTCGGCGACGCGGGCGGTCTCGCCGTAGCCCGGGGTGAAGTACGAGCGCAGGCGGTCGCGAAGCCGCAGCGCCTTGCCGACGTAGATGACCTGGGCGCGGTGATCGCGGAACAGGTAGACGCCCGGTCCGTCGGGGACCGCGCGCAGCCTCCGCTTGACCGCATCCTCCTGGGTGATCGCCACTCAATCAAGGTTAGTTAGACTGGAATTGCCGTGAGCACACCCTCGAGCGAGCTGCCGCCGCCACCCGCGCCGCAGGCGCCGGCCACCACCGCCACCCAGATCGCCGGCCAGGAGACGGTTCCTAGAAGCACCGTGCCGATGGCGCCGCCCGGCGCCGGGGTCGCGGTCGCCGGTCAGACCAACACGCTCGCCGTCGTAAGCCTCGTCACCGCGATCGTCGCGCCGTTTGGGCACTTCACCGGCATCGGCGGGCTGACGCTCACCATCGTCTCGATCGTCACGGGCCATATGGCCCGGAGACAGATTCGCCAGACCGGCGAACGCGGTGACGGTTTCGCGCTGGCCGGGCTGATCATCTCCTACGTCCACCTGGCCCTGACCGCGCTCGTCGTGATCTTCTTCTTCGGCATCATCATCGCCGCCCTCGCGGCCATCCTCGCCGCCGCGACCGGACACTAACTCAGAAGTGGATTCCCCTCATTAGATAGGCCATCGCGGCGGCCTCGACCGAGATCTCCTCATCTGACGGCGCCGCCCTCTGACCGTCCTTGCCCGCGCTCTCCGGGAACACGTGATAGGCGCCCGTCATCACGAACTGCAGCAGGCCCGGCGCCACGGTGCTCACCGTCTCGCCGAGCTTGCCCAGTCGCGTTGACACCTCCGGCCGGCGAGTGAGGATCGCCGCCGCCACCATTTCGGCAGCCTCCTCGGGTGAGCTGGTTGGAAAGTTCTTGTACATGTCCGTGGGCGCGATCATCGGCGTGCGCACCAGCGGCATATGGATGTTGGTGACCGCGACGCCGTCGTCAGCCACCTCGGGCCCGATGCACCGGCTGAGCGCCGCCAACGCCGATTTGGACGCGACGTAGGCGCCAAACCGCGGTGGATAGGCCTGCGTCCCGATGCTCGAGATGTTGATGATGTGTCCGCGGCGGCGCTGACGCATGCCTGGCAGCACCGCCAGGATGAGCTTCACCGCGCCGAAGTAGTTGAGCTGCATGGTGCGCTGGAAGTCGTGAAATCGTTCGTAGGACGCTTCGACCGAGCGCCGGATCGAGCGCCCGGCGTTGTTGACCAGGATGTCGACCGCGCCGTGGTCGGCGAGGACGCTCTTGATCATCGTGTCGCACTGCTCGAGGTCGGAGAGATCGGTCGGGTACACAAACGCGCGCCCGCCGCCGGCTTCGATTTCCTCCTTCAAGGCGTCCAGCTTCTCCCTGGTGCGCGAGACGAGCACAACCTTCGCCCCGTGGCGCCCGACCAGTTGCGCAGTGGCGCGCCCGATGCCGCTGGAAGCTCCGGTCACCACCACGACACGGTCGTGCAAGACCGCTCGGAGGTTGCGTTCGGTCGGCGCTTCGGGGTCGAGATGCCGCTCCCAGTAGTCCCAGATCTTCCATGCGTATGTCTGCAGCGGCGGACACTCGATGCCGCTGCCCGCAAGGGCGGCCTGCGCTTTGTCGCACGTGAACTTCGCGCGGTTGGTCACGTACTGGAGGGCCGGCTCGGGGATGCGCACACCTTCGAGCAGGCGTCGTTTCAAGGTCTGTGCCACGTGCCAGTGCTGGAGCATGCCCGTCATCTCGCGCGGGAGCATCGAAGCGGCTCGGCTGTCGAGCCGCAGCGTGAACTGGGGCGCGTGGGCGGCGCGGCAGAACTCGTTGGTGACCTCGCCGAGGCTGCGGGCGGCCGGGTCGGTGAGGTGGAACGTCTCACCGTCGAGGCCAGGCTTGGAGGCGATCTCGGCGAGGGCGCGCGCAACGAAGTCGACCGGGACGATGTTGATCTCCCCGCCTTCGAGGCCGACTAGCGGCACCCATGGAGGGATGGCGCTGCGGAGTCGCTGGATGAGCTTGAACGCGTAGTAGGGACCATCGATGCGGTCGGCGGCACCCGTCTCGGACGACCCGATCACCAGGCCCGGGCGGTAGATGCGAAAGTGAGCGCCCGAGGCGCGCACCAGGCTCTCAGCCTCGTACTTCGTCTTGTAGTAGGGGTGATCCAGGGCCTGGCCCGCTGCGAACATCTCCTCGGTGAACTTGCCCTTCCACTTCCCGCCCGCGACCGCGATCGAGCTGACGTGGTGGAGCCGGGCGCCCAGCTTCTCGGCCAGGGCGACCACGTTGCGGGTGCCGCCCACGTTCGCCCGCTCGTTGGCCTCCTCCGACGCCTCGAGGTCGTAGACGGCCGCGAGGTGATAGATGTCGGCGCCCTGCAGCCTGGTTTCGTCGGCCGCAGACAGCCCAAGCCCCGTTGCCGTGATGTCGCCGGCCACCGCGTGCATGCGGTCGCCGGGGCCCAGCGACGCGATGAGCCGCTCGAGGCGGGCACGCGAGGGCTCGCGCACGAGCACATAGGTGTCTCCGTCGCGCTTGGCCAGCTCACGCAGAAGGTGCCGGCCGATGAACCCCGTTCCCCCGGTGACCAGCCTCACCATAGGTCGGAAGGTTAGCTCGTCACGAACGAGGAGACGCCCGCGGGCCGATAAGGGTTCAGGCCGCGGTCATCGCGGTTACGATTCCGCGCATGGCAGACATACCGCCTCCACCGCCAGGGACGCCTCCCCCGATGCCTCCTGGCTACCAGCCCCCGCAGCAGAGCTTCTCTGACATACCGCCCAGCGCCCCCGGTTACGCGATGCCGCCAGGCGCGCCTGGCTACGGCTACGTCCCGCCCACCGGCTACCCGACCGCGCGGCCGGGCATCAGCATCATGTCCCAGTTCACGGGCTTGGCCATGTGGTCGATCATCCTCGGCGTCGTCTCGGTCGGGGTCCCCATCGTCAC
>DASWBB010000104.1:0-16714 GCA_036390875.1 Candidatus Dormiibacterota bacterium
CGGTCAGGGCGGCGACGCACGACGACCTCGCCGCCATCGTCGGGATCTACAACTGGGCCGTGAACCAGACCTTCGCCACCATCGACTCCGAGCCGCTCGACACCGAGGAGGCGGCGCAGTGGTGGGAGGCTCATGGCAAGCGCTCCAAGCTCCTGGTGGCGACTGACGACACCGGCGTGCTCGGCTGGGCGCGCCTGTTTCCGTGGAACCAACGCGGCTTCGACGTCGTCGAGGACCTGGTTTACGTGGACCCGGTCCACCACGGACGCGGCATCGGCAAGGCCCTCCTCACCGCGCTGATCGCCGAGGCGCGCGGCCTCGGCTACCGCACCATCGTCGCCACGATCGCCACCGACAATCGGGCCGGCCTCCACCTGCACACCAGGCTCGGTTTCGAGGCGGTCGGCACCATCCGGAACGCGGCGCACAAGTTCGACCGCTGGATGGACATCACACTCGTCCAGCGGTCTCTAGACGACTGAAAGACAGATGCCGAAGCACGCGATCAACGGCCAGCAGATCTACTACGAGGACAGCAGCGGCAGCGGAGTGCCGATCGTCTTTTCGCACGGCCTGCTCATGGACCACGAGATGTTCGCGCCGCAGGTCGATGCGCTGCGTTCGCAATACCGGGTCATCACCTGGGATGAACGCTGCCACGGCTTGACCGAAACCACCACCGACCCGTTCACCTACTGGGACTCGGCCGACGACCTCGCCGGCCTTCTCGACCACCTCGGCATCCAGCGTGCGGTCATCGGTGGCATGAGCCAGGGAGGTTTGCTGTCCCTTCGCTTCGCCTTGCGCTACCCCGGCCGTGTGATCGCGCTCCTCCTTCTGGACACCCAGGCCGGCACGGAGGACCCGGACAGGGCCCACACCTATGGTCTGATGCTCGAGGTCTGGGAGTCCGATGGGCTCCTCGACCCGATGGCCGAGACCATCGCCGCGATCATTTTCGGCAGCGACTGGCCCGGCCGCGAGCCATGGATCGCGAAATGGCGCGAGCGCCGACGGGAACAGCTGCGGCAGATGTTCAATCCGCTGGTCGACCGCGAAGACCTCCACCACCGAATCGGCGAAATAACGGCGCCGGCCCTGGTGATCCACGGAACCGCCGACGCCGCCATCGACATGGAGCTCGCCGAGCGCCTCTGCTCCGGGCTCGCCAACTGCCGCGGGCTCGTGAAGATCGAGGGCGCTGGTCATTCCGCAAACCTGTCGGATCCAGAGCCGGTCAACCGCGCTCTGCTCACGTTCTTGAGCGAGGTCACGAGCCCGGCTCAGAAGGGAGTGGCGAGCTCTTAGGCGGGTGCTGAGATCAGGCTGACCACCGAAAGCTGGCGACGCTGGGCCGGCGCGATGGGCCTGGTCCTGATGGCATGTTCGCCTCCGTTTGGCTTCAGCCCGCGGCACGTGTTCGTCAATACCGGCGTCCAGGTTCTTGGCGCTCCGGCGCCGGCGGCGCTCATTTCGAGCTACGCAGCGTCCCACCGTGCCCTTCTCGCCTTCGACCTGCTGGGTGAGATCGTCCTGGCTGTATCGCTGATCGGTTTCGCCGCCTTGCTGCTGCGGCTCGGCCGAGGTGATGAGGCTGCGAGCACCGCAGGGCTGGTCGGATTCGGGGCCGCAGTCGCCTCCGCAGCGCTCGTGCTGGTCACGGTTGGTGATGGAGTCGGCATCGTGGAACTGGCACCTTCCAGCGACTACGGCTCGATCACCTCGTTGTGGCTCGCGATCAATGGCATCAATGACGTGATGCTGCTTCCTCTCGCGATCTTCATGGGCGTCACAGGGTGGATGATCCTGCGCCGCCGCGCTTTGCCGGCGTGGGTGGGCTGGTACAGCCTCGTGATCGCTGTGCTCATCGTCCTGAGCGGCCTCGACATCGTCACCAACGTCACATCGATTGCCGGCAATTGGCCCTTCGGATCTGGCGGCCTGCCGGCGACCACGGCTCTGTGGGCGGTTGTCCTGAGCTTCGCGCTTCTGTTCGAGCGGCGGCGAACAGCTAACCCGGCATCGGGATAGGCGTGCCGATCGCGTACGCGGGCGGGTAGACGATGTTCATGACCCCGACCGCCTGCCACTGGCCGACGACCGCCGCCGCGCGCGTGTTCTGACCCTCGTCGAGGGAGCCCGCGGCGCCGAAGCGGACCCCGCCTCCGTTGATGCTGTCGCCCACCGGGACGTCGACCTTCAATGCCTCCGCCCGAATCGATTCTGATGTCACGACGCCGGACATCGGGCCGAGGACGTTGTCAAAAAGCGTCCAGCCCCCGACGAAGCCCGCCACGGCGGGAATCGACATCGAGGCTCCCCCGTTGTCCCGCGCATAGACCGAACGTGCCTGTTCGAGCAAGGCCAGCCCGGCGGGGGAAAGCGCCGCGGCGCTGATGTCCGCGTCCGGCTTGTCGGCCGCATAAACCCCGACCGCGCCGCTGCCCAGTCGCCTGCCGAACTCGGGCATGCAGAACGCGGAGCTGGTCCCGACCGCCGCCACAACCGCGACGTGCTGATTCAGCAGCGCCTGCCAGATCGCCACGCCATCGTCGAGGTAGCTCACGTCCCACAAGAAATCGGGGTGATCGGCGCCAACGCGCGCCGCGATGGTCGCAGCGTCGTACGCATGCGGGTCGTACTCGATGACGTCGACGACATTGATCCCAAGGCTCGAGGCCAGGGCTTGCTCGCCATCGCCGACCGAATGGCCGTAGATGTCATTGACGCGGATCACCACCACTCGCGGGGCTTGCAGCCTGTATTCGGGGATCAGCACGTCGTGCGTGAATGTGACCGCCATCCGTCCGAGTGCGCCGCCCGTGGCCACGGTTCGAAAGACGTAGTGGCGCTCGGCGGTGATGGGATCCGCGACCGCGCCTGTCTCCCAGTACACGGTCTTCAGCTCCTCGGCGCGGGCTGCAGCCGCCGCCGACAGTGTGCTGCCGTATGTGCCCAGGATGGCCGGCACGTGGTCGTCGCGCACCAGGTGATCGACCGCCGCCACGGCCGCTTGCGGGGTGTTGGCGTCGACGATGTCGAGCCGCACCGGAACTTTCAGCGTGCCGTTGCTGCGGGCCAGCTCCAGCGCTGCTTTGACGCCGGCCAGCTCCTCCTTGCCGCCGGCGGCCTGCGTCCCGCTCAGCGGGTAGATCGCGCCGAGGACGACCTCGTTGGACGGCCTGGCCTGCGACTCGCCGCATGCGGCGATGACTACGAGCAGCATCAAGGCGGCGACGGCAGCACGCATCAACCGACCAGCTTAGGCGGTGGCGGTTCGCTCCATCGTAAGAGTCCCATTGCGAGCCTGTGCCAGCTGGCGATCCAGCTTTTGGGCGGGCGCGTAGCCGTAGTTGACGTGCAGGGCGCGGCCGTCCGCGGACATCACGACCGTGGTCGGCAGCGTGTAGACCTGGAAGCGATCCGCCAGCTCCCGCTCGACGATGGCGTCGACCTTGTCCACCCGCACAGTGCCGAGCTTCGCAAGCGCCGGTTCCTGGTGAGTACGGCAAACGGTGCAGTTGTCGCCGGTGAAGTAGAGGATGTACGGATCTGCGGCCGGCGCTGACGTCGCACCGACCGCCCGCCGCCGGGCACGAGCCGACCTGACGGCCTCCACGCCGGCGGCAGCGAGCAGCGCAATGCCCGCCACCGCCAGAGCCCAGACTTGAATGCTCACGCCCTGATCAATCCCCGCTTGCCAAGCTGGAAGTAGATCTGGCATCCGAGGCAGTATCCGAACGCCAGGTTGATGAACGCGAGCGCGGCGACAAGCAGCGCGATCGCCAGCCCCAGAGCCGCGGTGACCAGGGCCGTTCGCGCATCCACCGGCAGGAATATCAAGACCGACGAGATCGCCAGGAAGACTCCGCCCAGGCCCTGCGCGAAGTTGTGGGGCTCTGGACGATCCTGCACCGGGCGCGGCTTGACGATGCCGAGCGGCTTGAGGACCTTGAAGTAGAGCTGCTTGAAGAGCGCCAGCTGCGGAGCAAATGTGCCGAGCAGAAGCACGACCGCGAGCAGCGGGATCAAAACCAGCAGCGGCCGGTACCAGGCCCAGCTGCCCAAAAACGCCACCAGCACCGTCACGATGATCCCGGTCTGGTTGACCTTGAGCGCCGAATGGTCGACGGTGGTGAGGGCCATTACTTTTCGATGGGGACCCGGATCGAGCTCCCCCACTCCGTCCACGAACCGTCGTAGTTGCGAACGTCCTCGTAGCCCAGCAGCTCCTTGAGCACGAACCACGTGTGGGCGGAGCGCTCGCCGATGCGGCAGTACGCGATGATCTCGCGGTCCGGCGTGATCTGCTTGCCGCCGTAGATCTCCTTCAGCTCTTCGGTGCTCTTGAAGGTGCCGTCCTCGGCGTTGACCGCCGTGCCCCACGGGATGCTGACCGCGGTCGGGATGTGCCCGCCGCGCTGCGCACCTTCCTGCGGCAGGTTCTCAGGGGCGAGCAGCTCGCCGGAGTACTCCTTCGGGGAGCGAACGTCGACCAGGCCGGCCTTGCCGAGCTTCGACTGCACGTGGTCGCGGTAAGCGCGGATGTCCTCTTTCGGAGATCCGTGGAAGTGATACGAGGTCTCGGGGTATGTCGGGACGTCGGTGCTGTACTCGCGTCCTTCCTTCTCCCACTTGACGCGTCCGCCGTCGACCAGCTGAACCTTGTCGTGCCCGTAGTACTTGAGCGCCCAGTAGGCGTACGCAGCGAACCAGTTGTTGTTGTCACCGTAGAGGACGATGGTCGTGTCGGGCGTGATCCCGCTCTGGCCGAGCAGATTTGCAAGCGCTTCCTTGCTCGCGATGTCGCGGTTGATCTGGTTCTGCAGGTCTTTCCGCCAGTTCCAGCCGACGGCGCCTTCGATGTGACCCTTCTCGTAAGCGGACGGGTCGACGTCGACTTCGACGACGCGAAGTCCCTTGTCCTTGCTGTGTTCCGCGATCCACTCCGTCGATACGAGTGGCTTCGTTGATGTCGATGAGCTCAACTTCCCAACCTCCAAAAAAATGCGAAATGCCCGAATTGATTCGACTTGGCGGACGAACCGGATCGAAGGGCGCGCCTCCAGTGGCGCGAGCTAACGTCCGGGACTAGCTACAGAAGCAGGCCGGGTTGTGAACCAGACGCTGGGCAGGCCAGACGAGGTCCCGCATAGACACGACATTTTATGACAACCAGCCCGCGGCGGCCGGGATTCCGGATGATAGTCGGCGTAATGCGAATCGATCTCATTAAGTACCAGGCGCTGGGCAACGATTACCTGGTCTTCGACCTGCCCGGCCCGCTCGATGATCTGGTGCTGCTGCTGCCCATTCTGTGTGACCGCCATCGCGGTCTTGGCTCCGACGGGCTCCTGGCATTCGACCCGCCCGCGTTGCGGGTTCGCATCTTCAACCCGGACGGATCCGAGGCCCAGAAAAGCGGCAACGGATTGCGGATCGCGGCGGCCCACGCGGTCCTCGAGCACGGCGCCGGCGAGGCATTCGAGCTGCACACGACCGGCCGCGCCAATCCGGTGCGCGTGCTCGGCCGCGACGGCGCGGAGGTCACGACCGAGCTCGACATCGGCCGCGCCTCGTTCCGAGCCGCCGACCTGCCGGCGAAATTCGACGAGGAGCCCGACCGTGTCCACCTCGATACGCCCGCGGGCCGCGTGGAGGCGATGCTCGTCTCGGTCGGCAACCCGCATTGCGTGGTGTTCGGCGAGCCTGTGACCAGGGAGCGCTGCCTGGAGCTCGGCCCGTACCTGGAGAACCACCCCGCCTTTCCGGAACGCACCAACGTCCAGCTGTTCGAGGTGGTCGATCGGGGCCGCGTTCGCGTCGAGATCTGGGAGCGGGGCGCCGGCTACACACTGGCTTCGGGCACGAGCGCGAGCGCCGTCGCGGCCGCTTGCATGAGGGCCGGGCTCGTCGACGACCGGGTCACGGTCCAGATGCCGGGCGGCGACCTCGAGGTCCGAAGGGAGAAATCCGGAAACCTGGTGCAGTCGGGCCCGGCACGCCGCGTCTACCGGGCGGGCATCGACCCCGCCGACTTCCGCTAGCGCGGCGCTGCTGCCAGTCCGCTGACCGTGGCCGGAAGGTCGGCCAGGCCCGGCAGCACAGCGCTCGCCAGCGACGGGTCGTCCTTCTCGCCCTGGCGGTTGATCCAGATCCTGCGGATGCCGAGCTCGGCCGCCGGCTTGATGTCGTGGTAGTAGCTCTGGGCGACGTGAATCCACGCGTCGGCCGTGCCGCCGAACACGGACTCGAATCGCTGGAAGTGCTTCAGGTCTGGCTTGTACGCGGACACGTCCTCGGCGGTGATGACGGCGTCAAACGGTTCCGGCAGCCGGCGCTCGGTGAGCGCGATGAGGTCGCGGTCGCAGTTGGTGAGGAGCGCAAGCTTCCAACCCTCGGCGTGGAGGGTTCTGAGCGCCGGGCCGACGTCCGGAAAGACGGGCCAGTGCGGAATCGTGGACGTCAACGCCGTGGCGTCGTCGTGCTTGAGGTCGAGCTTGAGCCTGGCCGCGGCGCGACGCAGCGTTTCGGCAAGCACCACGCGGTAGCGGCGGAACGGCTTCTCGTTCTCGACCTCAGCCTCGATCTCGATGTAGGCGCCCAGCAGGTCGGCGCCCCGACCGGGGAACAGCAGTTCCCCGGTCGTGCCGATGCCGTGACGCCAATCGACCAGCGTCCCGAAGCAGTCGAACGTCAGCCACCGAGTCGCCACGAAGGGCTCTAGTGACCGGGCGGTCGGTAGCTCGCCCCAGCGGCCTTCTTGGCCGCCTGGTCCACTTCTTCGGTGGTGAGCAGCACGGTCGTCTTGTAATGCGCAAGGGCACCAGTTGCTCCGACAGCGAGCGCAAAAGCTGCCACCGAGACGTTGTCCGGGGCTTCCACAATCACGTAGACGTCGCTCGTACCAAAGGCGTAATACATCGATTCGACCCGGCCGCCCAGTGCCTTGGACGCCGCTTCTACCGCTGCGCGACGCCCGCTGCCGCCATCCTTGACCAGGCCTTTGAGTCCCTCGTGCGAATACGCGCCTTCGATTAGATACTTGGCCATCGCTCGTCTTCTCCCTGAACTAACGGATGGACGCCGTCTTGAAGCTACCCCGCCTTCGGCAGGTACTCCTGAATTGCGTGCGCCAGGTGCTGCATGCTCATCGACTGCAGCCAGACGCGGCCTGGCCCCGTGAGTGCGGCCAGGAAGAGGCCACTGCCGCCGAAGAACGCGTTCTGGATGCCAGGCACCGTGGTGATGTTGAACTGCACCGACTCCTGGTACATGCCGACATGGCCCGGGTGCACACGCAGGGTGTTGCCCGCCTGAAGGTCGTACGTCACCACCTCACCGTTGAGCTCGACCCACGCCGTGCCCTGTCCCTGGAGACGCTGCATGCGGAACCCTGTGCCGCCGAAAACCCCGGCGCCCAGCCGCTGCTGGAATCCGATCGAGAACTGGACGCCGATGGTCGCGCACATGAAGCCGTGGCGGTGGACCATGTAGCCCTGGCCCGGGGCGATCTCCATCGGAAGGATCTGGCCTGGAAGCTTGGCCGCGAATGCGAGCAGCCCGGGCCCGCCGACCGCGGTGTACTCGGTCATGAAAAGCGTGCCGCCGGCGACCGCTCGTCCGAGCGCCCCCATGAAGCCGCCTTGCTGCCCGCCGGCCGACGTCGACGTCTGCATCTGCATCGCCATCGACATCCACGCCAGCTGGCCGGACTCGGCGAAAACCTTCTCATTGGGTTGCATGCTCAGCTCGAGCACCGGCATGACGGTGCCGACGATCTTTGGCTCCATGTGGCCTCCTGGTGAATGGAAGCGGCCGCGGGCGCGACCAATGTATCAGGAGCCCGAGTCGCCTCCCGCGTGGTGGACGTGCTCGAGGGTGTGACGCCGCGCGGACTTGCGGCCGGGCGTCCGCGAGCACGTCTCGCAGACTCCAACGACAAGGACCTCGGTGTGCACCGGCTTGAACCGATGGCGGTCCTCGAGGTGTCGCTCGAGCTCGCTCACCAGGGCCTCTTCGATGTGCATCACGCCGCCGCAGAGCTGGCAGACGGCGTGGTGATGGTCGCCGCTGGCGAGCTCGTAGTGGGTGGGCCCGTCGCCGAGGTGCGCCGCGTACACCGACCCGGATGCGGTGAGCGCTTCCAGGGACCGGTAGACCGTGCTGCGCGGGAAGCGGGCTGACGTCTTCTGCAGCTCGACGGTGATCTCGTCGGCGGTGCAGTGCCCGCCCAGCCGCACGATCGCGTTGTAGACCATGGTCCGCTGCGCCGTGCGCCGCATCCCAGGCGCCAGCATTGCCATCAGCGCGGCACTGTTCTGAGCGAGCGGTCGGCATTGGTCAGCAGCCGGCACCCATCCGCCTCGACGACGACGTCGTCCTCGATCCGTACGCCGCCCCAACCCGGTATGTAGATGCCGGGCTCGACGGTGAACACCATCCCGACCTCGAGCACCGTTGTCGAGCCCGGGTCTAGCGAAGGGTCCTCGTGCGCCTCGAGACCGAGCCCATGGCCGGTGCGGTGGAAGAAGCGATCGCCCAGCCCCGCGTCCTCGATGACCTTCCGCGCGGCCGCGTCCACGCCGCCAGTGGTCGCGCCCGCCCGCACCGCGTCGATGGCCGCATCGTGCGCCGCGAGGACCAGGCCGTGGATCTCGCGCTGGCGCGCGGTCGGGGCGCCGACGGCGGCGACACGCGTGGTGTCGGCGCAGTAGCCCTCATAGGCCGCGCCAAAGTCGAGCAGCACGAGATCACCCTGACCCAGATGCTGTCCGGAGGGCCGGCCGTGCGGCAGCGCAGAGTTGGAACCGGTGAGCGCGAGCGTGTCGAAGGCGAGCGTTCCGCCCGCGGCGCCGATGGACGCGCCGATTGCGATCGCAACCTCGAGCTCGGTCTGCCCGCCATGAAGGCGGCTGAGGATCTCTTCGGTGGTCGCGTCGGTGATCGCGGCCGCGTGCGCAAGATTTTCGAGCTCCAGGGGCGACTTGGTGCGGCGCAGGCGCCGGATCTCGGGCGCCACGTCGAGCATCTCCCGCGTGTGCAAGCGCTCGCGCAGCGCCTCGGCGACCGCAACCGTCATGTGCACCTTCTCGACGCCGAGCCTGGTAGCACCCTGCAGCGCCTGGCTGACCAGGTGGTATGCATCTTCACCGTCACGCCACGAAACGATTTCCGCGTCCGTCTTCGCGCGCTCCGCGTTCTCGCGCTCGATCGCCGGCACGATGAGGGTCGCCCGGTCCGGCGTAACGGCCAGCCCCATCAGCCGTTCGTAAGGTTCGGCACTCACTCCAGTCAGGTACGCGATCGACACGGGCCGCGTGACGTAAGCGGCGTCGAGGTCGTGCCTGGCCATCCACGCTCGGACCTCGTCCAGACGATTCAGTGCCCCGCCCCCGAATGTCCTCGCATCTTCGCGTCCTAGGCGGCCGGGCGCCTTTGGCGCTGAAGCCTGCGTCACGGGTCCCGGCGCAGCGTCGTCACGCATCTAACGATGCGCTCCTCGCTGCGCCACCCGTTCCTTGGCTCCGGCCGCCGATGCCGCGAATCTTGCGTCCGACCTCGGGGTCGGGACACTGGCCGTCTGCGCCTCAGTCAACGCCTACGATTCGCACCCGATACGTGCCATTGGGCGTCTTGATCTCGACCTCCTCACCAACGCGATGCCCGATCAGCGCTTTGCCAAGCGCCGACTCATAGCTCACGCTGCCCGCCTTGGGGTTGGCCTCGGCAGGGCCGACGATGCGGTAAGTCTCCTCGGCCTCGCCATCCTCCTCGAAGCGCACGGTGCTCCCCATCGCGACCACGCCCGAGCCCTTGGTCGTGTTGATCAACACATGGTTCTTGACGATCGCCTCGAGCTCTTTGACCCGCGCCTCCATCATCCCCTGCTCGTTCTTGGCCGCGTGGTACTCGAAATTCTCGGAGAGGTCGCCGAACTCACGGGCGGCTTTGATCTTGGCCACGATCGCGGGGCGCTTGACCGTGGTCAGCTCGTGGAGCTCGTGCCTGACCGCCTCGAGCCCCTCGGGGGTGATGTGAACGTCATTGGTCATGATTCCGAGTCTAAACGTCGGACGAGCTAGTTCTTGGGCAGCTGAGCCTGGACTTCCTTCATCAACCGGCGCTGGAGGAAGGTGGACACACCGTAGACGGCCGCCCCCAGGGCGAGCCCGGCGGCCAGGGCCAGCGCCGCATGCACGGTCTGGTTGGTGGGGATGGGCGAAAACGCCACCGCGTCGTCGCCGACGATCGCGGCCGCCGCCAAAGCGATCGGAGTGATGACCGGAAGCTGCTGGAGCCGGTTCATGACGGCCGGGACGGGCGGCTCGACTCGCGGGACCATACGCTGCCCCATCACGCCGACCGATCTGACGTGGCGGAGGTTGGGAGTGATCGTCAGCACTACGTTGACCTGGTTGCCGGGCACCTGCTTCAAGCGCGCCGGCGGCACGAGGTACTGTTCGACCCCGCCTCGGGTCTGGACCATCAGCATCCCCAGGCCCATCGAGGTGCTCACCGTGCTGGCGCCCACGAGCTGGCCCTGCACGAGCCGGCCCTCCGCTTTGCGGTCCTTGAGGGCCAGGCGGAAACCGGGCGCTATGAAGCTCGCGAGCAAGGCGATGGGCAATACCCAGGCGATCGACGCGACGATGGCCACCGGCAGACCGTATATGCGCGGTACGAAAACCAGGATCGCGGCGATGATCAACACACACGCGACGGCGACGCCGACTGCCATGTAACCGAGCCGGATCACAAAGTCGGGCGCGTAGCCCTGCAGCATGCCGCCGGCCTGCACGAATCTTTCCCGCTGGCGCCGGGTCTGTCCGGAGCCTGCCGGCGCGGCGGCCTTGGGCTGGATCTTGCGCATCTGCTGGCGCACCTGCCGCGTCTGCGCGCGCTTCTTCCCCACTACAAGGGGAGTGTATCCGTGAATTCAGCCTGGCCGTCGCTAGGCGGCCACCGCCGGCACGAGCACGCGCTTCACGTACGTGGTCCCCTCTACGGTGAACAGGCCCGAGAAGAGGAACGCGGGCTCGTAGTAGCTGTGGTCGCCGGCGGGGACGAGGATGTAGACCAGCTCGGCGCCGGTTAGCCGCACCGCGGGGGCGCCGCTGCCGGCGGGGGCCGACTGAGCAAGAGCGGAGTGGATGGCCTGGTCGGCCGTGATGATCGGGTAGGTGCCGGCATCAAGGTTCAAAGGCAGGGCTCCGTAGGCCACGGCGCGAGTCTGGCCGCCGCTGAGATCGACCTCGATTCCGTAGGCGGAGCCGACGCTGTCGATGAGGTTGGCCTGGCCCTGGGTCCCGAGGTCGAACAGGCGCAGGAATGTAACCCGGATCGACTTCGAGTCGATGGATTGCTGGGTCTCTATCTGGTAGTTCCACGTCGGGCGCAGGCCGTGGCGTACGAGGTACAAGAAAGCGACTCCCACGGGATCGGTGCCACCGTTGGGGGTCGTGTCCGTAAGTCTGAAAGTGGGCTCGAGCGGAGGCTGAAAAGTGCTGCCGGACACCACCACCACGAAGTTGGGCCCGGAGTAAACACCCAACCCCTCTCGCGGCAAGTTGGGTGCAGGCGCCGCTCCGATGGACGCCGCGAACCTGTCGGCATCAGCCCGGGTCGGCTCCTGGAATCGGTAGACCGGCAGAGTCGTGGCCGTGACATCGAGCTGGCCGCCCCAGGTCAATGTCGTCGGACCGAAGTAGAGGCTGTAGGAAGCCGCGTAGCCGGCGCCATTGATCGTCCTCGTGGGGAGATTTGGCGATGGCGCGGCCTGGGTGAGGGCGGGAGTGGGCAGCGGGCCGGTGAGCTTCGATGGAGTCTTGGGTCCACCCCCCGAGGCTGCCGCCCCGCCGGCCAGGGGCGCGGTACCGGAGTCCCGGCTCGTGGCGGTCGAGCCGGCGCCGCCGCCGCCGGGTCCTCTGAGGGACAAGATTCCGACCCCGATCGCGAGCACGAGCACGACCGCCACCGCCGCCGCGGGCGCTGCCGGTACGCGCCGTACAGACGCAAGCAAACCCGCGAAGAAGTCGCGCACCTGGACCCACAGCGGCCTGCGCGCCTGCATCCGCGACCAGAGGTCGTCCTCGAAGCCTGCGCGTGGCCGTGTGGTCTGGAACGCGTCATCGAGCTGCCGCTGGAGCGCCTGGAGCTCGGAGTCTTCCGGGTCGCTCATACCATCCCTTCCTGGACCGATTCACGCAGTGCCTTCAAGGCGCGGTGGTACAGCATCTTGGCCGCGTCCTCGCTGCAGCTCATGAGTCCACCGACCTCTTCGAAGCTCAGCCCGGAGTGGCGCAGCGAGATCGCGTCGCGCTGCCGCTCGGGCAGCTTGGCCACGTACGCGAGCAGGGCGCGGTACTGGATGCGCTCCTCGGCCACGCCGGCGGGGTCGACTTCGGCCACCGGCTGCTGCTCGATCGAGCGTCGCAGCCGCTCCCGCCGCCCGTGGGCGCGGAAGTGGTCGAGGGTGGCGTTGCGCGCGATGCGGAACAGCCATGCGGCCGGGGTCGTGTTCCGAGGCTCGAACCGCCCATAGGCGTGATAGGCGTTCATGAACACCTGCGCGGTGATGTCTTCGGCATCGGCCGAGCTCGTGACCTGGGCGCGGACATAGGCGTAGATCCGGCGCATGAACTCCCGGTAAAGGTCCTCAAACGGCGGCCGGTCGGCGACCACGGCCGAATCGTATTCATTGGGTGTCTTATTTGAGCCAACGCCCGCCGCGGAGCGGGTGTAACGTCCCCGGCGACCGGCTAGGCGCGGAGGGCGGCGCCGATCTCGACCGGCCGGTTCGTAAAGATCGAATCCGGGTGGCAGAGCTTGCACCAGGCGACTGCGGTGTCGTCGTCCACCGTCCACACGCCGACGGCCCCGCCGGCGGAGTGGATCTCCTTCACGAGCGCGGGATCGATCGCGCCCCAATGCGGCGAGTACACGTCGGCGCCGGCCTCGCGCATCATCCGCGCCGGATCGATGGGCCGCGCACCCTCGAGGATGCCTAGCTGCAACTTGGGCTCCATCTCCCGCAGCTGGCGGATCGACGGATGGTGGAATGAAACCACCGCGCATTCGGAAACGGCGCCGAGCTGGCGCAGCATCGCGACCAGCTTCTCTTCGAGCCCTGGGTACTGGATGGGCACCTGCTTGATCTCGATCACCAGGCCGACCTTGCCGATCGCGAGCTCGATCACCTCCTGCAGCAGCGGGATGTGCTCGCCCTCGCCGGCGTCAAGCCGGCGCAGCGCGGCGGCGCTGTGGTCGCGGACCAGGCCGGTGCCGTTGGTGGTCCGTTCGAGGGTGTGGTCGTGGATGACCATCAGCCGGCCGTCCGACGAGAGGTGCACGTCGCACTCGATCAGGTCGCAGCCGGAGTTGATCGCGGAACGGAACGACCGCAGCGTGTTTTCGGGATGGTGCGCGGGGTTGCCTCGGTGTCCGCCCAGGAGCATGCGCCCTTCGTCGTGAGCGTCCTCGTAGCGATCCCGGATTGATTGGGTCAAGGCGCCGGAAAGTCTAACCGCGCGGGCTTAGGTTTTCTGGTGGCCCGCTTGTCTATAGTGCTGGTGATGACCGCCGCCGCTCGGACCATCGGCGAGCTTCGCTCGTCCGGCCACGTACGCGAGAACGTCAAGCAGGAGATGCGCCGCAACCTGCTGGCTCGACTGCGCAGCGGCGAGCCGCTTCTCCCCGGCATCGTCGGCTATGACGAAACGGTGCTGCCGCAGCTGGCGAACGCCGTCATCTCCGGCCATGACGTCATCTTGCTCGGTGAGCGCGGCCAGGCGAAGAGCCGCATCATGCGCTCGCTCATCAACTTCCTCGATCCGCAGGTCCCTGCGATCGCCGGCTGCGAGGTCAACGACCACCCGTTCGGGCCCATCTGCCGCCGATGCCTGGACCTGATCGCAAAGGACGGCGACAAGGTCGAGATCGCCTGGATCGACCGCGAACACCGCTACGGCGAGAAGCTCGCGACCCCGGACATCTCCATCGCGGACCTGATCGGAGAGGTCGACCCGATCAAAGTCGCGGAAGGTCGCTACCTCGCCGACGAGATGACCATCCACTATGGGTTGCTGCCTCGCACCAACCGTGGGATCTTCGGCATCAACGAGCTCCCCGACCTCGCGGAGCGCATACAGGTCGGTCTCCTGAACATCATGGAAGAGAAGGACGTGCAGATCCGCGGGTATCGCGTGCGCCTTCCGCTGGACCTCTTCGTCATCGCAAGCGCCAACCCCGAGGACTACACGTCCCGCGGTCGCATCATCACTCCGCTGAAGGACCGATTCGGATCGCAGGTCCGAACGCACTATCCGCTGACCATCGGCGAAGAGATGCAGATCATGGAGGCCGAGCGGCATCCCGTGCCCGAGGACTTCGAGCTGATCTTCCCGACCTTCATGAAGGAGATCGTCGCCGAGCTGACGCACCTCGCCCGCCGCAGCCCGCACATCTCTCAGTCGTCGGGCGTGTCGGTGCGCATGTCGATCGCCAACTTCGAAAACCTTGCGAGCAACGCGGTTCGTCGGGCCGCGCGGGTGGGTGAGGCCCTTGCTGTGCCGCGTATCACCGACCTTGCCTTCCTCACGTCGTCCACGGCCGGACGTGTGGAGATCGAGGCGCTCGACGAGGGCAAGGAGGAGCAGGTGCTTTCGCGGCTGGAGCGCGGCGCCATCAGCGCGGTGTTCAGCCGGCACTTCTCGGCGGCGCAGTTCGACGGCATCGTCGCGCGATTCGAGGACGGGGCGATGCTCGAGGTCGGTGAGGGGATCAACGCGCGCACTTACACACGCGCGATCGGCGACCTGCCCGAGGTGGCGACCGCGCTCAAGAAGCTCTCGCTGCCGGACCGCCCGGAGGTTCGCGCGTCGGTGATCGAGTTCCTGCTCGAGGGCCTGCACCTGAACAAGCGACTCAACAAAGACGAGGTCGACGGGAGGGCGGTCTACCGCCGCTAGATCGCGCTGGTTCTGAGCGCCGGCGCGCGCAGCCAGACCGACCAGGGCTTCACGCTCGAGATCGTCAGGATGCTGCCTTCCCAGGGATCGCCGGCGAGGCGGGTCCGGATCTCAGCTTCGCCACTCGCACTGATGACGAGCAGGTTGTAGTCACCGTCACGTGCGCCGACCGGGCCGCCGAGGACGACGAAGCCCTCCTCCGTGAGCGCATCCATGAACGCCGCGTGTTCGTCCCATTCGGCTTGCTCGCGCCGGCCCCTCGAGTAATCCCACGCGGGCCCGTTCGCGCGCTCGACCAGGTAGTAATCGGCGGGGCGGCCGTCGGGCCGCCCCTTGTCGGTATCGACGCCGTCAGGCAGCAACTTCGATTGCCTCCGATGTGGTCTGCGACTCCTTCGTCAGCGGCACCTCGCGCAGAAAGACGCTCACGACCAGGGACACCACCGCGACGAGCGCGGCCAGCAGGAAGAGGTCGTGCAGCGTGCCCGCCAGCGCGAGACGGGTCGGTCGGTTGGAAAGGTGGTTGGTGAGGATCGCGCCGAGCACCGCAGTGCCGATCGTGCCGCCGAGGCTTCGCCAGAACGTGATCTGGCTCGTGGCCACGCCAACGAGCTGGTGAGGCAGGCCGGCCTGGACGACGACGAGCGTGAGCGGGAACGTCACGCCCAGCCCAGCTCCGATGATGACGATGTCGCGGGTGACTTCCCACGGGCTCGAATGCGGGCCGACCTGAGCCAGCAAGACCAGGCCCAGGATCATCGCCCCCAGAGCAGCGGTGCCGACGAACCTGTAGCGCGGGACGCGGGCGAGGAGGACACCCGTCGCGGTCGCGGTGACCACGACCGCCACCTGCATCGGCGTCAACAGCTGGCCGGCGTTGGACGCGCTCACTCCGAGCACGCCTTGATAGACGAGCGGAACGAAGACGATGGCGCCGAACATCCCGATCGCGCTGAAGAAGGAGATCAACGCCGGGACCGCGAAGACGTTGAGTCGGAACATCCGAAACGGCACTATCGGGTGCTCCACGCGGCGCTCTGTGATGAAGAAAGCAACCAGGAGGACAACCGCCAGGCCAAGCAACCCCAGCACCTGGACGGAAAACCAGGAGTGGTCGCGCAGCATCGAAAGCGAGATCAGCAGCGGTGTCAGTCCGGCCAGGAGCAAAGCCGTGCCCGCGAAGTCGATGTCGCGAAGCCTGGCCTTTGAGCGCACGCGCGGGAGCTGCGTCGCGACCAGGATCGTGGCCACCAGACCGAGCGGAATGTTGACGTAGAAGACCCAGCGCCAGCCGGGCCCGTCGGTCAGGAATCCGCCAAGCGAAGGTCCGACGACCGAGGAAAGGCCGAAGATGGCGCCGAACACACCCGTCATCCGCGCTCGCTGCTCAGGCGGAAACAGGTCGGTCATGACAGCAAACGTCGAGGCGAACAGGACGCCGCCGAACATGCCCTGGATGCCGCGGAACAGCACCAGCTCGATCATGTTTTGAGACACGCCGCAAAGGGCCGAAGCGGCGATGAATCCGATCATGCCGGCGAGCATGAAAGGCTTGCGCCCGAACATGTCGCCGAGCTTGCCGGCCACCGGCACCAGCGCGGTCGAGGTGATCAGGTAAGCGGTCGTGACCCACGCATAGAACTGGATGCCGTGCAGGTCGGAGACGATCCGGGGCATCGCGACGCCCACCACGGTCTGGTCCAGCGCCGCCAGCAGCAGCGCCATCGCCACGCCGAGCGTGGCCA
>DASWBB010000105.1:0-2493 GCA_036390875.1 Candidatus Dormiibacterota bacterium
CAGCGTGAACAGCATCAGGATGCCGGCGACCGCGAGCCAGTCCAGCACGCCCGCCCCCGAGTGGAAGCCCATGAGGAGGGCGACGAGCACGACGACCACGACCGAGATCAGGTTGGCGACCAGCGAGGTCAGCACGTGCGCCCACAGCACGGATGAGCGTGCGATCGGCATCGACTGGAATCGCTCGAAGATGCCGCTCTTCATGTCCAGGAAGAGCCGGAATGCGGTGTAGGAGATGCCCGAGGCGATCGTGATGAGCAGGATGCCGGGCAGCAGGTAGTTCACGTACGAATCCGAGCCGGTGTTGATCGCGCCGCCGAACACGTAGACGAACAGCAGCAGGAAGGCGATCGGCATGATCGTGGTCGTGATGATGGTGTCCGGGCTGCGAGTGATGTGGCGCAGCGATCGCCCGGTCAGGGCGGCGGTGCCGCCGAGGAATTGCGTGGTCATGGTTGGTCCTTACTCGTTGGCGCCGGCGCTGACGGTCTGGCCGGCGTCGTCGTGCTTGGCGTTGTCAGCGACGATGGCGAAGAAGACGTCTTCGAGGGTCGGCTGTTTCTCGACGTATTCGACCTTGGCGGGCGGGAGCAGTTGCTTGAGCTCGGTGAGGGTGCCGTTGACGATGATCCGACCCTGGTGGAGGATCGCGATCCGGTCGGCGAGCTGTTCGGCCTCGTCCAGGTACTGCGTCGTGAGCAGCACCGTGGTGCCGTGCTCGGCGAGGTGCTTGATGGTCTGCCACACCTCGATGCGCCCCTGGGGGTCGAGCCCGGTCGTCGGCTCGTCGAGGAAGATGACCGGCGGATTCCCGATCAGGCTCATCGCGATGTCGAGGCGGCGGCGCATGCCACCCGAGTACGTCGACACCTTCCGCGCCGCCGCGTCGGTCAGTGAGAAGCGGTCGAGCAGGTCGTCCGCGATCGCGCCCGGGTCCTTGACCTGCCGCAACCGGGCGACCAGCACGAGGTTCTCCCGCCCGGTGAGGATTTCGTCGACGGCCGCGAACTGTCCGGTGAGGCTGATCGACTCCCGCACGTCCGCCGCCAGCGCGGCGACATCGAAGCCGTTGACGCTGACAGTGCCCGCGTCGGCCCTGAGCAGCGTGGACAGGATCTTCACGACCGTGGTCTTGCCGGCCCCGTTGGAGCCGAGCAGGGCGAAGATGCTGCCCCGCGGCACGTCGAAGTCCACGCCGCGCAGCACCTCCAGCTTCTTATAGGACTTCTCCAGGCCCTGCACGTGGATCGCCGGGGTTTGCTGGGTTGTCATCAGACTGTCCTCTTTTCATTTCCGGTGTCGTCTCCTGCGGCGCACGCGATGGCGCTGGTCAGGCGATCCCGCTCCCGGTCGGGGACATATCCGCCCTTCGTGTAGTTCTGAGCAAACGCCTCGACGAACTCCGCGGGGTCGTCGCCGACGATCTGGCGGATCGGGGTTCCGTCCGCCGCGGCCCGCTCGAACAGGTCGGCGAGGTCTTCGAACTCAGACGCCGCGCTGTCGCCGTCCGCCGGCACGAAGTGCATGAGATACCGCTCGATCGCATCGACCGCCGTGCGGTAGTTCTCGGGAAGCTGTCGCACGCGCGCCTTGTACGCCCGCCACCGCTTCTTGGGGCCGATCACCTTTGAGATGAAGCCGCCCTTTCCAGCGTCAGCGTTGATAGCCGGTGAGGATTGATCTGTCATGGCTTTCTTTCCGATCGGTTTCTTGATGTCATGTGGTTGCAGGGGCACAAAGCTCACGAGGGCAACTCGCCCGAGGCACGGAGGGCGTCACGACGCGACTCCCACTCCTGGCGAAGCGTTTGGGTGCCCTCGACGAGGAAATCCGCGAACGCCGCCAGCTCGAGCAGATCCGCCCGGCGTTGTGGCGGCGCATCGCTCAGCACCTCGAGCCCCTCCCGGGCCAGATCACCGAGCTCCTGGTACTCCGTGATGTCAAACCCCCGCGCTTCCGCGGAGGAGAAGTCAGTCCGGACGCGGTCCATCCGCTCACCCGCTGCTCGCGAGCGACGGATGGCATGCAGGCGCTCCAGCACGTCCAGCGCGCCGGTGATCGCGCTGCGGCTCGCCAGGAGCGCTTCGCTCAGCTCGGCAATCGATTGGTCGCGGGGTTCGCACACCAGCAGGTAGCCGAGCACGCGTCCGACCATCGGCGGAAACGCGTAGCGGTGGGCGTAGAAGCGGCCCAGGTGGTCGGCGAATGTGATCTCTTCATCGCGTGGCATGCGACAAGCATAGCATGCATCACGGAGATGTCATAAATTAGTGTTATCTCGGTCTCGGGCGCTCGATCGACTGACCGAGATCGTCCTCGGGGACGTTGCGACCGAAGCACGGGCGTCGCGAGCTCGAGACCTACGACCCGACCTCAGACGGGTCCACGACGCGACAGCGCAATCTCCGGGCCGAGTGGCAGCCGACCGCGCGGTTGAGCCCGTGGCTGATCGGGACGAACAGGGATCGCGCGACCTGACTGGTCCTCCGGTGA
>DASWBB010000106.1:0-26630 GCA_036390875.1 Candidatus Dormiibacterota bacterium
GTCCCCCGACGCATCACAAGCCTGCGTGTGTTGCGCGCGAATCCCTGGTTCAGCAGCTTGCTCACGGCGATCGGGATCTCGTCAATAGGCGACCCGCTTACGCAGGTGGCGACGCTGGTCTTGATCTACACCGCGACCAACCACGACGCGCGCATGGTCGCCCTCGCCTTCATTGCGCAAGCGTTGGCGACCATAGTCATGAGCAGTGCCCTAGGTGGTGTCGCAGACAAGCTGCCCCGAAAGCCACTGATAGTAACGTTAGAGTTGCTTCGAGCCGCAATCCTTGTCGCCACGCCGGCACTGACTCAGGTCGACAAGTCAGTGACTCCAACCGGCAACCGGTGGTGGCTCATCATCCCGATTCTGTTCGTACTCGCGTCTATCAATGCAGTGGTGCAGCCAGCACGCCAGGCGGCGATTCCAGGCCTCGTGCCCGCCGGTCAGGTTGGGAAGGCGAATGCCCTCCTGGTCGCCACAACGATGCTGGCTGGCGCGGCCGGTTATGCCTTGGCTGGCGCGATCCTGAGTCTGTCGTCGTCGCTTATGGTCCTTTTCTTGGCCGACGCAGCCACTTTTGCGCTTGCCGCAGCGATCGTGCTCGGTATTCCAAGCCTAGGTGGGGGAACGGCCGCAGCGCGGGTTTCTGGCGCACTGCGGCGATCGTGGTCCATTGTTTCGGCCCGGCCGCATTTGGTGATTGGCACACTTGCAGCTTTTCTCATCCCGATGTCGTTTCCAGCATTGCTGGCGCTCGCATACCAAGTTTCGGGCAATGGCGGTCAGACCTATTCAATGCTCGAAGTCGTGCTATCGGTTGGCGTGTTTGCCGGTTCCATAGCGGTTGGCCGAGTCGCGACGATCGGAAGCATGCGAACAGTTGGCATCGGTCTCTTCCTTACTGGAGCGTTCTCTTTGGCAATTGCGCTCGGACCGTCGGTCGTGGTAATCGCCGCCTTGCTTTTCGTAGCGTCGATCGGCAATTCGATTTATGCGGTGGCAAACCAGACGGCTTTGATGGAGGCTGCTGATGCGTCGAACCGAGGTAGCGTCATGGCTACTAGGTTCGGTTTGGTACAGACCGCAAGTCTCGCGGGCTTTGCCGCCGGAGGCTTGATCACAGCCCAATATCACCCATTTGCGGCCTACGGCGTTCTTGGAGTCGGGCTCGTGTTGCTGGCCTTGTACGCTCTGGCTGCCGGGCGCAGCACCGTGAACCCGATCCATGGCGCCGCCTACGAAGAAGCCCAGGTTCGGGCGGCCGCGGCGCACGGCCCCGGCCAGGTTACTTAACGCCGCTGTAAAGCGGTTCTGATGGCGTTCTTCATCGTCATACTGCGCTGATTGCGTAACGTTCGTCCCACGAGCCGCGCGAGAGGCAGCGCCCCCGAAAGCGAGCCTGAAGAACCGACTCCATTAACCGCAGTCGGTATCTCGGCGTGGTCTGTCGATCCCGTGCGCAGGCGCCGCTATCTGCAAGTCGCATTCGGCTTTGCCGCGCTCACGATCGCGATCATCGTCCTCTACCTCCTGCGCGATTTCCTCGGCGCGTTTGTGCTCGGAGCCGCCATCGCATTCCTGATCCAGCCAGGGGTCGTGCGGCTGATGGGATTCGGACTGCCACGCGCTGCGGCGATCGGAGTGATGTTCCTGGTGATCATCCTCGCCCTCGCCGGCTTGGTTTTACTGGTGGTTCCACTCGGAGCCAGCGAGGTCGCGCAGTTGCAGCGCCAGGCTCCGGGTCTCGCGGCGGCCGCTCAGGACCGTATCAACAGCCTGCAGGGCTCCCCGGTCGAGATCTTCGGCTTCAAGATCGATATCAAGGCGGCGACCGACAGCATCAACGCCCACACGCGCGAATTCCTCCTCGGTCAATTTGGCAACGCCGTGAGCATCGGCCTCACCGCACTCACAACCCTGCTGCAGATCCTGCTGACGTTCATCGTCGCCTTCCTGCTTGCGCTCGACGCCGCGTCTATCAAGCGGGTGCTGCGACGGTTCGTGCCCCCTGACTACCGCACCGACTTCGACCAGATCTGGCGACGCATCCGCAAGATGCTGTACGCGTACATGCGCGGCCAGCTGATCATCGCCGGGATGATCGGAATCCTGTCCGGCATCGCGTGCTGGGTGTTGGGCATCGCCGATCCGGTGGCTCTCGGCCTGATCGCGGGCATCACTGCGCTGATTCCATACATCGGCCCCTTCATCGGCGCCGTGCCGGCAATTCTCGTTGGCCTGGCCGCGGCACCGATCAAAGCACTCTTGGTCGGGATCGCCTACTTCGTCATCTCGAACGTCATCCTCAACTTCGTCTATCCCAAGGTCATGGGCGACGCAGTGAAACTGCCGCCGGTCCTGATCATCGTCGCCTTCATCGCCGGCTTCAGCTGGGCGGGCATCCTGGGCATGTTCGTTGCGGTTCCGCTCGCCGCCACACTGCGCATCCTCTTCGACCACATCTACCCGCGGCTTTACGAGAAGCCCGCTTGAAGGTAGCGATCCTTTCGGACATCCACGCCAACTGGCAGGCGCTGGAGGCGGTCCTCCGCGACTGTCCGCCGACGGACAAGACGCTGTGTCTTGGCGATGTGGTGGGGTACGGAGGCGACCCCAAGCACTGTATCGACGAGGTCACCAGGCGGGGGTGGCTCACGCTTGTTGGCAATCACGACCGCGCGTGCACCGATCCCGAGATCCTCGAATGGTTCAACGATGACGCCGCTACGGTGGTGCGGTGGACGGTTGACACCATTGGGGATGAGCGAATCGAATGGCTGCGAGGATTGCCGGACAGCCACGTTGAGCACGATGTGCTGTTCGTCCACGCCAGCCCACGCGATCACATTTACGAGTACGTCCTCGACACGGGGGTTGCGTACGCCAACCTCGAGCTGCTCAATGGGGGTGTTTGTTTCCACGGGCACACCCACGTGCCGGGCATATTCCGCCTCGCCGAGGGCCAGGTGATGCACGAATACCGCGTCGATACGATCCCCCTCAAGGGTCCCGCGCTGGTCAACCCCGGCAGTGTCGGCCAGCCACGCGACGGAAGCCCGATGGCCAGCTACGGCGTCTGGGACGTGGACAACGAGACCTTCGAGTTCCGGCGCGTCCGCTACGACATCAAAGGTGCCCAGCGGGCGATCCGGAAGGCGAAGCTACCGGACCGATTCGCGCTTCGACTCGAAACGGGGCGATGAGCCGCTGGGCTTCCCTGCGTTGGGCCCGCATGGGTTATGCGGCAGCCACCGGCGCCGGTCTCGGATCCCTCTTTTTCTGGGCCGGTTACTGGCTCACATTCGTTCGCGGCAACCTGCAGGGCCCTGACTTCTACTCGTTCTATTCGGGTGCCAGGCTGTACGTCCTCAAGGGCGGCTCAGCTGTTTACGACCTGGCGCTCCAGAAGCAGTTCGAGCTGCAGGTCGTCCCCACCCCGCCCGATCGATTCATCGTGCTGCCGTATTACCACCCGCCGTACTACACACTTTTGATCGCGCCGCTCGCATTCCTCGATTACCGCACCGCCTATTACGCGATGGCGGCCGTGAATGTGGTCCTCCTTGCGGCCGTGATCGTCCTGCTGGTGCGCGGCAGCGACAGGATTCACGGGCGCTCCGCCCTGGTGGCAGCCGCGCTGATCGGCGGGTTCTTTCCTCTGTTCGTGACCATCCTGCAGGGGCAGTCGGACCTCATCGTGCTCGTCCCGCTGGCGGCTGCGTATGTCGCCTGGGCGCGCGGCCGGCCCGGATGGGCCGGCGTCTTCAGCGGCCTCGCCCTGGCCAAGCCGCAGCTGCTCCTGCTCGTGCCGGTGCTCTTCATCGCCCGACGCTCGTGGCGCGCCCTCGCCGGCTTTGCGGCCGTGATCGCGGCGTTGGGCGTGGTTTCGGTGGCAGGGTTCGGATTCGGTCCCGTGCTCGGATACCTGAACGCGGTCGGCCGCTGGGCGATCGGGGGGTCGCTTCCCACGAACGGTCAGATCGTCTACACCGACACGGCGGTCTATTCACTCCGGAACGTGCTGGAAGCGGTCCCCGGCGGCGGCAAGGGTGTGGCGCTCGCGATTCTCGTCATCCTTCTCGCTCTCGTCGCTTTGTCGTTGAGCTGGCGACCTGACAAACCGCGTCTGGACTTTGCCCTCGCCATCGCCGCTTCCCTGGTCCTGAGCCCTCATCAAAACATTCACGACCTGGCCCTCCTGGTCATCCCGGGATTCGCCCTTGCCGACCTCGCCCTCGCGGGCAAGCTACGCTGGCCTCGCGTGGCCGCGGTCGTCCTCGTCTTTGCTTATGCGGCCATCAACCTCACGCTGGCGCTCGACCTCTGGTCCGCGGCGATCGGGGCCATCGCCATCGCCGTCTACCTCACGGTGGAGAGGATGGCTGTGCGACCCGATCCAATCCCGCTGGGCGAGCTGCGTTGGAGCGGACCGCGCCCACAGCGGGTCATCGTCCTGCCCGCATATCGGGCCGCCAAGACGCTGGTGGAGGTTGTCGGCGACATTCCCGCCGGCCAGGCTGACCGGATCCTCCTTGTCGACGACGCCAGCGCCGACGCCACCGTCAGCGTGGCCACCGCACTGCGCCTCGACGTCATCAGGCATGAGCGGAACCTTGGCTACGGGGGCAACCAGAAGACCTGCTACCGGCACGCGCTCGCGATGGGAGCGGATGTGGTCGTGATGCTGCATCCCGACGGCCAGTACGACCCGGCCATCATCCCCAACCTGTGCCGGGTGATCGAGGCCGGCGAGGCCGACATCGTGCTCGGGTCGCGCTGGTTGGGACTGGACCCGGCGAAGGCCGGCATGCCCTGGTGGAAGCGGCTTGGCAACCGGTTCCTGACCGCGGCGGAAAATCGGGTCCTGGGTCTGAACCTCTCCGAGTACCACACGGGCTATCGGGCGTACTCACGTCGTTTCCTCGAGGCGATTCCGTTCCTCGAGAACAGCAACGATTTTGTCTTTGACACGCAGGTGTTGATCCAGGCCGCGACCTTCGGCTTCAAGATCGGAGAGGTGCCGGCGATTGGGAAGTACCACGCGGACGCCAGCTCTGTGAGCTTTCGCACCTCGACCGTCTACGGACTGGAAACGCTGGCGGCTCTCGTTCGATATGTCGTCCATCGCGCGGGCTTTCCCAGCCCGTGGCTCACGCCCGTCTCAGATGCCGACAAACAGGCGCTTTCGATAGGCCAGGTAGCCCACCACAGCAACGTTCAGTAACAGAGCGCCGACTTTGAACAGCGTCGCTCGGTGGATCACCTCGTAGGCCTCGAACGGAATCAGGATTCCGGTCGCGATCACGGTCAGGTATTCCGCCCAGCGCCGCCTCATCGCCAGCCCGATGCCCTCGGTGCCTTCGAGCAACGCGTACGCGATCACGCCGATCGCAAGCGCCGTCGTATGGGTGAAGGTGCCGGCGTAGGCGAGCAGCCTGAACAGGATCCCCTCGATCACGTTGTTGCCGGCGTTGAGGTTCAGCTGGTCCTGCGCGTAGTCCGCCCACTGGGTCAGGAGGCCGCTCCTGCCGGCGAAGATCAGGCCGATCGCCAGCGCGATGAGGACGAGTGATTTGACGATTCGCTCGACGATGATGACTTTGATGAAGGCGTCGTGCTCGCCTCCCATCCGCCCGAGCTCGGCCCAAAGGCGCTTGAAATAGTGCGGTCGCTCCTTCGTCCCGCGACCCCTAGCTCAGATCGAGTGCTCGCGGTGCTCGCGGAACAGCATCACCCGGCAGGTGGCGTTCTTGAGCACATACGGCACCGTCTTCCCAAGGTTGAACTCACCGAAGCGCCGCTTGTACGGCAGCCCCATGACGATCAGGTCCGCTCCCCATTCCACCGCTTCGTCGACCAGCGCCGGCCCCGTATCCCGAGCCTGGACCAGCTCGGTCTCCACCGGCAGGCCCGACTCCGAAGCCAGCTGCTCGACCTCGTCCAGGATCTTCTCGCCCCGCTCGACGACGTCATCTAGGACCGCGCCCAGGGGCAGCGCCCGGATCACCTCGATGATGTGCACCCCGTAAAGCCGCCCGCCGACCGGATCCGTCATGCGGCAGGCGAGGCGGACGGTCTCGGTGTCGATACCCTGGCCGCCTACCGCCACCAGCACCTTCTTGGCCGTCGGCGGGTGGGAATGGTCTGCCATCAGTGCTGGGGCCCTCGGCGAACACGCCTGATCAGGACATAAGCCCCGAAGCCGAACGAGATCACGGCCGTGAGCAGGGCGATGCCCTCGGACAGGGGGTCGAGGCCCGGGTGGCCGCCCAGGTAGAAGGCCACCCAAGCGGCGATTCCCAGTGCCATCACACCCATGAAAGTGAAGGGGAAGCGCACGGGGCCAAATCCTAACAAGAGCCATACTGGGGCGCCGGAGTGCCGTCCCTATAATCAACGGGCTTTGAAGATCCTCATCGTCGGCTGCGGCCGTGTCGGATCGCAGGTCGCGGCGGACATGGACAGGTCGGGCCACGAGGTCGTCATCATCGACAGGGATCCCAACCAGTTCTCGCGCGCGGCCTCGCGAGGGGTGCTCACGAACGACTTCAAGGGCAACCAGGTGGTCGGCAACGGCACCGATGCGGATGTCCTGCGCCGTGCCGGCGTCGAGGATGCGGACGGCTTCGTCGCCGTGACCGAAGGCGACAACCGCAACATAATGGCCGCCCAGATCGCCAAGCACATCTTCAAGGTGCCCAGGGTCGTAGCCCGGATTTACGATCCCGAGCGTGCCGATGCTTACGAAAAGCTCGGCCTGCACACGATCTGTCCGACCCTCGAGGGCGCCAAGCACATCGAGAAGACACTGATGGAGAAGTAGCGCCGGATGTATGTGATCGTCGTTGGAGGCGGAACCGTCGGCTACTACATGTCGCGCGACCTTCTGGAGCGCGGGCATGAGGTGACGCTCATCGAAAGAGACCAACGCCGGGCCGACTGGTTGGAGACACAGCTTGGAAGCATCGTCATGCGGGGCGACGGCTGCGAGGTGAAGTTTCTATCGCAGACCGGTATCGAGCGGGCTGACGCGATCGTCGCGGTCACCGCTGACGACGAGGATAACCTCGTCGCGCTCCAGGTGGCGAAGCGTCACTTCAATGTGAAGAAGACCGTTGCTCGCGTCAACAACCCGTCCAACGTCGAGATCTTCAAAGCCCTCGGTGTCGACGAGGCGGTTTCGGCCACTGAGGTCCTGCTCGGGGCGCTCGAGCCCCCAATCACCACCTGACAAAAAAAGGACCGCTCACATGGAGCGGTCCTGAAGAGAAGCCTGGTTACGCTACGGCTTTGCCGATCCTGTAGATCTTGGTGCCGCAGATCGGGCACGTGCCTACGGTCGCCGGCTTGCCGTTCTTCATCGTGATCGGCTGTGGGTCCTTCATCTCGACCTTTCGCTTGTCCTTCAAACAGTAGCCTTCCACTTTTTCACCATTCCTTTTATTTACGACCGGATCCGAATAGTTAAGCGACGGCCTTGCCGATCTTGTAGATCTTGGTGCCGCAGTTCGGGCACGTGCCGACCGTTGCCGGCTTGCCATTCTTCATCGTGATCGGCTGAGGGTCCTTCATTTCGACCTTTCGCTTGTCCTTCAAACAGTAGCCTTCCAACTATTCACCATCCTCGGGTAGAAATCCGTTTCGGGGTCGGGCCTCGCCCATTCTAGGGGTCGGTCTTACCCGTATTCAACCCCAATTCAAACTGAATTCAGGCCGATCGTGCGCAAAGCGCAACAAATCGGAGAAAACACAAGGGGTTTCGACCCCCTTTCAGCGACCTCGAAACGCTTCCTCGAAAGTGGTGCGAGCGGCGTCGCCGAAGAGCACGAAACGAATCTCATCCGGTTGCCATCCGCCCGCAAGGGCGCGGCCCACACAATCCGCCATTACGCGCGCGCAGTCCTCCATCGGAAAGCCGGCGATGCCGGTACCCACCGCCGGCACTGCAATCGTGCGCACGCCGTGCTCGCGCGCGAGGCGAAACACATGATCCATCGATGATCGCAACGACTCTGCCGTCGTGCGTCCGCCGAGCTGCATGCTCGCCGCATGTATGACGTGACGCGCGCGCAGGTCGCCGGCGCCTGTGATCGCGGCTTCGCCAACATTCACGGGTCCGTGAGCATCGCACTCGCGTTGAATCGCGGCGCCACCGCGACTGCGAATCGCGCCAGCGACACCTCCGCCGAGAAGAAGATCGTTGTTGGCGGCGTTGACGATGGCGTCGACGTCCTGGTCGACCAGGTCACCCGCGATGATCACGACTTGTGGCGCAGCCATCCCTCGACCTCACGCACCCGCGCTTCCAATTCCCTACGCGTCGCTTTGGCGATGCCTTTCACGCCGACTGCGGAAATGGTGATCGATGCGCAAGCAACGCCCCACACAAGCGCATCCTGCAGACCGCTGCTGAGGCCGCCCGTGCTCAACCAGCGGGCGAGCATCCCGCCGGCCAATGCATCTCCGGCGCCGGTGGTGTCCACCGCCGGCCGGTCGGTGAGAGCCGGGATCCCCACTACGCCGTACTCGGTGTACGCCGCCAGGCCGAGCGCACCAGCCTTGATCACAAGGCCGTTGAGCCACCATTGCCGTCGGAACTCTTCGGGGTCCTGGCCGCCGAGCGCCGCGAACTCCTCCTGGTTGCAGAAGTACCAGCCCGCCTTCGCCAGGACAGCCCTGGCCTCGGGAGGCCGTGACTGCACGTAAGACAGCATGGCGTCGGCGGCGAGCAGGTCAGCGCCGCTGAGCATCTCCATGAGCTGCGCCTGGCGGTCAGGCCGCATCGAGCCGACAAACGCCCAGCCCGCGAACTCCTCCGGCACAGACGGCGCCCAGCTGTCGTATATGTTGTCGCTGCTGCCCAGATCGACGTTGCGCCCATGCTCCTGATGCGCGCGCCATCGATATGTCGGAGCGTCGAGAATCTGGAGCAGCTCGGTGTTGATGGCGCGGCCGCTGAATGCCTGTGCGACACGCTTGAGGCCGTCGCTGCCCACCGGGGCGACGACCCTGACCGGAAGGATCAGGCTCGCGGCGAGCGCAAAGTAAACGGCCGAGCCTCCGAGCGTTTCTTCGACCTTGCCAAATGGACCGTCGCGCGTATCGAGCGCGACCGAGCCCGCGACCAGAAGCTGCTTGTCAGGCACGGCGGCCCGTGCCGCTGCTGGCCGTGACGACGTGTCGGGCCCCTCGGAGCCGGCTTAGGAAGTCCGCCGGGCTCGTGTAGGCGCCAATCTCCATCCAGGTCCGCCCCAGCTCGTGAGCCGCGTGGGCGTCTGAACCGGTCGCCGTGACGATGTCGAGCTCGGCAGCGAGCCTGGCCGCGGCCGCGTTGGCGGCGGGCTCGCACCACGGGTTGTGCACTTCGATGATGTCGATTCGTTCGGCCAGCTCCACGATTCGCTCGGCTCGGAAGTGAGAACGGTTGCGATCGAACGGATGCGGCACATAAGTGAGGCCGCCCATCTCGTGCACCAGGTCCATCGCTTCTTCGGGGCGAAGGAACGGCGGCACGCGCCGCGTGATGAACAGGCCGATGACCTCGCCTTCGAGCGTCTTGGCCTCCTCGCCGACGATTGTGAGCTCGGGTGCGAGGCGTGCGAGCTCCAGCGCGCCCTCGACGGTGTTGTGATCGGTCAGTGCGATGCGGTCGAGCCCGCACTCACGGCTGCGCTTGATCAGCGCATCGAGTGAGGTCCGGCTGTCGTGCGAGTAACGCGAGTGAAGATGAAGGTCGACCCGCACGAGGTCGGGGTTGCTAGGCGTTACTAGACCGTCGCGGCTTCTGCGAGCTGGCGCTCGCGCGCTCTTGCGAAGAGTGGGATCACCTCTGCCGGGCCGCGACTCCGGCATGCCTGATCCATGAGCGCTGCCTGGGCGTCGTAGATGATCTCCATGACCTGCTCAGGCCTGCGCTCGCGTCCGAGACGTCCAGGCAATTCCGCGTGCGCCTGGCGGAGGACGACCATCAGTCGAGCGACCAACCAACCGGGCACGATGCGAACTTCCTTAACCAGGCATTCCTCGACCCAGAAGAGAAGCTCGTCGGATTCCTGCAGCAATCGACGGGGCGTCATTGCACGCCGCCGCCTGCGGTGCCAGCGGAGGTGACGTTCTTGCTCCTCGACCGTCTGCTCGAGCATGGCTTGCAACCCACTATATCAGCGGCTCCCGGCGGTGCTGCCCGTTTGAGATCTCGCGGGATAGCACAACGTGCGCCAGCCACCCGCGGCCGGTATCAGATGCACCTGGCGGTCGAATGTCCACTCCCTCCAGTTCTGCCTCACGCGATAACGCATCACCATCTGAGCGACGTTCTGGTAGCTGCGCTGGTGCACTCGATCGGTCCAGCTCTCGAGCACGGTCACTGTGATGACCTGCATGTCGAGGAGCTCGGTGTCGTCGCCAAGCCGCGGCATCCCCCTGATGAATGCCTCACGTCCACCCCATGCGCGCTGCGCATCTTCAGCAAGCATCTCCCACATCTCGTCGAACCGCCCCTCTGCTTGCAGCTTCATGAAGCGCATCTCAAAGGTCGCGGGCGCTATCGATACCGGAGGTGGCGGCCGCATCGGCCGGGCGGCCGGAGGAAGGGTGGCCGGACCGTCCATTAATGAGGTGGTCGAGGTCGTCGAGGTCGTCATCGAGGCGCCTACGAAGCGCCCGAACTCATCCGACGGCCACGTCGTGAACCGGCCCGCAAGGCGGGAGAGCGCGGCCTCCAGGGCTGGCCAGCGGCGAAGGGGGCGCAACAGGCTATTGACCATTGGCGCTAGATGTAGTGTTATTTCCACAGACTGTATACAAAATGTGGATGACTCGCAACCATCTAAGCCCTGGAGCGTGCCGCCGGATGCGTCCGGCGGCACGCATCGAACGGCGCCAGCGGCGTCCGGGGCGCCTCCAGCGGCGTCGTCAAGGATGCGGGCGGACACCCAGACCATGGGCGGCGCGTATTCCTTTCAGGGCGCGCCGCAGTTGATCCGGATCGGGGTCGGCGCCTGGCGAGTCGGACCGAGGCCTCAGCCTGCGGCCAGCCGCCGGACGATCGCCGCCACCTCGCCCAGCGGAACTCCGACCGGGCAGGCCGCGGCGGCAGCCTCGAGGTCGGGCGAATCCCCTTCCACGTCGGAGGCCGCCTCGCCCAACCGCGCGTAGAGCCGCATATACGAAGACGCGAGGTCCGGGAGCCGCACCTTGCCGACGCGCCCCGCGGCGAGCGCACACAGTCCGCAGTTGATGCAACCGATGAGCTGAGGATGTCGCTCGCGTTCCTCGGGCCGCAGCGGACGAATGCCGTCGGGCGCATAAGTTTCCCGAAGCGTCGCCAGCTGCGAGCGTGGGCGCGTCAACCGCCTGCGAGTCAGATGCACGCCATATGCGAATGCGAGCTTCGCGAGCGAGTCGGCGCGTGCCATCAGCTGGATAAGCCCCGAAGCGCGCCGATGGCGAGCTCTTCTTGCGCCCAACCGGAACGGCCGAGGATGGGCGCGCGTCCCAACCACGCGCCACGAACGAACTCGCGCGCGGCATCGAACCGCTGAGATGCGCTCCAACCCAGCTCAGCGCCGATGACTCCGGCGGCGCGCAGAACGCAGGCAGCGCCGGCGCATGGCCCGGCCGCCAGCCCGACGCGCCGAAATGCGTCGGCCAGCGTGCGGACCTGCTCGTGGCGTGCCGCATAGGCGAGCTCCGCTTCTGTGATTGGCTCGCACCGGCACACAAGCCTGCCGGCGCGCGCGCCGTCAAGAATCTTTTCGGCACGGCTGCCGTGCCGGCTCTGCAGCTTGATCGCTGCGAGCGCCGGTATGCCGCAGCGCCGGGCCAGCTCCCAAGGGGGTTCCATGTCCGATTCGTTGCCGGGTAGAGGTGTGGTGGCCGTCGTGCATTTCGCCTGCTGGCCGAGCTTGCGGCACACGGCGTCGGACGTCTCCTCTGCCATCAAGCGGTACATCGACAGCTTGCCGCCGGCGATCGTGACGAAGCCTTCGACGCCCTCACGCGCGTGGTCGATGACCTCGTACCGCCGCGACAGCTCGTCTTCATAGCGGCGCCACCTGTACAGCGTCGGGCGGACGCCAGTCGTGGTGCGCACCGGCCGGTAGGACCGGATCGATGGAAAGACACGCTCGAATGCTTGCAGCAGGTAGTCGACCTCGTCCTCGAGGACGTCTACAGAGTCAAGGTCGCCGTAGAAGTCATCGTCGGTGGTGCCCAGCAGGGTGAAGCCGCCGTGCGACACCATGATGAGGTCCCGGCCGTCGATCGACTCGGTGAGGATCGAGAAGTTCGAGATCCGATGCGGATAGACGATGTGGATGCCTTTGGCGGGGCGCAGCTGCACCTCGAGGCCGGCCAGGTTACTGACCTGGGGAGACCATGGGCCGGTGGCATTGACGACGACCCGCGCCCTCGCCTCGGTCAGCGCGCCGTCGGATGCTTTGTAGCGGACCCCGATCACCTTGCCGCCGTCCCGAATCAGGTCGACGACCCGGGTGTGGTTAAAGGCACGCGCCCCGTGAGCGACGGCATCCTCGACGTTCGCGTACACGAGGCGGTGTGGGTCGATTCCCCACTCTTCGTTAGTCACGGCGGCGATCACGTTGGGCGAGAGCCCGGGCTCGGCCTGCCGGGCCTCTTCTGCTGTGAGCCGCTTGTGGGGATGGGCTTTCTTGAGGGGCTGAAAGCGGTCGTAGACCTCCATAAAGGTTTCCACCCGCTCGATGTTGTTCAGGGCATCCGGAAGCACCGGTGCGAGAAAGACGACCCGATATACGAGGTTGCGAGCGATCGACACTATGTACCCGGCATCCTGGGTGGAGAGCCGCGTCGTGTCCCAGTCGAACTCGAGGTAGCGAGGCCCGCCGTGGATCATCCAGCTGGATCCGCCGGTCGTTCCGGCGCCCCAGTCGCCCTTGTCGAGCAGCAGCACCGACAGCCCCCGAAGCGAGAGATCTCGCGCGATCCCGGCGCCGGTCACGCCGCCACCGACGACGCACACGTCGTGGGCGCTCGGCGCGCTCATGAGAGGCTCACGGGCCGAAGCTTAGCCTGCCGTCAGCCTGCCGCTTCGTGCTGCTTCTGGAACTCGTCGATGATCGTCTTGGCCAGGTGCGCGGGCATCTCGTCGTAGTGGGAGAACTTCTTCTGGAAGCTGCCCCGCCCTTGCGTGATCGAACGCAGGTCGAGCGCAAAGCGAAGCATCTCGGACTCCGGCACATTCGCCCGCACCAGCTGGTAGCCGTCATCGGGCTCGGTGCCCATGATCTTGCCTCGGCGGCCGTTGACGTCGGACATGATGTCGCCGAGATTCTTCTCGGGCACTTTGATCGTCGCTTCGACGATCGGCTCCAGGAGCACAGGGCCGGCGTCCAGTGACGCCTTGCGGATGGCCATCGATCCGGCGATCTGGAAGGCCATATCGTTGGAGTCGACCTGGTGAAACTTGCCGTCGACCAGCGTGACCTTGACGTCGACCATCGGGTAACCCGCGACCACCCCTTTGGCCATGTTGTCCACGATCCCTTTCTGAACCGAGGCGCGGAAGTTCTGTGGAATCGCGCCGCCGAAGATCTTGTCCTCCCAGATGAAGCCCTCGCCCCGCTTGGTGGGGTTGACCTCGATGACGCAGATCCCGTACTGGCCGTGCCCGCCGGATTGCTTGACGTGCCGGCCTTCCGCTCGGCTGTGCCCGGAGACGGTCTCGCGGTACGCGACGCGCGGCGTCGCGGTGGTCGCCTCGACCCCGTACTTGCGCTTCAACTTCTCGAGAATCACGTCAAGGTGGACGTCGCCGAGGCCGGCGATGACCAGCTGCTTGGTTTCTTCCAGGCGCTCGACATGCAGGGTCGGGTCCTCCTCGGCGAGCCGCGCGAGGCCGTTCGAGATCTTCTCCTCGTCGCCCCTGGCTTTGGGGGTGATGGCCAGGCTGTAGGCGGGCGCCGGCAGATCCAGCGGGGGTAGCGGGCCTCCGTCCTTGGCGGCGCCCAGGGTGTCCCCGGTCAGGGTGTGCGCGAGCTTGGTCACAGCGCCGATGTCGCCGGCGTGGATCTCGGTGGCCGGCACATGCTCCTTGCCCCGCGGAAAGAAGATCTGCGCCAGGCGTTCGTCCACGCCGCTGCCGAGGTTGGTCAGGTGCTGGTCGGCCTTGATCGAGCCGGCGACGACCTTGAAATAGCTGACGCGGCCGAACTGGTCGCCCCCCGTGCTGAAGACGAAGGCTTTGGCCGGCTTGGCGGGATCGCCCTCGGCCGGCGGCAGCAGCTCGCCGATGGTCGACATCAACGTGCGCACGCCGAGCAGCTTCGTCGCCGAGCAACAAACCACGGGAGCCACCTTGCCGGCAAGGATTCCCTCGCGCAGCCCGCGCTGGATCTCCTCGTCGCTCAGGGTGCCTGCGTCGAGGTACTTCTCGAGGAGCGAGTCGTCGCTCTCGGCCGCCGCCTCGATCAGCTGGCCGCGGTACTCGTCGACGAGCTTCTGCATGTCGTCGGGAATCGGAGCCTCGCTGCCCTTGCCGTCGGCCGTGGTCACAAAGGCCTTGAGATGCAGCAGGTCGACGATGCCTCGGAAGTCCTGCTCCGCGCCAATCGGCAGGTGAAGCGGAAACGGCCGCGGTGAGAGGTGCTCGCGCATGGCGCCGACCGCCCCGTAGAAGTCCGAATGCTCCTTGTCGAGCTTGTTGACGACTACGATCCGCGGCTTGTTGGTGCGGTTGCAGTGCTCCCAGGCGATCTCTGCGCCGACCGCCAGCTGGCTGGTCGGACCGACCACCACGACCGCCCCCTCGGCCACACGGAGGCCGCTGAGCACCTGACCCGTGAAGTCGAAGAATCCCGGCGCGTCGAGGATGTTGATCTTGAAGCCGCCGTGCTCGGCGAAGCCCACGCCCAGGTTGATCGAGATCTTGCGCCTCTGTTCCTCCGGCTCGAAGTCCATGGTCGCGGTCTGCTGGTCGGTCGAGCCCAGACGCGGCACGGCGCCGGAAGCGAACAGCATCGCCTCGGCCAGCGTCGTCTTGCCGTCGTGTGAATGGCCGAGCAGGACCACGTTCCGGATCTTTTCGGTCGGGTAATCAGCGGCCATCCCACCCCCAACTAGTGCCTGCGGCAGATTCGAAGCCTAAGTCTAAAGGGCGATTAGGGGACGGTTGGCTTGGGTATGATCTGGTACTCATGGTCAAAAGGACGGCGTCAATCGAAGAGGTGCTGGCGGCAATCGAGACCGCCCGCGACAAGGTCATGGCCGACGAGGTCAAGTCGCTCACCAAGCTGGGCATCCCCAAGGCGATGGCTTACCAGATGATCGCCAGCAGGTTCCACCAGAAGGTGGGGAACCAGGAAGAGGCCGAGCCCGATCCGTTTGAGGGCAACACCACCTCCTGGGAAGAGATCGGCTAACCAGCCGCTCATGAACCGGGCGGGGTGAATCGCGCCCGCCGGCTCGCGCGTCTCCTCAACATCCTCGCCGCGATCGTTGCTGAGCCCGGCCTCAACCCCCTCGAGCTCGCCGAGCGCGCAGGTGTATCCGAACGGACCTTGCGACGCGACCTGACCCAACTGCGAGAGCTCGGATACGAGGTCGCGTACACGAGCGGCTACGAGGTCCAGGAGAAGCTGAACCTGGAAGGCCGCGCCCGCGCCCGGCCGCCCAAACGCGCCTACGACCAGCAGCTGGAGCTGTTGCAGGCTGTGGCCCTGGCGGTAGGACGCGCCGGGTTGGGTGAAGCCGGCTCTGGCCTCCCTGCAATGCGGGGAGGCGGGCCCCGCCGCAGGCGCGGCCCGGAGGGGATCCCGGGACGTGAGACACCCACGAGCTCCTTGCCCATCGTTCTCATTCCCACAGGAGGCGAGGATGCCGACTTCATCTACGCCACCGGATTCGCGGTCGAGTCCGGCCTGTACGTCCGGTTCGGCAAGGGCGATGAGGTGCTCGTGGTCAGTCCCCTCGAGATCGAGCGTGCCCGCGCCCAGAGCAAGGTGGCGCAGGTGATCGAGGACCGTGAAGCCTACGCACACAAGTCGTGGGCGCGCGTGGCCGCCGGGCTGCTGCGTGAGAGGGGCATCGAGGAGGCGCGCGTTTCTCCTCGCCTCCACGCGGCTCAGTTCGAAGACCTCCGGGCCGAAGGCGTCACGCCGATTGTCGATCGCGACCTGTTTCTCGCCGAGCGCCGCCACAAGTCGACGGCTGAGGCGGAAGCGATCCAGGCGAGCCAACGGGCCGCCGAGGCGGCGGTCGTCGAGGTGGTCCGGCAGCTGGCGGCGGCTGACATCAAAGACGGCGTGCTCTGGGCCAACGGAGGGGCGCTGACTTCGGAGCACCTGTATGCGCGTGCCCAGCTTGTCCTGGGCGAGATGGGCTTCACCTGCCCGGAAATGATCATCGCCGGCTCGCCTGAGTCCGCGATGCCGCATTTCCGAGGCCAGGGACCGATTCGCGCGGGGGCGCCGGTGATCATCGACATCTTCCCCGTCGGGCGCAGCAGCCACTACCACGGCGACCTCACGCGCACTGTCGTCGTCGGCGAGATTCCCGACGAGTTTCGCCGCATGCATGCCGCGACGCTCCAGGCGCTCGATGCCGGGGTGGAGACGATCCGGGCGGGCGTCCTGGGCAAGGATGTTCACCTGGCCGTGTGCCAGGTCCTGGTCGACCGCGGCTATGGGACGACCTCTGCCGGCTACGAGGGACCGGAGGGCGTGGCCAAGATGAACCACAGCACCGGCCACGGCGTTGGCCTTGATGTGCATGAAGAGCCGTCGCTCCGCCAGACCAGCGAGGAGCCGCTGCGCGAAGGCGACGTCGTCACAGTGGAGCCGGGGCTCTACAAGCTCGGCCTCGGCGGCGTGCGCATCGAGGACACCGGAATGGTGACCGCGAGCGGATTCCAGAACTTCACGACCATCACGCGCAGCCTCGACCCCAAGGACTATCTGTAGTGGGCGTGCTTCGCCTCGAGCACGATGACCAGCTCTCGTCTGGCGCCTGCACGCATTGCGGCTCGCCGTTCGAGAGCGTGATCGGGGTCATGTACGAAGACGACGAACCGATCGCGATCTATCGCGCCGACCTTTTCGAGCACTTTCATCGAGAGGCGGATCCACGAGTCGTGCTCTCGATCGCGGTCGGCGACTGGACCGATGGCACCAACCGGGCCGACCGCTGCTCGGCGACGCTCGAAGCCTGGGCCGAGGAAGACCGCGTCCACATGGCCTTCAGCGACCGCGCCGGGTCGACCTGGCAGGAGCTGGAGGTCGTGAGCTGGCAGCTCACCAGCGCCGAGGCCCAGTCGGGTCCCCTTCGCGAGGCCTTCCTCCGCATGGCCGACCACATCGTCTATCAGGACCGGCGGCTGCGCCGGGCGCTGAGCCGCGGAGCGCGGGCAAACGGCCTGTAAACCCCGACTTTACATCCAGTAAGCTTCGACCGTGCCCCGGCAGGAGACCCTCGGCCAGCGCATTCGCCGCCTGCGGCAGCAGCGAGGCATGAGCCTGGCCAAGGTCAGCGGCGGCGACTTCAGCCGCGCGTTCCTGAACCAGGTCGAGCTGGGTCGCAGCCAGCCGTCCACCAGGGTGCTGCGTGTCATCGCCGGCCGGCTCGGCACGGAGGTCGACTACCTGCTCGAAGGCAGGCTGCCGAACCTCGATCGTGAGCTGGCGCTGGAGAGGGCGCGGGTCCTGGTGGCACGCGGCCAGGCGCGACGCGCCCTCGCAGCGCTCGGGGATGCTGTGGACGCGTCCGACTGGCCGATCCGCACCGATGCGCGGCTCTGTCAAGCGGAGGTTCTGCGCGCAATCGGGCGTGTTGAGCAAGCCGATGCGATCCTGGCCGAGGAACGCAAGGTCATCGCAGCGCATCGGGACAGCCACCGTCTCGAGCGCCTGCGCGCGCTGGAGCGCGGCCAGACGTTTTCGACCGGCCACGGCAATCCGGAGACGGCGGTTCGGACCCATCTCCGGCTCGCCGACCGCGCGCTTCGCGCGGAGCGAGGCTATGACGCGCTCGAGCACTACCGGGCCGCCAGGGTGCTCCTCGAGGTCGGCGTCAGGTAGCGATCAGAAACCGCTTGGGAATGGAGAGCCCACAGGGTTCACAATCGGCGGCGTGATCTCGAGCGTGATGATCTCGTGCGGCTCCAACACGATCGCTTTCGGGTCGCCGGGGAAACCGACAGGCCCGCCGCCGTCGCCTCGATCGACGTAAACCTGAAGCCTCTGATCCGCGGTCAGCGTGATCGATGAGAGGTGAGATGAGTCGAGCGGCTGCGGTTTCCCTCCCCATTCGGCCCACACCTGGAAGAAGTCACCCAGCGTGAAGATGCGGTCGCCCGGCGACTCGACGTGAATGAGCCCTGGCTCGCCGGCATGCATGTGCAGCCAGTAGAAGCACGCTGCGGTCCGGCCGACATCGGTGGGGATTGCCACCGCGTTGCCCTGATTGAAGATCCGCAGCAGGACGTGGTAGTGCACCTGCGTGTGCTCGAGCTGGTCGCACGGTATGGGGCCAGTTGGGGCTGTGTTCGAGGGCGCGGGTGATTCCGGCGAGGTCGTGATGACGCCACCGGTTGATGAAATGCTGCTCATCCTGCTGAAACCGATGTAAGCGAGCACAGACACGACCACCAGGACCACCACCGCCGTCGACGCGATGATGGCGACCAGCGTCCCGGTCGAGAGGCCTGACGACGGAGGGCGGGTTTCCCCGATGCCGATCCACGCCCGCCCGTCCCAGCGCCAGCGCCGGTCCGGCGAGATCGCGGGCTGCCAAGCGGCGCCGTCCCACCACCAATAGCCGTCCGCCGAGAAGGTGGGCGGGCCTCCTTGAGCTGCCACGACTGGAAGCCTAGCCGGTGGGGTTCAGGACGGCGGCCGCCTCAGAGTCCTGCGTTGCTGCCGGCGGTCCAGTCGAATCCGGGCGGCGGGGTCGCCGGTCCGGAGCTGATCTCGATGCTGATCACCTCGTGCGCCTTCAAGACGATCGTGTTCGGGTCGCCGCTGAACAGCTGTGGGCCCTTGCCGTCGCCGAGGTCGATGTAGACATACAACTTCTCGCCCGGCGTGAGCGAGAACGTCGAAACATGCGTCGCGTCGAGCGGCTCTTTCGGCCCGCCGTTGCTCGTCGACCATGCATTCCACACCGCAAAGAATTGGCTCAGGGTGAAGGTGTCGCTCGAGGGAGACTCGATGTGGATTACATCCTGGTTGGCGGTGTGCACGTGCAGCCAGTAGTAGCACGTGGGCGAGCTCTCGCTGCCCTGGATGCCGATGGCGCCTGGAAGGGGGGTGAGCACGCCTTCATGGACGATCTGGAGGGCGGCGTGGTAGTGGGTCTGCGTGTGCTCGAGCTGGTCACAAGGGATCCCGGCGGCCGACGCCACCGTGGTCGGCCGGCTGTTGACGGCGTAGTAGATGATGATCCCGGCGAACAGGGCCACCAGCAGCCCCGCGACGACGATCGGAAGGAGGGGGATGTCCGGGCCGGTCTTGACCTTGGGCGGCAGCCGGCGCCCAGATTTTCCCTTCGCCCCTTTCTGCGGCGCCTTCGATCGCGTGGATGAGGCCATGCCTTGGTAGAATACCGACTTAACCTTTCTGGCCCCGGCCGGATGGCTTGCGCCGTCCGTCCTGACGGGGCCTGAACCCATAGGAAGGAGGTCCCCGTTGCGGGATTACGAAGTTCTGTACATCGTTCGCGCCGACCTGGATGACGAAAAGGTCCAGGACGTGATCAAGCGGGTCAACACGCTGATCGAGCGCGCTGGTGGCGCCGCCGAGCGGACCAACCTCTGGGGCAAGCGCAAGCTCGCGTACGAGGTCAAGCACCAGAAGGAGGGCGCCTATGTCCTTCAGGACTTCCGGATCGATCCACAACGCATCCCCGAGCTCGAGGCTGCGCTCAAGATCACCGAAGAGGTTCTCCGGCACCTGATCGTGCGCAAGCCGGAGAAGGCCGCGCCAGCCCCCGCCGTCGCACCGCCGCCGGCGGAGGTGATCCTCGAGCCGATCGCGGTCGAGGCGGAGGCGGTGGCAGGCAGGTCAAACGGGGATCGGGAGGAGGATTAGATGTCCAACCTGAACAAAGCGCTGCTCATCGGCCGGCTGACCAAGGACCCAGAGATGCGGTACACGCCGAGCGGCACCGCGGTCACCAACTTCAGCATCGCGACCAACCGGTGGTCGACCGGGCCTGACGGCGAGAAGAAGGAGTTCACCGACTACCACAACATCGTCGCCTACCCGATCGGCAAGCGGAACCTGGCCGAGACGGTGGCGCAGTACACGCGCAAAGGCGCCCTCGTTTTCGTGGAGGGCCGCATCCAGACCCGGTCGTGGGAGGGACAGGACGGCCAGAAGCGGCGCGTGACCGAGATCATCGCCAACGACGTGCAGTTCCTGGAGCCGCGCGGAAGCGGCGGCGGAGCCGGCGCTACCGCACCGAGCCGCGGCGCCGGAGTGCCCCATGACGACGTTCCCGTTCCCGCTCCGGACGACGCGCCGCGCGACGTTGACCCGGACGACATCCCCTTCTAGGAGACACAAATGGCAGTCAACCGTTCACCACGCGGCGACACCGGCTCCGGCGGCGGGGGCCGGGGTCCGAAGCGCCAGCACCGCAAGGTGTGCAGCTTCTGCATGGAGAAGATCGCGTACATCGATTACAAGGAGATCTCGCGCCTGCGGCGCTTCGTGAGCGACCGCGGCAAGATCCTGCCGCGTCGCGTGACGGGCACATGCGCCCGCCACCAGCGTCCGCTCACAACGGCGCTCGAGCGCGCGCGGGCGATCGCCCTGCTTCCGTACACAACCGAATCGCACTAGCGGTAGCGAGGCGTCTCCCTCCCCACTCGTGGGGAGGTCGCCCCGGGCCTTCAGGCCCCGGGCGGGTGGGGGGATACAATTGCCCACGCCGCCTAAGCCACTAACGGAGCGCGCCCATGACCTTCCAGACCCAGCTTCGCATCCCCGGCCCGACGCCGCTTCCCGAGCGGGTCGTCCGCAGCATGAACCGGCCCATGATCGACCACCGCGGGCCTGAGTTTGCCGCGATCCTCGCCGAGATCACCGCGGGCGCCAAGCGTGTCTTCAAGACGTCGAACGATGTGCTGCTGCTGACTTCGTCCGGCACGGGCGGCCTCGAATCGGCCGTCGCCAACCTCGTCTCGCCCGGCGATGAGGTCATCGTGGCGCTGTGCGGCAACTTCGGCGAGCGCTTCGCCGCCCTTGCCGCCGCCTACGGCGCCGACGTCGTGAGGCTGGAGTTCGAGTGGGGCCAGCCGGTGGACCCCGACGACCTGGCTCGCGTGGTCGAGCGCCATCCCAAAGCCGGCGTGGTGCTGCTCACGCATAACGAAACGTCGACCGGGCTGACCAACCCGCTGCGCGAGCTGGCCCGGGTCGCGCGCGACGCCGGCCGCATCGTGGTCGTGGACGGAGTGAGCTCCATCAGCTCGATCGCGATCGAGACCGACGCGTGGGGAATCGACGTCGCGGTGAGCGGATCGCAGAAGGGTTGGATGGCGCCCCCGGGATTTGCGTTGGTGAGCGTGAGCGACCGCGCGTGGGCGCAGCAGGCGAAGGCTCGCTCGCCCCGGTTCTACTTCGATTGGAAGGAAGCCAAAGCGTGGGCCGACAAAGGCATGACGCCGTTCACGCCGGCGGTGAGCGTCGCGTTCGCGCTTCAGGAAGGGCTGCGCATGCTCGAGGAAGAGGGCCTGGAGCATGTCTACGAACGCCACGCCCGCCTGGCGCGTGCCACGCAATCGGGGCTGCTGTCGCTGGGCTTTCAGCTCTTCGCGCAGGAGGGCTTCCGCTCGAACACCGTCACGTCTGCCGTGCCGCCGCCCGGGGTCGACGTCGCAGCGCTGCGCAAGCTCCTCGACGAGCATTTTGGCGTCGTCATCGCCGGCGGCCAGGGCAAGATGGCCGGGAAGATGGTCCGGGTGGGGCACCTGGGCGCGGTCGCCGAGGGCGACGTGGTGCAGGTGCTGTGGGCGATCGAGCAAGCACTCGAGGAGCTGGACATCGCCCCGGCTCAGGGCCGAGCCGTGGCCGCGGCCACGGCTTCGCTGCAAGGCGTCCCGGCCTAGGCCGGATTCTTGCCCCGGATCCTCGTCGCCGACCCGCTCGCCGAGGATGGACTCGAGCGGCTGCGCCGCGCGGGTGAGGTCACCGTATCCGGCAAGCTCAGCGAAGCCGACCTGATCGAGCGCATCCCCGAGTTCGACGCCCTCGTGGTGCGCAGCGAGACGAAGGTGACCGCGCCGATCCTCGAAGCCGGTCGCCTGCTGCGGGTGGTCGGGCGCGCAGGCGTGGGGGTCGACAACATCGACGTCGCGGCCGCCACGCGCAAGGGCATCCTCGTCGTCAACGCGCCGCGCGGCAACATCGTCGCCGCGGCGGAGCACACCATCGCGCTGCTCTTCGCGCTCGCGCGTTCGGTGCCCCAGGCGGACGCCTCGGTGAAGCGCGGGGAATGGACTCGATCGAAGTTCATCGGGACCGAGATCCGCGGCAAGACGTTGGGGGTCATCGGCCTCGGCAATGTCGGCTCGGAGGTCGCCAAGCGTGCGCACGGGCTGGAGATGGAGGTCGTGGCTTACGACCCGGTCGTATCGGCTGACCGCGCCGAGCTCTTCAACGTGGAGCTGGTCGCGCTGAGCGAGCTTCTCGAGCGAGCCGATTTCGTGACCGTCCACGTGCCGCTCGTCGACGCCAACCGCCACCTCATCGGCGCCCGAGAGCTGGCGATGCTCAAGCCGACCGCGCGGCTCATCAACACCGCCCGCGGCGGAATCGTGGACGAGGCGGCACTGTGCGAAGCGCTGGAGTCCGGACGGCTGGCGGCCGCTGCGGCGGACGTGTTCGAGCACGAGCCCGCGGGCGACAGTCCGCTGTTCCGGCTCCCCAATTTCATCGCCACCCCCCACATCGCGGCGTCCACGATCGAGGCCCAGGCATCGGTCGCGTATGACGTGGCGGAAGAGGTGGCGGCGGTGCTGGCGGGTGACCTGCCGCGATACGCGGTCAACGCGCCCGCGCTGCCGCCGGAGGAGCTCGCCTATCTGCGTCCGTTCGCGCTGCTCACCGAGCGCCTGGCCTCGCTGCACCGCCAGATGTTCGGCGGAAGGGTGAACGCGATCGAGCTCGAGTGCGAGGGCGAGCTGGCCGAGCATGACGTCAACCTTCTCGTCGCGGCTGCGATCAGAGGCGTCCTGCAGCCGTTCACGGAAGACCGCATCAACGCGGTCAACGCGCGGCTGATCGCTTCCAGCCGAGGCGTGAAGCTGATCGAACGGCGAAGTCCCGTACACGGAAGCTACGCGAGCCTCGTCACGCTCCGCATGCAGGGGCACGAGCTCGCCGGCACGGTGCTCATGGGCGAGCCCCGCGTGGTTCGGATCGACTCGTTTCGCGTCGACCTCGTGCCCGAGGGCCGCTTTCTGGTCAGCCGCCACGACGACCGGCCGGGTGTGGTGGGCAGCTTTGGCACGATCCTGGGCAAGCACGACGTCAACATCGCGAGCATGCAGGTCGGGCGTGACGCCCCCCGCGGCAACGCGATGATGATTCTCGCCGTCGACGATCCCGTCGGCGCCGACGTGCTGGCGCGCCTCCGCGAGGTGGCCGGTATGTCCGACCTCCGCTACGTGGAGCTCGGGGGCCCCTCCGATAGCTGACGTAAGGGCGCTGGCCGGCATCCGGTACCGCCTTTCACGCGCCGGCGATCTGAGCCGGCTGGTCGCTCTTCCTTACGACGTCATCTCGGAGGCCGAGCTTGCCCGATACCGATCGCTCTCGCCTTTCAACGTGGTTCACGTCACGCGGCCGGGCACCGATTACGAGCGCGCGGGCACGACGTTCGAGGAGTGGGAGCGCGACGGCATTGTCCAGGCCGACGAGCCGTCGATGTACGTCCATGAGGTCGCCTTCGACGGCCGCCGCCGCCGCGACCTCATCGCCGCACTGCGCCTGCAGCCGTACGAAGAACGCGTGGTGCTGCCACACGAGCGCACGCATCGAGGGCCGAAGGAAGACCGGCTGGCGCTCATGCAGGCCACGCACTTGAGCCTCGAGCCGCTCTGGTTTGTCTATGAGGGACGCGTGACCGGGCTGCAGCAGATAACCGAGGTCGTCAGCCGGCGGGCGCCGGCGGTCGAGTTTCAGGGACCTGAGGGGACCGCGCATCGCCTGTGGACGGTGACCGACCCCGTGATCCACGCCGCCGTGCATGCCGCATTTGAGAGCCTGCCGGTGCTCATCGCCGACGGGCACCACCGTTACGAGACCGCGCTCGCCTACGCCGATGAGGTCGGCGGCCCGCCAGACGCCGCCTCCCGATTCACCCTGGCGCTGCTCACCGACATCGACGATCCCGGCCTGGAAGTCCTGCCCACACACCGGGTCCTGAAGGCCGGCGTGGCCGTCACCGGCGGCGAGGAATCGCCGTCGCTGGAGGCGACCCTTGCCGCTCTCCGCGGTCGGGTGGCGGCTGGCGCATATCACGACCACCGGTTTCAGGTGCTGCCGTTGGAAGGGAACGTGGCGTTGGTGGAGTTACACGAGCAGGTGATCGACAACATCCTGGGCCGGCGCAGCCCCGAAGACTTTCTTCTTTACACCCGCGACGCCGGCGAGGCTGTCCGCTGGGTGGATGATGGTGTCGGAGTGGGCGCTTTTTTCCTGGACGCGCCCGACCTGAGGCAGGTTTTGAAGCTGGCGCAGGAGGGGAAGGTACTTCCTCAGAAGAGCACCTACTTTTACCCGAAGCCGCCATCCGGGATGGTATTTCTCAGGCTCGACCCCAACCGGCGGCTATAGTTAGGGACCCGAAAAAAGAGACAAAAATGCCCACTTATGGTTATCGCTGCAGCAATTGCGGCCACGAGTTCGAGATCCAGCAGAGGATGAGCGACCAGCCGTTGAAGGCTTGCCCCAAGTGCCAGGGGAAGCTCAACAAGATCCTCTATCCGGTCGGAATCAGCTTCAAGGGCAGCGGGTTTTACACCACCGACTACGGGTCGGGAAAGGGCGCTGCGGCGGCCTCGAGCAACGGAGCCGCTCAGGGTTCCGACAAGGCAGTGGCCGGCTCGGACAGCAAGACCGACTCGAAGCCCGAGTCCAAACCGGAGTCCAAGTCGGAGTCGAAACCGAAATCGGAGTCGAAGTCCACGTCGAAGTCGGATTCCAAAACGGAAAGGAAAGCCTCCTAGATGAGCGATATACATGCGGTCACCGATGCCGAATTCGAGTCCGTCGTCCTGAAGGCTGACGGGCCGGTGCTGGTCGATTTCTGGGCGGCCTGGTGCGGCCCGTGCCGCATGATCGCGCCCATCGTCGAGCAGCTGCACGGTGAGCTGGGCGACAAGGTGACGGTCATGAAGATGGACATCGATGAGAACCCCGCGACGCCCGTGTCGCTTGGGATCATGTCGATCCCGACCGTGATCATCTTCAAGGACGGCAAGCCTGCGGATCGGACGGTGGGCTACCGCCCCAACATGAAAGGCGACCTCAAGGCCAAGCTCGAAGCCCTGATCTAGAGCTTCCTTTCGCGGCCCGACTCAAAGCTGGCTATTGTTCTCGCGTGCAGGTTGCGATCTACACCGGCAAGGACCCGGGTGGGAAGCGCTTCCTCGCCACCTTGCAGGGGCGGATCAAGCGGCAGGAGATCAGGGCCTGGGAGGTTCGGCGGCAGAGCCCGATGACCCTGGTCCATTCGGGCGACCGCTACGCAAAGGTCCGGGTCACCTTCATCCAGTCCGGGACGCGTGGCTTCGCCCGGGTCGCCAAGGAAGGCAAGCTGGGCGCCTTTCGCTCACCCGAGCCGACCCTTGTGGCCACGATCGTCGGCCCGTCGCAGGTCGATCGCGTGCTGAGCTTCCTGGTCGGCCTCCTTACCCGCCACGCGGAACCGCTTGGGGTCGAGGGCATCGGCATCCCGCTGACGGAATAGCATCTTTTCAGCTGGGGATGTTCGGGGGCTGGTGCCTCCCGCGGTCTTCAAAACCGTTTGCGGGGCGCTGCTGAGGCGTCCTGGGTGGGTTCGATTCCCATCCATCCCCGCCACTTTTCCCGGCTTTGACAGCCAAGATGACAGCCACAGCAGTGGACCTCCGCGCATCTCAGCGAATCCAGCTGGACGTGCGGCCAGTGTCGGGATGGGATCCTGGTCGTCCAGCACGGGCGATCCCAGCCCTAGAGCCAAGCCAGTAGGAGAAAATCCCCCGGAATGCCACCAGCCTCAGAATCTGAGTCCCGCACCCGGAAAACCCGGATTGATCCTCGTCTAACCGCTGTCGGCTGGAAACCTGCCGCGACATGTGAACAGCCCGAAGCGCGCGAGCTCGTGACCTCAGGGCTGGTTGAGCGATCGCGCGGCCCTTTGGCGCGTCGCCTTCCACTTAAGCGAGCCTTTAGCCCCTCTTAAGCGCCTCCGATCAAGGTCGGAGCAGCGACTTCCAGATTCGCGAAGTCAGCATTCACAAGGAGAACCACAGTGTCTAGTGAACTCGTCAAGAAGGGCCCCGTCCGACTCCCTCGGAGGTTAGGCGTAGTCGTCGCGCTCGTGGGAATACTCGTGACCTTGTTGCTGCGTCCAACGCCGGCCGCGGCGGCTTATTTGAGCACCTCGAATAT
>DASWBB010000107.1:0-2580 GCA_036390875.1 Candidatus Dormiibacterota bacterium
TCCACCATTGAAAGATGTGCGTTTGCGCCGCCACGGGCATCTTGACCCGAGACGGCGAGCGTCCTCCGATGCGCGGAACGCGTGCGTCTGTCGTCGCCGGCTGAATACTGGACCACCTACGCCGGTTGAAAACTGGACCGCCTGAGGCGGATGGTGCCGTCCGGGTGGGTGCCGAGCCTGGTGCGATCGTCGTCGATCGGTGTCAGGAGATGAGGGGTGGTCAACGTGGAGCAGTGGGCCGAGGTTCGTCGGATGCGGTTCGTCGAGGGGCTGGCGATTAGGGAGATCCGCCGGCGGACGGGGCTTCACCGGGAGACGATCCGCAGGGCGTTGAGCTCGCCGGCGCCTCCGAGTTATGCGCGTCGGGCGCGGGGGTCGAAGCTCGACCCGTTCAAGGACGAGGTGCACCGGTTGCTGCGCGAGGATCCTGGGATCGAGAGTCAGCGGATCCGCGAGATCCTGATCGAGTCCGGGTTCGATGGCGGCAAGACGATCGTCGATGACTACGTGCGCGAGGTGCGCCCGTTCTTCCGCGATCAACGCACGTTCCAGCGCACCATGTATCGGCCCGGGGACGTGTTGCAGTTCGATCTCTGGCAGCCCAAGCGGGAGATCCCGGTCGGCTACAGCCAGACGCGCAAGGGTTACGTGGTCGTCGGCGTGCTGGGCTACTCGCGGTTCGGCGCCGGCGCGCTGGTGTTCTCCAAGGAAGCACCTGATGTGCTTTGGGGGATGCGCCGCTGCGTGTCGCGGGCCGGCGCGCTGCCGGAGCGCCTCGTGGTTGATCGCGAGGGGTGCCTGCACGCCGGTGGCGGGCGGCCGACCGAGGAGTTCGCGTCGTTCTGTGGGCAGTTGTCGGTTGGCTGGCGGATCCTCGACCCCGGGGACTGTCAGGCGAAGGGCGTCAGCGAACGGCTGCAGGGGTTCATGGAGACCAGCTTCGAGCCGGGTCGCTCGTTCGCCAACGAGCTTGACTTCCAGGATCAGCTGGACCGCTGGTTCGATGGGCGCGCGAACGTCAGGCTGCATCGCACGCTCAGAGAGCGGCCGGTCGATCGGCTGGACCGCGAGCGCGAGAGTATGCGGCCGCTGCTCGAGCCGGGTCCGGATCTCGACCGCCGGATCGTCATCCGGGTACCGCCGCAGCCATACGTGCACGTCGACCGCAACGACTACTCGCTCGATCCCCGGCTGGTCGGCCGGCGTGTGGAGGTGCGCGTCTCGCAGCGCGAGGTGATCGCGGTCGCGCTCGATACCGGCGAGCTCGCCGCCAAACATCGGCGCGTGTTCGCCGCCGGCCAGGAGTTCACCGACCCGGCCCACCAGCAGGCGCTCGAGCAGCTGCGACGTGCGCGCTACCGGGGCAAGCCCCCGGTCGGCGATGACGTGCAGCTGCGCGACCTATCGGTCTACGACGAGGTGGCCGAGGCGGCGTGATGGGCCAGCAGGCCGAGCTCGCGCACCTGTTCCGCGCTTTGAAGGCACCCGCCGCCGCCAGGGCTCTGCCGAAGCTCGTCGACCGCGCTCGGGCTGAGGAGTGGAGCTACGAACGGTTCGTGCAGACGCTGCTTGAAACCGAGGTCTCCGCCCGCGACAGCCACGGCGGCGAGGCCCGCATCCGCCAGGCGCGGTTCCCGGCCCGCAAGACGCTGGAGGAGTTCGACTTCACCTTCCAGCGCAGCGCGAAGAAGACCGTGATCGAGCATCTCGGCCAGCTCGACTTCCTACACGCCAAGGACTGCATCGTCGCGTTGGGCCCGCCCGGTACCGGCAAGACACACCTCAGCATCGCGCTGGGGATCCGCGCCTGCCTCGCCGGTCACCGCGTGCTCTTCCGCACCGCGACCGAATGGGTCGCCCGGCTCGCCGACGCCAAACACGACGGCCGCCTCGAGGACGAGCTCGCCGCGCTTCGCCGGATCCCATTGCTGATCGTCGACGAGGTTGGCTACATCCCGTTCGACCCCCAAGCCGCGAACCTGATGTTCGCGCTCGTGTCTTCCCGGTATGAGCGCGCGTCGATGATCGTCACCTCGAACAAACCGTTTTCCCGCTGGGGCGAGATCTTCGGCGACGACGTCGTCGCCGCCGCGATGATCGACCGGCTCGTCCACCATGCCGAGATCCTCAACCTCAAAGGCGATTCGTACCGGCTCAAGGACAAGGACCTCGGCTCCCCACCACCCGCCAAGACCCCCGAAATCGGGTGACCAATCCCTTGCGGCGAGCTCGCCGAGGGCCGCAGCACGCCGCACAACGCGCCGATCGTCGACCCCACCCCCGATCGAAGCACTTAAGAGCGCCTATCGCCGCTCAGGCCTCGCCCCTCGGGGCTCGGCCTTCGCGTCGACAGGCGCTCCCCAAGGGTCCTACAACTCTTCCCAGTCCCGCCAAGGTGGTCCACTTTTCAACCGGCGCAAGTGGTCCACTTTTCGACCGGCCTTGACAGGTCCGAACCCGTACTTGAGCGCGAATCGGATTGTTGGACGTCTCCTCGGGTGCGACGCTTAGCCAGTGACTGCCGAGAAGCGTCGCGCTCGCGTTCGGCGAAGTAGCGTCGCTTGCAGGCTGACGGGCCAC
>DASWBB010000108.1:0-60516 GCA_036390875.1 Candidatus Dormiibacterota bacterium
GCGGCCGCCCGAACCTGGGCTTCTTCGTAGGCGGCGCCATGGATCGGGTTCACGGTGCTGCGCCCGGCAGCCAGAGCGTACAAGGCCAGCAACACGAGCCCGACTCCAAGAACGCCGTAGGCCGCAAATGGTCCAAAAGATCCAAATGCGGATGTGACGAGTCCGCCCACCGCGGCACCCGCAATACTTGCCGTTTGGACGAGGCCGAAGCGCGTGGCCATCACGGCACCTCGATTGGACGCGTCTGCTGCTTCCATGAGGGCAGTTTGGTTAGCCACCGCGTATATGGGATTGCCTATTGAAGCCAGGAACAGGAGCACGGCTAGAACAAGGAATGGCGGCTGCAATGCAATGGCGATCGACACGACGCCGGTTACGAACAGCCCTGCTCCAACCGTACGCATGCTACCAATCGCGGCAAACCTGCCGACTGCGATTGACCCCGCGAGTACGCCTACTGAAAGTACGACCTCAAGCATCGAATAGGTTTGTCCACCGCTGTTCGAGACCCTATACGCGAGGGCGAGTAGCGCTGGAAAGGAGATCGAGAGGAAGAACGCTGCCACTACGCCGATTACAAGCTGGGGTCTAGCCGCCGCGATCGACCAAGTTCTTCTCAACGCCCCTGAAACTTGCGCTGATGCCCTTCCACCTCCGAGGCTCGGGATGCCGACCATTATCGCCGCCGCGAGAACGAAAGTGGCCGCATCAGCGAAGAACAAAGCCGGAAGCGGGAACAAGCTTAAGATGGCTGCGGCAAGCGCAAAACCAACCGCGCTTGTGACCATCGTAGTTGCCACCACCAGAGCGTTTGCCTTCCCAACCTGACCGGCGGGCACGAGGCCGGGGATGGCAGCTTGACGGGCTGGCTGTACTACCGCGTTGATCGACGCGAGGGCGAACAACACCGGGATGATTAACCACCAGCGCGCCCCGGTCCGCCCGACTGCCTGGTCGACCTGGGTCAAGGCAGGCGTTGCCACGAGGATAGCGGCTCGAAGAAGTTCCAGGATGACGATGAGCGGCTTTCGAGGCAACTTGTCAGCGACACCGCCAAGGACACTGCTCATAACGATTGTTGCTAGCGCCTGAACAATGAAGGCGAGGGCGACCATACGAGCGTCATGTCTCGTAGCCGTGTAAATGAGGACCAGCGTCGCGACCTGGGTCAGCGGGTCGCCGATAGACGATATTCCGATCGCTGTGAGCAGGCTGCTGAACCACGGGTTGGCACGCAGGACTCGCAGGCTGGTGATGCGGCGTGGAACTTCGGACCGGTTGGCGAGTTCGAGTGGTTTGAGTCCGTGAACCTCGCGCAGCGCGTCAACGACATTGGGGTCGTACCAGTGGTCTGCGCGACGGCTAATATCCTCGACTCCCTCGATCGGCGTCATCAACGATTGCCTGTAAAGACGCGGTCCAGTAATAGTGTCAAAGGAGTCCGCAACTGCCAAAATGCGGGCTCCAAACGGAATCACGTCACCTTTCAGGCCGGCTGGATAACCGGAACCGTCCCATCGCTCATGGTGGTGGCGCACAAGGGGGGCGACCTCGGCGAGGGCGGAGTGTTGAGCGATCATATCCGCCCCAATGTCCGGGTGCCGCCTCATGACCTCCCACTCTTCTTCCGTCAACGGGCCGGGCTTGTTGAGGATGTCATCGCGAACTCCGATCTTGCCAAGGTCGTGCAGGGAGCCAGCGGTGCGAATGAGCTCGCACTCCCGGTCGCCCAATTCCAGTTGCTCGCCAAGTTTCCCTGCAAGTTCGGAGACGCGAATCGAGTGCGACTCGGTGTAACGATCCCGTGCGTCCAACGCTTGAGCCGCCAGATCTAGCGTTTGATCCTTAAGCTCGCCTTGGCGTTGTGCGTCGGCTACGTTTCCGCGAACGGCCAACACGAATCCAAACAGCCCCGGCGCCATGATGTAGCCGACCGGAAAGGGCTGAGTCTGGAGCAGGAGGAAAAGAATCCCACCTGAGAAGCTGAGAGCGAGAGTTGCCATCAGGGTTGGCAATCCAACGTTCTCGAACAGGGTCGTCCACACCGACGTTCGGCGCACGAACGACACCACGAGAGCGGTCATGAAGTACTGAAGGCCGACCGCCGTGACGACATAGCTCGCCGTTCTTACGGGCCAACCCCACCAATCGTCGACTGAAATGGCTGTGACCGCAACCGACGGTAGGACGTGGGCGATTGCAAAAACCGCGCGATTGTAAAAAAACGCCCACCATGGAATGGCCCGGCCTGGAACACGACCGTCAAACTGGGCGAGCCACGCCACCAAACCCACGCCCCAGCCAGGCGCGCACAAGCCAGTCGCCACCAGTAATGGGTCGACGACCGATTGGCGACCCGTACGCCAAGGAATAGGGCGAAGGGCTGCGATCTGGGTGCCGACACCGAGGTAGAGGAGGGTCGGCAAGAGCCGCTCTGGTAGAACGCTGGCGCTAGGGTGGAGCAGCCACCCGAGCGGAACTACGACTATGCCGACGCCAATGACCAAGGCGGCATATAGACGTGCCGACCAAGCTAGCGATCGATAAGGGGGCAAGACGCTGGAATTCTAGACCTCGGGAATTGCGTTTAAGCCCCTGTGGGCCGCCTAGCGCGAGCCCACCATCCGATCTGTTCTTACAGAATCCAGGCTCCGACTACGCGCTGCTTTGTGCCGCCCCGTAGCAACCGCCTAAATATACGTACCATGCCAATCTCCCCCTCTTTCCCTAGATTTCCGCGCCCCGAGTCGACCATGTCACGTCAATGAGTGTCACAAGTGGGACATCCGATAGGTATCGTCAATTCCCTGTAGACGCCCTCATGGAGAACCATGGGCACCCCTCATGGGAATCTATGAGGAAGAAACTAGAGATCAGCCAGGGTGATGAGTCCCAATTTCATGGCCGTGCTCACAGCTTCACCGCGGTTGGCGGCGTTTAGCTTGCGGAACAAGTTGTGCAAATGCGTCTCGACGGAAGGCACTCTGAGACCAAGCTGCTGCGCGAGGCGCTTGGTCGGGAGTCCCTTCGCTATACCTCGCAGGATCTGCATCTCCCGGGATGTCAGCGCCACCTTGCTGGCGCCTTGCGATAGCGGCGTCTGTTCGGTCACCCGGCGGAGAACTTCCGGGATCATTTTCCGTGGCACCGGGCTCTCACTTCGGACGGCTGACCACAGTCCCCGCTGCAGCTCACCCGGCCCAACGTCCTTGAGGATGTATCCCGAGCAGCCGGCCCGCATCATCCGCAGGAGATCGTCACTCGACTCCGATACAGTCCATGCGATGACCTTTACGCCTGGATACTGGGCCAAGAGCTCGATTGTGGTCGCCGCTCCATCCATACCGGGCATGTGGACGTCCATCAATACCAGGTCTGCTTTGACGCTCGCCATTACCTGGAGTGCCTCCGATCCGGAGGACGCCTCGCCAACTAGGCGCAAGCCGGTCGCGGTGCCTAGCATCGTTCGAGCGGCCGCCCGAGGCAGCACGCTGTCGTCGACGACGAGCACCCGGTACTCCTTACGGTCCGACGCAGCTTTCGCGATGCGCGCAGCTTAGCAAGAAGACTTGAATCGGTCTGTCGCTGCCTACGTCTATTTTCTGCTTCTAGCGCTGGGCGTCGTCGGCATCAACGTTTGGGATCGCCAATACGACACATCGCATCCCGATGACATAGTCGAGGTGATTTATCTATTCATCCTCTCGGTCGCTCTCAACCGAGCGGACGTGCGTTTGGACCGAGGGCACCTCACTCTCGGCTCCGTGGCTATGGGCGCGACAGTAATCCTGACGAACCCCCTTCACGCCACGATCATCTCATTGGCAATCGCGTTCGGCCAGTTGCCACGTGGCATTCGAGCGATCCTAGTAAACGCCATTTTCTACGCAGCAATGGCTTCGCTGACGGCAACTGTCGCATCGGAGTTGCGGGCAGCCGACAACCTCGCTCTCGCCCCGCGAGTCCTGGTTCTCCTAACGTTGGGCGTGACTGATCTCATAATTGTCGCGGTCGGCTTGTCACTATTACGGGCCGAATCAGTCCGCGCCATCGCCCGGATTAACTTCACGCCCTCCTTCTTTGCTGCGTTCGCCTACATGGGACTTGCGTCCTTGCTCCTTAGCTACGTTCTTGACGGTTCGTTGCTCGGATTCTTACTTGCCACCATCGTTTGTGTGCTTTCCCTCGCTCTCACCGACACAATCGCCGGCAGGCGCGTGCGCAGAGTCCTCGAGTCCGAACTCTCCGACGCGGACCGCCACCTCTTCCACAGCCGGGCCGTCGAGGGCGTCGTCCACAACCTCAGGAATCACATGGCCAACGCCTTGGGTTATTTGCGCGAGATTGACACACGCCGCCTCGACCCGATCGACCGCGAAAGCTTCGAGACCGCCACCGCAGCCGCCAATGATGCGGTCACCGTTCTGCATAGCCTCTCCCAAGGCGCCACGCCCCGCGTGACCTACGCCACCGGCCCCGTCGACCTCAACGAGCTCGTGACTCGCGCTCTCGGGATGGCGCGGCCACGAGCCCGGGCCAAGGAAGTCCAACTCGCAACTCGCGAGTCGCCGGACGTGGTCAACGTGCGCGCAGATCCACTGCTGATGCGGGAGGTGATCACCAATTTGGTGAACAACGCCATCGATGCGGTGGGCCAGGGCGGTCGGGTTGAGGCCACCACTGGAAGGCGGGGAAACGGATGGCCCTACTTCAGCATCGGCGATAACGGACCCGGCATCTCCGAAGACCAGCGCCACAGGTTGTTCGAGCCACACTTCACGACCAAGGAGGGCGGCACGGGTCTCGGTCTCTTCATGTCATACGGCATCGTGCGCGAGCATCAGGGCCAACTCTTGTTCGAAGGCAACCGGCGCGGCGCGGTCTTCACGGTCATTCTCCCGCCGTTCGGCGGCTGACCGAGCCCGACGTTCGACTCCGTCGCGAGCGCGGGCGCTACTGGGCCATATGCCTCTGAAGCTTCCCGAGGAGCTCGGTCAATCGAGCACGTTCAGGTTCGCTCAATGAACCCATCCACTCCGCCTCCCCTCGATGCACCGTACGGCGAACCGTGTCGGCCATGCGAGAGCCGGCCTTCGTAAGGTGAACGAGGACCATCCGCCGGTCCGTCGGATGCGATTCCCGGCGCACTAGACCTCGCTTGACCAAGGTGTCCAGCACACCCGTCACAGTGGCCCGACTAACGATCAACCGCTCACTGATGTAGTTCGGCGGGCAGGGCCGGCCGGCATCTTTGAGGATGCCCAACACCAACCCTCCGGCCGGACTGATGTCCAGCGGCTGCAGCGCCGAGGCGACCCGCCCGAGGACGAGGTCGCCGGTGCGGGCGAGGTTCATCGCGCACTCGGTCGCCGAGGCGCTGCCGTCAGGGTACGTCGCGGCGAAGTCCCGGCTGACGCGGATCGGCATCTCCATCGGTTTGGTGCCTAATTATAAGGGCCTTGACATTTTGCTAGGCACCATATAGTCTGGCCCCTAACCACTTACGCCTAGGAGGCATGACATGAAAGTCACAACTAGCCAACCGAAGGTTCTAGCCCAAGGGGAGGGCTTGCGTCTCCAATCCGGCCCTGGTCGCGATCTGATCTTTAAGGTCACGGGCGAGGATACCGGCGGAGCATTCGACTATTTCATCGTCGAGGTTGCGCCGCATGGCGGCCCTCCTCTACACGTTCACCACAACCAGGAAGAGACGATCCACGTTCTCAAAGGACGGTACAAAATCAGGATTGGAGACGAGGTCTTCTACTGCCAGGAAGGCGGCTTTGCATACCTCCCGTCAAGAGTCCCACACGCCTTCCTGAATCTGACCGATGAGCCAGGCGAGATCGTTGTGGTCTACACGCCCGGAGGCGGCCACAAGTTCTACGAGGAGTTGGGCCCGATTTCGCGGGGTGCGCATCCAGATCGCGAGGTCATCGCAGCGCTCTTCGAAAAATATGACATGGCCCTGCTGGGACCCCCGCTTAGCCCTGACTGAACTTGTCTGGCGCTGTCCCTGGGTAGATCAGACACCGTGGCGGCTGGGAGCTCGTGAGAGAAACCAGTTCTCTCAGGCTCCCAGGTCAGGTGGTGACCTCCTGTTCGTAATCGGGCTCATATAGGAGCACGTCGCACCCTGGCAGCAAGGGCAACTCTTGTTCGAGGGCAGCCGCCGGGGTGCGGTCTTCACGGTGGTCTTGCCGCCATTTGACGGTTGACCGTCGCTGATGCGCAGTGTTCTCGGTCGTCCTCTCGGCGATATAGAGTATTGAGACTAGACGTTTCGCGACGTCATTGAAACCAGTTGCGACGGCTCTGCCTGCGCAGCCTGACTTGTAGCGCTCGCGATCAAGGCGCCAAGCTGTTCGCTGGTCGCGTGACCGACGATTCGCCGGTCGCCTACCTCGATGACCGGCACCGACCAGACCCCCTTCCGCGTGAGGATGTCTGGCCGGGCTGTGACGTCGACCTCACGAAGGGCGAATCCCATTTTCGGCTGAAGCTCGCGCAGCCGGCGCGTGACTATCGGGCAGAACGGACATCCGAGTGCGGTGTAAAGAGTCACGGTGGCGGTACTCCGCGCCGGCACGGCCGGCACATCGTTCACGCTGCCGTATCCCATCAAGGGCGAGATCGCCGGGAACCACTTGACATACGCCCACATGGTGACTGGCGCCAGCACGATCCAGGTGCCGGCGAGGATCCATTGCCGCATGACCACCAACCCCACCGTGCCGCCTATGTACATCACCCACGCGAGCACCACAAACGCCAGCGGACATTCCTGCTTCAAAAGGGTCTTGCGAGGCATCGTCGCCAGCATGCCGCAGAGTGGAGCGCAAGATCTCGTGCCAGCCGACCGGTGACTCACGGGACTTTCGGCCCCCGGGCGTTAGCGGTCCGCCAACGAGGCTAGCAGCCGATCGTGCCCGGGTCAGTCGGCAGGCCGCCGACTTCGAGCTGAAAATGCAGATGCGCCCCAACCGAGAGACCCGTACTGCCGACAAAGCCGACCAACTCGCCCTGCTGGATCTCGTGCCCGACGGCTACGTTCACTAGCGACATGTGGGCGTAGACCTCGACGAGGCCAAAACTGTCGGTCACCTCGACGCGGGTCCCGAAGTAGTCCGCGTTACCGGCTGCCGTCACCCTTCCACCCGCTGCGGCCAGGATCGGTGTGCCGTAGCCGGCGAGCAAATCGACGCCGGTGTGGAAATGCAGATAACCCCCAAACGGCGGTTCTACTTCGAACGACGTCGGCCCGAACCGCTGGATGATCTGGGCGCCGGCGATCGGACATAGGAACTGGCCAGGTTTGAGCGGGTCGGCCGGCACACCTGTGCTCAGGTTCGGACCCTGGGCCGGATCCACGGGAAGCACAAGCACCGAGCCCGGCGTCAACTGAGGACCGCGAAGTCCGTTGAAGCCGAGCAGGGTGGTCTCCTCAACGCCGTATTTGGTGGCAAGGCTAGCCGGCGTATCGCCATTCCTGACGACCACCACCACGCCCCGCACCGGTGGCAGCTTGATCGGCCGACCCACAGTGAGGGGCATCCGCAGGCCTGGATTCGACCAGACCACCTCCCTCCAGGAGAGGTTGTACTGGCGGCCGATGCTCTCCAGAGTGTCATCCGGCGCAACGATGTGCACGATCGGAGCCCGGCTTACAAGCGGCGACGTTGGAACGGAAATCGGTTTGATGATGACGCTGTCGCGGCCGAGTGAGAGGTCACCGATGGCAAGTCCCTCGTACGCGGCGGCATCGGCAACAGGACCTGCATGGAAGTTCGAGTAGAAGTTTCGGTCCGTGGCGCTGTAGCCGAAAATGGCACTCGCTAAAGCGAGCACCACGGCATGGGTCATGTAGCGATTAATGCGTTGCACCTACCCCTCGGGTTCCTTCTCGCGTACCGGAGACGCTGCAGAACCGACGTCACCCTACCAAAGCTGCGGCCAAAAGGTCGCAATACCCGATGTCCGAAGGCGAACACGTGTTCACCATCACTTCTCCGCCAGCCGGCGGTTGATGGCGGCGGCCAGCTCCTCCAGCTCGATGGGTTTGACGAGGTAGTCGCTCGCATCGAGGCTGGATGCGAGTGCCCGCGACCGCGGATCGGTGGCGCCGGTGACCACTACCGGCCTGCTCGCCCGGATCCCCTCGCGCGCGTCGGCGTCTAGAGCCTCCAAGAGGCTGAGGTCGAAGACGAGCACCTCCCGTGCCCGGAGGCTTCGAACCGAGCTGCTCGCGTCGGCGTCGAAACCGAGCCGGCGGAGGCCGCGTGCGGTGATCTCGGCCAGTCGCGCGTCGTCATCCACCACCAGCACCGAGCCGCGAAGCCGGCTCGCGTCTTCGGCCGCACCCAGGTGACCGAGCGCTTCACGAATGTCGTCGAGCAGTCTCTTGGTCGAGGGCGCCGCTCCGTCCATGTCCGCCAGCTCGAGCTCGGCTTTCAGCCGGGCAAGCGTCGATCGCAGCCGGTGCAGGGCAGCCGGCAGCTCAGGGTTGCGTGACGAACCGATATCCGATGCCACGAACGGTTTCGATCCAGCCCGGTTCCTTGAGAGCGCGGCGGAGCTCGTATGCAGCCTGCTCGACGCTGTGCTCGAAGCCTTTGAAAGTACTGCCCCAGACCCGTTCGAGCAGCTCGGCGCGCGTGACCGCTTCGCCCTCGCGGACAGCGAGCAGCTGCAACATCAGCAGAGGCCTTCGCTCGAGCTTCAACCCTCTCGAACCTAGAAAGGCCTGACCTCTGGCTGCATCGATTCGCAATCGGCCCCTGACCAAGACACGATCGCCGGTGCCGCGCTCGCGAAGCGCTCCGCGGACGCGCGCCAACAAAACCTGGCGATCCGTGCCTTTGACGATGTAGTCGGTCGCTCCTCGCTCGATCCCGAGCACCTGGTCGCTTGACGAGTGCCGCGCGCCGGTGAAGATGATCACCGGAAACGCGACGCGATCCGCGCCCGACCGCAGTTCGTCGAGCACCTCAGGCGCCTGCATGTCGGGCATCTCGTAGTCGAGCAGCATCAGGTCGGGCGCGCTCGACCGCGCGCGAGCGACGGCTTCCGTCCCGCTGACCGCCACCTCGACCGTGTAGCCGGCCCGCCGCAGCAGCTCGGCAGTGAGCTCCGCCGTGCGAGGTTCGTCGTCCACGACAAGAAGCTTTGCGGTCACGCCGCCATCCCCGCCGCCATTATCAGTAGTTCAGCGTTTCTTGAGGAAGTGCTGAACCTCTGGTGAGGCCAGGCCAGCAGGACGCCCATAACCTCTGGGCATGGGCCAGCTCCCAGACCTCCGAGAAGCCAGGCGGCGGCTGGGACTGGCCCTTGAAGCTCTTTGCCACGACCGTTGGGTGCTCGGATACCTGCGGGCCGGTTCGCTGCAACCCATCGCGGCCTCGGAAATCGCGCCGCGCTTTCTCCAGAGCCGTCCCCTCGCGCCGCTGTCGCGGCGAGCTCTCTACGAGAAGAGGCCGGTGGTCGTGAACTCCGTGATCGAGAACCCAAACCCCTCCAACGGTTACGACTGGGAGCTCGACTGGCCGGCCATCCTGTACGCGCCCGTGGGCGAGCTCGGTCAGCGGCCCGTCGGTCTCCTCACCGTCGGCTGCAGACGCGACCACTGGTACTCGGAGGCGGACGTCCACTACGCGGGAAGCCTTGGGGTCACGCTGGCGCCGATGGTAGAGGCGCTTCGCCGTCCACTGGGCCGGCTGAACCCGACCGAGAGCGAGGTCGCGCAGTTGCTCAGCTACGGTCTGTCGGACTCAGAGATCGCTCGCGCCATCAAGGTCCCGGAGCGCCGCGCCAGGATCATCGCGGACGACGTCGCACGCAAGCTGCGGATCGTCAGCCTCGAGGTGGCGCTGGCGTTTCCGGAGATGCCGGCCCGGCGCCGGGAGCTGCGGCTATGACCTGGTAGGTCGGGCTAGTTGGGGCCGAACAAGAACACCGTGGTGCCGCGGCCCTCGGTGCTGACAACCTCAAGCCGGCCGCCGATGCCGGCCGCCCGCTCCCGCATGCCGACCAACCCGTACCCGCCCGAAGTCGGAGACTTGAAACCGCGGCCTTCGTCGGCCACCTCGATCAGAAACGGCCGGGCCGCGAACGCCAGCCGCACCCTGCAGATCGACGACCCCGAATGCCGCCTCACGTTGGTGAGAGCCTCGCGCACGACCTGGTAGACCACCTCCCGCTGTTGGGGGGGCAGCATGTCCTCGGTGCCGTTGCTCGAGATCTCGACCCGAATCGAGTAAAGGCGGGCGAACTCGTCAGCCTGAGTCCGCAGGTCGCCCAACAGTCCTCCCGGCCCGATCGGCCGCGGCCGCAGCTCGGCCAGCGTTTCGCGAACCTGCCGCAGCATCCGCTCGAGGATCCCGAACACGTCGCCCAGGATCTCGTCAGGACCGCCGGCTTTGCCAAATCGCGGGTGACCCTCCATGTGAGTCTTGAAGAGAGAGATCGCCGCCGCGAGGTCGGTTGCGATCCCGTCGTGCAGCTCGCGCGCCATCCGGGCCCGTTCCCGCTCGACCGCATCCTCGGCGGCCTGCCTGGCGGCGGTGGGCGCAGTCGACGCCCGCGCTTCCGGAGTCTCAGCCGCCTGCCGCACCTCTTTCACCGCGCCGCCCGCCGGCGCCGCAAAGACGCGAACACGGCCAGGACGATGGGGTGGTTCAGGTTGCGCAGGATGCGGCGGTAGGGCTCCCACAGCACCCTGGTCTCTTCGATCGCGCGCCGAAGCCGCTCGATGTCGGCCTGGATCTCAGCCCGCTGGCCGGCAATGCTCTTATTGAGCGCGAGCATCCGGCGGCTCATCGCCGCGCCCCAAACCGCGACCAGCACGAGCTCGACGATCAGCACCAACCCGGCCGCCACGAGCAGCCAGATGCCGATCGTGCCGAGCATCGCCAGGTTGATCTGGTTCACTCTTTGGCGTCGCCTTCTTCGAGCGCTCCGACCGGCGCGATCGCGACGACCTGGTCGTCAGGCGCCAGTCGCATCACGATCACGCCCTGCGTCTGCCGGCCGATGCGTGAAATGGCGCCGACCTGCGTGCGCAGCACCATGCCGCTCGCGCTGATGATCAGCACCTCCTCTTCCGGATCGCTGACGACTCGCATCGACGCCAGCTTGCCGACTCGGTCCGTCACCTTGAGCGTGAACACACCCTGGCCGGCGCGGTGGTGCATTGGGTATTCGTCAACCGGGGTCCGCTTCCCATAACCGCGCTCGGTGACGACGAGGAGGTCGCCGCCCGGCGTCGCGGTTGCGCTCCCGGCCACGCTGTCACCTTTGCCCAGCTTGATGCCGATCACGCCCTGAGTGTCCCGTCCCATCGCGCGGACTTCCTTCTCGCTGAATCGGATCGCTTTGCCAAGGGCGGTGGCGATGAGGATGTCGTCCGAGCCGGTGGTCGGTGTCACCCAGTTGAGCTCGTCACCTTCCTGGAGGTTGATAGCGATCAAGCCGTTGCGGCGTACGTTTGCGTACTCGGCCAGCGCCGTCTTCTTTATATAGCCGTTCTTGGTCACCATCAGCATGTACCGGGCTTCGGCCTCCGTCTCGGGGCGGACGAACACCGCGCTGATGCGCTCGTTCGGTCCGATGTCGATGAGGTTGTTGACCGGCACGCCCTTCGCCTGACGCTCCCGCTCGGGGACTTCGTGCACGCGCAGCTGGAACACCCGGCCGCTCTGCGTGAAGAAAAGCATCGAGGCATGCGTATGGGTGGTCAGCAGGTGCACCGCGTAATCCTCTTCGCGCGTGCCGCTGGGAGCGTCACTGCCGGCGGTCGGCCGCGCACCCTTCAGACCCACCCCTCCGCGCTTCTGGGCTCGGAAAACCCGCAGCGGCTGCCGCTTCACATAACCGCGATGGGTGAGCGTGACGACGACGTCCTCTTTCGGCACCAGATCCTCGGCGGAAAGCTCGTTCGGCTCCTGGTCGGTGATCTCGGTGCGGCGATCGTCGCCGTACTTCTTGACGAGATCGTCCATCTCGTCCTTGATCAAGAGGCGGACCTTCTGGTCGCTCGCGAGGATGCTCTCGAGATAGGCGATCGTCTTGATCACCTGCTCGTACTCCTCGTCGATCTTGCCGCGCTCGAGCTTGGTGAGCCGGCCCAAGGTGAGCGCGAGCACGGCCCGCGCCTGGCGCTCGGACAGCCCGAACTTCGTCTGCAGCTGAGTGGCCGCGACCTCGGTGTCCGCCGCCGCGCGAATGGTCTTGATCACCTCGTCCAGGTGGTCGAGGCAGATCTTCAGGCCTTCGAGGATGTGCGCTCGTTCCTGGGCCCGCTCGAGGTCGAAACGCGTGCGGCGCAGGATGACGTCGCGCCGGTGATCGATGAAGAGCTGCAGCGCCTGCTTCAGGCTCAGCACGACCGGGCGGCCCTCGACGATCGCGAGCATGATCACGCCGAAGGTCTGCTGAAGCGTGGTGTGCTTGTACAGGTTGTTCAGCACGGTGAACACCCGGGCCTCGCGCTTCAGCTCGATGACGACACGCATGCCATCGCGGTCCGACTCGTCGCGGAGGTCTGCGATCCCTTCGAGCTTCCGCTCGGCGACCAGCTCGGCGATCTTCCCGACCAGCGTGGCCTTGTTGACCGCGTAAGGCAGCTCGTCGATGATGATCCGCTCGCGTCCGTTGGGCGCCTGCTCGAACGTGTGGCGCGCGCGGACGATGATGCGGCCGTGCCCGGTGGAATAGGCGGCCTTGATTCCGGCGGTGCCCATTACGATCCCGCCGGTCGGAAAATCGGGCCCTTTGATGAAGGCGAGGAGATCCTCGCCGGTGGCCTCGGGATTGTCGACGAGGTGCTTCACGCCGGCGGCGACCTCGCGCAGGTTGTGCGGCGGGATGTTGGTGGTCATGCCGACCGCGATGCCGGTGGTTCCGTTGATGAGGAGGTTGGGCATGCGCGCCGGCAGCACGGTCGGCTCCTCCTCCTGGCCGTCGTAGTTCGGCTTCATGTCCACGGTCTGCTTCTCGATGTCCGCCATCAGCTCACCCGTCATCGCGGACAGCCGGGCTTCGGTGTAGCGCATCGCCGCCGGCGGATCGCCGTCGACGCTGCCGAAATTGCCCTGGCCGTCGATGAGCGGATATCGGAGCGAGAACGGCTGGGCCATCCTGACGAGCGCGTCGTATACGGCGTCGTTGCTGTGCGGGTGGTACAGCTTGAGGACGTCGCCGACGAAGGCCGCGCACTTGCGGTGCCGGCTGCCCGCGGTCGCACCGGAGCGGTGCATGGCGTACAGGATCCGGCGCTGGACCGGCTTCAACCCATCGCGCACGTCGGGCAGCGCCCGCGCGATGATGACGGACATCGCGTACTCCATGTAGGAGGTCTGCATCTCCTCCTGGAGGCTGCGATTGAGAACGGTTCCGGTCGCGGCGTCGTCGGTCAAGCTACTCCTCGTATTTCTTCAAGACCACGACTGCGTTGTGCCCGCCGAACCCGAAGCCGTTGGAGATGGCGGTGTGCACATCCTTGCGGCGGGCGACGTTGGGCACGTAGTCGAGGTCGCATTCTGGATCTGGGTTCTCGTAGTTGATGGTCGGGTGGATGAGCCCGCGATTCATCGTCAGCAGGGTCGCGATCGCTTCGACGGCGCCGGCCGCGCCGAGCAGGTGGCCGATCATCGACTTCGTGCTGCTGATCGCAACCTTGTAGGCCTCGTCGCCAAGCGCGATCTTCAGCGCCCTGGTTTCGCCCGCGTCGTTCAACGTGGTCGAGGTGCCGTGGGCGTTCACGTAGTCGAGGTCCTTCGGTTCCACGCCGGCGTCTTTGAGGGCGAGCGAGATCGCGCGGGCCGGCGCTTCGCCAGTCTCATCCGGCGCCACCTGGTGAAAGGCGTCGCAGGTGAGCGCGAAGCCCGCCACCTCGCCGTAGATGCGCGCACCGCGGTTGATCGCGTGGTCGATCGACTCCAGCACCAACGTGCCGGCGCCCTCGCCGGGCACGAAGCCGTCGCGATCGCGATCGAAAGGCCGGCTTGCCTTTTCGGGTGCGTCGTTGCGCGTCGACAGCGCGCGGATGGCGTTGAACGCCGAGATGCCCACCTCGCAGAGCGAAGCCTCGCTGCCCCCGGCGAGCATGACGTCGGCGTCGCCGTGCTGGATGATCCTGGTGGCATCGCCCAGGGTGTGAGTCGAGGCCGCGCATGCGGTGGTGACCGTGGTGTTCGGACCGCGAAGGTGGAAGGCCATCGCGACCGACGCCGCGGCCATGTTGGGGATGATCATCGGGGCATACAGGGGGTTCAACCGGCCCTTGGTCGCATATGAGATGGCGCCGCCGGTCATCTCGATGAAGCCGCCGATTCCCGTCCCCATGTCGACGCCGACGCGAAAGTCATCCTCCTTGGAGAGGTCGAGGCCGGAGTCGGCAAGCGCCATGGATGACGCGGCCACCGCCATCTGCGAGAAGCGTGCCATCCGTTGGGCCGCCTTGCGGTCCATGTACAGGGTCGGGTCGAACCCGTGCACCTCACACGCGAATTTGGTGTTCAGCTTTGCGGTCGCGTACGACCCCTCGACCATGCGAGCCGTGCTGCGTCCTTCGATCAGCCCGTCCCAGTACTCATCCAGGGTCTTCCCGAGTGGGTTCACGGTCCCCATCCCGGTGACCACGACACGCACTCGCCCATTCCTTTTCACTTGCCCACCTCAGCCCGAATCTTACGCACGAGTTGATTCTCAACCGCCTCCTTGGTCACGCGGATGGCGTTCTTGACTGCGCGGGCGTCGGAGCGCCCGTGCGCGACCACCGCCACCCCATCGATGCCGAGCAGCGGCGCGCCACCAAACTCCCGCCAGTCGATGCTGCTGCGCAGCCGGCGCACCCCGTCGCGGATGAGGATGCCGCCAAGCTTGCCCCGCAACGTGCGCGGAATCTCGTCGCGCAAGCTCCGAAACAGAAATTCCGCCGTCGCCTCCGCCATCTTGATCGCGACGTTGCCGACGAAGCCGTCGGCGACGACCACGTCGACCTTGCCGGCGTAGAGATCCTTCGGCTCGACGTTACCCACGAAGCCCTTCATCGTCCCTTGCAGACGGCGGGCCGTCTCCTTGACCAGCTCGTCCCCCTTGCCTTCCTCCTCGCCGTTGCTCAGCAGGCCCACGCGAGGCTCGGAGCGCCCCATCATCTCGCGCGCGTAGACGGCGCCCATGAGCGCGAACTGCACCATGTATTCGGGTTTGGAGTCGACGTTGGCGCCGACGTCGAGAAAATAGGCGAAGCCGCCCTTGATGGGCACGATCGAGCCCAGCGCCGGCCGCTCGACGCCTCGGATTCGCCCCTGGATCAGCAACGCCGAGGCCATGACCGCGCCCGAGTTGCCGGCCGACACCCATCCGTCGGCCTTGCCTTCTCTGCAAAGCCGTGCCGACACTGCCATCGACGAATCCGGCTTCGACCTGACCGCCTGCGCGGGGTGGTCGTCCATGGCGACGACTTGCGTGGAGGGGCAAAGAGTCAAACGCGGGTGCTCGTCGAGCAGCGGCTGCACCACGTTCGGGGAACCGACGACCACGACCTCGATCCCGTACTCCGCGACCGCTTGCGAGGCGCCCAGCAGCACCTGCGTCGGGGCATGGTCGCCGCCCATGGCGTCGACTGCTATTCGCATCTGAACCGACTCTCAGATGTCGAGGTTGCGGACGCTCTTGGCGTGCGCCTGAATGAATTTCTTGCGGGGCTCGACATCAGGGCCCATCAATTTCTCGAAGGTCTCGTTGACCGCGGCGACATCCTCGACCTGCACCCTGAGCAGCACTCGGGTCTTCGGGTTCATGGTCGTGTCCCAGAGCTCGTCGGCGTTCATCTCGCCAAGGCCCTTCATGCGTGCTGCTTCCGCGTTCTTCCCGAGCTGGCGCATGGCCTTGTCGCGCTCCCCTTCCGAGTGGCACCACACGATCTGCTTGCCTTTGGACACCTTGAAGAGGGGTGGCTGGGCCATGTACAGATAGCCCCTATCGATGATGTCGGGGAAGTAGCGAAAGAAAAAGGTGAGCAGCAAGGTGCGAATGTGGCTCCCGTCCACGTCCGCGTCGGTCATCGTCACGATCTTGTGGTAGCGGAGCTTCTCGATGTTGAAGTTGTCGCCGACCCCCGCGCCCATCGCGGTGATGAGGTTGCGGATCTCTTCAAACGTCAGGACCTTGTCGAGGCGCGCCTTTTCGACGTTGAGGATCTTGCCGCGCAGCGGAAGGATGGCCTGGGTGCGGCGGTCGCGCCCGCCCTTGGCCGTGCCGCCGGCGGAATCACCCTCCACGATGTAGAGCTCGCAGAGCGCGGGATCACGCTCGGAGCAGTCGGCGAGCTTGCCGGGCAGCGTGCTCGATTCGAGCAGGCTCTTGCGCTGCACCAGGTCGCGCGCCTTGCGAGCAGCCTCGCGCGCACGGGCGGCCGTCAGCGACTTCTCGACGATGCGACGCCCATCGGAGGGGTTCTCCTCGAGGAACTGCGTGAGCCCCTCGGTCAGCGCGGTCGACACGTGGCCCTGCACCTCGGCGTTGCCCAGCTTCCCCTTCGTCTGGCCTTCGAACTGGGGCTCGAGGACCTTGACGCTGACCACTGCGGTCAGACCTTCGCGCACGTCCTCGCCGGTGAGGTTCGGATCAGCCTCCTTGAGAATGCCGGCCTTGCGCGCGTAGCGGTTGAGGACGTTGGTCAAGGCGGAGCGAAAACCAGTGAGATGGCTGCCGCCCTCAATGGTGTGGATGGTGTTGGCGAAGGCGAGGACGTTCTCGACGAAAGTCTCGTTGTACTGCAGCGCGATCTCGACCTGGGTGCCTTCCACCTCGCGATCGACGTAGAAAGGCGTCGGATTGACCACCGCCTTGTCGCGATTGAGCGCGCGCACGAACGAGACGATGCCGCCTTCGAAATAAAACGTGTTGGTGAAGCCAAGGCTCTCATCCGCGAGCGCGATCTCGAGTCGCTTGTTGAGGTACGCCATCTCGCGGAGCCGGTGCTGGATCACCTCGCGGTCGAACCTGGTGTCGGGGAAGATCTGCGGGTCGGGCCAGAACCGCACGATCGTGCCGGTACGGTCGGTCTTGCCGACCGTCTTGACGCCGCCTTTGGGCACGCCCCGCTCGAACTCCTGGTGGTAGACCTTGCCGCTGCGGTGCACCCACACCTGCAGCCGTTCGCTGAGGAAGTTGACCGCCGACACTCCCACGCCGTGGAGGCCCGAGGAGACCTTGTAGCCGCCGCCGCCGAACTTGCCGCCGGCGTTGAGCCGGGTGAGGACGAGCTCGAGGGCCGAGAGGCCTTCCTTTTTGTGGATGTCGACCGGAATGCCCCGGCCGTTGTCGTCGCACTCGACGCTGCCGTCGGCGTAGAGGGTGACCACGATCCTGGTGGCATAGCCCGCCAACGCCTCGTCCACGGCGTTGTCGACGACCTCGTAGACCAGGTGGTGGAGGCCGGTCGTGGTGGTCGAGCCGATGTACATGCTCGGGCGCCGCCGGACATGCTCCCGGCCCTCGAGGACCTGGATCTGCTCGGCGGTGTACGCCACGTCGGCGCCTAGAGGCTGGGGCCTGCGGCTACGCACTGGGAGCGGCCCTTCGGCCTTGCTCACCGGTATTTCGGCCCTCCCAGCCTGGAGAACTCGTAGGGGACAACTGGGCAGAGGTTCAGGCCCTTGATTTTACGCGATTTCGAGTTCGAAAATGGCCCTCCGGGGCCTCTTAACAGGGCTGTTCGCGGGCCGGTTTCCAGCGCAGGATCGGGTCCTCGCTCTGGCCGAGCAGGTAGGCATTGATGCGGCGAGCGGTGGCCACCTCGTCCAGACGTCCGACCGGCAGGCTGTGGGGCTCGTGGTGGAGCTTATCGGGGTCCTCTTTGGCCTCCTTGACGATCTCCGCGATCGCGTCCGCAAATGCGTCCAGGGTCGCCTTGCTCTCGGTCTCGGTCGGCTCGACCATGATCGCTTCGGGGACCACGAGCGGGAAGTAGATCGTGGGGGCGTAGAAATCGCGCTCCAGGAGCCCTTTGGCAACGTCCAGGGCCCTGATCCCGTTCGGCGCCAGGTTGTGCGCGCTGGCCACGAACTCATGCATGCAGGGGCCCTCGTGAGGAAGGTCCAGAAGGCCCTCCATGCGCTTGCGCAGATAGTTCGCCGAAAGCACCGCGTCCATCGAGGCCTGGGTCAGCCCGTCACCGCCCATCGCCACGATGTACGTGTACGCGCGCACCAGCATGCCGAAGTTGCCGTAGAAGCTGCGCACCCGTCCGATCGACTGCGGCCTCTTGAAATCGAGCTTGAGGTGCCCGTTGGTCCTCTCCACGGTCGGCGTGGGCAGGAAGGGGACCAGATCCGACTTGACGCCGACGGGCCCGGCGCCTGGCCCGCCCCCGCCGTGGGGGGTGGTGAACGTCTTGTGCAGGTTCATGTGCACCGCGTCAAAGCCCATGTCCCCAGGCCGGCACACGCCCATGAAAGCGTTCAGGTTGGCGCCGTCGTAGTAGAGCTTGGCCCCCGTGTTGTGCACCAGCTCCGCTATATCCAGTATCTCCCTCTCGAACAAGCCCAAGGTGTTGGGGTTCGTGAGCATCAGGGCGGCAACCCTGCTCGAGAGCTTCGCCTCCAGGTCGGCCAGGCTGATGCGCCCGTCCGGCGCGGAAGCGACCTCGACCACCTGGAAGCCGCTGAGCGCGGCGCTGGCGGGGTTGGTGCCGTGGGCCGAGTCGGGGACCAGGACCTCGGTTCGGGCCTCGCCGCGAGAGCGGTGGAAGGCCTGGATCATGCGCAGGGCTGTCCACTCTCCGTGGGCCCCGGCCGCCGGCTGGAGGGTCACCCGATCGACCCCGACCACGGCGCACAGGGCCTGCTCGAGCCGCCACATCAGCTCGAGAGCGCCCTGGACGCTTTCCTCGTCCTGGTACGGGTGGAGGGCGGTGAATCCTGGCAGCGAAGCAGCCGCCTCGTTGGCGACCGGGTTGTATTTCATGGTGCAGCTGCCGAGCGGATAGAACTGCTCGCTGATCGAGTAGTTCATCGACGCGAGCCTGCTGTAGTGGCGCATTACCTCGGGCTCACTCAGCCGCGGTAGGGCGGGCGCCTGTGAGCGCAGGAGCTCGCGGGGGATGACGTCGGCGGCCCCCGCAGCCGTTACGTCTGCGTCGGGCAGGCGAGGCGCGTGCGCGTTGGGCCGGCTCTTTTCGAAGCTGAGGGGCTCGGTCATGAGCTCACGGCCTCGACGAGTTCGTCGATCGCGCGCGGGTCGTTGACTTCGGTGCACGTGAAGGTGAAAACGCCCTTGAGCTCTCGATACCAGCGGTGCATGTCCAGCCCGCCGAGGATTCCCCTGCGCGCGAGCTTTCGGTTCATCACGGCCGGTTTGGGAACTCGAATCGGAAACTCGTTCAGGAATTGCTGTTCCGGAAAGGCAAGCTCCCAACCCGGCAACGCGGTCAGCCGGGCCGCCAGCGCGTGGGCGCGTTTGAAGCTCACATCGGCCACGTGGCGCATGCCTTCTGCGCCCATGTAGGTCATGTAGACGCTGGCGGCCAGGGCGCAGAGCGAATGGTTCGTGCAGATGTTGGACGTCGCTTTCTCGCGGCGGATGTGCTGCTCACGCGCGGTGAGGGTGAGGACGAATCCGCGCCGCCCCTGCGCATCATGCGACTCACCGATCAATCGGCCGGGCAGACGGCGTACGAGGTCCTTGTGGCAGGCGATGAAGCCGACGTGAGGGCCGCCGTAGCTGGGGCTGAGGCCGAGCTGCTGGCCCTCGCCGACAGCGATGTCCGCGCCGTATTGACCGGGTGGCGCCAGGAGCGCGAGGCTGATGGGGTCAACGCATGCAATCGCAATCGCACCGGCGTCGTGTGCTCTCTTGGTCAGGCCGGCCGCGTCGACCAAGAGTCCCAGAAAATCCGGCTGCTGAAAGATTACGGCGGCGGTTTTAGCGGTCGGTTCGGAACCTTTCCTGATCTTGATGCCGCGACCTTCACCGAAGGCGCGAAGCACGTCGAGGTATTCGGGATGCAGATAACCTGAGACCAGGACCTCTTTCCGGCCCGTGTGGACGAACGCCATCATCGCCGCCTCGGCCACCGCGGTCGCCCCGTCATAAAGCGACGCGTTCGCAACATCAAGGGCGGTGAGCTCGGCGATCAGCGTTTGGAATTCGTAGATCGCTTGCAAGGTGCCCTGGCTCGCCTCTGGTTGGTAAGGCGTATAGGCGGTGTAGAACTCCGGTTTCGAAGTCACGGCTGCAACTGCTGCCGGTATGAACCTGCGATACACCCCACCCCCACGAAATGTCAGGCGATCGGGGAACACGCGGTTGCGGTCCGCCAGCGATGTGATCTGAGCCATCGTCTCGAACTCGGAAAGCCCGTTGGGGAGCTCGAGCCTCGGGATGCGCAGCGACCGTGGGATGTCGACCAGCAATCCCTCCATCGAGTCGATGCCGATCGCGGCCAGCATCTCGGCACGCTCTTCCGGAGAATGGACGAGGTACGGCAACCTAGGCTTGCGACTCCGTTGATTTCTTATACGCCGCTTCGTCCATCAGATCGGTGGGCAGGGCGCCGGTCAGCTCCAGCTTCAGGATCCAGCCGTCGCCGTATGGGTCGGAGTTGATGAGCTCGGGCTTGGCCGCCAGCTGATCGTTGGTCGCGGTGACCCGACCACTGACAGGCGCATAGAGATCGCTCGCCGCCTTCACGGATTCGACCACGCCGAAGCTCTCTCCAACGTCGAGCTTCCGGCCAGGGTTCGGCAGCTCGAGAAACACCACATCACCGAGCTGCGCCTGCGCGAAGTCCGTGATCCCGACCGTGACGTTCTTGCCCTCGACAGTGAGCCATTCATGCGACTTCGTGTAGAGCCGGCCCGCCATGCCATTCCTCCCTCTTCGTGAACGCTGCCGCGGCTCGGCTCAAGACTTCGCGGGAGCGGCGGCCGATCGCGCCGAACCGCGGTAGAAAGGCAGCTGCACCACCTCGGCCGAAGCCTGCCGGCCTCGAACCTCGACGCCTGCTGTTTCCCCGACTCGCAATGATGCGACTTCCACGAGCGCGAGCGCGATGGGGTACCCGAGGAAAAAGGAGTGGGTGCCACTCGTCACGCTGCCGATCGAGCGGTCCTGGAAGCGAACCGCCGCTCCGTGGCGGGCGATGTCACCAGGAGCGGTCTTCAGCCCGACGAGATTTCGTTTTGGCCCCTCGCGCTTGATCCGGGCGAGCGCGGCGCTGCCGACGAAGTCGCCCTTGTCGAGGCGGACGGTCCAACCGAGGCCGGCCTCGTATGGGTTGACGGTGTCGTCCATGTCATTGCCATAAAGGCGCAGGGCGGCCTCGAGCCGGGTCGCATCACGCGCTCCGAGGCCGGCGGGGAGGACGCCGTGCGCTGTGCCTTTGGCCAGGATCGCGTCCCAGACCTCACCGACCCGATCGGCCGCGACGAAGATCTCGAAGCCATCCTCGCCGGTGTACCCCGTGCGCGAAACGAGCGCGGTCACGCCCGCGACCTGGCCGGGGCGAAAGCCGAAATACTGGAGATCGGCGAGTCCCTTCGCCGGCATCAGCTCCTCCGCTTTGGGACCTTGAAATGCGATCAACGCGAGCTCGAACGTGCGGTCCTCGATGTCGACTCCGGACGGCGCATGGCTGCGCATCCAGGCGAGATCGCGTTCGCGATTGGAGGCATTGACGACCACGAAAAAGCCGTCGTCGCCCCAATACACGACCAGGTCGTCGAGGATTCCGCCCTGCTCGTCGCACATGAGGTTGTACTGGGCGCGCCCCCGGCCGATGCGAGAGAGGTCATTCGTTAGCAGGCTCTGGAGGAAGCCGAGGCCGGCCTCACCGGTGACCTTGAAGCGACCCATGTGCGAGATGTCGAAGAGTCCCGCCACCTTGCGTACGGCGATGTGCTCGTCACGGATGGACGTGTACTGCTGGGGCAGCTCCCAACCGCCGAAGTCCACCATGCGCCCACCAAGGGCGACGTGACGGTCGAAGAGCGGAGTTCTTTTCGCGGCGCTAGGCGTCAAGTTCGGAGCGCTCGTCGTCGTCTTCGAGGTCGATGGCCTCGGGGTCGATGAAGGCGAGCATCTCTTCGTCGTATCGGCGGCGCGCGTCCGCGACCACGTTGCCGACGTAGAGAGTGCGTTCGACGGTCCACTCGAGCTTTTCGGCGAGCTCTGCCGTCGTGGGCGCGCGAAGGAGGATCCGGGCCAGGATCAACTCGGCGCGCTCGTAGTCGGTGGCTGCAGCCACGAGCAGCTCGCCTTCGCGCACGGCCGCGGCCTCAGCCGCCAACGCGGCGTCCATCTGGGCGGCGATGCGGGCCTCGGCAAAACTGGCGAAGTCGGTCTCTCCGCTGTCGGCAAACGTGCGGACGGCGTACAGGAGGCCGATCGAGCCCTCCTGGACGAGGTCGGCCCTGGAAAGTCCCTTGTCTCCCCGGACGGCGGCGAGGCGCACGACAAGCTCCAGCGACCCCGCCACGAGCCGGTCCTGGCTCGACCGGTCGCCGAGCGCCGCCTTCCTGAGCAGCATTGCCTCCTCGCTCTTGGCCAGCGGCCCGGCCGATCGCGCCCCGCGCACCAGCGCCTGGAGCGCGGCCTCGTCCTGGCTGCTCTCGTAGCCATCGCCGCCAAAGCGCCCCTGCGCGCGGGAAGAGCTTGCCATGCGCCAGATTTTACGACGCTCTCAGGAACTGTCCTCCTGGCCCCCGGCAGGGGCAATGTTCCACGTTTTACACGGCCGGCAAAGATGGGGCCTATGCTCAAAACATGCGCGCGCGTCACCTGCTGGGAGCCGGAGCGGCCGCTCTGGCAATCGCGGCATTTCTGCCTGTGCCGGCCGCGTCTGCGGCCGTGCCGCGCGTCGAGCAAGCCGACCTCAACGGCGACATCAACACGATCATGGCCGCCTACATCTCGGCCTCAGTTTCCCGCGCCGAATCCGACCACGCGGATGCCCTTCTGGTCGTGATCAACACCCCAGGCGGCATCTCCACCTCTATGGATGACATCGTCACGAGTCTGCTGAACTCCAAGGTCCCAGTCATCGCGTTCGTTTACCCGAGCGGCGCGCGAGCCGCGTCGGCGGGGCTCTTCGTGGCCCAGGCCGCCGACGTGCTGGCGATGGCGCCCGGCACCAACATCGGGTCGGCCCACCCGATCCAGGCCACCGGCGCCGATATCACCGGCGACCTCGGCACGAAAGTGCTGAATGACGCTGTTACCCGGGTTCGCAACCTCGCTTCGATTCACGGCCGCAACGCGGATTGGGCCGAGGACGCCGTGCGCAACAGCGTCAACATCAATGCGGAGGATGCGGTCCGCCTCCACGTCGCCGACCTGGAGGCCGCTGATCCCTTCGCTCTGCTGAACGCCGTGGACGGCCGAGTGTTGTCACGACCCAACGGGTCGCTCACGCTCCACACTGCGGGCGGCCAGGTCCAGGACTTTCCGATGCCGTTCTGGATGCTGTTCTTGAATGCGCTCATCGATCCGACGGTCGCGGCGCTTTTGATCCTGCTCGCCGCCTACGGCATCATCACCGAGCTCACGACGCCGGGCGCCATCTTGCCCGGCGTGGTCGGAGGGATCGCCGCGGTGCTCGCCATAGTCTCGCTGGCGAACCTGCCTGTGAACATCGCCGGGGCGCTGATGATGCTGCTCGCCTTCGCGCTCTTCATCGCCGACCTCAAGGCGAATACGCACGGCATCCTCAGCTTCGGCGGCGTACTGGCTCTTCTTTTGGGCATGGCGTTCCTCATCAACACCGGACCGTTCGGCCTCGGCGTGAACCCGATCGCCGTGCTCGGTGCCGCAATTTTCACGAGCGCTTTCTTCGTGTTTTTCATCCGCAAGGTGTGGGCCGCGCGGCGGCGTCCGGTCACCACCGGCGCCGAGGCGATCGTGGGCTCGAAGGGCGAGGTCCGCGAGGAGCTCGCACCGGAAGGACTAGTCTTTGTGCGCGGAGCGCTCTGGAAGGCAGTCGCTTCCAATGGTCCGATTCACGTGGGGACCCCGGTACGCGTGGTGGGTCGCAAGGGTCTGCAGCTGCAGGTCGTCGCCGGCGAGACGGAAGCACAGAAGGAGGACGGTTGATGGACGTCGGCACGCTGGTGGTTGTAGGCGTGATCGTGGTGCTGCTGCTCATCATCGTTTTCTCCAGCCTGCGGATCGCAAACGAGTACGAGCGCGGCGTGGTGTTTCGCCTCGGCCGCCTGATCCCGCTCAAAGGCCCAGGCCTCTTCTTCATCATCCCGTTCGGCATCGATCGCCTCGTCAAGATCGACCTCCGCGTGATCACCCTCGAGGTCCCTCCTCAAGAGGTCATCACCAACGACAACGTGACCGCGAAGGTCAACGCGGTCATCTACTTCCAGGTCGTCGACGCTCAGAGGGCGGTCACCCAGGTCCTCAACTACATCAACGCGACTTCCCAGATCGCACAGACCACGTTGCGAGCCGCGCTGGGTCAGGCCACGCTGGACGATCTGCTCGCCAATCGCGAAAAGATCAATCAAAATCTTCAAAAAATCATCGACGAGCAGACCGAGCCGTGGGGGATCAAGGTGGCGGTCGTCGAGATCAAGGACGTCGAGCTGCCTCAGAGCATGCAGCGGGCGATGGCGAAGCAGGCAGAAGCCGAGCGCGAGAAGCGCGCCAAGATCATCAATGCCGACGGCGAGTACCAGGCCTCGCAAACCCTGGCCAACGCGGCCCAGATCATCTCCACACAGCAGGGTGCCCTTCAGCTCCGCTTTCTGCAGACCCTGGTCGAGATCGGGACCGAGAAGAACACGACGATCGTCCTCCCGATCCCGATTGAACTGTTCCGGCCGATCCTCGAAGCAACAACATCCAAGCCATCCTCTCCCGGACCGACCAGCGCTAAGGCGCTGACTCCAACGACCACCGAATCAGGCTGATCGCACCACCTTCGCTCGACGCCGCGTTCGCCTTCCTATCGCTTCTTCTGCCGCTGCCTCTGATCGTCATCGCCAACGCTGCGCTCGGTAAGCCCTGGGCAAGTCACGCGACAGGAATCCTTGCCGGCCTGGCCTCGGGCGCCACGTTTCTTGTCGGCGCCCTCATCTACGCCGGGGTCCTTGGTCCTCCTGCGCCCGGAGCCTCCGCTTCGGGGTTCGCGATCGGGGTCATGGTCACAGCCGGCTTGGCGGCGGTGGTGGCCTCGAATCCGGTGCGCCAGCGCATCGCCGGGATACTGCCCATCGACCCGGAAAACCCCGTCCATGCGCTCGCACTTGTGCTGGCTGTGATCCTGCTCGGCTTACAGGTCGCCTTCCTCACGTTTGTCGACGTCCTCGCGGCCGACCAAGCCTCCGCGCCACTAGGAGTCGGCGACCTGTTCGCGCAGGAATTGCCGTTCCTCATCATCGCCTTCGCCGGCATCGGTCTCGGGACTCGTCGCAACGCGATCCAGTCGGCCGACCGGCTGGGCGTGGTCAAACCGGCCTGGTGGCAGATCACGTTCGCGCTCGCCGCGGCCGGGGCCTTTTTCGCCTTCGCTCAAGGCGTCGTCTCGCTGAGTCAGACGTTGACGCCGCAGGTAGCGCACAACATCGATGTCACCACCCAACACCTCTTCGGAGGGCTCAACAATCCGGTCGGGATCGCTTCCATCGCCCTTCTGCCGGCAGTCTGCGAGGAGGTGTTGTTCCGGGGCGCGCTCCAGCCAAGGCTGGGGCTGGTGGTGACCGCGCTGCTGTTCACCTCGATTCACACGCAGTACAGCATCTCGTTCGACACGCTGGCGGTGTTCCTGCTCGCCCTCGGCCTGGGGCTGATTCGCAAATACACGAACACGACCACGTCGAGCGTCTGTCATGCGACCTACAACATCCTCGTCAGCATCGGCATCAGCGGAGATCTTCTGGTCTTTGCCATTGCCGCCGAGCTGGCCCTCGTGATTCCAACCGCGATCGCGCTGTGGACACTGCGGCGGCGGCGCATGAGAGCGATTGCCGATCCGTGATGCACCGTCCTTAACAGGCTGGGTTGCGGGGTCGGGATCGAACTTCTAATTTCCCCGGTATGGTGCGAGGCGGGGGAGGGGCCGCACCGGGAGAGGGAGGGCCCCCGAAGGACGGATTCGACGGGGAGACTGTGGGCCCCCGCCGCCGATTAACGCGTGGGCTAGGCGGCCATGGCACAGTTGGCTACAATCCGCAGTATGGCCCCAGATGTAGGATTGGCCCCGAAGCCTGACCCCAAGCTGTTGGCTGCCACGCGGGCGACCGTCCTCGCGATCGTGAACCAGAAAGGGGGCGTCGGCAAGACCACCACCGCCATCAACCTGGGCGCCGCGCTCGCCGAGCTCGGCCACCGAGTGCTCCTGGTCGACCTCGACCCCCAGGCCAACACCACATCTGGCCTCGGGTTGAACCCCGATCGGGTTCGCAGCACCATCTACCAGCTGCTCGCCGGGGAGGCCGGCGTGGAAGAGGCGATGGTGGAGACCACCGTGCCCCAGCTGACGCTGGTGCCCTCGCACATCGACCTTGCGGGCGCGGAGATCGAGCTCGCTTCTCTGGACGCGCGCGAAACCCGGTTGCGCAAGGCGCTCGAATCGGTGCCGGACGGAGTCGAGTGCGTGATCATCGACTGCCCGCCGTCGCTGGGGTTGCTCACCCTGAATGCTTTGACGGCGGCCACGGCCATGCTCATCCCCACGCAGTGCGAATACTTCGCTCTCGAAGGACTGCGCCACCTGCTCTACACGCATCAGCTGGTGCGCTCTCGCCTCAACCCCAGGCTCGAGATCGCCGGCATCCTGATGACCCAGTTCGACGCCCGCACCACGCTCTCGTGGGACGTTCTCGCGGAAGTGCGGCGCTCGCATCCGGCGCACGTGTTGAAGACGATCATTCCGCGCAATGTTCGGATCAGCGAAGCGCCCAGCCACGGCCAGCCGGTGATCCAGTACGACCCCGCATCCCGCGGCGCCGCCGCATATCGCGCCCTGGCAAAGGAGCTGTTGGAACGATGACGCAATCACGCACGCGCGGCCTGGGCCGCGGACTCGACGCACTCATCCCGATGTCGCGCGACGGTGAGGCGATGGTGCCCCAGATGATCGCGGTCGATCAGATCCGTCCCTCGCACCAGCAGGTGCGGTCGCGCTTCGATGCCGAACCGTTGGGAGAGCTGGCGGAGTCGATCCGCCAGCATGGTGTGCTGCAACCGCTCCTCGTGCGCAGGACCGCAGACGGCTATGAGCTGATCGCGGGCGAGCGCAGATGGCGAGCGGCGCGACTCGCGGGCGTCAGCGCCGTGCCCGCTGTGGTTCGCAACGACGCCGGCAACGACGCCCAGCTCGTGCTCGGACTCATCGAGAACCTCCAGCGCGCAGACCTCGACCCCATCGAGGAAGCCCGGGGACTCAAGCGCCTGACTGAGGAGTTCAACCTCACCCACGACGAGGTCGCGCAGCGCATCGGCAAGCATCGCGTCTCCGTGACTCAATCGCTCCGCCTGCTCGGCGGCTGCGCGGCAGTGCAGTCCTCTGTCGCCGCGGGTGCGATCACGGCCGGTCACGCCCGCGCGCTGATCGCGCTGGAGAGCCAGGCGGCGCAAGAGCACGGCCTGAAAGTGGTAATCGCCAAAAGGCTGTCTGTGCGTCAGACCGAGAACTGGGTGCGGACGTACAAGCCGCGTCGCCTGCCGCGCAATAACGCGCCGGCGGAGCTTCGCAACATCGCGGCCAACGTCGAGTCCAGCATCGGCGTGCCCGTAAAAATCACGGGCACCCTCAACCGCGGCAAGGTCGAACTTCGCTACTCGAGTCGAGAAGAGCTGGAGCGGGTCTGCGCTAAGCTCGTCCCCTAAAACTCATGGCGGCCCCTCAGCAGCCCGCAGTCGCGGCCAACCAACCTCGCCCTTCGACCGGCTCCTCGTTCCTGCGCGAGCTGGCCGAAGTCGTGTTGCTCGCCGTCATCCTGTACATCGGCATCAGCTTCGCCGTGCAGACGGTGCATGTCGAAGGCCTGTCGATGTTCGCGACCCTCGACGACAACGATTACCTGATCGCCAACAAGATCGACTACCGCCTGCACGCTCCTCAGCGAGGGGACATCATCATCCTGCGGCCCCCCAACAACAATGCCACCGACTTCATCAAGCGGGTCATTGCATTGCCGGGCGAGCGACTGCTCATCCGTGACGGAGTCGTCTACATCAACGGCCACAGGCTCATCGAGCCCTACCTGCCCGAGGCCTGGGTCGTCTTCAACAACTGGCCCACGACTGGCAGCGCCAACGGGACTGTGATCCCTCCCAACCAGTATTTCGTCATGGGCGACAACCGCAACAAATCGCAGGACTCACGCTACTTCGGGCCCATTGGACGCGACCGCATCGATGGCCGCGCATGGTTCCGCATCTGGCCCCTCGACCATTTCGGCGACATCTACTCGCAGGTTCCGCAGCTCGAAAGCGGTTCTGTATCTGTCGGTTGAGTAGCCCCTAGGCTCCGACCGCGGTCCTGAACACCGCGTCGTTCGCAAAGGGGCCGATCACGGCCATCTGGATCGGTGCGCTTAGAACGTCGTTGGCGACTCGTCGCACGTCCTCGGCGGTGATCGCATCGACCAGCGCCACCTCTTCTTCGATCGTCTTGATCGATCCGATCAGCAGCTCCTGGTACGCAAGCCAGAAGGACACGCCGTTGGTGCTCTCGAGCTCCAGCCGCAGCCTACCCTTGGTGAATTCCTTGGCCCGCCCAAGCTCCTCCTCGGCCAGCTCGTGATCGCAAAGGCGCTGCATCTCGGCGAGCACGGCGTTGACCGCGCCGGCCGCCTTCTTCGGGTCCACACCGAGATAAACGCCCAGGAGGCCGGTGTCTTTCTGTTTCAGGGTGAAGCTGTGCACGTCATACGCGAGGCCAAGCCTCTCGCGGATGTTCAGGAACAGCCGTGAGCTCATGCCTTCGCCGAGCACGGTGTTCAGGAGGTCGACCACGAATCGATCCGGGTGGAGGTAGCTGATCGCCCGCACGCCGAGGCAGATGTGCGCTTGCTCCGTCTTCCGCCGCCGCATTAGCACGCGTGGGCCCGGCAAGGGCTCCGGCGGCACGGGCAGCAGCTGGCCATCCGGTTCGGCTCGAAGCGTCAGGCGCCGGCGCACCGCCTCCATCAACTCTCCTTCGTCGAAGGCACCTGCAGCGCCGATGACGAGGTTCGGCAGCCGATAGTGCGCGTCGGCGTATTCGAGAATGTCGTCTCTCGTAAGCCGGGCCACAGATTGCTCAGTGCCGGCGGTGTCCCGCCCGAGCGGATGGCCGGGCCACATGATCTCTTCGAAAAGGTTCTGCACGAGATCCTGCGGCTGGTCCTGGTACATCCGCAGCTCCTCAAGGATCACCGATCGCTCACGCTCCACATCTGCGGGAGCGAGCTTGGAGTTGGAGACGATGTCGGTCAACACATCAAGTCCGAGCTCCACATGCTCGGCCGGCACTCGCGTCCAGTAGGCGGTGAACTCCTTGTCGGTCGACGCGTTGATGAAGCCGCCGATACCCTCGATGGCGTCCGCGATCTCTTTCGAGGTCGGCCGCCTCTCGGTGCCTTTGAAGAACAGGTGCTCGATGAAATGTGAGACGCCCGCATGGCGCTCGTCCTCGAGCCTCGAGCCCCCGCCGAACATGAACACCAGGCTTGCGGAAAGCCGCTCGGACATGGGCGCGGTGACCAGTCTCGCGCCCCCGGCCAGCCCATGAACTCGGTGGAGAGTGCGCCTAGTCCCCGCTGCGGGTCTCCCCGAGCGCGCCGAGCGCCGCGTAAAGCGTCATGGCCACGAAGTCGGCGGGCATCCCGTCGGACGTGGCGTCGAGCGCCTCACCGAGGTACTTGCGCACATTCGACCCTTGCTCGATCTCCCGCAGCTCCAGGCAATCGCGAATCGCTTCCGCGATCTCGGTCGGAGTGAGGTCTTCGTCACCCGCTCCGTCAGCGACGGCGTTGACCAACGCGATCGCCTTCCGGATCCGCTCCGCCGCGGCCCGGCCGGGCATGGATCAGGGGCTCGCGGGCTTGCGAGGTCCGACCACGACTCTGCGATCAGGCTCCTCGCCGATGCTCGAGCTGCCGACGTCGGGATCGTCCTGGAGGGCGAGGTGGATGGCGCGGCGCTCGAACGCCTGCATCGCGTCGAGCGTGATCGCGTCGCCGGTCATCTTCACCTGGCGCGCCGCTCGCAGGGCGATCTCGCGCACCGTGTGCTCGCGCCGCTGGCGGTAGCGCTCCACGTCGACGATGACCCGCTCGCCCTCGGCGAGATTCTTGCCGAGCATGACGTTGGTAACCGATTGCAAGGCGCGCAGGGTCTCTCCCCGCCACCCGATCAGCCCGCCCAGGTCGCGGCCGCTGATATCGAGCGTGATCGGATCGGTGCCCGTGCGCACCGTGACCTGCGCGCGGACCCCCATGTGCTTGAGCAGCCCTTCCACCAGCGCGCGCGCAGTTTCGGCTTTGCCGTTCGCGGGCGCTGCCGCACCCGACTGCGCAGCACCCTGGTCGATTACGACAACCTCTACCAGGGTCTCCTCCGGACCCTCGCTGATCACACGCACGTCCACGTTCCGACGGCTTTCGCCCAGCTCGATCAGAGCGGCATCGACGGCTTCGTCGAGCGTTCGCCCGCGGCCTTCCGCCGATCTCATGGCGCCTCCACCCCACTGCACATCTCTGTTTCCACCATTTCCCTCACTTCTTGCGCCTCCTGGACCTCGCTCCCGGTTGCGGAGACGGTTTCAGCCCGGGCTTGGATCCGTTCTTCGGTCCGCCCCCGCCCTTGGGGGCGACGGCGAGTACCGGCCCTCCGCCGTCACGTTTCGGCAAGAGGTTTCCCCACCCGACCACGAAGTACTGAAGAATGATACTGACCACGTTGCCGACAAACCAGTAGAGCCCAAGGCCCGCCGGCACCTGCAACGCGAAGTACCCGATCATCAGGGGCGACAGCACCACCATCGTCCGCTGCATCGACTGGGTCTGCATCTCCTGCTCCGTCGGGTTGGGCGGCGTCGGCTGCTGCAGCATCTTCGACTGCACGTAGGTGGTGATCGCCGCCAGCAGCGGAAAGACCAGGTACTCAGGCGATGGGATGTGCAGGCTGGCGATCAACAGGTGCTGATTGGCCGTGTCATTCAGGTTGGGCACGAACATGAACGGAGCGGCTTTGTGCGCGCTGTGCGCGAAGTCCTGGAAGACGTAGTACAGAGCCGTCAGAATCGGGATCTGGACGATCAGAGGTAGACAGCCGACCAGGCCTCCGAGCGGGTTGACGCCGTGCTCCTGGTAGAGCTTCATCATCTCCGTGTTCAGCTTCTGCGGGTCCTTCTTGAACTTCTTGCGCAGCTCTGAGACCTGAGGCGCGAGCTTGCGCTGCTCGACCATGGTCTTGCGCTGGGTCGTGAGCTGGAAATAGGTGAGCGGCGACAGAAGCGCTCGAATGATGATGGTGAGAATCACGATCGCCACTCCGTATGCGCCGATCGTCTCGATGAGCGGCACCGTCTGCAGGTGCACGTAGAGGAAGTTCAGGAACCAGGCGATGGGCTCCTTCACCACCGCGCCCCACAGGTGCACGATGGGCAGGAAGATGTCGAACAGGGCCCTCAGATTGATGTCAGCGACTCCAGATAGCGCGCAGCCGGATCAAGGAACAGGATCGTAGCCGCCCTTGGCGAACGGATGGCAGCGCGCAATGCGCGCGGCCCCCATCCAGCCGCCTCGTAGCCACCCGTACTTCTCCACCGCCTCATATGTGTAGTGAGAGCAAGACGGGTAGTAGCGGCACGAGGGCGGAAGAACTTTCGAGAACGAATGTTGGTAACCACGGATCATGGCCAGCAGGATCGTCGTCATGGCTTGAGCTTCGAGAGCCTGAGGGCCGCCTGCTCGGTCTCCGCCGCGAGGTCGGCGAACGGCACTTCAAGCGCGGCCGGGCGGGCGATCAGGACCACGTCATATCGTATTCCCAGTCGGTGAAGCGGCGAATCAGGGCCCAGAATCCGATCTCGCGCGACCTCGCGAACCCGCCGTCGCGCGCGGTTCCGGTCCACGGAGCCTTTGACGTTGCGGCTGACCGTGACTCCGACGCGGCTCTCATCGGCCTCGCGAGGCACCGCAAAGGCGACCAGCGTCCGGCCGGTGTAGACGCGCTTGCCCCCGATCGCGGCCTGGAAGTCTGACTGCCGGCGGAGCCGGAAACGACGCTTCACCAGCGCTCGACGCCGGCTACGGAGTCAGGCGGTGGCGCCCCTTGCGACGGCGGTTTTGGACCAGTCTGGCGCCGCCCTTCGTGGACATGCGGCGGAGAAAGCCGTGCACTCGCCGGCGGTAGCGCTTCTTGGGCTGATAGGTTCGCTTGATGGAGAGATCCCCTTTGCCTGGAGCCTGATGGAACCGCGGTAGTGTACCCGACCCTGGCGCCTCGATCCGTGATACCGCCCGTATCACTTTATCCGTTGACATCGGGCCTTGCGGCACTCACAGGCCTTTGTTACAATCCCGGCCCGGAAGCAGGTTGGATCGGTTCGACCGAGCCAATTCAGTACAAGTCACGCAAACCCGACTCAGTCATGAGTCCATTTGGGCGCCAGGCTAAGATCACAATACCGCTTCCAGGTTTTGGAATAGATCGGATGGGGGATTTCGAACAGGCCGGCACCGCCAACCTGTGGAAATCCGGTCCGCTCTTTTCCACAGGCGCCGACAACACGAAGCTCGTCACGGGTAGGGCTTCGATTGAAGCAGTGCTCGCCGGCACGTAATACAGGGGACTGCTTCGCGAGCACGGGAGCAGGAGGAGATGGGCGGTGACTTTGAACCCAGGTTGTCCACAGCATTTGCCAACGCGGGTGGGGACTTGCCCCCAGCCGGGCGGGGGCTCCAGAGGCGCGCGTGAGACTCGCACGGCGGCGCAAGGAAAGGCATGAGGTGAACCAGGACCAGATCTGGTCGCAGGTACAGGAGGAGCTGCGCTTCCAGCTCGCCAAGCGGACCTACGACATGTGGCTCAAGAACACATCAGTGGTTTCGGCTGACGGCAACACCTTCCGGATCGGCGTGCCCAGCAAGCTCGCCAAGGATTGGCTGGAGGATCGCTTCTCGGGACTGATCCAGGAAACCCTCCAGGCGGTCACGGGCTCGGAGGTCGACATCGACTTCGTCATCTCTCCAAGCGGCCACAGGCCGCCGCTGGTTTCCGCCGACGGCGACGTCGCAGTCAACGGCGACAACGGTCACGAGAACGCTGACGGGCCTCCCGATGCTCCCGTCATCACACCGTCCGAGCTCAATGTCCGATTCAAGTTCTCATCATTCGTCGTCGGGCACAACTCGCAGTTCGCACACGCGGCCGCCAAGGCGGTTGCCGAGGCTCCGGGCGACAGCTACAACCCCCTTTTCCTGTATGGAGGCGTGGGCCTCGGCAAGACTCACCTGATGCACGCGATCGGCCATGAGGTTCATGACCGGTTCCCGCGCAAGCGGGTCGTCTATCTGACGTCGGAGCAGTTCACCAACGAGGTGATCAGCTCCATCGCCACCGCGCGCATGGGCGAGTTCCGGCACAAGTACCGCACCGTCGACGTGTTGCTCATCGACGACGTCCAGTTCCTGGCCGGCAAGGACCGCACCAAAGAAGAGTTCTTCCACACGTTCAACGCGCTCCACGAGATCAACAAGCAGATCGTCATCTCCTCGGACCGCCCGCCCAAGGAGATCCCGACGCTCGAAGACCGGCTGCGGTCACGATTCGAGTGGGGGCTCATCGCCGACATCCAGTCCCCAGACTTCGAGACCCGGCTCGCCATCCTCCATTCCAAGCTCGGCACCAATGGCAGCCTGGTTCCAGAAGATGTACTCAACTTCATAGCCCACAAGGTGCAGCGCAACATCCGCGAGCTGGAAGGCGCGCTCACGCGTGTGCAGGCTTTTGCGGCCGTGCACCAGCGCCCTGTCGACGCTGAGGAGGCCGCCCGCCTGCTGGCGGACATCATTCCGGCCGGCACACGCCAGCCCATCAAGGTCGAGCGCATCCAGGCTCTCGTGGCCGATTACTACAACGTCACCCTCGACGACATGAAAGGCAAGCGGCGCGACAAGCACATCGTCTTTCCGCGGCAGGTGGCCATGTTCCTGGTCCGCGAAGAGACCCCGTCTTCATTGCCCGCCATCGGCAAAGCATTTGGGGGCCGCGACCACACGACGGCGCTCCACTCCATCGAGAAGATCGCCAACGAGCTCAAGGAAGACGAGAGATTGCGCTACGAGGTCCAGGCGATCAAGGAGCGCCTCTACGCACAGTGATGACTGGATGGAGGCGGCTTTCCACAGCTTGTTCCGGCCGGCACGGGAAATCACGGGGAGCACCGCGCCGCGGACGATCAGTCCCCAATCGGGTCACAGGCAAGGCCGCCCATCGCTGGGCTTGTCCCGAGCTTGTCCCCCACTCGGCTCGATCTGTAAAGCCTCTCGACATCCACACTCTGCACAGCGCTTACTGTTATGGACTACGGGTGATTTCAATTAAGAGAAACGCTTTGAACGGGGGACAACTGTCTTGAAAGCCAAAGCCATCGAAGCTCAGATGAAGGTGACCTGCAGACCGGCGGTTCTGGGTCAGGCGCTGCAGACCGTCTCGCGCGCAATCTCGAGTCGCACCACCCTGCCAATCCTCAACAACATCCTGATCGAGACCACCTCCGAAGGCCTGGCGTTGACAGCGACAAACCTCGAGATCGGCATTCGCAAGGTCGTGCCCGCGGAAGTTTCGATGGAAGGGAGCACCACCGCGCCGGCCCGGTTGCTCACCGATTTCGTGAGCACGCTTCCCGACCAGGATCTCGAGATCACTCTCGACGGCGCCACCCAGTCCCTCAACCTGCGGTGCGCGCGATTCGACACGCACATCAAGTGCATAGAGGCCGAGGAATTTCCTCCCGGGCCTCGCCCGGACGAGGGCGACAAGATCGAGGTTGCCCTGGACGACCTGGTCACCGCGGTGGAGCAAACGCAGATGGCCGCCTCCACCGACGAGGCTCGCCCTGTGCTGACCGGCGTGCTCGTCCACGTTCAGGGCGGGGGGCTCACGTTTGCCGCCACCGACGGCCATCGCCTGGCGGTGAGCAAGCTGGGCGCGGCCGGGGCAGGCGACCTCGAGGCGAGTCTCATCGTGCCGGCTCGGGCCCTGGCGGAGCTCTCGAGGGTTTTGAAAGGTGAGCCAGGCCGGGTCGAGGTGATCATCTCCAAGGCTCGCAACCAGATCTTCTTCAAGGCCGGCAGCTCTGAGCTGACCTCCCGCCTGATCGACGGGAAGTATCCAAACTACGCACAAGTTATCCCCAGCAAGAGCTCGACCACGGTCAAGGTGTCCACCTCCGAGCTCACGCAAACGGTGCGCGCCGTCTCTCTGTTCGCCCGCGACAGCGCCAACGTCATCCGGGTCAAAGCGCAGGCCGGCTCGCTGGTCCTGTCCGCGACCACCAACGAGGTGGGCGACAGCAGGGCCGAGATGGCGGCCGACGTCGACGGTTCCGACATCCAGATCGCCTTCAACGCCCGCTATGTTCTCGATGCTCTGGGCGTGATCGGCGAGGACCAGGTCGAGCTGCTGTTCGACGGCCCACTCAGCCCCGGTCTGCTGCGACCGCCGGGCAAAGACCACTACCTCTACGTGATCATGCCCGTGCGGGTGGCGATGACCTAGCGCGGTCCCTGGGTGCTCCTCCGGCGTCTACAGCTCAGGAACCATCGCAACTACGCCCACCTCGACATCTCGATGGAGCCCGGGGTCAACGTGTTCATCGGCGCCAACGGCCAGGGCAAGACCAATCTGCTCGAGGCGGTCGCGATGCTGGCGCTCTCCTCCTCGCCGCGGGCGCGCCGCGAGGTCGAGCTGGTGGGACCGGTCGCGCCGGCGTCGAGAATCGAAGCCGAGGTCGAAAGCGCAGGCCGCCGGATCGAGCTGACCATCGCTCTGGCCGTCGATGAGAATCGCGCGCACCGCACCATCGAAGTCGACGGCGCCCGGCGCCGGGCGGTCGACCTTCCCGGGCACTTCCGCGTCACCCTCTTCTGGCCTGATGACCTCGGCCTGATCAAGGCGGGGCCCGAGCAGCGCCGCCGGTTTCTGAATCAGCTCCTGGTTCAGGTCGAGCCAGGGTATGCACGGGCCCTTTCGGGGCTCCGCCGGATCCTCGAGCAGCGGAACAGCCTGCTGAAGCGGATTGCGGCCGGGGAGGATTCTGCCGGTGGGCTCGAGGTCTGGAACCTGGAGCTGGTGCGAGTCGGGATGGAAGTCGCCGACGCGAGGGCGGCGGCTGTGCGCGAGCTTGCCCCCACGGCCGCTCGCTGCCACTCCGAGATCGGAGGCGGAGAACGGCTCGAGATCGACTATCTCGGTCCTCCGGAAGACCTGGCGGCGGCTGTGCAAAACTCGCTGGGGGAAGACCTCCGCCGGGGCTCGACCAGCGTCGGTCCTCACCGTGACGATCTGCGCGTCAGTCTCGACGGCCACGACGCGCGAGGCTATGCATCCCAGGGCCAGCAGCGGACGGCTGTGGTCAGCCTGAAACTGGCGGAGGCCGAGCTCGTGGCCCGGCGCACCGGCGAGCGTCCGGTGCTCTTGCTCGACGACGTTCTGTCCGAGCTCGACCTGGAGCGGCGCGGGGCGCTGCTCCGCCAGGTCGGGAACGGCGGCCAGGTCGTCATCACCTCAGTCGATGTCGGCCCGTTCCCGCCGGATCTCATCGCCAGGGCGAGCGTCCGGTGTGTCGAAGCGGGACAGGTGCTGCCCTGTGGATAAGCTGGGCAATATCCTCCCCCGCGTGCTCCGGCGCCAGCCCGATGGTGGCCGGTTGCTGGGAGGCCAGGTGGCGGCGGCGTTTCGAACTGTGATCGGCTCTGAGCCGGCCCGGTTGTGTGACGAGGTCGAGCTCCGCTCGGGCGTCCTGCTGGTGACCACGTCCAGCCCTGCGCTCGCTCATCAGCTCAGGCTCGACGCCGAGGTGATCATCCAGCGCCTCAACAGCCTGCAGCTAGGACGCCGCGTCCGCATCATCAGAGTCCGCATCGGCCGTTCCACGGCGATCGAGTGATCCGGCTCGACGCCGATCAGCGCGCTGCGGCGGCCATCGGGCGAGGCCCGGTTCGGGTGGTCGCCGGAGCGGGTACCGGCAAGACCGCGGTCATCGCGGAACGGTTCCGGCGCCTGGTCAGCGGCGGGGCCTCTCCGAGCTCGATCCTGGTGATGACTTTCACCGACCGCGCCGCGGCGGAGATGCGCGAGCGCATCGAGGATCTGATCGGCGCGACGGCTCCGGCGGTCGGCACGTTTCACGCGATCGCGCTCTCGTGGCTGCGGGCGGATGGGCGCTCGATCGGCGTGCCCGCGGGCTTTCGGATCATCACCGGCGCTGACCGATGGATCCTCGCGCGTGAGCTGATGTGGCAGCTGGGCGACCTCGCGCTGACCGGGGATGAACGGCCCGACGACCTGGTGGCGCCGGCGCTTCAGATGCTGGAGCGCCTCAAGCAGGAGCTGGTCCCCCTCGAGCGTCTGGCCACTTGGACGAATACGGCCGAGGACCGTGAGAAGGCGGAGCTGATGCGCGCGTGCGTGCGCTTGTTTCGCGCCTACGAAGGGGCGTGTCGCAAGCAGCGGGCGCTCGACTTCGATGACCTGCTGACGCAGGCGGTCCGGATGCTCGAGCAGCGGCCCGCGCTGCTGGCCGCTTATCGCGAGCGCTACGCGCACGTGCTCGTCGACGAGTACCAGGACCTCAACCTCGCGCAGGAACGTCTCGTCGAGCTCGTCGCCGGCGGCGGCGCGCCGTTCGTGGTCGGCGACGACGACCAGAGCATCTACCGTTTCCGTGGCGCCTCGCGCGCGAGCCTCGAGCGTTTTCTGAGCGCGTTTCCGGCCGCCCCCACCGTGTCGCTGGGCCGCAACCACCGCAGCTCCCGCAGGATCGTCTCGGCCGCATCCGCGCTCGTCGCCAACAACCCTGATCGCCTGCCCAAGGACCTGCGGTCGAGCAGATCCGGCGAGAAGGTGGAAATCTGGGCGTGCCCGGACGGTGCGAGCGAAGCAGAGGCGATCGCTGACGAGGCGTCGCGGCTGATGGAATCCGGTCTGGCTGCGAGCGCCATCGCCGTCCTGTGCCGCACCAACGCGCTTGCGCGGCCGATCGCCGACGCCCTCGCGGCACACAGTCTGCCGCACGTGGTCATCGGCGGCCATGGCTTCAACGACCGTCCCGAGATCAAGGATGTGATCGCGCTGCTGCGGGTCCTCCGAAACCCGAACGACATCGTGGCGCTGGCGCGCGCCGTCACCCGTCCCCCCGCATCGCTCGAGCAACAAGCCGCACTCGCAGTCTTGCGCGACCGCAAGGATTCGCTTCCGCTCGAAGCCATGATGAGCTGGGCACCGGCGTCGACTTTCGCGAGGCTGCTGCAGGGGCTCAGCGCCCAGGCGGCCCGGCTCGACGTGCGCGACCTCTTCTTCGAGCTGATGGAAACGACGCGTTACCTTGAGGTGCTCTCATCCCGGCTCGAACCCAGCGAAGCGGCACGTGCGGTGGCCAACGTGAGCCGGTTCGCGGAGCTGATCGCCGAGTTCTGCGAAACGTCGACCGACCGCTCGCTGGAGGCTTACATGCGCCACCTCGACCTCGTCCTCCTCTCTCAGGAGGATGAGCGGCCGGCCGAGGTCGAATGGCTGGGAGACGCCATCCAGGTCATGACGATTCATCAGGCAAAAGGCCTCGAGTTCGAGGCCGTCTTCGTGCCTGGCCTGGTCGAAGGCAGGCTGCCTCAGTCGGGGCGGTCGCCGCGGTTCGAGCTCCCGCCCGCTGTGCTGGAGCCGCTCGTCCGCGGCCGCGAGGATGTGGTCGCGGAGGAGCGCCGGCTCCTTTACGTCGCCATGACACGCGCGAAGCGATACCTCTACCTCACGCGGGCGTCGCATTACGAGGGCGGCCGGCGCTGGAGGGATTCGCGGTTCCTGGACGAGGTGAAGGCCGCGGGCGGCCGAACGATTGTGCTTCGGCAGATCGTGGGCGACCGTATCTCCGCACCCCCTGCCCTCCCCGCGAGCGGGGAGGGCGAACCCGCTGTCGTCCTTTCCTACTCCTCGATTTCGATGTATCGCGATTGTCCACTTCAGTACTGGTACCGGCATGTCCAGCGCCTGCCGTTCGTGCAGAGCGCCGAGGCGGTCCAGGGCGTGATCCTTCACGAGACGTTGCGACGCGCAGGGGAGGCACGACGCGCCGGCGCCGACGTCACCGCCGAGATGCTGCGATCGCTGCACCATGAGGTTCGGGGCGAGATCGCGTTCCCCGACGCACGTCGCGCAGCGACATTCGAGCGCAACGGCGCCGCCCAGCTGGAAGGGTTTCGGAAACACGGTGGCCTCGACGCCCGGCCGGAGTTCCTCGAGCAGCCGTTCACGGTCGCCGTCGACGGCTGGACGCTCAACGGCGTCATCGATCGCATCGACCGCACGTCTGAGAGCTGGCGCATCATCGACTACAAGACCGGCCGGCCTCTCGGGCGCCGGCCTCGCGACCTCCAGGTGGCTTTGTACGCGTTGGGCGCGGAGTCGGCGCTCAAGCTCGATCCGGTCGACCTCGAGGTCGCGTACCTGGCCTCCGGTGAGTCGGTGCGGGTCGAACCCACGCGTCAGCTGCTTTCCGAAGCTGCGCGGCAGGGCGCCGAGGTGGCGGAAGGAGTGAGAGCCGGGCGCTTCGAAGCGCGGCCCGACCGGCGGCGCTGCCGCCTCTGTCCCTACCGCCTCGTCTGCGCCGAAGCCCTGTAGCGGGCCGCCAGGAGCAGGCACTCGCGCGCGATGTCGGAGGATGCGTACGGGTGCGCCATCTCGGCGGCCTTGCGCGACATCTCCTGCCACGTCGGCCCACCTTCCGCCAGCACACGCACCTCGTCGAGCAGGTCGTTCTCCCTCGGGGTGAAGGCGCCGAAGCCGGCCTCGACCACGAAATCGACGTTCGGCGACTCCTGGCCAGGCAGGAACCCCGTGACCAGAACCGGGACGCCGGTGGCCAGGGCTTCGGCGATCGCACCTGGACCGGCCTTGGTCACCACCACGTCAGACGCCCGCATCAGCTCGGGCATGTTGTCCACGAAGCCAAGCACCAGGGTCGGGGTCGCAAAGCGAACGCGAGCGAGCCGGCTCCGCAGCTTCTCGTTGCGACCGCAGATTGCGATGACCTGCCACTGGTGAGACTCCCATGCCAGCACGCGCACCTGTTTGATGAGGTTGCCAACGCCGGCGGCGCCGCCCATTACCAGCACGGTGAAGCGCGCCTCGTCGAGGCCGTAACGGCGGCGCAGCGCATGCTTCTCGCCGGGCGCGGGCGGGCGGAAACGAAGGTCGACCGGCAGTCCCAGCAGCTTGATGCGATCGGCAGGGACGCGGCGGCGCAGGGCCACCTTGCGCGCGAGCTCGGTCGGAGCCACGACCAGGTCGGCCCTGCTGAACGTCCAGCCGCGATGGAAGTCGACCAGGTCGGTGATGACGGTCATGAGCGCTCGCGGCCGCCCGCATTTGAGGATGGCCTGGTGAGCGATGTGGTTCAGCAGCGGATGGACGGAAAGCACGACGTCGGGGTCGTGCCTGGCGACCAGGTCGATGATCACCTTGCGCACCCCCGGACCGAAAACCGCGCGGATCGCGGCGAAGGTCGGTTTGGTGTTGCTCGAGTGATAGACGGCGCCCCACGCCGCACGGGATCGCTGGATCATCGGCGAATAGAGGGACGCGAGCCGGCGCACGACCGCCGGTCCTTGCGAGATGAGGGGATCGGCCACGGTCACATCGCAGGTCGGATCGAGCTGCTTCAACGCATCGGTCAGGGCCCGCGCCGCCGCCCGGTGCCCCCCGCCCGTGTCGCTGAAGAGAATCAGGATCCTGGGCGGGCCACTCTTTGGCGCCGGCGCCAAAGACCGCGCCAAACGGGGGCTGGTGCCCGCCGGTTGGGCGCCTACCTGCGTCGCGCCGCCGCCCGGCGCGCGATCCACCGCATGTTGTACTGGGCCAGCAGGAACGTCACGAAGAGCATCGAAAGTATGCCCACCGTGACCCAGAAAATCGTTCGCTTGGCCAGCTCACCCGCCGGCAATGGCAGCGAACCTGGATTGATCTGATTCTGCGCGATGATGTAGGCGGCCAGGTCCTTGATGTCCTGGTCGGTCAGGTTGGAGTTGCCGCCCTTGGCCGGCATGGGGATCGATTTCGGGTCGCCGGCCTGCGGCTGGCGCCCGGTGGTGATGATCTGGATCAGGAATGTGGGATCGAGTGAGTTGGGCACGCCCGAGAGCTTGTCGATCGGGTTGAGCACCGCGCCGATCCCACCTTCGAGGTTGGCGCCGTGGCAGGTGGCGCAGTTTTGCCCATAGAGCGCGGCGCCGTGGGTGGGGTCGCCGGGCAGTGCGGTGCTCGGTGAGGGCGAAGCGTCGGCCAGGGTGGTGATCGCGGTGAGAGCCAGCAGGGCGGGGATCGCCAGAACGACCAGGGCGGAGACTTTGAAGCCCTTGACCAGGCGCATGCCGCCCAAGATCATAACCTTGAAAGCTCCGCCTCCCCATCCCGGCGGCGCCCCTGCGGTGCGCGGCCGGACTTCCCCACAAGTGGGGAAGCCAGGGAATAGCAAGGAAGCGCGTAGGTTTTAAGGCGATATGGGCTCCTGTTCGCCGGTCTCTCGGTCCGGGTTTTGCTGCGTCTCGAGGCGCTGGCTCGACGCGAGATCGGCATACCGTGGCTGAGCCGACCAGATTGATCTCCAACCGCGCTCCGATGCGGATCGCGGTCATATCCATGCACACCTCGCCGACTGCCTCCCTGGGTCAAAACGCGAACGGCGGCCTCAACGTTTACGTCCGCGAGGTCTGCAGCGCCTTCAGCGACCGGGGCATCGCCACCGACGTCTTCACGCGTCTGCAATCGCGCGACGACCCGGCCGTGGAAAGCCTGGCGCCGCTGTCGCGGGTGATCTACCTGGCCGCAGGCAATGGCCTGGACAAGTACTCCCTGATCAAACAGGCGCCGGCGTTCGCAGCGCAGGTCGGCGCCTTCGCCGAGATCCAGGGCCTCAGGTATGACCTCCTCTTCTCCCACTACTGGCTTTCCGGTGAGGTGGCCTGCCTGCTGCGGCCGCAGCTCGCGGCGGGCTGGGCGCACGTCGCCCACACCCTCGGCCTCGTCAAGAACAAACGGCTCGCGAGCGGCGCTCGCCCGGAGCCCGCCATGCGGATTCGAGTCGAGGGCGAGATCGCCCAGCAGGCCGACCTTCTGATCGCCTCGACGTCGGATGAGGGCGAGGAGCTCGTCAACTCCTACGGCGCCAGCCCGGATCGCGTGTTCATCGTCCCGCCCGGGGTCGACCTCGCGACCTTCCGGCCGCTCGATCGAGCCGAGGCTCGGCGCAAGATCGGCTACGCGGGAGGAGCGCCGCTGCTTCTGTTCGTCGGCCGGCTCGAGCGGTTGAAGGGTGTCGAAATCGCGATTCGCGCCCTGGCGCTGCTCAAGGGCCGAGCGTACCCCGACCTCCGGCTGCTGGTCGTGGGCGAAGACAGCCGCGATGAGGACGAGAGCGAGAAGAATCGCCTCATGTCGGTGGCTTCGTCGCTGGCGGTGCGTGACCACGTCGACTTTCTCGGGTCGGTCGCCCACCACGAGCTGCCGTACTTTTACTCCGCGGCGGACGCCTGCGTGATGCCGTCCTACAGCGAATCATTCGGGCTCGTCGCGCTCGAGGCGCAGGCGTGCGGCAGCCCGGTGGTGGCGTCGGGAGTTCCGGGGTTGCGCTCGGTCGTGCGCGACGAGGTGAGCGGCTATCTCATCGACGGCGACGACCCCGCGGCGTACGCCGATCGCATCGGGCGGCTGCTTGCCGATCGCGAGCTCGCTCAGCAGATGGGCCGCCGGGGCAGCCTGCTCGCGCAGCGGTTCTCATGGACGCGCACCGCCGACCGGCTCGAGGAGCTGTTCGATCGCGCTGTCGATCGGGACGAGGCAGGAGAGCTCCAGACGAACGCCGGCCGCGACTGAAATCGCGACAGCTGAATGCCGGACGCGCTAGAGGCGCGTCCATTCCGGCGTCCGGCACGAGAAGGGAAACGTCGACGTGTCGAAACGCGTGAGCGCCGTCGGCCGCGTGCCATCGGCGTTCATCAACCACACCTGGTCCTGGCTCACGAACGCGATCTGGTGACCGTCGGGTGATGGGACCGGGTCGGCGACGTCGAGTGCGACGCTGGAAGGGATCGCAAGCGCGACGGTAAGGGCCGCCGGCGGTGCGACGACGCTGAGCAGGAAGGCCTTGCGTCCAAACCCGTCGGGTGTGGCGATGCCGGCCGCGAACACAACGTGCGTCGAGTCCGGCAGCCACGTCGGGTGTCCGATGTCCCCGGTCGCGATCGTTGCCGTCAGCGCTTGACCGATGAGGCTGCGCACGCGCAGGGCGGTGGAGCCACCGTCCTGGCGCAGGTACGCGATCCGGTTGCCGGCAGGTGACCAGCTGAGGTCGGTCACCGCCGCGGGCTCAGTCGCGAGCTCGTACTGCGACCTCAACCCAACGTCATAACCCCACACCGTCGATGCGGTCCCGGTGGATCGAACGAAGGCCACCCGCTGGCCGCTCGGCGCGGTCGACGCCGCCGACACGTCGGTGGCGATGGCCTCGTCCGCCCCATCCGCCGACCAGCGGTGCAGCGTGCCGGCCAGGTCGATGTACACGTATCCAAGTCCGTCGGCGAGGGCTGCAGCCCAGCTGCCGGTAAAGGGCATCGGAGTCGCGCCCGCGCCCGGCGAGAAGACCGTCCAGCTGCCGGGATCGGTCTGGATCAAGAGACTCGTGCCTTCGGGCGACCAGCTGAAGGACTGCACCGCCGGTGCGTCGAACAGCCGGCGAGGAAAGCCTGATTCGTTGACGATCCAGACTCCAGCCGAGGAGCCGCCGGAGAGAGAGGTGGTGAATGCGACCCAATGTCGCAGCGGCAGCGCCGGGCCCGTGATGAAGACGTAGCTCTGGTTGTGATCGAGCCGGTTGCCGTGCGCATCGAGGGCTGCCGTGGTGACGTCGACCGTGTAGGTCGTCGATGGATCCAGGAGCGAGTCGGGTGCCAGCACCACGCGCCTTCCGTCGGTCGGATCGAGCCTGACCGAGAAGAGGACGAAAGGCTCGATGGTGATGGCGCTGTCCAACGTCGAGGCATCCATCTCGCGGGTGAAGTCGATGAAGAGGTAGGACGCGGGATCGACATCGCTCTGGTTGTTGGCGGGGCTGGATCCGACCATGGTCGGCGGACCTTCGGTCGTGAAGGACCAGTGGTGGCGCAGCGTGTATACGTTGCCCGCGAGGTCCTTGTAGCCCTCGAGGAGAACGACTTCGTAAGCCGTGCTCGGCCGCAGCGTCGCATGCTGGTACTCGAGCTGACGCGGCCCGAGCCAGACCACGGCGCCGTCGGTGGCCGGCACCAGGGAGAGCCTGCTGGCCACGGACTGCTGGTCGACGTCGTGGTCGAACGTGATCCGGACCGGGGCCGCGGTCGAGACATCGATGGCGCCGCGCTCGGGCGAGTAGTCGATGATCTGAGGCGGGCTGCCTCCGCACGCAGCCAGCCCGCTCAAGACGACCACCATCGCCGCGATCGCCGCCGCCTTCATGAAGGCTCGATCGACCGGCGCACGACTAAAGGTGCGACTTGAGCCTTGCCCTCATCTCCTGCGCGAGCTGTTCGAGCCGGGAAGAGTCGACGAAGAGCAGCGAGATGCTCGGCACCTGGTCGATGGCTCCTTCGATCCCCGGCAGCGACGGGTCGGCGGCGCCAAGGATGTCCTTGACCTTGCGTGCCCGGTTGCCCAGCGAGTCCTCGGCCATGGCCTGCAGCTCGGCGACGATCGAACCCCAGTCGAGCTGCGGGCCGCTTCCAGGCGGCGGCGTCGTGGGTGCGACCTGCGCCTGCGCCGCCGGTGGCGTGGGGAAGGTCGGGTACGTGGCGGTGGGCGCCTGGACCGGCGGCGCAACGGGCATCGCCGCTGGTGTCGGGATGACGGGGAACTGCTGAGTCGGCGGTGGCTGAGCCGGCGGGGCGGGCGGGGCCGGCGGCTGGGGCGCGGGGTTGTTGCGCGGCGCCGAGCGCTGCCCTGGGGTCACGACCTCATCGACATCGAGCGGTGGGTGCTTGACGGTGTCTGCCGACTTGACCTCGATCATCGCGGTCGGATCGTCGCAGAGCGCGAGCGCGCGGTCGGGCTTGTCAGAGATGTCGCGCGACTCGCTCGTGTACGCGCCGGCGAGCTCACCTTCGGACAGGATGATCACACCCGTGCCGCCGTTGGAGCGGATCATCACGCTCCCGCTCAGCTTCCGATCGCTCAGGAACTTGAGCAGGGCCCTCATGTCCACCCAGGCCGCATAGAGCTCGGTGTACATGGGCTTTGAGACCGTGAGCTCATACAGACCGTCGATCAGCTCGGGCGAAAGGCCGACGACGTCGAGAACGCCGTGCCCGGCGGTGACGTCCTCGTTGAACTGGTGCAGCGCCTGCTTTCCGAGCACGAGCCCCGCTGCGTCACCCGCTCCGTCGTACATGCACTCGAGCGCCGACCCGTCTTTGAAAAGGATGAGCCCGGAGGCGTCATCGGTCAGGAGGCGGACGTAACCCGTGTAGCCCTCCTTCTCCAGGGTCGTGATCAAGCGCGGGAAATCGACGAACGACGTCTTCAACGAGTCGTAGATGACCTGGCCGGCGGGTACCGGGATCGGCTCGCGCCCGTGCTTGGGCTGAGGCCTGTGCTTCACGCCTCGTCTTGGCTGCGGTGCTTCCAACTTTCTCTCCGGTTCAGGATGCTCTCGGCGCTCGGGTGGCGCCTCGGCGTTGTCGGCTGGCGGCTCGGGCTGGGGTGGCGCCTGGGACGGGCCGTCCCTGGGCGTGGCCTCGGCCGCATGAACCAGCTCCGGGATGCCGGCCTTGACGGTCTCGTCCGCCGGCAGCTTGGCTTTCGCGTCGAACTCGAACTCGCCCTTGGTCCACCCGAGCGCGCTGACCACGGCGTCGTCGCCGGCCTTGCCATTGCCCTCTGCGTGGAAGAGGTGGCCGAACAGGAAATAGAGCGCGGTCGACTCACCGTTGCCATTTCGAAGGGTAAGGGTACCTGTCGACCTCTCGCCCTGGGCAGATTCCAGGAGCGAGCGTAGGGTGATTTCGGCGAGCGTGCCGTGTGACTGCAAGGTCGTCTCCCGAGATCGGCCCAACACCGATCGATGGACTAAGAGAAGTTAGTATAGATATCAAGATCGGATTCGCGCGCCCGGAGCCGCCAGACCCCCCTATCCCCTCGAAACCTTCGCCCGCGCGATTGTTGCTGGTCCGCCACGGCCAATCGACCTGGAACAGCGAGCATCGCATCCAGGGCCAGCTCGACCCCCCGCTGTCGCTGGAAGGCCGCCGCCAGGCGGAGCGCGTGGGGCGGCGGCTGGCCGGTCGCCGCTTCGTGGGCTTCTTCTCGAGCGACCTCAGGCGAGCGTTCGAGACCGCTCAGGTCATCGGCGCCGTGACCGGCGGCTCGCCCAACCCCACCGCCGGCCTCAGGGAGATCTTCCTGGGCGAATGGGAGGGGCTCAACACCCAGGAGCTGGCGAAGCGATTCCCCGAGGCGTGGGCGCGGTGGACGGAGGAACCGAGCTGGGACGTCGTCCCAGGCGGGGAGGGTGCTGTGGCGTTCGAGAGCAGGGTGGTCGCCGAGATCGACTCGATCCTGGCCCGCCATGAGCATGGTGACGTCCTGGTCGTGACCCATGGCGGCGTGATCCAGGTGGCTTTGCATCGAATCGTGGGGCGGCCGAACCACGGCCTGTTCCCATTCCGAATCGAGAACGCCTCGATCTCAGTGATCGAAAAGCGCAACGGGCGGTTTGTCGTCTCAGGTGTCAACGACACGAGCCACCTCGAGAACGTCGAATGAGCGGCAAACAGGCGACCTGGGATGCCGAGCTCGACGAACGCGCCCAGCCCTCCCCACTCTTGCAGAGCTGGGGCTGGGGAGAGGTCCAGGCACGTGCCGGCTGGACCGTAGAGCGGGTGCGGCTCGCGGGCGGGGGCATGGCGAGCGTGCAGCTGCGGGGGCTCGGGCCCGTCCGAGAGGCGTACGTGCCGCGCGGGCCCGTCCCCGCGTCGCCGGAATCCGTCAAGGCCCTGGTCGACTGGGCGAAGTCCGCAAAGCTGGCGCGGATCATGGTCGAGCCCGAAGCGCCGCTCGAGTTCGGCGAGGTCATGCGCGCGAACGGCTTCAGTCCCGCGGCGGCGGTCCAGCCCCAGCACACACGGATCCTCCACCTGGCTCCGCCGGCCGAGATGCTGGCCACGTTCAAGCACGGGCGCCGGTACAACATCCGGGCCGGCGAGAAGCGTGGGGTCGTGATCGAAGAAGGCAAGGATGCGGCCGAGCTGGAACGGCAGTCGGCGGCGGTCGAGCGGCGCGAATCCATCCATCTGCCCGCGCGGAGCTACTACCAGCTGCTGCTCGACCAGCTCCCGTGGTGCCGCACGTACGTGGCCCGACATCCGAGCACTCATGAGGCGCTCGCGGCGGTCCTGGTCGCGCGCCACGCCGGCCGCGCCTACCACCTGTTCGCGGGGCGAAGCGGGGCCAATCCCGAGCTCATGGCCAACGACCTGGCCTGGTGGGCCGCCATCAGGGCGGCCGCCAACGACGGCTGCCGCGACTACGACCTGTGGGGTGTGCCGCCGCCCGACGCCCGCCCGGAGCATCCCTGGCACGGCCTCGGGTTCTTCAAGGCCGAGTTCGGCGGCCAGGAGGTGACCTACGCCGGCGCCTGGGAGCTGGTGCTTTCGGAGGCGGCTTCGCGCCTGATCGGCCTGGAGAAGAAGGCGCGTGGCCGCATTCGGGGCCTGAAACGAAACATCTCCTAACAATCCTTCAGATCAGTTAGGATTGAGGCAATGGCACAGCTGCCGAACGGCGCTCGCAGAGTGCTCGTCGTCGATGGCGACTCGGCGACGCGCAAAGACGTGCGGTCTGCCGTCGCCCAGGACGGATACCAGGTCGTGGAGGCCGACACCGGCGCCGAGGGCCTGCGCCAGCTCGAAGCGCTGCGGCCCAGCCTCGTGCTGCTCGAGGTGACTTTGCCCGACGCCTCGGGCTTTGACGTGTGCCGCGAGCTCCGCAAGAAGGACACCGCGGTGCCTGTGATCATGATGAGCTCGCGATCCGATGAGATCGATGCTGTCGTCGCGCTCGAGATCGGCGCGGACGACTACGTGGTCAAGCCGCTTCGCCTGCGCGAGCTGGCGGCGCGGATCGCGGCGCATCTGCGGCGGATGCGCATGGAATCGACGGAGGCCACGCGCAACCGGATGGAGTTCCGCGACCTCGTCATCGACGTCAACGAGCGCCGGATCTACAGGGCGGGGCAAGAGGTCGAGCTGACGCACACGGAGTTCGACCTCCTCAATTTCCTGGCCGGCAACGCTGGCAAGGTGCTGAGCCGCGAGAAGATCCTCAACTCCATCTGGGGCTACGAGTATCCGATCGAGACGCGGGTCATCGACGTCCACATCCGCAACCTGCGCCGCAAGATCGAGGGACAGCCCTCGAGGCCCTATTACATCCTCGCGGTGCCCGGCATCGGCTACCGGTTCACGAACGCTCGCCCGACCTGATCAGCGGACTCCAAGCTCTTTCAGGGCGGCCAAGACAAAAGGTCGCTCGGAGATTCGAGGGTGTGGGATCTGGAGGTCGGGTTCTGAAATTTGCTCATTCCCAAACAAGATGATGTCGACGTCGATGACGCGCGGTCCCCAGCGACGTGTGGACTTGCGCCCGCCCTCGCGCTCGACGGCTTTGGCCGCGCGCAGCAGCTCTCGGGGCGATCCCTGCCACTCGACCTCGAGCACCTGGTTCAGAAATCGCGGCTGATCGGTCACCCCCCACGGTTCGGTTTCGATGACGCGGCTGTGACGCAATATGCGCGCGCCCTTTTGACCCAGCCGCCGCCGCGCGGCGGAGAGGTTGCGGTCACGCCTTCCTAGATTCGAGCCCAACCCCAGGTAGGCGAGCGTCACCTCATGCGGTCGGCGACGCGCGCGACGCGCATCATCTCGCGCACGTCATGGACCCTCACCACGTCTGCTCCACGCAAGATCGCCGCGGTCACCGTCGCCGCGGTGCCCGCCAGGCGCTCGTCGGCCGGCACGTCCAGGAGCTTGCCGATGAACGACTTCCTCGAGGTTCCGACGAGAACGGGTTGGCCGAGCTCACGTAGCTCCACCAGCCGGCGCATGACCTCCCAGTTCTGATCCGCGGTCTTCCCGAAGCCGATGCCCGGGTCGACGAGGATGCGCTCGCGTGGGACGCCCGCCGCCACGGCGGCGTCGACGGAAGCTCGGAGGAACCGCTTGACCTCGCTCATGAGGTCGCCCGCGTATTCGGTGCCGTCCTGGTTGTGCATGAGCACCAGGGCGCATTCGTGACGAGCCGCGAGGCCGGCCAGCCCGGGTGAGCGCGTCAGCCCCCACACGTCGTTGATGATCGTGGCTCCCGCCGCCACGGCCGCGACCGCAACCTCGAGCTTGTACGTGTCGATGGAGACCGGCACGCCCGACTCGCTCGACAAACGCCGGACGACCTCCTCGGTTCTGGTTATCTCTTCGGCCGTGCTGACCGGAACGTGCCCTGGCCGGGTCGATTCACCGCCCACGTCGAGCATCACCGCGCCCTCTCCGACCATGCGCAAACCCTGAGCGACCGCAGCCTCACGGTCATTTCCGAGGCCGTCACCGCTGAACGAATCAGGGGTGACGTTGACGATTCCCATCACGTAGGTGCGGCTGCCCCAGTCGAACCTGTGCCTCCCGATTTCCGCAATCACCCGCCGATTATGCTGCCAGGTAGATATGAGGCTGGAGGACCTGGCGCGCGGGGTGCCCGGGGCCGCGCTCGAAGGCAATGGGGACGTCGAGGTCGGTGGGATCGCGTACGACTCGCGTCGCGTGAAACGCGGCGACCTGTTCGTGGCTGTGACCGGAATCACTTCGGACGGCCACTCGTTTCTGCCCGAGGCCATCGCCGCCGGCGCGGTCGCGCTGGCAGTCGACCGGCCGGTCGAGGTCCCGCCGGGCACGCCCCTTCTGAAACTCCCATCGACTCGCACTGGCCTGGCCGAGGTGGCGGCGGAGTTCTACGGACGGCCCTCGCGTCATCTCTATGTGGCGGGAATCACGGGCACCGACGGCAAGACGACCGTGACCCACATGACCGAGCACGTGTTGATGGCCGCCGGGATAGTCGCCGGCGCCATGAGCACGGTGGCCTTCTCGGTCGGCGGAGCCGAAACCGACAACACCAGCGGGCAGACGACGACCGAGGCCCCCCAGGTGCAGGAGTGGCTTCGCCGCATGGTTGACGCAGGCGTCAAGTGCGCTGTGATCGAGACGACCTCGCATGCGCTCGTGCAGGACCGAGTGGGCGCATGCGACTTCGACGTTGCGGCTTTCACAAACGTCGGCCACGACCACATGGACTACCACGCGACCTGGGAGGACTACCTCGAAGCCAAGGCCCGCCTCATCGACCTTGCTGCCGCCGGCGCTGACAAGGGCATCGAGAAGACCGCCGTGCTCAACCGCGACGACCCGAGCTACGAGCGTTTGTCGCGGCGTTCGATCTCGCGACGCTGGTCATACGGCCTGACCACCGCCTCGGACCTGCACCCGCTGGATCTGTCGATGACTGCGACGGGCTCGCGCTTCCGACTGAAGACACCGCTCGGCGAGACCGAGGTGTCGCTCGCGGTGCCCGCTCGGTTCAACGTCTACAACGCTCTCTGCGCCGCGGGTGTTTGTCTGGCGGTGGGCGTGCCCATCGAGGAGGTCGGTCCTGGGCTGGCCGGCTTCGACGGCGTGCGCGGGCGGCTGGAACGGGTCGACCTCGGGCAGGACTTCAGCGTCTTCATCGATTTCGCGCACTCGGCGGGCGCGCTCGCAAGCGCGCTGGCGGAGCTGCGTCCCTTCACTCGCGGCCGCTTGATCGCAGTTTTCGGCTCCACCGCCCGCTCCGACCACGACCGGCCTGGGATGGGTAAAGCCGCGGCCGACCTTTCGGACTTCTTCATCATCACGACCGACGACCCGCTCCGAGAAGACCCGGCGGAGATCGCGAGGGACGTGCAGTCTGGGGTCGTCGGCAAAGCTCCCGGCTTCGACTACGAGATCGTGCTCGACCGCCGCGCCGCGATCAAGCGTGCGATCGAGGTCGCGAGGTCGGGCGACTCGGTCTTGTTGGCCGGTAAGGGGCACGAGCGCACGATGCAGCTGGCCGCCGGCGCGGAGCCGTGGGACGAGCGCGCGGAGGCCGAGGCGGCGATCAGGGAGAAGACTTCTTAGCCGCCCCCGACCATGCGCACGATCTCGACGACGTCACCATCGTCGAGCTTTGCAGCCGCGTATGCAGAGCGTTCGATGATCACGCCGTTGAGCTCAACGGCGACGGCTCGCGCGCTCACACCCAGCTTCTCCAGGTAGGTGAGGAGCGGAGTCGGCCGCTCGAGCTCCACACGCCGGCCGTTGACCTGGAGCGAGATCACTCGAACATCCTGATCGCGGCGTAGCCGGCCGCGCCCGCGGCATGGCATTCCGCGATGCGCGCGTCGGTCACTCCGCCGATCGCAAGCACCGGGATGCGCAGCGCATGAGCCACCTCCGCGAGCGCCGCGACGCCGGCAGGCGCTGAAGCGGCGTGAGACGCGCTCGCCCAGACCGGACCGAAGATCACGTAGTCGGCGCCTTCGCTCTCGGCGCGCAGTGCGCTCTCCAGCGAATGGACCGAACGCCCAACCAGGCGCTTGCCCATCAGCGTGCGAGCCGCGGCGACCGAGATGTCGTTCTCCGGCAGGTTCACACCGGCGGCGCCGGCGGCCAGCGCGATGTCGCATCGCGAGCTGACGACGACAGGCAACGGCGAGGTCGCCACGAGTGTGGTGGCCTCGTGCTCGATGGCGCGTGCGCTCGACTGGGGAGCGCGAACCTGCAGGATCGTGGCGCGTCGGGCTGCCTTCAAGCCGGCGCTCGCGGTCGTGACGATCGCCATCGCGACTGGGATGGCTAGCGCGAAGGCGAGATGCCCTCGGTGGGCGAGCTGGGGCTCGCATGGTCGCGTTTGGGGATGAGCCCCGCCGTGTAGGCCTTGCGCCCCGCTTCCACGCCGCCGGCGATCGCTTCGGCCATCAGCTGGGGATCCTGGGCGAGCGCGATCGCGGTGTTGACCAGCACGGCGTCAGCTCCGATCTCCATCGCGCGCGCCGCGTCCGATGGCGAGCCGATGCCGGCGTCGACGACGACCGGTACCCTCGCCTGCTCGATGATGATCCGGATCTGCTCGAGGGTCTGCAGCCCCTGGGCCGAGCCGATCGGCGAACCCAACGGCATGACGGTCACGGTGCCGATTTCTTCGAGCTTTTTGGCGAGGACGGGATCAGCGTTGATGTACGGCAGCACTTTGAAGCCCTCGGTCACCAGCGACCGGGCCGCCTTGAGCGTCTCCTCGGGGTCGGGGAACAGGTAGCGCGGGTCGGGGATGACCTCGAGCTTCACCCAATCCGACAGGCCCATCGAGCGCGCCAGCCGCGCGATGCGGATCGCCTCGTCGGCGGTGCGGCAGCCCGCCGTGTTGGGAAGGATGCGGTAGCGCTTCCAATCGATAACGTCGAGGAGGGTCTTCTTCTTGGGGTCGTCGAGGTCGAGGCGGCGAAGCGCGACCGTGACCAGCTCGCACCCTGACGCCTTGAGCGCGGCGAGCATGGTCTCATCGTCGGCGTACTTGCCGGTCCCGAGGAATATGCGGGATCGGAGCTCGACGCCCGCGATGACCAGGCGGTCGGTCGCCAGGGTCTGCATCGATCCAGCTTAGCTAATGGGCAGCTCGAGTCTCCCCACCCGGCGCGTTCGGCCACTCCCGCGCCTTGCGGCGCGGGGACCCCAGTGGAAGGGGAGGGCGACTATGGAAGGTCCTGGGTCTCGAGGAGCTTGCGGTCGCGCGGATACGTCAGGCGCTCGATCGCGTCGGGCACCGACAGCCAGACCAGCTTGTCGACCTCGACGCCGGGCTTGAAACGGCCGCCCTCGTACTCCATGAGCCAGTAACACGCGACCTTGTCGCGGCCGCGCCGGTCGACGTAGGCGGTGCACCCGAGGGGACGCTCGATCTCACAGCGAAATCCTGTCTCTTCCCAGACCTCGCGCAGGGCGCAGTCCTCCGGAGACTCATCGGGCTCGACTTTGCCTTTGGGCAGAGTCCAATCGTCGTAAGCGGGGCGGTGGATGATCGCGAGCTCGGTCTCGCCTGATTCATCAGTGCGGTAGACGACGCCGCCCGCCGCACGGATCAGGTTCACATCGGTCATCTCGAGGATCTTGGTGGCCAACATTGCTCCTTCGTCTGCTTGATCGGCGGGCTAGGGCGTATGTCTCTTCATGTAACCGATGGCGACGTAATGTGTGAGTTTACCTGCGCGGCGCGCTGTGTCGACACCCTTTATACACAACGCGACTCTACGTTGTCTTGTTCATAGCTGTTGTGCGAGACGGATCTGGCGTCGCAGCACCCAACGACTGCCCAGGTTGATCACGAGCACCATGACCATGAGGAGCAGCGCCGCGCCCCATGCCTCTTGCTGCAAGTCCTTGTAAGGAGTGAGCGCATTGCGGAACACGACCAGTGGCAGCGTCGACATCGCGCGAGTGGGGTCGAAGACCAGGTTTTGATTGCCCAAAGCCGTGAACAGCACCGGCGCCGTCTCGCCCGCGGCGCGCGCGACCGCAAGCAGTGCTCCGGTGATCACGCCTGGCGCGGCCGCCGGCAGGATCAGCTGCAGCGACACGCGCCATCGCGGGAGCCCGAGAGCAAGGCCCGATTCGCGCAATCCATTTGGTATCAGGCCGACCGCGCCCTCGGTGGTGCGAATGACGACCGGCAGCATCAGCACCGAGAGAGCAACCGAGGCTGCGATGGCCGAATAGTGATGCTGGGGGACCACCACCAGTGCGAAGGCGAACAGGCCGAGCGCAATCGACGGAGCTCCAACAAGCACGTCGCTTGCCAGCCTGACCCAACTCGCCCAGCGAACTGCCCCGTATTCGGCAAGATAGATGCCGCTCAGAACGCCGATCGGGATCGCGGCCAGCGAGGCGAGGCTCACGACGATCGCTGTGCCCACGATGGCATTGGCCACGCCGCCTCCAGGGATTCCGCTGGGCCGCTGCGCGTTGACGAAGAATTCCATGTGCGTTACCGAGGGCAGGCCTTTGACGGTCGTGAACCACAAGACAAGCCCAAGCGGGACCAGTGCAATCGCGGTGAGTGTGTAAACCATGCCCATCGCGAAGGTGCTGCTGAAGCGCCGCCACAGGTTGCGCTTCATATGGCGGGCCTCGCCGACGCCGAACGGACCAGCAGAAGGGCCAGGACGTTGACGGTCAGCGTGACCAGGATGAGGACGAGTCCGAGCTCGACCAGAGCCCCCTGGTAGACGTCGCCTGTCGCTTCGGCGAACTCGTTGGCGATGACTGCCGCCAGCGTGTAGCCGGGCGAGAAGATCGAGGATGGGATCTCAGGCCGGTTGCCGATCACCATCGCCACCGCCACCGTCTCGGCCAGCGCGCGTCCGAGCGCGAGGACCGTGGCGCCGAACAGGCCCCCGCGCGCGGCCGGGAGCACCACCTTCCAAGTGGTTTCCCACCAGGTCGCGCCGAGCGCGAAAGTCGACTCGCGCAATCCGCGGGGAACCGCTCGAATCACGTCACGGGAGACTGCCGACAGGGTGGGCAGGATCATCACAGCGAGGACGAGCGACGCTGTGAACAGGCTCGTCTGCCGAGGCACACCGCCAAGGAATGGGACGGAGCCGAGGTGCTCGGTGATCGGGGTCTCGATGTGCAGGAGGGTCCACGGACCCAGCACGTACAGGGCCCAGATGCCGTAGACGACGCTTGGGATCGCCGCCAGGAGCTCGATGCCGGTTCCAAGCGCGCCGCGTATTCCCTGGGCGCCAGGCTCGGCGAGAAGCACCGCCACCGCGATGCCGACGGGGAGAGCCAGGGCGAGAGCGACCGCGCTGGTGACCAGGGTTCCGAAGATGAACGGCAGCGCTCCGAACTGGTCGGTGACCTGGTTCCATTCCCTGCCGACGAAGAAACCGAACCCGAACCTGGTCACCGACGGCCACGCCTGCTGGAACAGGACGCCGACGATCAGGATCAGCGTGCCCGGCGCGGCCCAGCTGACGATGGCCGTGAAGGTCCGGTAGCGGTCGGGAGGCCTGGGGATCGCAGCCGGACGGCGGGCGCTATCGACCGCGGCCGCCAACGTGACCCTCCTTCGCGGCGACCGGCCCTGGGACGTTGGCTGCGTCGAGGATGTCGATCTGAGCCGCCTGCCGGTCAAGTCGATAGCCGATGCCACGCACCGTCACGATCTCGAACGGCGCGCGCCCGGCGAACTTCTCTCGCAGCCAGCGGATGTGCACGTCCACCGTCTTGCGCTCACCTGTGAACTCACGGCCCCAGACGTTCTCCAGCAAAGAGTCGCGCGTGTGCACGCGGCCCGGGAATGCGAGCAGGTAAGAGAGGAGGTCGAACTCTCGGGCCGTCAGCTTGACGTCCGTGCCGTCCAGGATCACCCGACGTGCGGCGCGGTTGATGCTGAAGGCGCCGATCGAGTCGTGCTCCGGGACCGCCTTGGGCTCGTTGGCGTCGGGTTGGGCGCGGCGGAGGACCGCGTGCACACGGGCCAGGACCTCGCGGATCGAGAAGGGCTTGGTGATGTAGTCGTCGGCGCCGAGCTCGAGCCCGACGATCTTGTCGACCTCCGAGTCCTTGGCGGTGATGATGATGATCGGCACGCGGCTGCTCTTGCGCAGGGCTCGGCAGAAGTCGAATCCGCTCATCCCCGGCAGCATCAGGTCGAGCAGGACAAGGTCCGGCCTCGATGTCCGGGCGGTGCGCAGACCCGACGCGCCATCGCTGGCCTCCTGCACGGAGAAGCCCGCCGCGGTGAGGTTGTACTTGAGCATGTCGCGGATGCCCTCGTCGTCCTCGACGACGAGGACGCGGCCGGAGTTGGCGGCCGCGCGACTCATCCCAGCTCGACCACCTGGCCGGTCTCGAGGAAGACGATGTCCTCCGCCACGTTGGTGACCCGGTCGGCGATTCGCTCGAGGTTGTGCGCGACCAGCAACAGCGTCACGGCGCGCAGGGCGCCGTCGGGGTCAGGCTTGCCGGTGCCCATCTCGGTGATGAGCTCGTCGAAGACCCGGTGATACAGACGGTCGATCTCGTTGTCGCGGCCCGCGACCTCGCGCGCGTGCGCCTCGTTCTCGTCGATCAGCGCCTCCAGGATGTCGTGCACCTGGCCGATGGAGAGGTCGCCCATGAGGCCGAACTCCGCGCGCAGCGGTTTGTCTGGAAGGCCGACCAGAGTCTTGGTCATGCGCGCAATCCGGACGGCGTAATCGCCCATGCGCTCGAGCTCGGTCGCGATGTACTGGATGCCCATGAGGCGGCGCAGGTCGCGCGCCACCGGCTGCTGGGTGGCGATGACCATGAAGATCTGCTCGCGGATCTGCTTGAAGAGCTCGTTGAGGTACTGGTCTTGCGTCCGAACTTTCTCGGCTGACGCGCCATCGCGCCGGCGAAGCGCGTCGAGGGAGGCTTCGATCTGCGCCTCCACGACCGTGCCCATGCGGACCACCGACTCGCGAAGGCTCGCCAGCTCTCTTTCGAATGTGAGGCGCGGCATGCCCGCCTTAGCCGAAGCGCCCGGTGATGTAAGCCTCTGTCCTTGGGTCCCGAGGTGCGTTGAAGAGGTCGGCGGTGGGGGCGAACTCGATCAGCTCGCCGTACCGCCCATCGGGGTTCATCAGCATGAAAGCAGTGAAGTCCGAGACGCGCGCGGCCTGCTGCATGTTGTGGGTGACGATCACGATCGTGTAGTCGCGCGCCAGCTCGACCATGAGGTCTTCGATCTTCAACGTGGCCACGGGATCGAGCGCCGAGCAGGGCTCGTCCATGAGGATCACCTCCGGGCTGACGGCCAGGCAGCGCGCGATCACCAGCCTCTGCTGCTGGCCGCCCGAGAGCGAGGTGGCGGGTTCATCGAGGCGGTCCGAGACCTCATCCCAGAGGGCTGCTGCCTCCAGGCTGCTTCGCACCAGGTCCTTGACGCGAGCCTTGCTCCAGCCCAGCAGACGGGGGCCGAAGGCGACGTTGTCTCGGATCGACATCGGGAACGGGCTCGGCCGCTGGAAGACCATGCCGACCTTCTGGCGCAGGTCCAGCAGCTTGGTCGTGGTCACGACGTCGACGCCGTCCATCATCACCGAGCCTTGCGCACGCGCACCGGGGATGAGGTCGTACATGCGATTGAAGACCCGCAGCAGCGTCGTCTTGCCGCATCCCGACGGGCCGATGATGGCGGTGATCCTGCGCTCCGGGATGTTGAAGGTCACGTCTTTCAGCGCGCGGGCTTTGCCATAGAAGAAGGAAAGGGAATCGACCTCGAGCTTCGTTCCAGCGGCTCCCGGCATCGCGCGAAGCTCCGGCCTCCCTACTTGCGGCCAGGTAATGATCGGTCTTGCGTCCGCCACCCGATGCCCAGGATAAGCCGTGCCAGGTTAAGGCCGGTTTATGGCGGCGTTAAGACTTCCACCGGCAGCGCGATGGTGAAGACCTGGCCCCCGTCCCGGGCCGTTTCGGTCCAGATCCGACCCCCGAGCACCTGCACGAGATGCTTGGTGATCGCAAGGCCCAGGCCGAACCCACCCGCCTCTCGCGGGCGCGCACGATCCACCTTGTAGAAGCGCTCGAAGACACGGCTCCAGTGCTCGGGCGAGATCCCAGGACCGCGGTCGCGCACGCTCAGCCGCACCTCGTCGCCGTCGACCTGGGCGCTCACGTCGATGGCCGTACCGGGTGGAGAGAACTTGGCCGCGTTGTCGAGCAGGTTGTCCAGAGCCTGGACGAGCTTCGGTCGGTCGGTCGTGACGGTCAGTGACTCCGGTATGTCCGCGTTGACCGGCCGGTCGATGCCGAGCCTGGTCACACTCTCCTGCACCAGCTGGCCGAGATCGAACTGAGTCGTGTCGACAACAATCGTCCCGGCTTCGATGTCGCCGAGCTGGCGGAGGTTGTCGATGATCTTGCTGAGCAGGTCGGCCTCCTTGACGAGCCGCTCCGCGAATCGGTGCCGGTCTTTCGGCGATGGATCCCCCAGAAGGCTCTCCGCGGTCAGGCGCAGCGAGGTGATCGGAGTCTTCAGCTCGTGGACCAGGTTGGCGACGAATTCCTGACGCACCGTGGCCAGCCGGCGAAGCTCGGTGACGTCCGACAGGAACATGAGCGTCTCGCCGGCGCGCAGGCTCGGCACGAGCTTGACCAGGACCGTGCGTCGATGATGCACCAGGTACGCCTCGGCCTCGGCGGCGGTGCTCCCGAGGGCGTCGAGCAGGCTCGACTCGAGCGTCACCTCCACCAGGCTGGCGGGCAGGCGGTCCAGCTCGATCTCGAAGAACTCGCGAGCCGGCTGGTTGGCGACCACGACCTGCCCCTCCGCATTCAGCAGCAGCGCCATCACCGGCGCGAACTCGAGGAGCGCGCCGAATGGCTCTCGCGGCGCTGAGCGCGCCTCGGGCTCGTCGTCGCCGCGTCTTCGATCCCAGATCACGGGCCGGAGTATATGAGCGGCGCAACCACCCGGACGCTTAAGCGGCGGTTAACCGTGGCTTAAACGGCGCTGGCTAGCTTGAGGACAGCGATCAATGCGTTGCAAACGGGTTAGGAGGGTTCGATGCTGGTAGGCAGATCGGGAGTGCGGGCACTGCTCATGGGCATTGCGGCCGCCATGTTCGCCGCGGCGTGTGGCAGCTCAGGTTCGGGCGCGGCGACGCCGACGCCGGTCGATGTGGGGAGCGGGTCTCTCACCGGCGCGGGCGCGACGTTCCCCGCGCCGTTCTACACCAAGGCGTTCTACGACTACAACGCGAAGTACCCGCAGGTGACGATCAACTACCAGGCGATCGGCTCCGGGGGCGGCATCTCGGCATTTCAGAAGGGCACAGTGGACTTTGGGGCCAGTGACGTGCCGATGAGCGCCGCGGACCAGGGCAAGGTCCCCGGCGGCGCGAGCGCGATGGTCCAGGTGCCGACCACGCTGGGCGTCATCGCCATCACGTACAACCTCTCAGGGGTCAGCAAGCTGCAGCTCGACGGTCCGACTCTTGCCAACATCTATCTAGGTCACGTTTCGAAATGGAATGACCCGTCGATCACGGCAACGAATCCGGGCGTGTCGCTTCCGAGCAGCGCCATCCAGGTCGTCCACCGCGCCGACAGCAGCGGCACCACCTACCACTTCACCGACTACCTCGCCAAAGTTTCGGACGAATGGAAGACCAGGGTGGGCGTCGCCAAAGCGGTCTCGTGGCCGGCGGGCGTAGGCGCCCAGCAAAATGCAGGCGTCGCGCAGCAGGTGACCTCCACAGCCGGAGCCATCGGATACAACGAGCTCGCGTATGTCGTGCAGGCGGGCATGAGCCAGGCATACCTAAAGAACGCTGATGGCAACTTTGTGCAGGCGAGCGTCGCCGGAGCGACGGCGGCCGCGGCGCACAACACGAGCGTGAGCCCGACCAACTTCTCGATCACGAACGAGCCCGGCCCGACCACTTATCCGATCGCTGGCTTCAGCTGGCTGATGCTGTACACCTCGTACTCGGACGCAGCCAAGGGCAGAGCCGTGGTGTACCTGTTCAAATGGCTCGTTACGGACGGCCAGGCGGACGGCACATCCCTCCAGTACGCCGCGCTTCCGACGGCGGTTCAGAACCTCGCGCTCACCAACCTGAAAACGGTTCAGGCCGCCGGCGTACCAGTCCTGACGTAGAACATCTCGCGTTTCATAGCGGCTTGCGAGCCGGGACGCCGGCGCGGCGTGGATAAAGCGCCGGCGTCGGCCTCACCTTGACTATGAGGACGACCGTGCCGGCGCTGCGCGCGGCCGACGGCGCGGCTTCGACGCCTGACAGCTCGCCGCCCAGCAGCTGGATCGCCCGAGCTGCAGCGGTTGGATCCTCGGCTTCCGTCTTCTGCGCCAGCAGCCGGCCCCCGACGCGAACCAGCGGCAGGCATAGCTCCACCAGCACCGGCAGCGGCGCCAGCGCCCGCGCGACCGCGACGTCGAACGCCTCCCTAAGCCTGGGATCGTGCCCCGCTTCTTCGGCGCGCCGGGCCACGACCTCGACATGCTCGAGGCCAAGCGCGGCACAGGCATGGACGAGGAACGCGGCCTTGGCCTGGTCGGCTTCGACCAGCGTCACCTCGAGGTCGGGCCGGGCGATCTTGATCGGGATGCCCGGCAGACCCGCGCCTGACCCGACGTCGACCAGGCGGTGCGCATCGCCGAGGT
>DASWBB010000109.1:0-69127 GCA_036390875.1 Candidatus Dormiibacterota bacterium
CACTCGGAATGCGGTCCCGAATCGCTTTTCAGAGAGCCGGCTGCTCGAGCAGGCGCGCGAGAACTCGCCGGGCAAGTTCCACCACATCTGCCGCCATTTCCGCCACGCGGCCGACCCCAGGGGCTACGCCGCCGAGCAGGCTGAGCAGGTCGAGAATCGCAGCCTCCACCTGAGTCGGTCGGGGGAGGACGGCTCCTACATTCTCAACGGGTACCTCGACGCCGTCGGCGGGGCGGCGGTGCGCACGGCGCTCGAGCCGCTGGCGCGCAGATCCGGCGCGGACGACACCCGCGCGCTCGATCGCCGCCTGGCCGATGCGTTGGTCGAGCTGGCGGAGGGCGCGATGCCGAGGGCGCAGATCCAGGTCACCAGCTCGGTGGAAACCCTGCTCGGTTTGGCCGGCGCACCGGCGGCCGAGATGGACTTCGCGCTCCCGGTCTCGGCCAAGACTGTGGAGCGATTCGCCTGTGATTGCGGTGTGACCCGCGTCCTGCTCGGATCGGAATCGACTGTGATCGACGTCGGCCGCTCCAAGCGCACCGTCTCGGGGCCTGCGCGCCGGGTCCTCAACGCCCGCGACGGCCACTGCCGCTGGCCGGGTTGCGACCGGCAGGCGAAATGGAGCGCGGCGCACCACGTGGTGCACTGGATCCATGGCGGATCGACCGATCTCTCCAACCTCATCCTGCTCTGCCACCGGCATCACTGGATGGTTCACGAGGGCAGGTGGCAGATCGTGCAAAGCGATGGCGGCCGCGTGCTCACGATTCCGCCGACCACGACGTTCGGGCAGCTGGCGCGCGGGCCGGATTAGAACGCTACTGCCGGACGATCGCGGCCGCGCCCTTCCTAAGCACGTACTTCTGAATCTTGCCGGTCGCCGTCTTCGGCAGCTCCTGGACGAACGTCACGCTGTGCGGCGCCTTGAAATGCGCGAGGCGCTCGCGACAAAGCTGGATCAGCTCGTCCTCGGTCGCCGTCGCGCCCGCCTTCAGCACCACGTAGGCGTGCGGCGCCTCTCCCCACTTCTCGTGCGGCAACCCGACGATCGCGGCCTCCTGCACCGAAGGGTGGCGCAGCAGGACGCCCTCGACCTCCACGGAAGAGATGTTCTCGCCCCCGCTGATGATCACGTCCTTGATCCGGTCGCGAATCTCCACGTAACCGTCGGGATGCATCACTGCCGCGTCGCCGGTGTGGAACCAGCCGTCGCCCATCACCTTCTTGGTCGCCTCAGGGTCCTTGTAGTAGCCCTCCATGATCACGTTGCCCCGAAAGACGATCTCGCCCAGCTCCTGCCCGTTCATGGCCACGTCCTTGCCCGAGGAGTCGACCACCCGCAGCTCGCCCGCCGTGATCAGCTCCACCCCGGTCCGGGCCTTGATGATCGCGCGGTCGACTGGCGCCAGGCGGCGATGCTCGGGGCGCGGCTCGCAGATGGTCAGGAACGGTGATGTCTCGGTCAGCCCGTACACCTGCGTGATCTCCCAGCCGAACTCCCCCTCCATCCGTTCGATGGTCGCCGCGGCCGGCGGCGCGCCCGCCGTCACCACGTTGACTCCGCGCGGCACCTCGCCGCGCACGGCGGCCGGCGCGTTGGCGAGCGCGATCAGGACCGTTGGCGCGGCGCAGAGCCAGCTGACGTTCTCGTTGCGGATCAGCTCGAAGACCCGCGCCGGGTCGACCTTGGGCAGGCAGACGTGCTTGCCGCCGACGGCGGTGACGACCCACACGAACGTCCAGCCGTTCGCGTGGAACATGGGCAGTGTCCAGAGGTAGCGATCGTCGACCGTCGGGTGCAGGTGGACGAGGGTTCCGACGACGTTGGCCCAGGCGTTGCGGTGGGTGATCATCACGCCCTTCGGCTTGGCGGTGGTGCCGCTCGTGTAGTTCAGCGAGAGCAGGTCGCTCTCCGCGATGTCGGGCCGCTTGAACTCGGGGCTCGCGGCAGCGAGCGCGCTCTCGTACTCGATCCAACCCTTGCGGCCGCCCGCACTCCCGAGGGCGACGAAATGCTTGACGCCAGAGAGCTGGTCTCGAACGCTATCCACCGCTTCCATGTGATCCGGGTGGACACAGAGGACCATCGCGCCCGAGTGCGTGACGATGTAGACGAAATCGTCGGGCGTCAACCGGTAGTTGATGGGCACCAACACAGCGCCGATCTGCGGCACCGCGTAGAACGATTCGAGCTGCTCGTGAGTGTTGGGCGCGATGTAGGCGACCCGGTCGCCCTTCTTCACGCCCATGCCCTGCAGCGCCGCCGACCAGCGGTCGCACCGGCCGAAGAACTGCTCGTACGTCATGCGAAGGTCGCCGTCGATGACTCCCTCTCGCTCTCCGTACAGCTTCCTGGCGCGGCGGGCGAACTCGAGGGGGGTCAGCGGGGTTTCCATAGTCTGCAGATTATGAGTTGAGCATCAGGGCGAAGTCGGCGTTCCTGATGCCGCCGACAAAAGCTCGGTGCGCCTGGGGCTCCAGCTCGACCGCGCGCTCGTACACGAACGCGTAGACGTTGTCGAGAGTCCAGTCACCGTAACCCTGGATCCGCAGCCCATAGCGCAACCCCTGGTCCTTGTTGCCTCGCTCGAGGAGGTCAGTGGCTCGCGCGTATATGGCCTTCAGGATCTCGAGCTGCATCGACAGCTCGGCGATCGTCTTGGGGTCGCCTTCGGCCTCGACCAGCTGGTCGATCTGAGCTTCGAGGTCGGCGATCTCCTTCTGATAGTCGTTCACGTCACGACCCCCGTGACTGAGTCTACTAGTGAATCAGGTAGTTCGACGCCACCGAGGCCGCGATGAGGATCGCGATGATGTTGACGACCTTGATCATGGGGTTGATCGCGGGGCCGGCGGTGTCCTTGTTGGGGTCACCGACCGTGTCGCCCGTGACTGCGGCTTTGTGCGCCTCAGAGCCTTTGCCGCCAAGGTGGCCCTCTTCGATGTACTTCTTGGCGTTGTCCCAGGCGGCTCCACCGCTGGTCATCATGATCGCGAGAAATAGACCGGTCACGATGGCCCCCAGGAGCATGCCGCCGAGCGCCTTGGGCCCGAGGATGAAACCGACGGCCAGCGGCGCCACCACAGGGATGATCCCCGGCAGCACCATCTCGCGCTGCGCGGCGGCGGTCACGATCCGGACCGCGGTGCCGTAGTCGGGCTTGGCGGTGCCCTCCATGATCCCCTTGATCTCGCGGAACTGACGGCGGACCTCCTCGACGACCAGGCCGCCCGCCCGTCCGACCGCCAGCATCGCCAAAGAGCCGAACAGGAAGGGCAGGATGCCGCCGAAGAACAGGCCGACGATGACCAGCGGGTCGGAGAGCTCGAACGACGTCGAGTGGCCCGCTCTGGCGAGCTCCTGGGTGTATGACGAGAACAGCACCAGCGCGGCGAGGCCGGCAGACCCGATCGCGTAGCCCTTCGTCACCGCCTTGGTCGTGTTGCCCACCGCATCCAGTGGATCCGTGACGCCTCGCACCTCGTCGGGCAGGTCTGCCATCTCGGCGATCCCGCCCGCGTTGTCGGTGATCGGACCGTACGAGTCGATGGCGACGATGATCCCGGTCATCGAAAGCATGGCCACCGCCGCGATCGCGATTCCGTACAGCCCCGCGAGGTTGTAGCTGATGAGGATGCCGACGCCGATCACCGTCACGGGCAATGCGGTCGACATCATCCCGATCGCCTGGCCCGCGATGATGTTGGTCGCGTGGCCGGTGACCGAGGCCTTGGCGATGAGGTGCACCGGCCAGTAAGCGGTCTCGGTGAAGTACTCGGTGATGGCCACGATCAGCACGGTGATCACTACGCCGACGAGGCCGGCGTAGAACAGGTGGCTCGGATCGCCGACCCCGCCCCCCGACTTCAAGTAGCCGTTGCCGGTCATGTACTGCGTCACGAAATAGAAGCCGACGACGGCGACCGCCACCGCCACGAGCAGGCCGGCATACAGCGCGCCCATGATCCAGCGCGGATTGAAGACCCGCACGAAGAATGTGCCGGCGATCGACCCCACCACGCTGACCGCTCCCAGGAGCAGCGGGTAGATCACCCACCCGATCTGATCTTTGAAGAGCAGCGAGCCCAGCAGCATCGCCGCGATCATCGTGACGGCGTAGGTCTCGAACAGGTCGGCGGCCATGCCCGCGCAGTCGCCGACGTTGTCACCCACGTTGTCCGCGATGACTGCAGGATTGCGTGGGTCGTCCTCGGGGATGCCCGCCTCCACCTTCCCGACCAGGTCGGCGCCGACGTCCGCCGCCTTGGTGTAGATGCCACCGCCGAGCCGGGCGAACACCGAGACCAGGCTCGCCCCAAAGGCCAGTCCGACGAGTGCGTCGGGGTTCTTGAAAACGTAATAGGCGGCAGAGACGCCGAGCAGGCCGAGACCCACGACCATGAAGCCCGTCACGGCGCCGCCGCGGAACGCGACCTGGAGCGCCTTGTTGAGGCCTCCGCGGGCCGCCTCGGCAGTGCGCACGTTCGCGCGCACAGCGATGTTCATGCCGACGTAGCCGGCCGATGCCGACAGCACCGCGCCGACGACGTACAGCGCGGCGGTCGTCCAGTTGATCGCCACGCCGATCACGACGGCGATCAGCATCCCGATGATCGCGATCACCGTGTACTGGCGGTTCAGGTAGGCGGAGGCGCCCTCCTGAATGGCCGCGGCGATCTCCCGCATGCGGGCGTTGCCGGTCGGCAGCCGCAGGACCAGAAGGATGAGGGCGACCGCGAACAGAACAGCGGCCACGCCCCCGGCCACACCGAACAGGACTAAGTTGGGATCCACCTACCTCTCCACGAAAACAAACACGACGCTCGAATGAGCGCGGAGCGAAAGGGTATCCCAACCGTCAACTGAACACGCGGCGGCGCCACCAAACAATCACGCCCCCGAACACCATCAGGCCGGGCAGCAGGACGCCGGTGATGAAGATCAAGGTGCTCTGGTCCTGCTGCGTCAGGGCCAGGGGAAGGGCCCTCGCCGCCTTGGGCGGAATGGATATCAGCGAGTCCTGCTCGGCCAGCCACTGGAACGAGGCCAGGGCGAGCTCGAGGTTGGAGTCGCTGTTGTTGGGGGGCAGGGTGCGGTTTTCGGCGAAGTCCGCGGTGCCCACCATCACGATCCGGGTCCGCTTGCCGCCCGCGGGCCCCTCCAGCGTCTCCATGATGTTGAACGGGCCCGAGGCGTCACCCGCCTTGCGGCCGAGGTCCTGCACCGGGCGTGGCTGGGCGATGGAATAAGAGGTGCTGGAAGTGGTCGCGAGGGGAGTGGCCGTGACACCTGCTGCGGGGGTGCCGGCGATGGCGGTTGATTGCGGAAAGAACGACACCCGGCCCTGGAGGTCGCCCGTGATCGGCGAGCTCCCGTAGGCCGTCACTGCCGGGATCGTCGGGTCGGCGCTTGAACGCCGCGAGGGGTCCGTCTCCACGACCAGCGCGCCGGAGAAGCCGAGCCCATACGGCTTGAGGGCCGTGTTCAGCGACTCTGTGGTCGCGGCATCCTTCGCCCAGGGTTCGGCCGCGACCAGGAGCTTTCCCCCCGCGGCCACGTAGTCGCCGACCGCCTTCACGCTCGGCGCCGGTAGAGCGGCGGTGGGATCGATGATCGCGAGCTCGTCGCAGTCGCTTGGGATCGACGTCACCTGGGAGATGAGCAGGTCACGGGTCGAGAAGTTGTTCTTGGCGAGGATGTCCGCGACGCCCGAATAGCCCGACACCTGGTTCACGTCCTTGAGGCCGCGCTCGCCGTCCCCGACCGCCCAGCAGACGAGGGGCACTCGATCCGACTCGAGCCTGAGCAGTGCGGCGGTGAAGTCGACCTCACCCTGCAGAGTCGGCGTCAGCAGCGCGGTCTTGCCCTTGTAATCCAGGACCACCGTGTTGGGCTCTTTGATGGCATATTTCTTGACATCGGTCGTGTCGGCATCGACATCCTCGCGTCGGTACTTCACATGCGAGCTCTGCGCGGCGTAAAGGCTGACCAGGGCCTCCGCCTCCAGCTCGCCGTTGCCTGCCTCGGTCCGCCATAGCCCCACCACCTGCAGGTCGGAGGTGAGCCGCTGCGCGGCCAGGATGGATTGCGGCGCCAGAGTGTTGAGCTTGCCGTGAGTGAGGTCAAGCGCTTGCGTCGACTTCGATGCCAGCACATTGGCCGCGACCAGCGCTGCCAGCACGATCACCGTGATGACCAGGCTCAGCGAGCCGGCCCGGGCGCGTCGCGCCCAACGATTCATCGCCATCGCCGCGACTCGAGCACGCGGGTCGTGAGAAACAGCGCGCCGATCGCCAGGCTTGCGAAGTAGACGCTGTCGCGGAGCGTCACCTGTCCGAGGCTGAAGGACTGGTACCGGAAATAGCCGGCGACGTAGTCGAAGAACAGGCTCAGCGGCGGCCTCGTGAAGAGCCCTAACAAGAACGCGGTGTACCAGATCGCGAGCAAAGCGAAGAGCGAGACGATGTACGCGATGATCTGGTTCTTGGTCACGCTCGACGCGAGGACGCCGATCGCGATCGCGGCGGCACCGACCACCACCAGGCCGATGTACGTCGCGGCCATGAGCCCGAAATCGAGAGCGCCTACACGTACCGAGAGGCCGGCCACCGAGACTGTGAATTTGTCGGGCAGGTAAACAGCCAGCAGCACCACGTAGACCAGGGTCGTGGCGATCAGCATCAGATAGAACACAAAAGCGCCCAGCCACTTCCCCACCACGAGCTCCCAGTCGCGTACTGATGAGGTCAGGAGGAGCTCCAGCGTCCCCTGGCTTCGTTCTTCCGCGATGAGCCGCATGGTCACCACCGGCACCAGGATCAGCGTCAAGAAACCGGTGATGACGGTGAAGACGCCGTCCATCGTCGCCTGCTGGCCGGCGAGCACGGTGCCGATGAAGCCGAAGCCCGAGACGAGGAAGGTGAAGACGCCCGCGACCACCCAACCCACAGGCGAGACGAACAGGGCGCCCAGCTCGCGGCGGGCGATGGCGGCGACATTGAGCAGACCGGTGCGACGGAACACCGCATGCACGGAGTCGGCGAGGCCAGGCGTGGTGAGCTCGACCGCCGGCTTGACCACCTTGTGGGCACGCGGTTCGACTTTCCTCGCCGGCACGCCGGTCGCGCGAGCGACATGCACCTTCGCCGGCGTGGCCGGGACGCCGCGCTTCCGCGAAGCGATCTGCTTGCGGACCTTGGCACGGGCGCGCCGTCGCGACGACTTGCTCACTCTTCGTCCACCTGGACCTCGGCTTCGCTTTCGTCAGCGGTCAGGCTGAGGAACACATCCTCCAGGGTCAGCTTGTGGGCCTGGACCTCCCGGACCCCAAGCCCTGCCGCGACCGCGGCCCGCGTGAGCTCTTCGCGAAGGCCTGGGCTGCTGCCGGTGACAACCACCTCCCAAAGCTCATCACCCGCGGAGGTGACCACGACCTCGTCGACGCCATCGACCTCGCGCAGCTTCGCCTCGATCTCCTCTGCGCCGGCATCCCCCCGGAGGACCATCTCGATCTCCTGGGCGTGGTCGCGCCCGAAACGTTCCGTCAGGCGCTGCGGCGTGTCGTCGGCGACGAGCCGGCCCTGGTTGATGATCAGCACCCGTTCGCAGGTCGCCGCCACCTCGGGCAGGATGTGGCTGGACAGGATGACGGTGTGCTCGCGCCCTAGCTCCTTGATGAGGTTGCGGGTCTCGCGAGTCTGAGCGGGGTCGAGCCCGGCGGTCGGCTCGTCGAGGATGACGACCTCGGGGTCGTGCACGATGGCCTGGGCCAGGCCGACACGCTGCCGCAGGCCCTTGGAAAGCCTGGCGATGATCTCCGACCGTCGGTCTTCGAGACCGCACACATCGATCGCGTGCGCGATGCGTGCGCGCCGCTGGGACGGCGCCACCCCTCGCAGCCGGCACATGAGGTCGAGAAACCCGGCGACGCGCATCTCGTTGTAGAGCGGGTTGGTCTCGGGCAGGTAGCCGATGCGCCTCCGCGCCTGAAGCGATTGGCTGAACACGTCGTAACCGTCGATGCTGGCCTTGCCCGACGACATCCCGAGGAACCCGGTCAGGATCCGCATGGTGGTCGACTTCCCTGCCCCGTTGGGTCCGAGGAACCCGAGCACCTGGCCTTTCGGCACCGAGAACGTCACGTCCTGGATCGCAGGGCGCTCGTCGTAGAACTTCGTGAGCCCCTGAACCTCGATCAAAGCCTTAGAAGTGTTACAGACGCTGCGACCCGCTCGGTTTCGCGTTTACCAGGCCAGGTCGAAAGGCTCCAGGCCCCCGCCTGCGGACGACCACTCCGCGTCGACGCCGGCGACGTGCGCGTGGCCGGGGCCGTGGCGAGCCGCCTCGAGCAGCCGTTCCAGGTCTGGCCTCGAGCCTTCGGCCACGAATTCGACTGAGCCGTCGTCCCGGTTGCGAACCCAGCCATGCAGCCCCACCGTGCGGGCTTCGCGCGCGAGGAAGTATCGGAAACCGACTCCCTGGACGTCCCCCCGGATGACGCCATGCAGACGCTCGTGCTCCACGACTGGTATATCGTCCCCCGAATGGCCGCTTCGTCTTTGATCGCGATCGGTGACGAGCTGGTCGGCGGATTCACCCTCGACTCCAACTCTCACTGGCTGGCCGAACGGCTCCGGCTGCTCGGGTATCCCGTCAAGCGCATCACGGCCATCCGCGACCGACCTCAGGAGATTGTCGATCAGGTGCGGCGCGAGCTCGCCGACCCCGAGCTGACGCACGTTTTCGTGAGCGGCGGCCTTGGGCCTACGCCGGACGACCGCACGTTTGCTTCCGTCGCCGAGGCGCTCGGCCGTGAGCTCGTGATCTGGGACGAGACCCTCGCCCGCATCGAGCGACGGGTGCGCAGGATGCATGAGGCCGGGCTGCTCGAATCACCTGACGTCACGGAAGGCAACCTGCGCATGGCGCGCATCCCCGACCGGCCGGCGCACGTGTTCAAGAACAAGCGCGGCATGGCGCCCGGTGTCGTCTACGAGGTCGAGGGCAAACGCATCTTCGTGCTGCCCGGCGTGCCTCTGGAGCTGAAGGGCATATTCACAGAAGAGCTGGAGCCGCAGTTCCTCGCTGATGGCGCAGCCGCGACCGTCCGCGAGCTGCGTTTCATGTTTGCGGTCGAGGCGCGCTTCTATCCGCTGATGAAAGAGATCGAGGAGAAGTTTCCTGACGTCTCAATCGGCTCGTATCCGAACTTCGAGACCAAGGAGCTCGTGATCCGGTGCCTCGGCAGCGACCCCAAGCGGGTCGACGAGGTGATCGAGTTCGTCCGGCGCCGAACCGCCCAGCTGGGCATGACCGGAGAGGCTCGCTAGCCCTCCAGCCTGCGCTCACAACGAGCGCTCAGCTGGGTTCGAACACAGGTCCAGCGCTACCTCCCTGTGTATTCCGGCTCCTGCTTGGCCAGGAACGACATGATGCCGATCGCCGCGTCGTCGCTCAGAGCAGCGCGCGCGAAGTTGCTGGCCTCGATCGCCAATGCCTCGTCCAGCGGCAGGTCGTAGCCGCGGCGCACGGCGTCTTTGATCATCGCGATGGCGAAGGTCGCCGCTTTGGCCAGCCTGGCGGCGCGCTGATCGACAGCGGCCGCAAACTCATCGGGCGCCACCGCCTGGTCGACCCACCCGACCGCCTCCGCCTCCCTGGCCGAGAGCCGGGTCGAATCGATGATGTATCGCAGAGCCCGAGCCTTGCCGATCAAGCGCGGCAGTCGCTGTGTTCCGCCCGCGCCCGGGATGATCCCTAGCGAGGATTCGGTCTGCCCGATCCTCGAGCGCCCGTCCTCGACCATGATCCTGAAGTCGCAGCACAGGGCGAGCTCGCTCCCTCCTCCCTGCGCATGGCCGTTGATGGCGGCGATGACCGGCTTCGGGCACCGCTCGATGGCGTCGTAGTGCGCGTTCATGCGCTTCATGAAGGCCGCGATCTGCTCGGCGGCGTCGGCCGCGCTTCTGTCGATGGTTGCGAGGGATGTCAGGTCGGCGCCGACGCTGAAGTATTTCTCGTACTCGGAGGCGAGCACGACGACGCGCACGTCGGGATCGTCGCCGAGCTCGGTGAATGCGGCGCCCAATTCCTCCATGAGGTCCGAGGCGATCGCGTTGAGACCCTTGCGGTGCATGACCACGCGCGCGATCGCGCCGTCACGTTTGATGTCGACGCACTCCCCCATCGCTACGCCGTGAACAGCGGAATGCCGCCAGCGACCTCGATCACCGCGCCGGTGATGTAGCCGGCTTCGTTCGAGCAGAGAAAAGCGATCGTGTTGGCGATATCCGCCGGCTGCCCGAATCGCTTGAACACGGTCCGCGCCATGAACCGCGGGTACATGGGGTTCGTCTGCGCGGCCGCTTTGCCCGCCTCGCTCTCGATGATGCCCGGCGCGATCGCGTTGGAGGTGATGTTGTGGCGGCCGCCTTCCAGCGCCGCCGTCTTTGCGAGCCCGATCAACCCCGCCTTGGTCGCGGAGTAGCTGGCCTGGCCGAATCCCCCGAGAGTGCCGGCGACAGAAGACATGAAGATGATGCGACCCCATTTGTTTTCGACCAGGTAGGGCCAGGCTTCCTTCGTGCAGTTGAACGCGCCGGTGAGGTTGACCTTGACGTCGCGGTCCCACAGCTCGTACGCCTGGTTGGGGATCTGGGCCGTGTGATCGAGGGTCGCGGCGTTGTTGATCAGGATGTCGATCTTGCCGAACTCATCCCTGACCTTCTTCATGACCTCTCGGATCTGATCGCGGTTGGTCACGTCCATCTTGATCGCCAAGGAGCGGCGGCCCATCTTTCGGATCTCCTCCGCGGTCGCGTTCGAGTGCACCCAGCCCTGAGACACGGCCACCTGCGCCAGTACGCTGCCGGTCGCGTCGGCCGTCTTCTGCAGGTCGGGGTCGTCCTCGACCAGGACGTCGGTGATGACAACGTCGGCGCCTGCGCGTGCAAGAGTCAGCGCATCCTCACGGCCGAGGCCGCGCGACGCGCCTGTGACGACAGCAACCCTTCCCGAGAGATCGAACATGTGCTACCCCCTGATGCGAGACAGTGATGCGCGACTAAAGGTACTCGGCTGAAGCCTTTGTCAGGACCGGCTCGCCACGCTGGTTGACTGCGGTCAGCGCGAGCTTGCCCGGCCCGGCGTCCGCGGCCGCGAAGGTGACGGTGTCGCCAGGTTCGACCATCCCTGCAAACCGGCAGTAGAGCCGCCGCAGCCGCCCAGCGCCGCCTGCAGCCTCGGAGGCGACTGTGGCCAGGATGCCCATCTGGAGCATGCCGTGCGCGATGACCCCGGGCAGGCCGACCGAGCGGGCGAACTCTTCGTCGCGATGGATCGGGTTGTGGTCGCCTGATGCCTCCGCGTATGCGGCGATCTGGTCGGTCGTGAAAGTGACCACGCGCTCGGCTCGGCTCATGAGCGGATCACGAACAGAGTGCGGGAGCGGCACACGCCCGCACCGCCCTCGCCGGTCGTGTGAGTCTCGAAGGTCAGGAAGCGCATCCCTCTGCGGCTGATGTCCGAGACGACGCGGCCTCGCGAGGTCACGGTCTCACCCGACTCCGGGTGCCGGTCCCATTCGAACTCCTGGTCGGCGTGGAGCAGCTTGGCGAAGTCGACGGCCGCCTCCGGATCTCCGAAGAGCTGCGGCGCGGTGACGCCCAGCGAATAGACGGCGGCGTAGGTCGGAGGCACGCCGTCCGCCGGATCTGCCCCGATCGCGCGCGCGAACGCTGCGACTCGGTCGGGCTCGATCACCGAGGTCACCGGCAGGTAGGTCTTGCCCTCGACCCCCAATTCCGAGGCTAGACCCGAGCCGGACGCAGCCGGGCGATCACGCGCCGAAGCAGCAGCGGGCGCAACGCCGACCACGCCTCCATCACCGATACGCGTGCGGAGCCGGCCACGTCCGCCGGCGCGTACGCGGCGACCACGAAGCCGCTGGCGAGCGAGCGCATCGGTTCGGAGGCCTCGGGGAAGCTCCTGGCCAGGCGGCGGCCAAGCTCGAACGGCGTCTCCCCCACACGCCGATCGGCGCCCGCGAGCCGCGCGAGCACAAGGGTGCGCCGCCAGACTCCCATGACCGTCCTCGGACGCAGGTATCGCGCCGCGGCCGCGAACGCGAAGAGCAGCAACGCAACGACGATCGCGACGATCTTGGTCAGGGTGCCCGGGTCAGGAATCCGGAAGGCCAGCCCGCCGCCGCCGCTGCTCCCAGGGACGTCGCCGCCACTGGCGCCTTTGCCGGCCTGCACGGGCAGCACTCCACCTGTGCTACCTCCGCCCGGCGTGTCGCACCCGAGGTCGCGCTGGCAGGTGTTCAGCCCACCCCCGCCGCGCGGAATCGGGTTGTAGACGCCGCTGGTGTCGCGCGTGGGCTCGAACTGGATCCAACCGTAGTTCGGGAAGTACGACTCGACCCACGTGTGCGCGTCCTCGCTGCGGACGACGTAGCCGCTCACTGTGGGTTCGTACGTACCCGGACCGAAACCATTGACGAGCCGAGTCGGGATGCCCAGAGACCGGAGCATGTCCCCCATCGCGGTCGCGAAGAACTCGCAGTAGCCGGCGTGTGAGGTGAACAGGAAGTAGTCGAGCGGATCCACACCGGGCGGCGCCTGCGGTGGGTCGAGCGTGTAGGTGAACACATTGCTGCGCAGGTACGTCTCGATGGCCACTGCAGAGTCGTATTCGTTCTGGGCGCCGGCGGCCTGCACGATCTCGACGGCCTTCTTGTGGATCCGGTCCAGCACGTCCGGGGCGCGGTAGTTCTTGGGCAAGTCGGTGTACGCGTTAGCCCAGTCCGGGAAGGAGTCACCTGCCGCCTGCAAATCCGCGGTGGTGGCTGCGGAGTACTCCACGGTGACGCCATAGCTGCCACGGGACGTGTGCGGCGTCACGCTGGTCAGCCGGTCGATATTCATCAGCGCTCCGGAAGCCGTCGCCGGCACCACCAGGGACTCGGTCGCGAGCGAATCGCGGTTGACGTGATAAAGCCGGCCCGGGTAGAAGAGGATGTCGCTGTTCCCATTCGGCGGCGCGATCATGCTCAGCTTGAAGGCGGCCACATCCATCTTCGCGTAGTCCTCGGCGTACTTCGGGACCGCCGACTTGGGGATCGCCTCGTGGTACTGACCCAGTTGCGCGTACCTCCAGGCGCCCTCGAAGAGGAAGGTGTCATTGACGCCCCGGAAGTAATACGGGTCTGCGTACGTGCCCTGCACGGTGTACGTGAACACGATGGCGTGAGTTCGTTTCAGCGAGGGGTTGAGGAGGACGTCGGCGGAGAACCCGGTCGTGCCGGCGCCGGTCCCCGCCGCATTTCCCGCTTGCCCCGGATGGCTCAGCGACTGCAGCAGCTGCGCCCAGCTGGTGAACGCGCTGGACTCCATGTCGACGCTGCGGTCCTCGGTGGATAGCGGGGGCAGCATGATGGCCACCACGATCAGCGCCGCCATCGCCACCAGACCGCTTTCCCAAAAATCCCAGCGAGCGTCGCCCGTGAGCTTGACGCGGGCCCGCATGGCACTGGCGATCGAGCCGGTGTAGTTGGTCCACAGCAGCAGCGCCAGGGTGAGGATGAGGATGGTGAGCACGTAGCCGTTCTGGTCACGAGGGAAGTTGAGGAGGTTGGTGGCGAAGGCGGTGGCGCCGGGCACCAGGCCGAGCATGGGCCGTCGCCACCGCAGCACGCACCAGGAGAGCCAGCCTCCTGTGATCCACATCAGCCAGTTGATGAGGAAGAGGTCGAAGGCGGAATCGGCGATGGCGCCGTTGGTGCCGTCCTGCAAACGGGCCCACCAAACCTGGAGGAGGCTCAAACCCAGGGCGTCGCTCGGGTGGTTGGCATGGAGCACCGGCCAGGCGGCGACTCCGGCCGCGACAGGTGCGAGCATCATGCCGATCGCGACGCCGGCACCCCACGGGATCGGCGTCAAGGCGAGGAGGCCCATGACGATTGCGCCGACGAGCGCGACCAGAGGGACGACCTCAACGCCCGGCACCCAATCGGCGGTGACCGTCGATTTCGACACTGCCAGCGTCAGGAAAAAGACGAGCAGCGAGGTCCACAGCACGCCGCCAGGCAGCGCTTCACGCGTCCGCTGGATGACTCGCGTCGGGAAGCTAGGCGATGCGGATTGCATCTCGCGTCCTCACGAGCCGTGCGAAGTCATCGCCCTTGCGCACGACGTATAGATCCACGTCCTGCCCGAGGTCGAAGGTGGGGTTTTGATCCGGCCCGCCGAAGCTGGCCACATCGAGGTAGAAGACGATCAACGTGGTACGGCGGCCGCGAACCGCCTGCAGCAAGCGGACCCATTCCTCGTCGGCGCTGGGCGTGATGACCGCGATGGCGCGGCGCGGCAAGCGACGGATGCGGTCCCAGGCCAACGTCTTCGTCAGCGGCGTACGGCTGTCGGCGGTTGCCACCGCGAGGTAGTCGAGGATGAGGCGGTCCTGCCGCACGGCTCGGTGCGGCTCGAGAAGCGTGCCCTTGGCGTCATTGGCGATCAGTCCTACCTGGCGCCCCCGGCTGTGGACCTGCGAAGCCATCGACGCGGCGAGGCTGACCGCATATTCGACAGTCGATTCCTCACCCTCGCCGTAGTGAACGCCGCGGTCCAGGTCGAGCAGTATCCAGAGGTCCGTCGTCAGCGGCTGCTCAAATGTCTTCGACATCAATCGCCCGTGGCGGGTCGAGAGCGGCCAATGGATGCGCCCGAAGGCGTCGCCGGGCGTGTAATCGCGCACGCCGCCGGTGTCCGGCGGATACTCGGCCCACGCCCCGAGGCTCTGCGCGCTGCCGATCTGCTGAGCGCTCGGAGTCATGAGGTCCGGGATCGGACGCACTCGCGGATATACGAGCACGGTCGTGCGGTTGCCCATCCTCCGCTCCTGGTTGATGAGCCCGAACGGCTCATGGACGTTGACCGACGTCGGCCCAAACGACATCCATCCCCGACGCCTGTACACGCCGCGGGTCCTCCAGCTCACGACCTCGTTGCCGACCGAGATCACCCGACCCGGTTGGTAGTCGGGGATCTGACCGAGGTCCCGGACCTCCACCCAGGGCGCCGGCACCCAGCCCGACCGCCGCACCTCGATGGTCTCTTCATACGTCTCGCCCACGATGGGCGAGCCCGGGTCGAGCTTGCGGGTAAGGCTGATACCTCGGATGGCGAGCCTCGGCCAGACCCAGGCCACCACGCCGAGAAGGCAAAGCGCGTAGGCGAATGCGTATGCCGGCCGGATCGCGGTCAGGTACGTGAAGAACATCAAAAGCCCCAATCCGGCGGCGAGGGCGATCTTATTCATGAAATTCCAGGACCGCACTCAGGCCGGGTTTATCCCGGCTGCCACCTTCCAATCGCCTCCGTGCATTGCAGGGAGTAACCCCAGGAGGGTTTCCGTAAGGGAGGACCGCAGTCCTCCCTTGCGCCAAAAGTCCGGCGGCGAGGGCGATCTTGTTCATCCCTGCTGCTGCGAGACCCCCAGGTTGTTCTTACCCGTCGTACGCCATCTGGGGCACGTGCTCGCGCTCGAGCAGCCCAGCCACCAACTTGCCGGCGCTCTGCCCCTGCATCTCGGCGTTCGGCCTGAGGATGATGCGGTGCGCGAGCACGGACTCGGCCAGCGTCTTGATGTCGTCTGGGATCACATAGCTGCGCCCCTGCACGGCGGCCAGAGCCTGGCTCGCATGGAAGAGGTTGATCGTGCCTCGGGTGCTCGCACCGAGAGCGACCTCAGGGTTGCCGCGGGTGCGCCCGACCAGGCGGGCGATGTAATCGCGCAGCTCGGGCTTGACGAACACATCTCGCACCGCCTCCTGCGCCGCATTCAGCTCGTTGGGTGAGACCACCGGCTGCAGCTCGAGCATCGGCGACTCGACCTTTCGATGGCTGAGCAGAATCGATTCCTCTTTCTCGGAGAGGTAGCCGAGCCTGACCTTCATGAAGAACCGGTCGAGCTGAGCCTCCGGAAGCGGGAACGTGCCCGAGTATTCGACTGGGTTCTGCGTCGCCATGACCATGAACGGCTTGGGCAGATGGTGCGTCTCGCCGTCGATGGTGACCTGGCGCTCCTCCATCGCTTCGAGCAGAGCGGCCTGGGTCTTGGGGCTGGCCCGGTTGATCTCGTCGGCGAGCAGGATCTGCGCGAACACCGGGCCCGGCCGGAACTCGAAGTCGCTGAGCTTCTGGTTAAAAGCCCTTACGCCCGTGACGTCGGAGGGCAGCAGGTCCGGCGTGAACTGGATGCGGCGGAAGGTGCAGTCCAGCGAGCGGGCCAGCGATTTCGCGAGCATCGTCTTGCCGACGCCGGGAACGTCCTCGATCAGGAGGTGGCCTTCACAGAGAAGGGTCACCAGGCACAGGCGGACCTCCTCCTCTTTGTTGACGATCGCCCGGCCGACGTTGGCCATGAACGCTTCGGCAACCCGAGTGACGACGTCGGTCACCATCCTGGGCGGGCCCCCATGCGGGGGATTATAGGTTTGACCTTTCGCGGCCATTCGAGATGAATACGCATGGCCGGCCCCTTTGGTTCCAGAGAGCGTTACGTTGGGGGCCTGGCGGACGTGTTTGATTCATAAGCAGATGAGGCTCAAGCTTGCCGTCGCGATCGTCTTGCTCGCCGTCGCCTGCGGCTCGGCCGGCGGGGTCGGTGGTGGCGGCGCCGTGGGCAGCCCGCTCACGATCGACCAGCTCAAGTTCAAGGTCATGGACGCGGTCGGCGTCCCGCTGTTTTGCGACCCGGATTACTACCCGCTCGCTCGCGCAGGCGGCGAGGAGGCCAGCGCGGACACCTATTACCCGCAGATCAAGGCCGACCCGGAGCTCTATTCGGCGATCATCGCCCACGAGCACCTGCCGTCGGGCGATCTGGACGAGGCTCAAAAGCTCACCCTTTATCAGGCCTTCAAGCGCCTGCGGGCTCTCGTTTTCACCAAGAGCGGGGACTCGTACACCTTCGAGATCCGCGTGCAATCGCAGGGCGCGCAGACCGGCGTCGAGCTGGTCGACGGCTCGGTCCGCGTCGACGGCGTCGTAACCGTGACCTCGCGCAAGGCCAGCGGCAGGATTCCGTGCCCGATCTGCCTGGCCGCCGCCACTCTGATCGCGACGCCGGGCGGCGATATCCGGGTCACCGACATCAAGGCGGGCATGCTCGTTTGGACCGCCGCCGGGGATGGCACGCGCATCGCGGCGCCGGTCGTGGAGGTTGGCAGCATGGTCGTGCCGTCCGGCCACGTGATGGTTCACCTCCGCATGGCCGACGGCCGCGAGCTGCTCGTGTCGCCGGGTCATCGCACCGCCGATGGGCGCCCGCTCGGCAGCCTGGCGGTTGGAGACGAGCTCGACGGTTCGCGGATCACGCTTTGGGAGCTCGTCCCGTATGGCGGCTCGCGGACCTACGACCTGCTGCCCGCCGGACCGACGGGCACTTACTGGGCGAACGGAATCCTTCTGTCGAGCACCCTGGCCTAGCAGGCCACAAAGACCTCACTGAAGCCGACCCCGTCGATCTGCCAGCCGGTCGAACCCGACCAGGTGTGTGGAACGCCCGCGATGAAGGGCCAGGCAAACTTGTGCGTGCTCGGACTCGTAGAAGCCTGATTCGTATCGAATACAAGCTCGGTGTGCTGCTCGACCGCCACGCCGTCGACCGTGTCTTGGCCGACCAGCGGCCCTGCCGCATGTTGCCCGACAAAGACCACGGGGTTGTGAGTGAAGAGATCTTTCGCCCGCACCAGAATCAGGCCCGTGATGTCGGTTTCCGCGTAAGCGAGGTTGTGGTAGTAGATGCCCCAACTCGTGGATGACGTGCCGCCTCCATCACCGTAGACGGGCCCTTTCCCTAAAGAACCGGCCTTGTTATACGGACCGGACTTGCAGTCGAAATACGACGCAGGTGTGGGCAGGACGAGCGGGCGGCTCTCCAGCTGAGCCAGCTGCGTCTGACCGCCGCCGGCGGGCGCCGAGTTGCGGAACGAGTTCCAGTCCTGCATCAAGCGGCCACCGATCAGTACGCCGACCACCAGGGCGATCGCCACGAACACCGCCACCATTGACAACGGGACCCTCAAGCGCAGCATCATTCTTTCCCTCCTCCGTCGGCTTGGACCCTCCGCCAGTACCGTTTGCACGACCCGCTCGGGAATGCCGAAGGTCGGCGGAGCAACTTCGTCAAACGCCGAATGAATCTGTTTGCGCAGGCTCACCTGAGTGCCTCCTCGATCGCAAGCTCCGGGCGCAGGCGCTGGACGGAGCGGTAAAGCCGGGCTCGGGCTGCCCCCACGGAGCTGCGTACGACAGCGGCCACATCTTCGAGCGGCATGTCGAGATAGAAATAGAGGACGACCACGAGCCGGTCCTCGTGGCGCAGTCGCGCGATTGCACGACGCAGGTCTGTACCGCGCAACGAGCTTTCTTCGCCCGACACGACCGAAAGCTGTTCGGGCAGCCCAAGCCTCACATCCGCCACCCATTTCCGCCGCCGGGCATTTCGGCACTTGTTGGCGACCACGCCCAGGAACCAGGCGCGAAGCTGATCCTGGTGCTGGATCTGAGCCAGCTTGCGCCAGGCGGTGAACGATGCCTCCTGGACCGCATCCTCAGCCGCATTCGGGTCGTGGAGCATGCCGACGGCGAGCCGGAGCCCCGGTTCGATCAGTGGAGTCAACAGATCGGCGAAGGCTCGGTCACTTATCGGGCTGGTTCCGAACGGCTTGACGTCTGCCACCTGCTGCATGTCTCACCTATTCCTGTCGCCCGCCAGGCGATTTGTTGCAGCTAGCTGACTTCTTCTTCTTCGACCAGGCGCAGATGGCTGCTGACGTCGAGCCCGAGGTGGCGGGCGAAGAAGCCGGCCACGCGCTCCACATAAAGAGGACGATCCGCTGCGTAGGCGCCGGTGTGGGGCGCCCCCTGGACGATCCAGATCTCGCGCGGCCCGCGGTACGCGTCGTACAGCCGGCGGCTGTGGTTCACCGACACGAGGTCGTCCGCGCCGCTGTGGATGAAAAAGAGCGGGCGCGGTTCCAGCGAGCTGAGCACGGCCTGCGGACTCGATTCGGACAGCCGGGAACCGGTGCGCAGGCGGAACATCTGGCCGGCGAGCCATACGAACGGAGTGCCCGGAAGCTTGATGGAGTGGCGCACGTTCTCGACCATCACCGTGCGCAGGTCGCTGAACGGGCTGTCGAGCACGAGGGCCTGCACCCCAGGCTCGCCCGCCGCTCCGAGCATGGTCACCACCGCCCCCATAGAAAAGCCGAGCAGCCCGATGCGCGCGTGGGGTATGCGCTTGCGCGCGAAGGCGATGACCGCCTCGAGCTCCAGGACCTCCTTGATCCCGAACGTGATGGGCGCGGGGTCGCTGCCCGGCCAGCCGCGATAGGAATAGAGGATGACGTTGAATCCCTTGCGCCAGAGCGCGGCCGAGATGCCAAGCGAACCCTGGCGCTGGCCCTTGTGGCCGCCCGACACGATCACCGTTTGCGGTGAGCCCGGCTGCCGGAAGTGCCAGGCGCCGAAGTTGACGCCGTCGGCGGTGACCAGCTCGACCTCCTCGTAGTCGGCCTGGAACTCGAATGGCGTGAACGTGAAGTCGTCGAGGGGGCGCGCCTTCGGGGGCACGAACGCCCGGCGGTACAGGTAGTAGGACGCGACGACGTACAGCAGGAGGAGGACGGCGGGGACCAACACGATGTACGGCATCGGGACCTGAACCGAAGCTTAGACCGTCTCCCTTCGGATCGTTGTCACTCGAAGACGCGGGTAAGGGCGTAGAGGTCTTCGGGGACGCGGCGCGTCTCCCGGATGACGTCGGCCAGCGGCACCACCTCCACCTCGCCACAGCGCCGGATCGGGATCACGCCACTCTTGCCGGCGACGATCAGCTCCACGGCGTGCACGCCAAGTCTCGTCGCCCATATCCGATCCGTCGGCGTCGGCGAACCACCCCGCTGTAGATGACCGAGCACCGTCACGCGCGTCTCGAAGCCGGTCTCGAGCTCGACCCTTCTCGCCAGCGCATCGCCGATGCCGCGTTTGGCGAGCTGTACGTGCCCGAACGCGTCGGTTTCCGCCTGGCCGTCCGCCTCCTGCTCGAGCTCCGGGATGTGCGCGCCTTCCGCGACCACGATGATGCTGAAGAGCTTGCCCTCGCCGCGACGCCGGTAAAGGTGGCTGACGACGTCGCCCAGCGTCAGCGGGAACTCGGGAATGATGATCAGGTCGGCGCCGCCCGCAACTCCGCCGAAAAGGGCGACCCAACCCGTGTCTCGACCCATCACCTCGACCACCATCACCCGGTGATGAGCCGAAGCGGTGGTGTGGAGCCTGTCGAGGGCCTCTGTCACGACCCCGACGGCGGTGTCGAAGCCGATGCAGAACTCGGTCACGCTCAGGTCGTTGTCGATCGTCTTGGGGACGCCGACGGTCTGAAAGCCCGCTTCATGCAGGGCGGAAGCAACGCTGAGCGTGTCGTCGCCTCCGATGGGCACCATCGCGTCGATGCCGCTGCGTCGCAGCATGCGAATCGCCATGACGACCCCGTCCTTGATCTTGAGTGGATTCGTGCGCGAAGTGCCGAGGATGGTGCCCCCCAGGGGCAGGATGCCGCGCACGTCGGCGGGCCTCAACTCTTCGATCACGCCGCCTTCGAGGCAGCCGGCCCACCCGTTCTGAACGCCGCTCACCGAATGGCCGAGCTGAAACGCGCGCCGCGCCACCGCCCGGATGGCCGCGTTCAGCCCGGGCGCGTCTCCACCTCCGGTGAGGATCCCGATTCGCACGCGCATAGGGTAATCGCCCCACGAACTCAGAGGCTCCGCCTTGAAGGGGTCCCCGCGAACTCACGGCGTTTCCTCTGAATTCGCGGGGCTTCTTCGCGGGGACCCCTAGGGCGGCTACTGGGGACTGCCCAATCGTTCCAGAAGCCGTGGGAGCGTCACGTCCGCGAGCGAGGTCAACCGCAGGTCTGCCTGGCTGAGGTCCAGGCCGGCCGTGATGCGGTTGGGCACGGCGACGCAGAGCAACCCGGCGCGTTTGGCCGCGATCACACCGTTCGGTGAATCCTCGATCGCCACCGCCTCAGCCGCCGCGACGCCCAGGCAGTCGAGGCTGGTGAGATAGAGGTCGGGGTCGGGCTTGACGTGTTCCACATCGTCACGGGCTCGCAAGCAGTCGAAGAGATCGACAATGCCGAGCCGCTCGAGATGGCCCTTCACCCAGTCTCGTGACGAGCTCGAGGCGACCCCGACTTTCATACCGGCGGCGTGAGCCGCCGTGGCCAGGTCCACCACCCCGGGCCGTACGGGCTCGGCCAGCACGAGCTCCACCCGCCGGGCGACACGGCGGTCGATTTCGTCCTGCGGCAGCGGGTGACCCAGGCTCTGTTCCAGGTGAAGCTGGGGATGGAACTCCCGGTTCGAGGAGCCCACGGTCTTCACCCACAGCTCGAAGGGGAGTGGCACCTCGTGCGCCTCGTAGACCTCCTTCCAGGAACGGTAGATCGGCTCCTCGGTTTCGAGGATGAGACCGTCGAAATCGAAGATGAGGGCGCGAATCAAGTGCCGAGTCAATGTAGCTGCTGAAGGCGCGGGCCAAAGGCTTAGGATCGCGCTAGCTCCGAGTGGCCTCCAAAACACCTCAGTTCACGCCCAAAAGTGATCTTCAAGCCTCCCCGGGCTGGATCGGCGCCGGGCTCTCTGGATTCGCGCTGATCGCCGTCGCGACCATGCTGGTCGTCCTTTTCGGCTTCCTCGATTCGCGCACGTTGCATGACTTCCTGGCCCCCGATCCAACCGCCGCCGCCGGCACCCTCGGCCTGGTGGGCGGCGCCGAGGGCGTGACCCTGAGCATCGTCATCCTCGTCGTGGTCTTCGGAATCCAGATGACGTCGTCGCGCTACTCGCCACGCATCATCGGTCTCTTCACGACCAACCCTTTGAATGCGATCGTCCTCGGCTTCGCCCTCGCCTCGATCCTCTACACCTTCCTGGTCCGCGCCGAGATCAGGACCAGCTACGTGCCGACGTGGAGCGTCGCCGCCGCCGAGGTGCTGGCGATCATCAACTTCGCGATCGTCTTTCCCTATATCGGCTACATCTTTGCCGTCATGCGCGCGGAGACCCTCGTGAACAGCATCAGGACGCATTCACGACGCCACCTGGCCAGGGCAGTGGCAGGCAAGCACGTCGTCAAGTGCCGGAACGATCTCCTCACCTCCATCAACCAGGTCACCGACATCGCCTTCGGCTCGGTGCAGCTGGGCGACATGCCCGTGTGCCTCCTCACCATCGGCGTCCTGGGCGAGTTCCTGGTCCAGGACTACGTGAAGGTCAAAAAGGGTTTCGGCCCGCAGTGGTTCGAGGTCGGCCACCCGGAGCTGCCGGGCGATTCCGACCAGATCGTGGCGGAGGTGAACCGCGCTCACACGTGGGTCGAATACACCGTGCTCTCCAGCTTCGTCCACCTGGTCGGCCTGACGCCTGCTCATCGGAAGGAGGCCGTACACGCGATCGCCGTGGCCACACGCGACATCGGCCTCGCGGCCATCGAGGCGGGCGATCACGAAGTGGCCGAGATGTGCGTCCGCTTCTTCAACACGTACCTCCGTGCGGCGCTCAACCAATCCGCAGCGACGTTCGCCTCCTCGACGATGAACGAGTACCGGCGTTTCGCCATCGGCGCGCTGGAGTGGAGGCCAGACCTGTCGGTCGAGGCCGCCGCGCATGTGCTCCGCTACGGCCGGCACTTTGACGAGGCAGGGATGCCGGCGATCTTCGGCGCCGCCGCCGAGGACGTGGCGGACCTGGCGATCGAAGCCCAATCGCGCGACCTCGAGGTGACCAAGCGGCTGGCGGTACTGCTGGTTCGCAACCTGCTCGAGCTCATCCCCAACGCCCGGCCGATCGGGCTCAACGGACTCTTCAAGGCGGTCGCCAAGCTCACCTTTTGGGCCATGGCCGCCGACTCGAGGGAGATCGCCCACATCCTCGTCGAGGGCATCGCCGCCGCGCCTCCCGATTTCGTCGAGGCGGCCCTCGACCGCATGGAGGTGATGCAGAACGGGCTGTTCTGGGAGGTCAACGAGAGGGTGGTGGCGTTCGACTGGGTCGAGGAGCCGCTCCGCGCCGAGATCCCGCGACTCCGCACGGCGCTGCGTCGAGCGAAGGCATCGGGACGCGGGCCGTCGTTGGAGCTCGAAGAACCGCCCGCGGGCGTACCCGTCGACCTGGTGCCGCCCGAGCCCGCGGCGGCGGGGCCATCGAACGGCGCGCCTTCGAGCGTTGAAGCGGTTAAGGCTGAGAGGGCTCGGGCTGAGAAGGGCGGTTGATCATCGCGGTCGAAGTCGTCTCGAAATAATCAAGCAGGGCGTTCCGCACCTCTGAACTCACGTCGAGTGAGTTCACAGCCGCGGTCATGTGCCCGAGCCAGGCATCCCGCTCGGCCTGCCCGATCGCAAACGGCTGATGCCGTAGTCGGAGCCGGGGATGCCCGCGTTGGGCGCTGTAAGTGGTGGGCCCGCCCCAGTACTGGATGAGGAACAGCGTCAGGCGCTCGGTCGCGCCGGCGAGATCCTCCTCGGGATAGATCGGGCGCAGAACCGGATCTGAGGCGACGCGCGCATAGAAGCGCTCGACCAGCGTCTTGAAGGTCTCAGATCCGCCCGCGGCCTCGAACACGGTCATTGTCGTGACCATAAACTTCTCCGCGATGGCAAGCGCTCGGCAGCTCCGCATCACCTTCCTGAATGCGCTCGTGATGCTCATCGCCCAGTTCCTGCTCGGCATGGCGGTCAACCTGTTCGTGAAGATCCCCACCGACCATCCCGGCTCCAACCCGCCGGAGTATTTCAGCGGCGTCGCGCAGAGCGTCACGTGGGCGATCCTGCACGGCAACATCCTGCTGGCGATCCACGCCGCCTTCGGGCTGGTGCTCGTGCTCGCCGCCATCGGCACGCTGGTACAGGCAATTGCAAATCGGCGCCGAGGCATCCTGGTGGCCGCGATAGTGGGGTTCATCGGCGTGCTCGGCGCGGGCTTCAACGGCGGCAGTTACTTGAACTACCACGAGGATTTCAGCTCGATGATCATGGCGACCGGATTCGCGATCGGGGTGGTCGCTTACTCGGCCGGGCTGTATCTCGCCGGCGACACCACCACCTCAGCCGCCACCTAGTCCTCTAGAACTCCCACCTCGTCGGCGAGCCTTCGAAGTCGCCATGCTCGATGCCGAACGCCCAGATCGGCCTGATCCGAAAGCACGAGTTCACCGCGGGATCGAGGGAGTCGATCTTGTAATCCGTCTCGTACTTGGCGTTCTCGAGCGCGAGCAGCTTGGCGATGTCTTCGGGGTCCGTTAGCAGCTCGGCAGTGCCCTCGATCACAACGGGGTTGGCGGCATCCTCGGTCGTCACGACGCACCGAGCGTTGGCGGCCAGGTTCTTCGACTTGCGCGATGGCTTGCTGCTGCTGAACCAGAAGGCGCCGTCGTGCCACATCCCCCACACCGGCATCGCATGCGGCCGGCCGTATGACCCCCTTGAATCCGGCCACACGGTCACCATCCAGTAGTTGCGCGACTTGATGAGCCGTTCCTCCGCCCACGACCATGGCAGAAGGCCAGTGCCCTCAGTCGCGGGCAGCGTGCCGTAGCCAGGCATGTAGGGACGCGCGGATCTGGCTGGCCGTCCGGTCACGCCGCTGTTGGAGGCGTGACGCCGGCACCCTCGAGCAGCTCGTGCACTGGTCGCACGATGGCCTGCGCCGCCTCGAGTCCCGTCGCAGCGAGGTATCGCTCCACGATCGCCCTGCCCACTGCGTATCCGCCCATGTGAGGGATGCCGACCGGTTCCATTCCGAGCCGGCGAGCCACTTCATCGCCGAGCACGTACGGACTCCAGTCGCGAAAGGTGGAGCCGGTGCCGAACGCATGGATCACCTTTTCCCACGTCTTGTCGAAGACCTTCCCGGTCACGCCTTTGTACCAGGCTCCAGTCGAGTCGGGGCCGCACACCTCAACAGTGAAGACCTCGGCGAGCCCTTCGTGCACCACCCATTCCGCCAGGTTGAACGGACCTTCGACGTTGGGCGTGCGGATGTTGTGCGCCAGCTCGTGCACCGCGCAAGCGCCGATCCGCGTCTCGTTGTAGTCGGTCGGCCAGGCCACCATCCAGATCGTGCCGGGGGTGGACCCCATGCCGTAGTAACCGAGCGTGCGTTCCACAAAAACCGGGTCGTCCGGGTAGCCGAGCGTCAAGGTGACCTCGATGCGGTCGGGGTGATGTATGCCGGGCAGCGCGGCATTCTGGTATTCCCACGCGCGAGTGAGCTCCCGCTTTATCTGGCCCCACGCGTCGGCCTTGACCAGGCGCTCGACGGCGGCCGGGTAGCGTGGGTCGTCGACCTCGACCCGGAATCCGTCCCCGCGCTCGTGGATCTGGCGAAGCAGATCCATTCCCGCGGTGTCAAAGGACGAGATCCCCCGCATCGCGGCCAGCGCGTCGAGCCGGGATGACACCGGAAGCGCGAGGAGGCGCAGGAGCGCGGGCCCATCGTCGTGCACGACAAACTCGAGCTGGTCGTCGGTGCTCAGCGCCATCGTTTACGAAAAGATGAAGCCATTCACAGCTTGCATGTGTATCTAGTTGGCAATTGTGAGCCTCGACTCATCGCGCATCACGGCCCTGGCCGATCGGCGGTTCGTGGTTGCGGTGCGGGGATGGGCTCCGTTCGTCCTCCTGCTGGTCGCGTACGAGGTGATGCGCGACCTCGCCTCCCTGATCGGCATGCCCGCCCACAACCTGGCGAGCCTCGATCGCACGCTCTTCGACGGTTACCAGCCGACGCTGGTCCTGCAGGCGGCGGTCGGCAAGCTGTCCGATGCGGACGTGTTCGAGGACGCCGGGAGCGTGGTCTATGCGATGCATTTCCTTCTGCCTGTCGCCGTCGGCGCCTGGTTGTGGGCGAGAGACCGCGCCGCGTTTCGCAATTTCGGGCTGACCCTGATCGTTCTCTGCGGGCTGGCGTTCGCGACGTATGTGCTCGCGCCGACAGCCCCGCCGTGGCTTGCCCAACCATCCGCCGTGAGGCATCTCATGGAGGAGACGATCCAACGCAGCAGCCTTCCATCGAGCCTGGTCTGGCTCTACTCGCAGCACGATTACAACCTCTATGCCGCGTTCCCCTCGCTGCATGCAGGCTTCCCGGTGGTCGCCGCCGCAGCGGCGTGGGGCCAGAACCGCAAGGTTGGCGGACTGCTGTGGGTGTGGGCTGTGATCGTCTGGATCGCGGTCGTGTACCTGGGCGAGCACTACGTCGCCGACGTCATCGGCGGGGTGGCTTACGCCACCTTGGCGATCACGATGGTGCGGGTCTTCACGGCACGGACGGGACGCCGGCGGTTGCCGGCCTGACTGCGGGCACCGCTTCCGAGTAGGTCGCCATCTTCTTCTCCGTGGGCAGGAGCCAGGCCAGCACGAGGGTGCCGGCCACGAGGATCACCTGAGTCATCAGCGACTTCTGCAGGCCGACTGCGTCGGCGATCGCCCCGTTGATCGGGACGCCGATGGCCGCGGTCACGAAGCCGAGTCCCATCACGAGGCCCGAGGCCAGGCCGGCGCGCGACGCCATCAGCTGCTGAGCCATCAACAGCATCAGCGGCGCGGTCGAGGCCGCCAGGAAACCGATCAGGATCGCGCTCCCGAACGCCCACGGTCCGGGGAACATCGTGAACAGCAGGATGGCCGGGATGCTCAGCACAAGGGTCGCGAGGATCACGGTGCGGCGGCCGAACCGGTCGGCGAGCGACCCGCAGCCGACGGTGCCGACGGCGCTCGCGAGCACGAGGGTGGTCGCAAGCGGGCCGTAGAACTCAGGGCCGTAGCCGAGCTGGCGGTACCACGTCGGCGTGAACGCCTGGAAGACGCTGACCGTCCAGCTGCGCGACATCATCACCCCGATCACCATCGCCAATGCGAAGACGGGCACCGGGCGAGCCGTCAGCGCAGCCGCCTTCATGGCAGCCGCGGTGGGTCGCACCTGGTCGCGCATGCGCCACAGCAGGTAGGCGCCGGTCGCGATGCCCGGGATGACCAGGAGCCCCGTTCCGTGAAGGCCGAACAACGCGAGGACGCCGATGCCGATCAGCGGGCCGAGGGCCACACCGACTGTGCCCGACGTGACGTAGACCGACATCCCAAAGTTGCGCCGCCAGGCCTGGAGCAGCGCGCGTACGTCGAGCGCGCCGAAGGGGTGGAACGCGCCGGAGCCCAGGCCTGACGCGCAGGCGAGCACCAGCAAGAGGGGAAACGTAGGCACGAACCCGACCAGCGCGAATGTGATCGCGGTCCAGGCCAAGGCGACTCCTGTGAACCGGGTTCCGTATCGATCCGCGATCACTCCGAACAGGGGCTGCGAGATGGCCGCCGTCCCGGAGTAGGCCAGGCTCACAAGCCCCACGGTGGCCAGGGACAGGTGAAACCGTCCGATCAGCACCGGATAGAGGATGGGAATCACGCCGACATAGCTGTCGACGGTCAGATGCCCGAGCATCAGCGTGACGAGCTTGCCGCTGCGGAGTAGTTCTTTCATCGCGCCGGTGTGACTTCTATCATGGCCGGGCGTGCCCGAGCTCCTCTACCTCAGCCGCGAAGACGTGGAACGGCTCCTTGACGTCGACGCGATGCTCGACGCTCTTGGCAAGGCCCTCATCGCCTTTTCGGCGGGCATCACGACCGTGCCGCCCCGGGTTGGGATTCGCGTGCCCGACCTCGGGATGATGGGATCCATGCCGGGTTACGTGCCGGGCGTTGCGCTCGAGGTCAAGCTCGTCTCGGTCTTTCCCGGCAATCACCACCACGGGCTGCCTTCGCATCAGGGTCTCATCGCGCTTTTCGACGAGAGCAACGGCGCGCCGCTGGCGATCATGGACGCCACCTACATCACCGCGATTCGCACCGGGGGGACCGCAGCGGTGGCGGCCGGCGCCCTCGCGCGGAAGGATGCGAAGGTGCTGGCGGTCCTCGGCGCGGGGGTGCAGGGCGCCTCGCATCTCGAGACCTTGCCACGGGTTCGTGGCTTCGAGGAGATCCGGATTGCGTCAAGGGATGGCGGCAAGGCGGCGAGCCTCACATCGCGACACCCTCTGGCCCGAACTGTGGGCTCGTTCGAAGCTGCAGTGCGCGGCGCGGACGTGGTCGCGTGCTGCACCGACTCCCGCGAGCCGGTGATCCGCCGCGATTGGCTCAAGGCCGGCGTGCACGTCAGCTCGGTCGGCGGGACGTTCGGCCCCGAGGTCGATCCCGAGACCATGTCCGCGGCGCGGGTGTTCGTGGAGTGGCGCGGGGCGGCCACCAACCCGCCGCCGGCCGGCGCGCATGAGCTCCAGGGCCTGGACGCCGACCAGCTGACGGAGGTCGGGGAGGTGCTCGCAGGCACGCGCCCAGGACGCCTGTCTGAGGACGAGATCACGGTGTACAAGTCCACAGGTCTTGCCGTGGAGGACGCCGCCACGGCCCGGCTGGTGTACGACCGCGCCCGCGCCGAAGGGGCCGGCGTCATGCTCCCGCTGTAGCTACCTCTGGGGCCCCCGCGCCGGAGGCGCGGGAGGCTGCCCTGCGGCGAAGCCCACCTCCCCACGGGGTGGGGAGGCTAGACCTTAGAGCTCGAGCAGCCGGTACGGCACGGCGTTGACGATCAGCGTGGTGCCCAGCGTGCGGTCGGTCTGCGTCACGCCGTACGGATGGACGTGGCCGTGCACGTGAAACCTGGGAGCCAGGTTCTTGATCAACCGGTTGAACGCCGCGAACCCGCGATGAGCAAGGTCTTCGTACTTGCCGCTGAAACCCTCGGGAGGCGCGTGGGTCAAGAGCACATCGAGACGGCGCTTGCCGTCGCGCCGCCTCAACCGCGCCAACATCTCGATGGGCAGCGCCCGCCACCGCATCTGGGCCTGCGTGTACTGGTTGGGACCGGGTCGGTAGCGCATCGAACCGCCGAGGCCCGCGATGCGAAGCCCGGCCGCGTCCTCAAGCCGGCCGTCCACGTTCACGCAGCCCTGCGGCCCTCGCGCGGGAGTTTCGGCTCGCAGGGGCGTCCACGTATCGTCGACACGCGGCGGGACCGTGTCGTGGTTGCCCGGCACATACAACAGCGGCACGTTGAGGCGGCTGACGATGTACTCCAGGTAGTCCCACGGCAGATCTCCACACGAGAGGACGATGTCAGCCCGGAAATCCAGGAGCTTGTCCCCGTACAGGCTATCGTCCTCCTCGTCCGCGATGGCGAGAATGCGGGTCAGGCGAGTACCTCTCGACGCAACGTCAACTGCTTGATCTCGGCCTCCCGAGCCGCATCGAAGCCCTCGACCAGTCCCTTCTTCAAGATGCCGGCGATCTGCGACGCCGAGTGGAGCCTCGGTATGTAAACGAAGTCGGCGCCGGCCTCATAGAACACGAGCGCCTGCGAGATGTGCTCGCTGGAGAGCATGACCTTCGCTTTAGGGCAATCGGCGCGGATGTTGCGCAGGAGCCTCAAGTTGTTCGTGCCGCGGAGGATTTCGTCGGTGATGCTCGACACCACCAACTCGGCGTTCTCGATGCCGGCATGGCGCAGGGTGTCCGCGTGCGCGATGTCGCCGTAGATGCAGCTGATGGAGCGGTGGCGCAGCTCTCGCATCACAGTTGGGTTGAAGTCGATGACGAGAATCTTGTGGAGGAAGTCCTTGGCCGTAGCGGGATCGCCACCGAACTCGAATTCGTGCAGGATCGAGCTCGCGTCCCGGAAGAAGCCCAGGAAGACGACCGACTCGTGGCGGCTCTCGACTTTCTCCGGCATGCTCTCGGCCGAATCCAGGTCCCTGATACGAAGCACCTTCAGCAAGTTGCTCAGAGTCCTCTGGACGTAGTGGCTCGACTGAATCAAGTAGGTCGACAGGACCGAGGTGATCGCGAACGTCATGATCACGATCGTGACCACGCTGGAGTCGACCTGGGCAGGTCGCCGCATGAGTCCGAGAGACGCAATCACAATCGAGAACTCGCTCACCTGCGCCAGGTTGATGGCCGGCAGCAAGCTGGCGCGATGGCCCATTCCAAGCCAGTAGAGGATGGGCACGACCGACAGGCGGCTGACGATCACGAATGCGGACGCGGCGAGCGCGATCACAACCACCTGGACGCTCGGGATCGGGATCTGCAATCCGAGCGCGACGAAGAAGAGCGTGACGAAGAAGTCTCGGATGCTGACCGCCTTCGCCATCACGTCCAGGTTGTAGGGAAAGGTCGACAGGCTCACGCCCGCGATCAGGGCGCCCATCTCTTTCGAGAGTCCGATGAGGCTGGCCGCACCAGCGAGGAAAAAGCACCAGGCCAGGGCGCTTACGAGCACCAGCTCCGGAGCTTTGGCGACTGCCCGGAACAGATGCGGAAGGACGTACTTGGAGAGCGCCAGGCCGCCGACCACCAGCAGCGCCCCTCTCCATAGCGAGAACGCGAGTGGGAGCAGGTTCGGGTTCAACAGGTTCGGCTGCACGGCGAGCATGAGCACCGCCCACATGTCCTGGATGACCAGCACGCCCAGTGTGATTCGGCCAGGCAGCGTGTCGAGCTCGTGCTTGTCGTACAGCAGCTTGACGACCACCAGCGTGCTGGACAGGCTCATGCACGCAGCGAGGTACAGGAGCGAATAGCTGCCCGAGGTGTTCCGCACACCGATCGCGTAGAAAAAGCCGAGCCCCAGCGCGAAGCAGATGGGGACCTGCAGGGCCCCGGTGAGCAGAACAGGCGCGCCCGCGGACGCTAATTTCTTGACGTCGATCTCGAGACCGATGATGAAAAGAAGAAGGATGAGGCCGATCTCCGCGACCGTCCCGATGCTCGCCTGGCTGGTGACCCATTTGAGCCCGACCGGACCGATGACGACGCCGGTCAGCAGGTAAGCCAGGATCAGCGGCTGCCGCAGCCGCCAGCCCACCACGGCGAGCACGGCCGCCGCGCCAACGCAGATGCCGATGCTGTACAGGAGATCGTCGGAGGGAGCGCTCACTGCCTCTCCCAACGATCTCGTAGCGCGGCCGCTTCCGACGGGTCGCCGACGATGAGGAATCTCGGGTGGTGGAGGGCTTCGATCAGGCTCGCGGCGAGCTGGTCGAAGAGGCGAGCGCCTTCCTCCGCCCCCACTCCGCTCAGCCAGCGGCCCATCCCCCGGGACCGGGTGTTCTGGCCGATCCTCGGGCTGCGTGAGCCCGGACAAAAAAGCGAAACGTGGACGCCGCTGCCACGCATTTGCTGAGCGAGCGACTGCGTGAAGACAGCGAGCGCGGAGTGGCCGGTGTCGTACGGGATGGTCATCGGATCGCCGGGGAGCAGGCCGCTGTACGAGACCGCGTTGACGATGTGGCCGGATCCGCGCTCGATCATGTGTGGAAGAAAAGCCATGCTGGTCCGGACCGCGCCGAGGAGGTTGGTCTCGAGCATCCAGCTCCAATCCTTGGTCGAGATGCGCTCCAGCTTGCCCTGAAGAAGGACGCCCGCGGCATTGACCAGGATGTCGGCCCGCCCCATCGCTTTGATCGAATCGCGTGCCAGCGATCGCACCGAGGAGTCGCTGCGCACGTCGGTCGACAGCGCGATCGCGGCTTCGGTCGTACCGAGCTTGAGGATCTCGTCGACCGTGCGGTCCATTCGCGGCTCATCGAAATCGGAGACCACGATGTTCGCGCCTTGCTTCGCCATCGCCTTCGCGACCGCGCGACCCACCCCGCTGCCGCCACCGGTGACGACCGCCACCTTGCCCCAGAGTCCGCCTCGGGCCGGCCCGCCCAGGAACTACGTCCTCTTAAAACGTAGAGCGGTCCAATCGTCATCGATCTTGACGAAGGCGACCGGCTTGTAGCCGGCCTCGCCCGTGATGTCGCCCAGCACGTCGCGCTTCGTCCACGAGGCGGTGGCGGGCAGATCCGTCTCATCGCGCGTGACGCCGCCCTTCGGATAGGCGATCCAGAGCAGCCCGTCCGGCCTCACAGCTTTGATGGCGGAGGGCCCGAGCGTGCGCAAATCGGCCACGTTGTTCACGAAAAGCTGGACTGCGTCATAGAGCGTCGAGGGCTTGAGCGCGGTGTACAGATCCGCGGGCGCCGGCGCCAGCTGGTCGAGGTAGCCGGGAGGCGCGTTGATGACCGCGACGTGGTGGTCAGGCGCCAGGCGCAGCTTTTTCGCAAGCACGGAGAGGCCGGGCGAATCCTTGCCCAGCGCGAGCAGCGAACGCTGCGACTCGAGGTGGCGCAATCCGAGAGCTACTGTAGCGGGAAGGGCGGCTGCCACCACCAGGGTTGATCGTCGACTTCGATCGCGACGACCCACTTCACCCATGCAAAACCTCGCTGCCCCGGTACGACGAGACGAACCGGGTAGCCGTGTCCCGCGTCGAGCGGATCTCCGGCCAGCCGTGTCGCCAGGAGCAGGCGGCCGGCGTCCTCGACCCCGAAGCGCCGGCTATACCCGGTGATCGACCTCACGTTCACGCTTCCATGCCCACCCGCGATGCCGGGCAGCAGCCGTTCGAGCAAGACCCCCTCCCAAACCTGCTCCGAGTACCAGCCACCGGTGCAGTCGATGACTGCGCTCATGCGATCTGTGTAGCCGGCCAGCTCGTCATAGGTCCGCGTCCGGCCAGCGATGGCGAGGCGCCACGAGGCGACGTCCACCTGGGGCGCGGTATCGAACATCCATTGCGTGGCGACGGGATAATCGGCATGGAACGAGCCCGTCGGCGCGCGCGGCGCCGACGGCAGCAGCGTCACCCCCAACCCGGCAGCCCCAACGAGGAGGCCGCCCCGGAGAAAGTTGCGCCTGCTCAGGTCGGTCGCTCTCAGCTTGAGCGGCCGGGCGAACAGGTGCCAGAGCAGGAACGGGATCAAGCACAACGCCGCCCCGACGTGAAAGTCCATCGCCGTCAGATAGCCGATGTAGGGACGGCCGGCGGAGTGCACGACGCCGAACACGATCGACACCACGACGCCCAATGCCAGCACCACGGACGCCCAGGTCAGGCTGTGGCGCCGCCGCAGCCCACGCCTGGCGACAAGGGATTTCCACGGCACCAGCAGCACAATTCCGACACCCGCGGCCGCATGCAGATAAAGGACCCCACGGGCAGGCCCGCCGGACACCTCGAACGCCAGCCAGCCGCTTGCGAATGCAACCGCGAGAAGGAAGAAGAGCGACAGGTTCGTGAGCCGGCCCGTTGCGACAGGGGTCATCGCCTCAGCTCTCGGCCTTCATCGCGGGCGCGCCGCCATCGGTTACCTCGAGATCCGCCCACATCCCGCTGGCCTCGTTGCCCCCGACCAGAGAGGCGATCCGGTAGCTGCCGGAGGTCGGGGGACTGAACATGAACGTCGCCGACTGACCGGGGCCGAGGCCGTGCGTCGGATCTGGTGTCGACCAGCTCGGCTCGATCGGAGCTCTGTCGTTCCTGCCCTGCACGACCGCGCATGAGTTGGGCACGGTGCCTCGGTTCTCGCACTGCACTGTGACCTGCCAGCCGACCGGGATGCTGATCACGAGCGTGCCGTTGCCGTAACCGTTGTAGTTGAACTGGTAGTCGCCGGCCGGATAGCCCGCGATCAGCGTGATCACCACCGACCTGGCGGCGGAGTCGGTGTGGATGTAGGTCTTGGGATCGGGCGGGGCGCCAGGCCCGGTGCCCGTCAGAGGATCGCAGGCCGCCGCGCACAGCATGACGATCGCCAGCCAGCCGGCCATCGCGGTTCGGGGACCCATGTGCGGTTGCGAATATGATCCCACTGAGATGGGCGACCCACGCTCCGCGCAGACCAGGCTGATCCTGTGGTGGGAAGCGCTCGAGACGTGGCGCCAACTCTTGATCTCTTTTCCGATCTTCGCCGCGCTCACGCTGTTCATCAACATCGGAGCGTTCAACCAGCCCTGGCTGCGATCCATCTTCTACGGGCTTTTCGAGGGGGCGGTGCTCAGCGGGATGCTGGCTGTGGCGACGGCCACCGAACGCGGTCGGCGCCGGCAGGGGGACCGAAGGAGGTAGGGATGGCGACCACGGTGGCGGCGGTGAAGCGGATCGTCGTCGGTGTCGACGGCTCAGACTCCGGGAAGCACGCGGTCGAATGGGCGGCGCGACTTGCCAAGGCCATGCGTTCGGAGGTCATCGCCGTCTACGCCCTCGATATACCGGTCGCGCTGCCAGACCCTTACACGATGCCCCTGTATCTGGATGAGAAGGTGCGAGCCGGAATCGAGAAGGACCTCGTGACCAAGTGGTGCCGCCCACTCAAGACCGCGGGCGTTCGGTTCCGAGCCGTGATGCGAGATGGCCGGCCCGCCTCAGTGATCCTCGACCTCGCCGACCAGGAGAAGGCCGGCCTGATAGTCCTCGGCAGGCGAGGACGCGGGGAGGTGACGGAGCTGCTGATCGGCAGCGTGAGCCACGAGATCGTGCTTCATTCCAAGCGACCGGTGCTGCTCGTGCCCCGGAACGCCTGAGCTCGAATGGCCTCCTCGATACCACTCGGGCGGATTTTTGGGATCGAGATCGGGATCAACTGGAGCCTTGTCTTCGTATTCGCGCTCATCTCCTGGACGGTGGCCACCGAGGTGCTCCCAATCGACGTCCCCGGCCAGCCGGCACTCTCGTATTGGGTCGCGGGCGCCGCGGGCAGCGTCGCCTTCTACGCCTGCCTGCTCGGGCACGAGCTGGCCCACGCGCTCGTCGCGAGACGCAACGGCGTCAAGGTCGGCGGTATCACGCTCTGGCTGTTCGGTGGCGTTTCCAGGCTGGACGGCGATCCGAAGAGCGCCGGCGCCGAGGCGCGGATCGCGGGCGTAGGCCCGTTGACCAGCCTCGCCATCGCGCTGCTCGCGTTCCTTCTATCTCTACTCCCCTTGCCTGCGCTCGTCGCCGACCTGCTCGACTGGCTCGCGTTCGTCAATGTGGCCCTGGCTTTGTTCAACCTCGTCCCCGCGTTTCCGCTCGACGGCGGCCGGCTGCTCAGCTCGTTCTTCTGGTGGCGCTCGGGGAGCAGGCAGCGTGGCGTGCACAGCGCGGTGCGCATCAGCCGCGTGTTCGCCTACCTGATGATTGGCTTCGGCGCGCTGCTCCTGTTCACAGGCTCGCTTCTGAACGGCATCTGGATTGCATTCGTCGGATGGTTCCTGCTGTCGGCCGGAAGCTCGGAGGAAGTTGGAACCACGGTCAGGGGACTGCTGACCTCCGTGCCGGTGTCGGCCGCGATGACTTCGCCCGTGGTCACGATCCCGGACTGGCTGACCGTCCAGCAGTTCCTGGAGTCGATCGCGCCGCAGCACCGGTTCACCACCTACCCGGTCCACGATCCCTCGGGCAAGCTCACGGGCATCGTGCGGCTGGGCGACCTCATGAGGATGCCCGCCGGCGCGCGGGCTGAGACGCGATTGAAAGACCGCGCCCGCCCGATCGCGGAGGTGCCCATTTCGCGGCCCGAAGAGGATCTCGCGGCCCTGATCCAGCGCGTCGGGGCTTCGCTGGATCAGCGCGTGCTGGTTTTCGATGGTGACCGCCTCGTGGGTATCGTGTCGCCGGTCGACGTGGCCAGGGTGATCGCGGTCAGGCAGACGGTTGGCGGTGGCGGCATACCCGCGCCTGCACCGACGCCTGGCTCGACGTGATCAGCGTCCGCCTGCGACACATCGGCGCGGCCGCGTCGTTTCTTCTGCTTGCCGGCTGTAGCTTCGGCTCCACACCGCAGTTCGCGGTGAGCAGCGCGTCGGTCGACCAGGGCTATACATGCCCAGTCGGCGCCAAGGATCTTCAGTACGACGTCCACGGCACCATCAATGCCCGCAACGGGACGGCGCAGAAGGTGAACATCACCGCGGTCACCGCCGTCATGACCCTCGCCGCGGTGAACGGAGGTTGGCTGCAGAAGGTGGGCGACAAGTTCGATGCGGGCAACGTCACGTACGCGCCCACCAGCGTCGACGCAGGTTCCAGCGCAACGGTGTCTGTGACCATCCCCAGCGCCTGCACCGGCCGCGCCGCCAAGTCGCCCCCGGCCTGGGGAGACTACCTGGTCACCTTCACCGTGAAAACGTCCGCGGGCAGCTTCACGGTCGACAGCCAGAACAGACACCGCATCACCACCGCCTGATCACCCGCTGAAAGGCGGGCACCACCGAGCTGCGCCTACGGCGGAGCTCACCTCCCCGCAAGCGGGGAGGCCACGGCGCTGGCGCGTTCCGATTTCAGGGAACCCTCGGACGATGTACTTTCCACGCCCATCGCGGCTCATCGCAGGCTTCGTCCTGGCGGGCCTTGTCGGGCTCGTCATGTACTTCCTGCCTGTCTTCCAGTCGGCGTCGACAGCCACTTCGAGGACCGGTCCCCTCCCCATCCAGGTCGGCGATCCGCTGCGGAGCGCGACTGGGCCCTTCACCGTTCTGCTGCTCGGCTCCGACGACGACGCCAAATTTCCACAGGATCGGGTCAACACCCAGTCGATGCTCCTGGTGCGGGTCGACCCAACGGCGAAGCAGGCGACCATGCTCTCGATTCCGCGTGACCTCTGGGTGCCGATTCCAGGTCAGGGCATGGGCAAGATCAGCACCGCCTATCAGACCGGCGGCGCGGATGGCGCCGTCGCCGCCGTCGAGAGCAACTTCCAGGTACACATCGACGAATACGTGTGGATAGGCCTCGAGGGCCTGGTGCATCTCGTCGACGAGCTGGGCGGCGTCGACATGGTGATCACGAACCCGGTCATGGACGACTTCTATCCGGCTGACATCAACACCAACGACCCATACGGCTACTACCGCGTCGCTGTGCTCCCCGGCGCCGCGCATCTTGACGGCGTGCACGCACTCCAGTACGTGCGCTCTCGCCACGGTGATCTGCGCGGTGACTTTGCTCGTTCCGAGCGGCAGCAGCAGCTGTTGATGGCGATCAAAGCCAGGGCCGAGCATCTGAACGCCGCCGACATCCCTGGCGTGGCGGAAGCCATGCAGGGCGAGCTGAAAACCACGATCGGCCTTGCGCGGTTGCGCGTGCTTCTGTCGATGGCAGGCGCCTTCAACGGCTCCAGCGTTCACCGCGTGCTGCTGCTCCCGCCCAACACATCCGAGGGAACTGCAGCCGGCCAGGACGTCGTGCTCCCCGACTGGAGCCAGATCCTGCCCCTTGTGCATCAAAGCTTTCCGTGAGCTCAATCGAGGTTCGACGGGCCCCGTCGACAGCTGCGCGTGCGGCCGTTGCAGCTGCGTTGGTCGTGGCCATGTGCCTGTTCGGGTTCGGCGTCTACCACGCGGCGGCTGTGTTCAAAGGCGCGAGAACGCAGATCCAGCGTCCGACCGACGCCACTGCACCCGCGCTGCCGGGAACTATCTACGTGGTCCAGGGTCAGGCGATATATCGATTCGACCACGGCTCTTTCCGGCGGATCACGGCGGAGGAAGGATGGATGCAGCCAGCGGTCTCACCTGATGGCGGCGTTCTCGTAGCGGTGAAGCGGAGCCTCAATCGATCAGATGTGTACGAACTCGGATCGACCGGTCGCGTGCCCTTGCCTTTGACCCACAACCAAGCGGAGTCGGTCGAGGGCAATCACTGGGCGTTCTATCCCCGATTCAGCCCCGACGCCTCCAGGGTGTACTTCAGCTATGACCCCAAGGACCCCGACAACAACTATCGCGTCGACCTCGCCATCTTCGCGACAAGTTCAGACCCTCAATCTTCACAGACGGTCCAGTGGACCCAGCCCAACGAGTACACCGGCGGCGACGTCGAGCCGGTCCCGCTGGAACACGGCGGGCTCATGTACACCAAGTTCTCGATCGATGAGCAATCCATCGTCCACTCGCAGGTCTGGTTTCAAGCTGCCCCGGGCAGCGCCGGGGCGGCGCTGACCAAGCCGGCGGACGATTGCGCGCAGCCCGCCGTCTCGAAGGACGAGACGATGGTCGCGATGGTCTGCAGGCATGGCGGGCTGGAGTCCACAGATCTGGAGTTGGCGCAGCTCGATGAGTCCACGCCGGCGCTGGGAGCGGCGCGGGTGGTCGTGCACGGCGGGCTTGTGGCCTCGCCGGAGTTCTCGCCCGACGGGAAGCTGCTTGCCTACCTGGCCCCGGCCTCGGCTTCCGGGCCGTTCCAGCTGTGGACCGTCGCGCCGAACTCGGCGTCAGCGCCCGCGCCCCGACAGATCACGACCCACCTCGACCTTGATCCAAGCTCAGCGCCCGCCTGGACCAATTCTTGAAAACCATTCAACCGTGGTAGTCGTGCCGCCCCCTGAAACGCGTTTCCTGGTTAGGAGACGTCATTGAAGAGCAAGCCCAGCATCCATCCCGACCTTCAGTCGCAGTTCGAGTCCCTGCTCGACCAGGTGTGGCGATCGGAGGCGGACTGGCGCCTTTGGGACCGCGTCGATGCCCTCGTGATGCTGGAATCGCTGCGGGACCGGCGCGCCAAGCGCAGCGCGGCCGCAGACCTGCCTTCCGAAAATGCGGCCTGACCTGGCCTCCACACAACGTGGGGAGGGGGCACTCCCACGCCTGCGGCGTGGGGACCCCAGTGGTGTAGCCCGGAGGAGACGACCGGATCGCATTGCTTTCGTCCTGTCCGGGGGCGGCAGCCTGGGCGCGATGCAGGTCGGCATGCTGCAAGCCCTCTTCGAGGCAGGCATCCGTCCAGACCTGCTCGTCGGAACTTCGGCCGGCGCGGTCAACGCCGCCTGGATCGCGGGGCGTCCCGATCGCGATGGCGTCGAGGAGCTCAAAAAGATCTGGCTCGGCCTGCGGCGCCAGCACATATTTCCGCTCAGTCCGTGGGCCGGAGCATGCGGACTGCTCGGGAGGACCAATCACGTCATCTCGAACTCCGGCTTGCGGTCGCTCCTCGAGCGAAACCTTCCGTACGGCCGGCTGGAGGCCGCTGCCATTCCAGTCCATGTCGTCGCCACCGATCTGAAGACCGGGCAAGCAGTCATCCTGTCGTCTGGTCCCGCGATACCCGCGCTCCTGGCGAGCACCGCGATTCCGGGCGTGTTTCCGCCGGTGACGATCGGACGCCGTGAGCTCGTGGATGGCGGGGTGGCCGACATGACCCCCATCGCCGCGGCCGTGGCGCAGGGTGCGACGCAGGTGTATGTCTTACCCGTCGGCTATCCGTGGCTTCGGCAGGAACGGGCCAACGCAATCGGCATGGCGCTGCAGGCGCTGGCCCGGGTAGTCGAGTCGAGGCTCAGCGTCGAGGTGGCGGCCCACCAGCACGCGGCGGATATCCGCCTGCTCCCCACGATCGACGGCCCGGCGGTGTCGCCCGCCGACTTCAGCCGCGCGTCTGAGTTGATCGATCGCTCATACCGCGCCACCCGCCGCTACCTATCCATGCCTCATGACGAAGTAAGGCGGGCCGCCGGCGAGCGCATCGTCGAACTCGCGCCACTACGCGTGCGAGTCGCCTGAGTCAAGGCAAAGGCCTCGATCAAAACGCCACCGGGTACAACGAGTGGGCTATCCGTTGGCTTGAATAGGGGAGCGCTCCCCCACGCCTGTATCAACCGCCAGGAGGTGCGACATCGTGCACTGCAGCATCTGCGGCGAAGAAGCCGACAACTCGGAAGAACTCGCCAAGCACATGGAAAAGATGCACGCGATCGCGGAGACTGACAAGCCGGAGGAGGAAGAGACCTCGGACCCGCCCGCTGAGGGCGAAGTCCCTCAACCACCGCCGATAATCCCGGCCCGGATGTAGAGACGCGTTCAATCGGGTTCAGCGGCGGGAGAAATTCCCGCCGCTGATTTTTAGCTCAGGGGACCGGAGAGCTCGGGCTGCTGGCTCGGCGTGGGGGAACCGTTCGGCGCATCCTCGGCGGTGACCGCCATCTGCGAGTAGCCGGTCAAAGGCAGTCCTACCAGCACCACCTTGCCGCCATTGCTGTCAGGTACGAATACCGCGCCGGAATCCGGGTGACCGCCGGGCGTGATGAGCCAGAGCTGATAGACCTTGCCCTTGGCCAGCGGTGGCAGCCCGCTGAAATCGACCAGCGCGACCCCCTCGACCTTCAGGTTGATGACCGTGCCCCGCGCGCCGGCGAGGGTGCCGTGGCCGACCAGGTGGTAGCGGGCCACCTGCACGGGCGCCGGCGGGACGGAATTGCGTCCGACCACGTTGCCTGCCGCCAGACCGATCAAGAGGGCGACCACCACCGTCGCCGCGGCCACCAGCGCCTGCAGGCGGCCGAACGGGATGGAGGCGGTGGGCTTCCAGCCCCGGCGCGCCGGGACGACCCTTCTTCTCGCGGGCGCGCTGGGGACGGTCGAGGCCCTGGCGGCGGCCGCGGCCACATAAACCCGCTCACGCAGCCGCGGCGGTGGAGAAACCTCCTCGACCTCCAGGGGCAGCGCGGCGGCGGCTCGGCGCAGGCGCGCGGCCGTCTGCTGGCAGGTGGCGCAGCCCTCGACGTGGACGCGAATGCTCGCGGCCTCGTCGGCCTCGAGCGCCCCCAGCACCCACGCCGCCACCGTGCTCTCCAGCTCTTCGTGATCAGACATCGACCTTCTCCAGGGGTCCCCGCGGACTCACGGCGAAGCCTCCGAGTCCGTGGGGTATAGCCCTCTACCCAGTAGATACGAACTCAACTTCTCGAGGGCAAGTCGCATCCTGCCTTTCACGGTGCTGAGCGGGACGTGGGTCATGTCGGCGATCTCGGACTGCGAGTAACCGCCAAAGTAGGCCAGCTGCACCGCCTGGCGCTGCTCAGCCGGCAGGCTGCCGACCGCCTCGCGCACGGCCATGCGCTCGAGCTCCAGTGAAACCTCTCGCCACGGATCAGAGTGGGTGGACGTCGAGGCGAAGTCGGGCTGCAAGTCGAGCTCCTGCCGCTCGTGGGCGCCGCGTCCCCTCAGGTAGTCGATGGAGCGATTGCGCACGGCGGTGATCAGCCAGGTTCGCAGGGACCCTTTCTTGGGGTCGAAGCCGGCGGCGTTGGTCCAGATCTTCAAGAACGCCTCCTGCACAACGTCCTCCGCCCGACCCGGGTCCCCCAGCACCCGCATGGCGACGGCATAGGCAAGACCCGCATATCGGTCGTACAACTCCAAGAGAGCATCCTCGTTGCCGGCCGCCAGGACGACCGCAAGCTCAGAGTCGGCACGTCCTTCGGTGGCTATGGGATCACATGACCTCGAGCGCGTTCGCGACCGAGTGCCCGCCGCGTGCCCGGCGGGTGGTCAGCTCACCGATCGGGGACTTCCTGGGCGGCGCGACCGCCCACTCTTCGTTGTCGATCAGCCTCAGCGCCCAGTCTGGCTTCCGGCCCTGGCGCTCGCGGGCGGCGTAAAGCGCCCTGGACATGAGCTTGATCCCGGCCAGGCCGGGGAGCTTGCCGATTTTCTCGTCTAGGGCGAGCAGCTCTTCCTCTCCTTGCTCATCATCAAACAGGTACAGGGCGAGCGCGTCAACCTGCTCCTGCGTCTTCACCCCCTGGCCGACCGGCACCCACACCCGGTCGAGCATCCAACGGTCGACACGTTGCGCCTTCGCGTTGTCGGTGAGCCATTCCTTGGCGGAATTGAAATAGAAGGCGAAATGGCGCCGCTCGTCCTTGATGATCCTCCCGAGCAGGTCTTTGAGCACCGGGTGCCCCGACTTGCGGATGAGGGCTCCATACCCGGTGAGCGTCGACAGCTCGTTGATCGCGCCGATGGTGAGATACACGGCCGAGAAGTCCTTGAGCAGCCACGAACCCACCATCGTCGACATGAGGCTGACGCTGTTCTGAACGCCAAGGTGGGCGCGCACGTTGGCGATCCGGTCCTGCGTGTCGAACTCGATTCCATACAGGTTGAGGAACCTTCCGATGTTCTCGCCGTGCCACAGCTCCTCGTAGTTCCAGCACGCCAGGAACGCGGTGAGGATGGGGTCCATGCAGGCGCGCGTCACGAGCAGGTGCGAAAGGTAAAGGGGGACATGATTCTCGATGTCCATCATGTAGTGGAGGCAGAAAAGGTCTCCACTGGACAGCCGGCTGGACGTCACGGCGTCCCAATCGATCCCCGAGGTGTCGAGTTTCTTGGACTCTTCCTTGTAACGCTCGATGCTGAAGCTCATCTTTCCTCCAACGCTTGTGGGGGGCGCTGATGGTCGATACGCAGCCCACGCAGTGCCGGATCATTTCTCGTTCTCGTGCCCCAGCAACTTCACAGGCTCCTCACACAGCGCGCTGAGCGTGCGGCCCCAATCTCGGAGCCAACGCTCGAGCCAAAAGAAGCCAGGAGGAGTCAGCAGTCATGAACAGAGTTCGTACGGCAGTCACAGCAGCGGCCATCGCGGGGTCGATGCTCGTAGGTGGGGTGGTGGGAGCCGCCCTGTACGGTGCATCCGCTCTCACCGCGGCGGCGGCCGCGCCTGCGGCCACCCCAACCCCCGCGGCAGGCACGCCCTCGGGCACGTTCGTGCCCAACGAGACGGCGGCGCACGAAGCCACGGAGAGCGCGGCTCGCGAGGCCCAGGAAAACGCTGGGCAGGTCCCGACCGTCCCCTAAAGTGCGGTCAAATCGGGCAGGGCCGATGAAATGTCGGCCCTGCCGCCCGTCGTGAGGACTAGCCGACCATCTGCCGCGCCACGAACAGGATGTTGGCCGGGCGCTCCGCCAGCCTCCTCAGGTACCACGCATACCAGGCGTCGCCGTACGCGACGAGAACTTTGACGCGATAACCCTCCGCCGCGAGCCTTGCCTGCTGCGCGGCCTGGATGCCGTACAGCATGTGCACCTCGAGCTGATGGCGATCCATCCCGATCGCGTCGGCGAATCGTGCGACGCGATCGATCAACGCTACGTCGTGCGTTGCGATGACCAGGCGCAAGCGGCCTCGGTTGGCGTCGGCGAGCACCAGAGCACAGAGCGCAAGGAAGTTGGCGTCGACATCGCGCTTGGCGGGGAACGCTCGATCCGGCGGCTCGGCATATGCGCCCTTGACCAGCCTGATCGCCGGTTTGAACGCGAGCATTCGGTATGCATCCGCCGACGTGCGGTACAGGTATGCCTGGAGACAAACGCCGACGGCAGAGTGCCTGGCGTGAACCCGGTTGTACAGGTCGAGCGTGCGGTCGGTGTATGCGCTGCCCTCCATGTCGATCCAGAGAAAGCCCTTGGCTCGGGCTGCGGCATCGGCCAGCCGGTTGAGGTTGGCGAAGGTCGCATCGGGATCGATGTCAAGGCCGACCTGGGTGGGCTTGACCGAGATCTCGGGCTCGAGGCCGGCCTCGGCCGCGGTCTTCAACACCAGCTCGTAATGCTCGACCGCGGCGGTGGCTTCGGACATCGCCTTGATGTTTTCGCCGAGCTTCGTAAAGACGGAGCCGATGCCCTTGGCTTTGAACGCGACGCCCGCTTGCAGCGCCGCATCGAAGTCCTCGCCCGGCATGAACCTCTTCACAGCCCGCCTGACAAAGGCCCATTGCGGCACGTTCTCGGAGAGCCACGGGTTCTGAGCGCACCACAGCAGCAGCGACCTCATCCCGTGGCAATGATATGGGTGGCCACGAGGCGCTAGTCCAGCGCCGTGATCAGGTCGAGCCACGCTGCTGGGTCGTTGGGCACGACGGCCGGCCGCTTCATCGATGACGGTTCGGATTTGAATCCGGCCCCGGTGTCGAAAAGGGCGACCCGCTCGTCGCGGCCGATCAGTCCTCTCTCCCGCAGGACGGGCAGCGCCGCCAGCGCCGCCGCCGATTCGAGACAGAGATACCCGACGCCCTGTCCGGCCGCATATGCCTGCATAGCTTCGATCTCGGCTTCAGGGACCGCGATCGCTCCCCCGCCCGAGCGCCGAAGGCACTCGAGGATCAGGTGGTCGCCCAGGGCGGACGGGACACGAATGCCGGCGGCCCGTGTTTTCGCATCCAGCCAGGGTTCCGCGAACTCCGCTCCTTGCTCGAACGCGCGAACGATCGGCGCGCATCCTTCCGATTGCACCGCGAACATACGCGGCCGCATCGGTCCGATCAGCCCAATAGCCTCGAGCTCGTCGAACGCCTTCCACATCCCTATCAGCCCGGTGCCGCCACCGGTCGGATACACAACTGCGTCGGGCAGGTTCCAGCCGAAATCCTCGGCGAGCTCGAAGCCCAGAGTTTTCTTGCCTTCGACGCGATATGGCTCGCGCAGTGTGGCCATGTCGAACGCGCCGGCCTTTTCGGCCAGCATGCGGGCGAGCTTGCCGCAGTCCGAGATGAGGCCATCCATCAGGATCAGTCGTGCCCCGCACGCAAGCGCTTCCAGCTGGTTGGCTATCGGAGCGTCAGCCGGCATGACCACGGTGGCTCGCAGGCCGGCAGCGGCGGCGTATGCGGCCAGGGCTCCGCCGGCGTTGCCTGCCGACGGCGCCACCACGTGGGTCGCGCCGAGCTCGGCCGCCCGGCTCACCGCCACCGCCATGCCCCTGGCCTTGAACGAACCCGTCGGGTTCAGGCTCTCGGCCTTGATGTGCAGCCCCGACAGCCCCAGCTTGCCGGCGAGGCGGGCGGGTGGAAGCAGCGGCGTCGCGCCTTCGCCGAGGGAGGTGACGAACGAACGCCGGCGCAGCGGCAGGAGCTCCTCCCACCGCCACAGCCCTCCCCGCCGCCCGGCGACGACCTCCCTGGTCAGCCGCGACCGGGCACGGTCCAGGTCATAGCGCGCCAGCAGTGTCCGGCCGTCGGCTGGATCCGTGCTTCGCAGCTCATCTGCGCCGTAGCGGACTTGGGACCGCGAGCCTTCGAGGAAGGCAAGCGTCGAAGCGGTGTCGTCCTGGGCCATCCCTGCAGGCGGAGACTAATCGAAGCCGCCCGCGCGCCTGCGCTCCGGTCAGCGCCGGTTGCTCGTTCTGCCCTTCATCAGCGATCGCCATCCCTTCACGTGGATCTCGACCCCAAACCTGCGCGCCGCGGCGCGAATGCGCTTCCACGCGGCATCACGCTCGGCGTCGCTGACACCTTCGACCTGGTCGAACCGTGCGATCGCGTTGCGAACGTGGCGCGCGTCCGTGATGGGCTCCTTGCGCTTCTTCGTGAACGCAAACCGCTCGGCCGGCAGCTTGCTCCTCCGCGTGATTGTTGCCATATCAGACCTCCGTGGTACGCATGAAGATTGGAACTGCGCCCTGGTCAGCGAGCACTGCTGGCCGGTGATGCCGGCGAGGTGATTGTGGTCGTACTTGGCGGTGCGGACGAAGGCGATCTTGTTCCGAACCAGTTCCACTGCGAGAAGCCGAAGAACAGCAGGATGAGCACCAGCAGAGCGAGGATTGCCGCTGCTACTCCGGCGAAAGGACCGGATGTAGTGCCCTCGGTCTCAACCACCTCGGAACCTGCGGGGCTCCAGTAGCGCCGGACGCTGTAGCCTCCGGCACCGACGACCGCGGCGAGAAGCAGCACGACGAGCAAGATGAACAGTAGCGTTCCCAAAGATTCACCTCCTGTGGTGGGATCGCGGCCTCCCGCCCCCGCGGTAGGCCGCTCATATAGGTAACGCGCACGCGGCCGCGGACTACGCAGCAGTAGGCGGCTGTGCCCCGCTTTTGGCGTCCTCGATCACGTCGGCCGGGCGGCGAATCTCGCGTGACTGCTGCATCGGGCTCGCCACCAGGCCCCTGGCCGTCGGTGGCCCAAGCCGGAACTGGTTGAAGACCGCACCCAGCAGGATCAGCTCGCTCAGGATGTAGAACCAGCCCGCCAGCAAGAAGAAGAGCCCGAACTGGGCGCCATAAGTATTGAACCCGCCTGCCAATCGCGTGTAGAGCGGAAAGCCGAGCGAAAACAATTCGATCAGGATGCCCGCGAGGAGGGCGCCTGGCATCACGTCGCGGACCACGAACGTGCGGTTCGGCACGCAGCGATAAAGCCCAACCAGCAGCGTGACCATGATTGCCGACCCGATGACAAAGCCGGCGATCCACGCGAATGGGAACAGTGCCGCCAGAGTATTCGCGGCGACCGTCACGCCGACCGCAACCACCAGCAACACCATCATCACCAAACCCATCGCCTTCTGCCGGAGGAGGTCGCGCTGCTTGGTCCCGAAGATCTGAGTGAACGCGAACTCCATGGTCGAGAAGATGCTGCTGGCGCTCCAGAGGAGGCCGGCCAGCGCGAGCAGGCCCATCCAGCTCGCCGAGGTCTTCACAGCGTGCAGACCATCCAGCAGCTGAGGCTGCGCGCTCCCTGGGAACAGATGGATGATCAGATCCTGGACCCTCGCTTCCATTGCCGCGTCGCGAGCGGCGAGGCCGACGAGCGAAACGATGGCCAGCATGAGCGGGAACATCGCCAGAAGGCAGGCAAACGCCAGCGCAGAAGCGTAGTTGCTCGCCTGGCTCTCGCCATACGCGACGACAACCCGCCACGGCATCCAGCTCTGAAGCCGGCGGATCATTTCGCTAAGACAACGCCTCGGAGGCGAGAGGGACCTTTGGCTAGGGCAGCCCATGCGTGGCGACCTGGTATGCCATGGCCACGTCCGCCAACACCATCACCCCGGCCGCCGACCAGCCGATCACGTTGGTGGGCCGCCCATTGACGTAGTCGCCCATCAGTTTGCGATTCGAGGTCAGCAGGAGCATCAGCACGATCAACACGGGAGCGATCACTCCGCCGAGAACCTGCGAGTAGAACAGAGCCTTGATCGGGTCGATTGCAGAGACCGCCATCCCCATCCCTGCGAGGAAGGCGAGGCCGATCACGACGTAGAACTGCGGCGCGTTCTTGGCGTGACGTCTGAGGCCTCGCCGCCAACCCGCCAGCCCCGCGACGCCAAAAGCTGCCGAGGCGGCCAACACCGGAATGGCGAGCAGACCCGATCCAATGATGCCGACGGCAAACAGAATGGATGCGTATCGCCCTGCGAACGGCTGTAGAGACCGGGCTGCATCGGCCGCGGTGTGGATGTTGGCGTGATGCCTGAAGAGCACGGCTCCCGTAGACACGATGATGAAGAATGCGATGACGTTCGACCAGATCATGCCGGCGGTGACGTCGACATTTCGCATCACGGTGCCCTGGACGCCACGCCTCTCTTCGATCTCGCTGCTGGCCTGCCAGAAAAAGAGATATGGCGTCATTGTGGTGCCGAGCAGCGCGACCGCTCCCAGCAGGTACGCGGGCGTGAAGGTCACGTGCGGCATGAAAGTCACGCGAAGCACATCGCCCCAATCGGGCCGCGCCAGGAAGGCGGCCAGGATGTAGGTCGCGAACACCGCCACCAGCCACAGCAGGTACTTGCTGAGCACCTTGTAGTCGGCGACGATCGTCAGGTAAGCCATCGCACCCGCCAGCGGTACGACCCAGAAAATGAGCTGGACGCCGGTCACGAGCTGCAGCGCGGCAGCCATCGCGAGAAGGTCAGCGCCGAGTGTGATCACGTTCACGACCACCATCGACAGCACCGCCGGCGTCGCCACCCGGCCGCCGTACGTGGTGCGTAGGAGGGTGGCGAGATCGGTCTTGGTGACGTTCGCGACCTTGGCCGATATGCGCTGGACGACGATGAGCATCGGGGTCGACAGCAGCAGGACCCAGTTCATGCTGAACCCGGCGGTCGCTCCGATGATCGAATAGGTGGCGATCCCGGCGGGGTCGTTGTCGGCGCCTCCGGTGATGACGCCCGGCCCAACGGCTTTCAGAACATCGGAGGGCCCGAATCGGGCGCGGGCGGTCACCCTTGGGGTTCTGACGCCGCCCGGCATGGGAGCCTGTGCGGACATCTACCGGCCAGGTCTCGCCGGCACGGGAGGCATGGCCACCGTCCACACACTGGCCATGTCTTCATCGAGGAGCTCGAGCGCCTCGAACACATCGGTCTCGTCGAGGCGCACCATGACGATGCCTTTGCCGTCGGCGAGCGCACTGCGCACGTCATCCGCGAACTCGCCGATCCGGTTCAGCAGCGGATCCCGTTCGGACTTCACGACCATCAGCTCTCTGGGTTTCACGCGGCACTGGCTGCGCAGTGACGCCAGCGCATGCTTGGCCTGCGCGGGGTTGGCGAACGCGGCGATGATCGTCTGGTCGAGAATCCCGTGCGTATCGGTCGCGGCGCTGGTGGAGCGCCGCCTGACCCTTTCTCCCCCCATCGTGGTGGAAGAGCCCGGCCCTTGCAGGCCAGGCTCCCCCAACCTGAACAACGCCGCATGCCCTGGGCCTACCCGATCCCGCGTCTGGGTGACCTTTATGCTCGAAGCGTGCTCATCCGAAGCGACCTCGAGGGTTTGAGCGATGCGCAGGCGCGCAGCGCCCTCGCCGGCCTGCCGCGTGCCGGCGACTACGAGGTCGTGGTCAAGCCGCTTCGATACCGGTCGTCACCGCACCTCGCCGCGCGGTGCGAGTTCGAAGAACGCCGGATCGTGCTTCAGGTCCCGATCCCCTTTCGCCCGTTCAAAGAGCCGGTGGTTTACGCGGCCCGGCGCAAACGCGGAAGCGGAATCCGCTTCGCCTGGGCGTCCGAGACCGTTTCTTTCCGCTCACCTCGCGAGGTCCTGCGGTTTCTCTACTGCCACGAGTGGATGCACTGGTATCTGTTCGAGGAGCTGAAGAGGCGATCGGCGGCCGAGACCGCATGCGACCGGTTCGCCCTTCGCAACTTCAGGCGGCCGCGCGTCTCGGTTGCGGATGCGGACGCGGCCCTGCGCCGGCGTTCGCGGCGCCAAGAAGTCGCCTAAGGCTTCGCTCTCTTGGCGGCGCTTCCCTGCTCTTTGGTGATCGAGCCGGCGAGCTTGATCAAGCTCTTGGCCGCGGCGCAGGAGGGGTCGGTGGCGACCACGACCTGCCCGGTGACCGCGGCGCGATCAAACCGCGCACCGTCGTAGGCAATCTCCGTTTCGATCTTTCTCTCCACCTGGCGTTGGGCGTCGGCGCGGGTGACCATGGTCTGCGGCCGCGGGTGATTGAGGACGAGGCTTACGCGCACCGATGGAACCTTGAGGACCTTGTCGAAGATCTGCAGCAGCTCCGCCGTGTCCTTGAGACTCGTCAGCTCCGGCGTCACCATGACGAGGATCCGATTGGCTCGCTCGAGGACCCCGAGCGTGACCTCGGTCATGGCCACTCCGAGGTCGACCACTATGTAGTTGAAGGTCTGCTCGAGAACGTCGAGCGCGCGCTTGACCAGCTGTGGAGTCACCAGGTCGGCCTGCTCGGCGCGCAAGGCGCTCGGGATGATGGCCATCCCGGTGGGATGGTGGAGCGCTATGCCCAGCAGCGCGTCCTCGAACTTGTCCTGGTCCGGTTGGTCGATCAGGGCCAGGCAGCCTGTGGGCACGAGGTTGGCGACGAGGGCGGCGTGGTTGTATGGGAGGCTCAGGTCGATCAGCGCGCATTCGCCGCGATGCTCCAGGCCCAGGGCGGCGCCGAGGTTGACCGCGATGGTGGTCCGGCCGGAACCCCCCTTCACCGCGTAGACCGCGACGATCATCGCGGTCGCACCTTACAACTCACAGGGAAGCTGCGCGCAGTCAGGGGTCCCGCCGGCGCGCGTCTTCAGGCGCTGGCGGTGCGGTGCTTCCGAATCGACTGCGGCAGCCGGCCCAAGGCAAGCCGCAGCTGCTGGTTGGCGGCGACCAGATCACCTCGCTTCTCTAGGACCTCGGCGTACTGGACGTGACAGCGGCTCAGCCGCTCGGACGCTCCCAACGCCTCCAGGATTCCGACGGCGGTCCGGAACTCAGAGTCGACGGTCGCATGTTGGTCTCGTTGCGCGGCGATGCGGCCGAGCCACATATGGCATTCAGCGAGCGTCGCCTTCTCGGACTGACTCCCGGCGAGGTCGCGGGCATCGATGGCAAACTTCTCGGCTTCCACGAGCTGCGACCGCGCGAAGGCAAGCTCGCACAGGCCCAGCAACGCCTCGGCTTTGCCGAGTCCAACTGCGACCTCATCGAACAGGGCCAGGCCGCGGTTCAGGTGCTCGCCGGCGGCGGGGAGCTCGCCACGCTTGATGAGAAGGATGCCGAGGTTCGTCTCTGAGCGGGCCAGGGACACGCGGTCGTTGAGGGTCTCGTGAATCGCGAGCGCACGCTGGGCGTAGTAAGCGGACTGATTCAGCTGGCCGACCTCGCTGTAAGCCAGGCTCAACCCGCTGTACATCAGCGACAGGCGCCTTAGATCCTGGACGACCTCGCCGGCCGCGACGGCTCGTTCGTAGCAGTCGATGGCGGCCTCCCAGTCCTGGTTGGTGGCATGCACAGAGCCGAGCACGAACAGCAAGCGGGCCTCGCTCGTCCGCGGCACCGGCTGCAGAGAGCGGCACAGGTCAAGCCCACGCTCGGCCAGACCCAGAGCTGACGGATCCTGGAGCAGGTACGCCGCCGAAGCCTCGTGTCCGAGGCATTCGGCGATCATCAGCTTGTCGCCGGTGCTCTCGAAATACTCTCGGGCCGCCACCGCCAGGCGCCGCGCCTCGACGGGCTGGGCCAGCCGGAGCAACGCATAGGCCATCAGGTACCTGGTGCGGGCCGTGGTGTCGGGATCCTGCTTGGTGGCCAGCAATGCGCGGCCCGAGGCCAGAGCCGACTGGGGATCGTTGGTCGCGAGCAGCAGCTCGACCTCCAGCGTGTGGGGCGAAGAGCGCGGTTCGATGGTGGACGGCCGGGCCAGGAAGTAGTCGAGTGGGCGTCCAGTCCGCTCGGCGATCAGCTTCAGGGTTTCGATCGAGGGCTTGGCCTTGCCGGTCTCCACGAAGTAGATGGCGGTCCGGCTCACCGCGCCCTTCGCCACCTGCCCGAGGCTGAGCCCGGCGTCCGCGCGTGCCTGCTTGACCGACCCGGGCTTGATCTCGATGCCGTGGCGCCGGCCCCGCCTGCCGCCAGCCTTCGCGGTCGAAGCTGGACGTGCGTCAATTTCCGGCATCGCGGGCCAGCTTACATGACCACGAAGCAGGTTGACATCAGATGGATTAACGCCGCCGATCGCGATTCAGATCAGCAGCACGGCACGACACCGGCGGCGGCCGTGGTCGCGAGCGTGATCGCCATCGTCGCCGCCAGGATGGCGGCCAGCATCAACTTCCTCATCAATCTCACCTCCTTTGCGGCGCAGACCGCGCGCGCCTGTGATCACCGGAGAGGCGTGGCTAGAGAGGGATGAAGGAAGTGGGGACGGCCGGATGTGGCACACGGCTCGCGGCGGCCATCCCCCAGGCCCCCGCGCAGACCTTGAAACCGGCCACCAGGGCTAACCCGGCCCCCACACCGAATTCGAGTGGTACCGTCCAGCCCAGCACCATGGCCAGACCCACCAACGCCGGCAGCAGCGCGAATGCCAGGGCGGCGAGCGCGACCGTAACCAGCGTCAGCCCCTGTCCGAAGGCGATTTCTCCGTCTTCCAGCGATTCCTCCACACCGGAGGCGAAGACTCTTTTGTCGTACTCGAATGCGACCTGGGCGATGAGAGCTCCCTCGCATGGCGCGGCTTCCGCGGTACCCCGTGCGACCCCGCGCTTGATGCTGTTCGGGATGTTAACTGACGCCCGGCTTGAATTAACATACGGTTCCCGTTAAGTGGCCTGGCAAACTTCCCCCGCCGATCCCAAGTCCGCCGCCACGTCCCCACAGATCAGGGCTGACCGGCCTTCCAGAGCGGCCCCGGGCTTGTCGCTGTGGCGTGGGCCGCTCACCCGCGAGTGGAGGCGGTTCGCGTTCGCGGCGTTGCTCGCGTTCGCGTTCGCCTTCGCGTTCCTCATCTGGACCACGTTCCGGATCGGCGGTGTCAGACCGACGATCGCGGTCGACGACGTCGGCGAGGCGGTGGCGTCCGGGGTGGCCGCGATCAGCCTCGCCCTCGCCGCTCGCCGCTCGTCAGGTCGCCTCCGCGTCGCCTGGGCGCTGCTCGCCGCCGCAGCTGCCAGCTGGACCGCCGGCGAACTCATCTGGTCGTGGTACGAGGTCGTCCAGGGCGCGGTCGTTCCGAATCCGTCCGCGGCCGATGGGGCCTTCCTGCTCGAGATCCCGCTCGCGATAGTCGGCGTCCTGGCCCTGACCTCCGCCCCGAGCCGCATGGCGACGCGCGGTGAGGCTGTGCTGGCGGGGGCGCTCGTCGCCCTCTCGCTGCTCTTCGTCGCCTGGGCGCTCGGGCTGCGCTCCGTTTACGACCAATCACAGCAGCCGGTGCCGGCCACCATGATCGGGTTGGCCTATCCGATCGGCGACATCGTGACCATCACGGTCCTGATCACTGCCCTCCGCCGGGTGGGCCGTCCGCAGCTGGGTCGAATGCTCTTGCTCATCGGCGGCCTGGCCGCGAACACCGTGGCCGACAGCGCATTCACGTACCTGAATGCCAACGGCTCATACGGAGCGATCGGCAGCATCCTCGACGTCGGCTGGGTGATCGGCTTCCTGATGATCGCCCTGGCGCCGCTCTGGCCGGTCCCGACGGTCGAACCCAAACCAGAGGAGGGACCGATCGACCTCTGGCAGCTGGCCTTGCCCTGGATGGCCGTCCTGGCGGCCGCCCTGGCCGCCATTCGCATCGCGGCCAACAATCAGACGATGGACCAGTTCATGACCGTGCTCGCCGGCAGCATCGGAGTACTCCTGGTTTGCAACCAGATCCTGACCCATCGCGACTCGCTGGACCTGCTCGCCAAGAGCCATCGGGCGGAGGCTCAGCTTCAGGCCCACACGGCGCTGCTCAACCAGGTCATCGTCCAGGCTCCGCTCGGCATCGCCCGTGTGGGTGTCGACATGAAGGTCATCGACGCCAACCCACGCCTTGGCGCTCTGCTGCGCACCAAACCCTCCGCCATGATCGGCGCCGCCGTCGCCGACTATCTACCACCCGAAGAGATGGAGCGGGTGGTCCAGACCTTCCAGCCGCTCTGGGAAGGCGCGGTGGACACCATCGAATCGGATAGCCACGCGCTGCGCGCCGACGGCACGACCGTGTGGCTGCACTGGAGTGCGACCGCCATCAAGACCGCCAAGGGCCGCACCGACTTCTTCCTGGCGATGTTCGAGGACGCCACCACGGAGCACGTGGCCCAGGACGCCGCGATGGCCAACCTTGCAGGGCTCGAGCGGCTCAGCCAGCTGAAGAGCGAGTTCGTGTCGCTGGTCAGTCATGAGTTTCGAACCGCGTTGGTGGGCATCCAGGGTTTCAGCGAGATGATCCGCGACCAGGAGCTGTCGACTGACGAGACCAAGACTTTCGCGGGCGACATCAACAAGGATGCGCAGCGCCTGAACCGGATGATCACCGAGATGCTGGAGCTCGACCGCATCGAAGCGGGGCGCATGATCCTCAACATCGTGCCGGTGGATCTCAACGCCATCGTCATGGAGGCGGCCGACCGCGCGCGCGCAGCGAGCCCCAAGCATTCGATCGTCACTCGACTGGACCCCGGGCTGCCCGCCGCGCGCGGGGATGCCGACCGCCTGTTCCAGGTCGTCGCCAACCTTCTGAGCAACGCGGTCAAGTATTCGGCCGGCGGTGAGGTGCTGGTGACCAGCCAGGCAGGAGACGGCGTGCTGCGGGTCAGCGTCCGAGATCACGGTCTTGGCATCCCGCCCGAGTTCGTAAAGAAGCTGTTCGGCCGCTACGAACGCTTCGAAGGCAAGGACAAGACAAAGGTCATCGGAACCGGCCTGGGCCTTGCGATCACGCGCCAGATCGTCGAGATGCACGGCGGGAAGATCTGGGTCGACAGCACCGTCGGGGTCGGGTCCGAATTCCACTTCACGCTCCCAATCGGAGCTCCGGTCGCGGCTGCCGCTAACTAAAAGCTGAGCGGGTCTTCTTGTCCCACAGCAGCCAGACCACGGCCACAGGAAGCACGATGTCGACCAGGAGCGCGACAGGCCCGCGGTTGGCGCCGATCGGCAGCAGGAGCTGCAGCGCCGAACCGATGACGCAAACGACCTCGAGCGTCAGCGCGACGCGGCGCGCCCAAAGGCGGCGCCACAACACGGCGATCCCGAGGAGGCACGTGGCCAGGGCGAACATGAGCGTGACCAGCCCGAGCGCGGCCATATGGAGCTCGCCGGCGAGCCCAAACGGAAGCGAGGAGAGCCCCGCCACCATCCAGAAGATCGACTGCAGCAGCAGGAGGATGAAGGCGCCTTCGGGGCGGCTCGACTCGTGGATGGTCGTGTCCATCACGTTCTGTCCAGGGCCGCCACCACCGACGGGGCGATGTCGACCGCGAAGGGGCCGCCCTGAGGGTTGTCGACGATCCACACGTGCAGCATCGGTGACGCGCTGATGTCGATCGCGCCGAAAGCGCAGTTCGCAAACGGCGTCATCAGGCTGAACTCGAAGCCGAACGGTGTGATGCAGATGTTCTCGTGCTGGTGCCAGGCGGTCAGCGGTCCGCCCGGGTCAGGACCGAACTGGTTGATGCCCTTCATCTGAAACATCGCGCCAAGCAGCACCGGACCGTGGTGGGTGTTGGCGTAGACAAGGCCCTGCGGCCGTTGCGGGTCCATCACGTACCCGGCGTCGACGTACTTCTGGTTCATCCAGTGCGAGGACGGAAGCGAGTTCGAGCCGCCTGGCCGGTATCCGGCCGCCCACGCCGCGTGCCAGTCCTCGTAGGGCTGGATGGCCGCCTTCGTCTCGTGGTACAGGCGGCTGGCGGCGTCGACCTGGGCCGGCGTGGGGAGCGTATTGGTGGACTGCAGCACGGCGCCGGCGTGAACATGGCGGGGGTCGGGCCGAGCCAGGTCGACGATCCAGACCGTCGCTCCGGTCATGACTACCAGCAGCGGCATTGCGACGCCGAGTCCGGCCCAGCGCCACGAGCGATGCGTGCGGCGGGTCTCGCCCCTGACCGGCACGAGGGCGAGGCCGAGCGCCGTCACCTCAATGAGCTTGGTGGCGACACCGACCTGGTCCGGACCCTCCAGGCCGGCACCGACGTAAACGAGGTATCCGATGACGGTGGCGATCAGCAGGCCGGCCGACGCCAGGCGCCAGTGGCGCCACGTGAACGTAACCGCGAGCGCGATGAACGCCAAACCGTTGAGAAGAAACAGAGCTGAGGTGAGCGGCTCGTGAGCCAGGTGATGAGGGATCAGCGCCAGGTGCACCCCCGCCGTCACCACCATCAGCACTGCGGCCGCTCGCACCGTGCCCGGCACCGAGCGCCATTGCGGATGCAAGCGCAGCGTTCCCAGCGCGACGATCAGGCCGACGAGGCCGCCGATCAAACCGACCGCGTGCTCTGGGTTGATGTTGTACATACCCCACAGCGTCCCGCGGGTGGCTAAGAACTGCGTAAGACCGGAAGGTCGACGTACAGACCGGCTCCGCCGGCCGCGCTGCGGTCGGCGATGATGCGGCCCCCATGCTGCTCGGTGATCCAGCGCGCGATCGAGAGGCCGAGCCCCGCGCCGTCGGCGGTGGTCGCTCCGCCGGCGCCCGTCCGCGCGGCATCCGCTTTGAAGAAGCGCTCGAAGACTCGCTCGCGATCCGCGGTCGCGATCCCGGGGCCGTCGTCCCCGACCATCAATCTCGCCCAACCCGAGTCCACATCCAGAGCGACCGTGATGGCCGTTCGCGCGTAGCGGAGGGCATTGTCGATCAGGATCCACAACAGCTGCCGCAGCGCGTCCTCGTCTCCGGCCACTTTGACGTCGACCGCCTTGACCTCGATGCTCCGCTCCGGATGGACGGCCGCCGCCTGGCGCGTCACATCCACGACCACCGAACGCAGGTCGACTGGCGCGAGCTCCAGGCGGAGCCCAGAGTCAGCTCGCGCCAGGGTGAGCAGGCGATCGACCAGCCTGCTCATGCGTTCGCTCTCTTCGGCGATGTCGATGGCGGCCGCGCGCCGGACCTCTTCCGCTACCGGCGGTCCATGCGCGAGCAGGCCGGCGTTGCCCTGGATGGTCGTGAGCGGCGTGCGCAGCTCATGCGACGCGTCTGCGATAAATCGCCGCTGCGACTCGAATGCGTCCTGGAGCTGTTCGAGCATCCGGTTGAAGCTGGTCGAAAGCAGCGCGACCTCGTCGCGGCTCCGGCGGCTGGGGAGGCGGCGTCCGAAGTCTCGGGTCCGGCCGATATCGTCGGCCGCGCCCGCGACATCCTTCAAAGGCTTGAGGGCACGGCCCGCGACAAGCCAGGAGGCGGCCAGGGCTGCGAGCAGGGTGGGGACGCCTGAGATGACCAGGAACCCAACCACGCCGGACAGGTTCGATTGGGGCACACGGGTCGATTGTCCTGTGACGATAAAGCCGTTGCTGAACTGCATGGCATAGAGGCGAAGGCCGCCCTCGGTGTCAAAGGCACCATGCGCCGCTCCGCTGCGCAGCCGGGGAGCAATCGTGGGCGCCGCGCCATCCAGCACGCCGGTCGAGTAGACGAGGGACCAGTTTTGGTCGAGCACCTCGACAAATATCTCGGTGCTGGTGCGCAGGTCCGCGGGGGCCACCGGGGATCGTGGCGCGACTTCCGGAGTGGCGTTGAGAGCGGCAGCGGCTTGACCGGCCCGGCCGCGCAAGGCATCGTCCTGGTTCGTGTTCACGCCCCGGGCCAGGAGCGAGTAGAGGAGGCCGCCGAAGATCACCAAGGTGAGCGCGACGACTCCAACCCCGAAGAGGGCCAGTCGAAGGCGAAGGGACACTAGCTCTCCCTCAGCGCGTAGCCGGTGCCGCGGACGGTGTGGAGCAGCCGCGGCTCTCCCCCCTCTTCGAGCTTCTGGCGCACGTAGCCGACGTAAACGGCGACCACGTTGTCGCCCTCGGGCTCGCCCGCCCACACCGCCTCCAGCAGCTGTTCGCGTGTCAGCACCTGGCGCGGATGACGGAGGAAGTGCTCGAGCAGCGCGAACTCGGTGTGGGTCAGCGCCAGCGGCCGCGAGCCACGCCAGGCGCCGCGTGTGGCAGGTTCGAGGTCGAGGTCCGCAAAACGCAGGTGGTCGGTCGGACCGGCCCGGCGGAGCAGCGCCCGCACGCGCGCGAGGAGCTCCTGATAGGCGAAAGGCTTGACCAGGTAATCGTCCGCGCCGGAATCGAGCCCGCGCACCCTCTGCTCGGTACCCCCGAGCGCGGTGAGCATGAGAATTGGAAACTGGGCAGTCGCTCGCAATCGCTTGCAGACGGCGATCCCGTCGAGTCCGGGCAGCATGACATCGAGGATCACAAGGTCCGGAGGCCGGTCACGTGCGCGGCGCAGGGCATCGTTGCCATCGCCCGCGACCGCGACCTCGTGACCCTCCGCGGTGAGCACGCGCTGCAGCGTCGCCGCGAGTCGGGCGTCGTCCTCGACGATGAGGATGAGCGAGCCAGTCATCTCAACGGGATATATAAGACTGGCGTGAGGATTTCATAAGAGCTTGAAAAGACTGGGGTATCTGATCTTGGGGTTGTTCGTGACGGGGCTCGCGATCGCCGTCGTCGTGACCCAGCACACCAGCTGGTGGCAGGTCGTGGTTTTCGCGATCGCGCCAGACGTGACATTGTTCTTCGGAGCCGGGCCCGGACTCGAGCGCGGCCAGCTCCACCCCCGCGCCGTGCCTTTCTACAACGCTGTGCATCGCTTTTGGTTGCCGGCAATCCTGGTCGCGGTCATGAGCGTTCTGCCATCACCCGGCTGGCTCGCCGGAGGCCTGGCCTGGATCGCCCATATCGCCTTCGACCGAAGTCTGGGCTTCGGGCTGCGCAGTCCCCAGGGGTTCCAGCGCGCTTGATCGCGGGCGAGTCGAGCGCCGGCCGACGCTGACCGCCGCGACCAGTGCCGCCAGGAGCGACGCCGCCGCATACGTGATGAACGCGGCCTGAATCCCTGCCACGGACCAGGCCAGCCCGCCCAGGAGCGGACCGAGCGTCACGCCGACGTTCTCGAACTCCCCGAACAACCCCATCGCCAGCGCGTGACTCCTGCGAGGCGACGACTCCGAGATCCAGGCGGTCGCCGCCGGCCACAGGAGCGACGCGCCGACCACGCGCAGCACCGCGCCGATGACCACCGCCCCGAACACCCCCGCGACGGCGTAGACAACGAACCCTGCCGCGGATATGACGCCGCCTGCGATCATGGTCGCGCGCCGGCCCCATCGATCCGAGGCCATCCCGCCCGGGACCAAGAGCAAACCTCCGAGCATGCCGACGATGAACATCGCCGAGCCCGCGACGGAGGCGGAAAGGCCGAGGTGCGACGTGACCAGGAGCGGGAGCAAGGCGAGCTCGCCCCCCGCGCCGATCTGGAAGAGGAGGACTATCGATGCGGTGATGATCATCACGCGAACGAAGCTCATGCCATTGGACGGCGACGCCTGCGCCGCTTCGGGCGCCGCGCGCCGGCCCCCGGCCTCCGTGTAGCCGCGGAAGACGAAGAAGACCAGCACCGCGCTCAGCGCCGGCATCACCGCGGCGATGTAAAGCACGGTTCGAATTGGCATGTGGTCGATCAGCAGCCCGCCGGAGCCGGAGCCGATCGCCTCCCCGATCACCCACTGGGCGGACAGGAGCGCCAGCCCGGTCGCCTGGTATTGCGGAAGCAGGGTGGTGCCGAGGAACGAGCGACCGATCGGCCCCACCGCGACCATCATCCCCGAGGCCAGCAGGTATGCGATCGCGATCAGAAAGACCGAATCGGCGCGCGCGAGCAGCAGGATGCCGCCCGCATAAAGGATCAGGGACGCGATCATCGGAATGCGATATCCGATGCGGTCCGCCAGGACGCCCCAAACCCATTCGAAGATGAACATGCCGAGCCCGAACATCGAGAGCGCGATGCCGATCTGGCCGGGGCTTGCATGCAGGCCGCGAAGCTCCAGCGGAATGGCGATCAAGAGCAGTCCCGTCGCGAACGTCGAGACGAAGAGCGCGGCGATGAACGCCCCGCTGCGGCTTCGGATCAGATTGGCTGCGATGCTCGCAGCCTACCCGGTCGTGTACTCCAGCTCGGTGAGGGTCACGCTCTTGCGCGTGGTCAGGCGTCCGACCAAAGGCGAGAGATAGGTCCCGGAGGTCGGCGCCACGTCCGCATAGTCGCCCCCGACCGCGATCGTCAGGTAGCCCAGCCCACCCCTCCCCGCATTGGTGGGGTCGAACGGCCAGGCGATCGCATCCCCGGTGCCATCGTTGGTCGGCAGCACCACCTCGACCCATGCGTGCGTTCCACCCTGCCCGAGCAGGTGGCCCGACACGTAGCGTGATGGGAGCCCGCAGGCCCTGGTGATCGCGAGCATCACGTGCGCGTAGTCCTGGCAAACGCCCGAGCCGATCGCAAGCGCCTCTGCGGCGGTGGTCCGCACCCCGGTCACGCCATGCTTGTAAGTCATCGATTGGTACACCCAGTCATTGATCGTGTCGGCGAGTGGCAGTCCCCATTCGGCCGAGCTCGCCAAGGCTTGGGCGGCTTGCCGGATGCGGTCGTCTGGAGCAGTGAGCGCCGACGGCTCCAGCAGATACCCGTCGGCGAGCCAGCCGTCCGGCAGCCGGTTCGGCTCCGACGCGTAGCGCTCGACCGTAACCTCGGCCACGAACTCGATCGCACCCGACACGCGGGGGGCGAAGACGTCGACGATGATGTTGCCGAATCGGTCGGTCCGATCTTCCGAGCGGACGCCATCAGGCTCGACCGACAGGTGGTGGCGAAGCCGGCGCTGGTCCCCAAACCGTTCCGGCGGGATGACGACGAGGCGCTGACTCAGGTCGCGGACGGGCTCCGGGTACTCGTAGCGGAAGCTCTGCTTGACGAGGTATGTCGCCCTGCGGGCGGCGGGCCAGTCCACCGACGAGAGCTCGATGGCCATCACACGGCCTCTTCGAGGTCAGCCCACACGGTCATCGACCGGAACTGGGCCGGCCCGAACGTGGTCAGCATGGCGACGTCGAGGGCGTCGCGCCCACGCCCGATCAGGACGCGTCCTACCCGCCTGGCGTTGTTCCGTGGGTCGAAAGTCCACCAGCGGTCGCCAAGCCAGACCTCAATCCAGGCAGCAAAGTCCATGGGCTCGGGCGCAATCGGCACATAAACGTCCGGCAGGTAGCCGAACACGTACCGGGCGGGGATGTTCATCGCTCGGCAGAACGATACCGCGAGGTGCGCGAAATCGCGGCAGACACCCTCGCGGCTTCGGTAGACGTCGACCGCGGTCGTCAGCGGGTTGCTGGTGCCGTACTGGAAGCGGATGTGGTCGTGGACCCAGTCGCATATCGCCTGGACGCGCGCCCAGCCGGGCTGGGTCGAGCCGAACAGCTCCCACGCGGTGCTCATGAGCTCGTCAGAGAGGCAGTAGCGGCTGGGTAGGGTGAAGTGCAGGAGCTCGCCGGGGACCTCTTCCACCGGCGCCTGCCCGACGCCGGAACCGTCTGGATCGGCCTCGTCCGGGGCCAGGCAGATGGCGTCATAGCGAAGCGTCAGGGCGCCTGGGGGGGCCACGATCCGCTTCACGGGGTTGCCGTAGATGTCCGCGTACTCGTCGACCGGCAGCGGGGGCGAGCTGGCCCAGCTCTCCGTGACCAGCTGGTGCCGGGCATCCGAGCGAGGGCGCACTTGAACCGTCATGGTGGTCGGCGCGCTCACGTCGTAGTTGAACTCGCAGCCAACCCGCAGCTTGATCGTCTTTCCCTGAGTCGGAATGGCGCAGAAACTATAGCTGTGCCCCCGACGGAATCCTTAGGTGCCACGTACCAGACCAACGGCTTCTATGACGAAATGCTTGCGGGTGCCGGCCGGCCGAGGCCGGTGTACCGCCGGCTCTACGAGCTCCTGAACCGGCTGGGACCGGCCGAGCTGCAGCGCCGGCACGAGCTGGCCATGCAGATGTTTCGCAACCACGGGATCACCTTCGCGGTCTACCCGGACGCGCAGGGCAACGAGAAGGTCTTCCCCTTCGACATCATTCCGCGGGTGATCTCGGCCCGGGCCTGGAAGCGCCTCGAGGCGGGTCTCAAGCAGCGGTTGACAGCGCTGAACCTGTTCCTCGACGACGTTTACGGCGCCAAGCTCATCCTCAAGCAGCGGGCGGTCCCGCCCGAGATCGTGCTCAGCAGCCCGCAGTACATGCGGGAGCTCGAGGGCCTGCCTGTGCCGCACGGCATCCACTGCCAGATCGCGGGCATCGACCTGGTCCGGGACCACAAGGGCCAGTTCTTCGTGCTCGAGGACAACCTGCGCACCCCGTCAGGCGTCTCGTACGTGCTCGCCAACCGGCACGTGATGAAACGCGTGCTCCCGGACCTGTTCGCGGGCTATCCCGTGCGGCCCGTCGAGGGCTACGTCCACGAGCTGCTTCGCCATCTCCGCTGGCTCGCGCCGCCTGGGGTCGATGACCCGACGGTCGTGCTGTTGACGCCCGGGATCAACAACGCCGCCTACTACGAGCACCTGTACCTGGCCAAGCAGATGGGCATCGAGCTGGTGGAGGGCACCGACCTGGTCGTCGACCAGGACCAGGTGTTCATGCGCACGACGCGCGGCCTGCGGCCGGTCCATGTCATCTACCGGCGGCTCGACGACGAATGGCTCGATCCGATCTTCGGGCGCCAGGAATCGCTCGTCGGGGTGGCCGGCCTGGTGAACGCATACCGTGCGGGCAACGTTGCGATCGCCAATGGGCTCGGCAACGGGGTGGCGGATGACAAGGCCGTGTATGCGCTGATCCCGAAGATCATCCGCTACTACCTCGACGAGGATCCGATCCTGCCCAACGTGCACACGTACCTCTGTTCCATCGATGAGGACAGGCGCTACGTGCTCGAACACCTCGAGGAGCTGGTGGTCAAGACCGTCGACGCGTCGGGCGGCTACGGGATGCTCATGGGCCCATCCTCGACCCAGGAGGAGCGCGACCTTTTCCGGCTGCGCATCGAGGCGCGGCCGCGCGCCTTCATCGCGCAGCCTGTGGTCGCCCTTTCCGTGCAGCCCATCCTCGACGGGGGACGGCTGCGCCGCGCCCACCAGGACCTGCGCCCGTTCGTGCTGACCGGCCCCGACGTTCACGTGACTCCCGGGGGTCTGACCCGGGTGGCGCTCACACCCGGTTCTCTGGTCGTCAACAGCTCCCAGGGCGGCGGGAGCCGCGACACCTGGGTCATGGCCGAAGACGACTGGGATTTCGGCGCGGACGGCGATGCTTAGCCGGGCCGCCACCTCGTTGACATTGCTGGGCCGTCACCTCGAGCGGGCGGACCACCTCGCCCGCATCCTCGGAGTGCACGTCGCCCTCTCCCTCGACCGCACCGACGAACCCGGCCCGGACTTCTGGATCCGGTTCATGGAGCTGGCCGGGTGGCCCAGCGTCACGACGGGCCGCCGCGAACAGGCGGTCGAGATGCTGGTCGGCGGCACGCTCGGGCCTTCGGTCCGATCGAGTGTCGAAGCCGCGCGGTCGGCCGCGCAGGCCGTGCGTCCTTCACTCCCCTCCGAGCTTTATGAACAGGTCAACGCGCTTCACTGGCGCGTCCACGAGGCGACCTGGCAGCCCGACCTGTATCCGTTTCTCACCGACGTCCAGCTGAGCATCCGGCTCGTGGACGGGCTGATGGAGGACACGATGTCGCATGACGAAGCCCGTGATTTCGTCCGACTCGGCAAGTTCCTCGAGCGGGCCGGCAACGTGACCGCGCTCGTCACGCGCAAGTCGGCTGAGCTCGCCGACGCGCCCGAAGACGCGCTGGAATGGACAGCCGTCCTCAAGTCGTGCTTCGCGTTCGAGTCGTATCAGGCTCGTTATTCGGGAGGCGTCACGCCAGAGCACGTGATCGAATGCCTGCTTCTCGACGCCAACCTCCCTCGGTCCGCGCGGTTCGCGTCCGGCGTGGCGCTGGAGTCTGTGTCGCGTATCGACGGGCCGGGCCGGCGCTCGCGGCCGCGGCGCCTGCTGATCAAGCTCGAATCGGTGTTCGAGCAGGCCGACACCAAATGGATCGCCGAGAACCCGCGAGTTTTCGATGCGCAGTGCGGCGATCTGCTACGCCAGCTCGTGGTCGCCATGCGCGAGGCGTACTTCCATCCGAGCAAGGTGCCGGCCAGCGTGATGGGCGACGAAGGCAGGGCGATGCCCCAGCAGCAGCAGCAATGAAGCTCGAGGTGGTGCACGAAACCACTTATCGGTATATGGGCCCGATCGCCGAGACGGTCATGGAGGTGAGGCTCCAGCCGATGGACGGCAACGGACAGCGGTGTCTGAAATTCGACCTCGAGGTCAGCTCGGGGATCCAGCCGCGCGCGTATCGGGACGGCTACGGGAACAACGTGCATTACTTCAACCTGGTACGCCCGCACACTCGCTTGAACGTGACCAGCACGTCGGTGGTCGAGACCGGCCTGGGCCCAGACGCCGACGTCGGCGAGGAGCTCGTTCAAGACTTCCTTCGCTTCCGACCGCCCGTGAAAGATGTGCCCGGCGTGCGCGAGCTGGCGAGCAGGCATCTCATCACCGATCCTGGATCGGGGCCGGCGGTGGAGCGCGCGCTCGACGATCTCACGCTGACGATCAACAGAGAGTTCGCCTACGACCGAGCGGTCACCAATGTGTACAGCGCCGTCGATGACGTGCTGGCGGTGCGCGCCGGCGTGTGCCAGGACTTCGCGCACCTGTTCATCGCGGTTGCTCGCGCGATGGGCGTGCCGGCTCGCTACGTCAGCGGGTACATCCACGATCCGCGGGAGCGCGGGGTCATGGGCGCGTCGCACGCCTGGGGCGAGGCGTGGGTGCCGGAAAGGGGCTGGGTCGGCTATGACGCGACCCATCCCGTGCGCATCACCGAGCACCACGTACGCGTCGCGGTCGGCCGTGACTACACGGATGCCGCCCCGACCCGAGGCGTCTTCGTCGGCTCGGCCGTGGGGACGATGAAAGTCCGGGTCAGAACCCGGGAGCTGCCTGCCTAGTGGTGTGTCTGGGAATGAGCTCGCCAAGGCGCGGCCCAGACCGCCGACGCCAAGGCAGGGGTGGCGCGAGGAGGAGCGCATCGCTAGATGCGTGACGACGACGCGACGGGCCCCCTAACGCAGGCGTCAGCGAGCGAAGCGAGCTCGGCGGCCGGGGTCCCCGCGAAATCGAAGATTTCGTGGGGTGGGGATATGGGCCGATGAATTGGCGAGCGTATTTCCCGGATGCACCACTAAAAGCGGCGGCCCCTGACGTGATCGATCGAGAAGCTCGCGGTGTCGGCGATCAGCATCACCGCCATCACGCCCGCTTCGACCGGGTCGCTGACCACGACGTCGGCCGCGTCCGGCACGGACCCGGCCATGTTCGTGCACAGGACGATGATCCCGGCCTCCCTGATCTCCCGCACCGCGCGGCTGATGTCGCCGCCCATCAGCGCCCCGGCCAGCACCAGCACACGCGCGCGATGCAAGCGCGCGACAGCGCGCACCGCCTGCGCCAGCTGCTCCTCCCCAACGAGCGGAATCGTGTCGACCGAGATCCGCTCGCCGCGTATGTTGTGCCGGTCCGCCTCCGAGATCGCGCCCTGCGCCACCATGCCCACCTGAGCGCCGCCTCCGACGACGATCACCCGCTTGCCGTAGATGCGCTGAAACGTCGGCACGCGAGAGACCTTGGTGATTCCTTCCAGCCCGACCAGGTCCTCGATCAACCTGGTTTCGTCGCCTGCTCCGGTGACCTCCAGCTGCAACTCGGCCGCATGCTCGCGGTGGGCCCCGCCGGCGATGTAGGTGACGTTTGCGCCGTGCTTGAAGATCGCCTCCGAGATGCGGTACAGGACCCCAGGTTCGTCGCGCGTCGCGACCAGGAGGCCCAGGACCTCGGCGTCAGACATGCGGAGAAGATAACGCGCCCCCCACTGTCGGAGGCGCACTAAGCCCGCGCTCGGGATTTGGTATCGGCAGCCAGGACTCTGTTCGGCCAATGGCTTAACCTCCTCATTCCATGCGCAAGCAGATCGCAATCATCGGCATCGCCATTAGCCGGGGAGGTTCCCCGACTTAGCGCTCTCCGCTGATGTCGTGGGACCTCCCGGCCAGAGAAGGCCTGGAGGTTTTTTTATGCCCGGCAAGACAACCAACCACCATGGAACCGGCGCCGCACGACGGATCGTGATCTATGACACGACCCTGCGCGACGGCGCCCAGGGACCGGCCGTCTCGTTCTCGGCCTCGGACAAGCTGCGCATCGCGCGCACCCTCGACGGTCTTGGATTCGACTACGTCGAAGGGGGCTTTCCCGGCTCGAACCCGAAGGATGAGGAGCTTTTCGCGGAACTCGCGGCGCATCCGCTGAAGCGGGCGCGACTGGCCGCGTTCGGCGCCACGCGACGTGCCGGCGGCAACTGCGCGCACGATGCCAACCTCCAGGCCCTCGCGCGCAGCCAGGCGCCGACATGGACGCTGGTCGGAAAGAGCGACACGTGGCAGGTGAGCACCGTTCTGCAGACGACGCCGAACGAGAACCTGGCGATGGTGCGGGAGTCCGTCGCCCACGGGGTGTCCCTCGGCCGCGAGGTGATCTTCGACGCCGAGCACTTCTTCGACGGCTATGCGCGCGATTCCGAGTATGCGGTCGAGGTTTGCCTGGAAGCCGCTCGCGCGGGCGCATCCTGGGTGGTGCTGTGCGATACCAACGGCGGGAGCCTGCCCGCCGAGATCCGCGAGGGCGTACAAGCGGTTCTGCGCGCCCTCGACGGCTCGGCCCGAGTGGGCATCCACTGCCACAACGACTGCGAGCTGGCCGTGGCCAATACGCTCGAAGGGGTCGCCGCCGGCGCCGATATGGTGCAGGGCACGATCAACGGGTACGGCGAACGCTGTGGGAACGCGAACCTGGTGTCGGTGGTGGCAAACCTCGTATTGAAGCTCGGCATGGAGGCGCTGCCGGCCGGGACGCTGGCGAAGTCCACCGACCTGTCGCGCACGGTGGCAGAGATCGCCAACGTGGCCCTGCCGCTCCAGCAGCCTTTCGTCGGTTATGGCGCCTTCGCGCACAAGGGCGGCCAGCACGTGAGCGCCGTGCTCAAGCACCGCGATTCGTACCAGCACATCGAACCGAGCCTGGTCGGCAACGAACCTCACGTCCTGGTCTCGGAGCTCTCGGGTCGAGGCAACATCCTCGCCAAGGCGCGCGAGTTCGGCCTCGAGCTCGACCGCGACGACCCGCAGACACAGTGGCTGGTCCAGCACCTCAAGGAGCTCGAGCACCGCGGCTACTCGTACGAAGCGGCAGACGCGTCGTTTGAGATGCTTCTCCGCCGCCTGCAGCCCGGCTATGAAGCGCCCTGGAAGGTGGCGGATTTCACGACGGTCGTGCGCAAGGATGGCGATTCGGTGCATGCCGAGGCCACGGTCAAGGTCGAGGTCGGCGGGGCTGTGTACCACACCGCCGCGTCGGGTAACGGTCCCGTCAATGCGCTCGACGCCGCGCTGCGCAAAGCGCTGAGCCCGAAGTTCCCTGGACTGCGCGGTGTGAGCCTTCACGACTACAAGGTGCGCATCCTGGATGGCGCCGCCGGCACGGCGGCGACGACGCGTGTGCTCGTCGAATCGGGCAAAGGCTCCAAGCGATGGACGACCGTCGGGTGCTCGAGCAACATCATCGAGGCGTCGCTGGCGGCGCTGCTCGACTCGTTCGAATACGCGCATCACTCCCGCACCTCGCCCAAGACTTGACGTCGACCAGGGCCTCGGCTCGCCAGGCGATCCCCGATGAGCTGCGTCGCGACGTGCGCATGCTCGGCGAGCGGCTCGGACGGGTGATCAAGGACTACGGCGGCGCGGGCCTGCTCAAAGACGTCGAGACCCTGCGCCGCTCCGTGATCCGCGCGCGGGACGCCGACGAGCACGAGCGGAAAACGGAACAAATCGTGGCCAGCTGGTCGCTCGAGCGCGCGGAGCTTGTAGCGCACGCCTTCACTTGCTACTTCCACCTGGTCAACCTGGCCGAAGAGCACCACCGCGCCCGCGTCCTGCGTGAGAGTGGTGGCGGAGCGGGGCCGATGCCGGAATCGCTGGCGGCGACCGTGCCCGCCCTCCGGCGCCGGGTTGGGCGACGCCGTTTGATGGACGTGCTTGCCGGCCTGGAGGTGCACCCCGTCTTCACCGCACACCCGACCGAGGCGCGGCGCAGGGCGGTGGTGGCCGCGATCCGCCGGGTGGGCGATCAGCTCGATCGGATCGACGATCCGAGGGCGTCGGAGGCCGAGCGGCGCGAGTCGATGCGAAGGCTCACCGAGGAGATCGACTCGCTCTGGCGCACTGGTCAGCTCCGCACCTCGCAGGTAACCCCCCTGGACGAAGTCCGTTCCACGATGGCGGTCTTCGACGAAACGCTGTTTCGCGTCGTGCCCGAGATCTATCGCGCGCTGGACTGGGCGCTGGGCCCGGCCGACGGCGGGATGCGCCCGCCACTCGCGCCCGCATTCCTCCGCTTCGGCAGCTGGGTCGGTGGCGATCGCGACGGCAATGACGCGGTCACGGCGAAGGTGACTTACGCGGCAATGGTCATCCAGGCCGAGCACGCCCTGCTCGCGCTCGAAGCCGCGGCCACTCGCATCGGACGCTCGCTGACCGCCGATGCAATCACCACGCCGCCGCGGACGGATCTTCGACGGCGCATCGAGGCCCTGCGCGCAGCGGATCCGCACCGCTGGGCCGAGATCGAGAAACGCTCGCCTTCGGAGCAGCATCGCCAGTTCCTCCTCCATGTTGCCGACCGCCTTCGGGCCACGCGCATTCGCTCGCAAGCAGCCAGGAAGATCGAAGTGGGCATCGCGTACCCCGGCGCCGCCGACCTCGTATCCGACCTGCGCCTGGTCCAGGGCTCCCTGGCCGCGGCGGGCGCCCCGCGGCAGGCATACGGCGAGCTGCAACATTTGATCTGGCAGGCGCAGACGTTTGGCTTTCACCTGGCCGAGCTCGAGGTGCGCCAGCACAGCCAGGTTCACGCCCGGGCCCTCGCGGCCGTGCGCAACCGCAGCAAGCTGTCACCGCAAACCAGAGAGGTGCTGGACACGCTGGGGACGATCGCGCTGGTTCAAGAGCGATTCGGGACCGATGCGTGCCGGCGCTACGTAGTGAGCTTCACGCGCAGCGTCGATGACATCGCGACGGTTTATGAGCTGGCCGGACACGCCACAGGCGGTGCACCGCCCGTCCTGGACGTCATTCCTCTATTCGAGACGGTCGATGACCTGAACGCCGCGCCGGCAGTGATGGAGGAGATGCTCAAACTCGCGCCTGTGCAGCGCCGCCTCGCCGCCGCGGGGCGCAGCCTCGAGGTCATGCTCGGCTATTCGGATTCGACCAAGGAGGTCGGGCCGCTGTCGGCCACCCTCGCGCTGTACCAGGCTCAATCGGCGCTGACCGCCTGGGCTGCGCGCCGCCGCATTCGCCTCACCATGTTCCATGGGCGCGGCGGAGCGCTTGGGCGCGGCGGCGGCCCGGCCAACCGCGCGGTCCGCGCCCAGGCGCCGGGGTCGGTGGCGGGCCGGTTCAAGGTCACCGAGCAGGGCGAGGTGATCTTTGCGCGCTATGGCAATGCGGCCATCGCGAGGCGCCATCTGGAGCAGGTGGCGTCGGCCGTGCTCGAAGCGTCGACGGCGACCGCCCGCACCGAACCGGCCCGGCGCTTTCAGCGCCTGGCGGTGGACGTAGACGCGGCCGCCCGCGGCGCATATCGCGCCCTCGTCGAATCCAAAGGCTTCGCGGAATGGTTCGAGCAGGTCAGCCCGATCGAGGAGCTGAGCCGGATGCGCATCGCATCCCGGCCGACCCGCCGCGGCGGTGGGAAGACGCTGGAGGATCTCCGGGCGATCCCGTGGGTGTTCGCCTGGTCGCAGATGCGCCTGAACCTGCCGGGTTGGTATGGGCTCGGCAGTGGCCTGTCGGCGGCCCGGCTCGAAGACCTGCGCCGGGCCTACGCGTCGTGGCCGCTGTTCAATGTCCTTCTCGACAACGCCGAGATGAGCCTGGCCAAGACCGACAGGCGGATCGCTTCACGATACCTTGCGCTCGGCGACCGGCCGGACCTCGCGGCGATGGTGCTCGACGAGTACGACCTCACGAAAAAGAACGTCCTCGCGGTCACCGGCCATTCACGCCTGCTCGAGAAGCATCGCGTCCTGTCCTGGGCGGTCGAGCTGCGCAACCCGTACGTCGATGCGCTCTCGCATCTGCAGCTGCGGGCGCTGCGGGCGCTCCGCGCGAAAGGCAGTTCGGCGCCGGA
>DASWBB010000110.1:0-30804 GCA_036390875.1 Candidatus Dormiibacterota bacterium
CCGGCGATCACAAGATCCTTGATCATCCCGAGGGACACCACATCGCGACCCAGGTCCGGATCACGCAGGGAAGAGAGGACCCTCAGCACGTCCTCGCGCGTGGCCATGGCCGGCATCAGATGTGGTAGCCCTGCTCTTCGAGCAGCTCCTCCATCACGTCGCCGAGGATCATGTGCAGTCCGGGGTCGATGGCTTTGATCATGTCCAGGACGCCGCTGAGGTGCCAGATCACGTAGAGCTCGGTCAGAGTCTTGTCGCTCACATCCCAGGCAGTGCTGGTCGTGTGCAGCGTTTCCGGCGGCAGCGCCTTGCGCCAGAGCTGGAGGTGCCCCGAGATCTCCTTGGTGTCGGGGCCCCAATCCGGGAAGGCCTCCGGCTGGATCATGTCCGGTGAGACCTGGGTACCCGTGCCCATGATCTTGTAGATGATCCGGCCATAGCCTTCGAGCGCCTCCTTGGCCGTGCGGAGACCGTTGTTGACTGCGACCTCGCGCATGATCGTGATGATCCCGCCCGGGTTGTTGCCACGCGGGCAGCGCAGGCAGGAGAAGCACTGCGAGCAGTCCCAGACGTCCTTGTTCATCTGCTCCCAGACGAGGTCGACGTCCTGCCGGGCCACCGCCTGGGTGATCTTTCGCGGGCTGAAGTCGTAGAAGCGGGCCGACGGGCAGGCGGCGACGCAGATGCCGCACTCGTAGCAGCCCTTCATGAACTCAGGAAAGCGCGAGTCGGCCTCCACCTCGGCCAGCATTCTTTCCTTGACGTCGCGGGTCGCCCCCGGGACCACCGTCGGTGAAGGCATCTACTTCATGCGCCTGACCAGGAATCGCATGGCTTTCCCGTCCTGCTCGAAACCGACCAGGTCGTGACCCATGCGCCGGGTCCACGTGTCCATGTCCGGCTTGGCGCCGGGGTCATCGGCCAGCATCAACAGTGTCTGCCCGACCTCGATCTCCTTGATCGCCTTGGAGATCTTCAGGATCGGCATCGGGCACAGCATGTGCATGCAGTCCAGCGTCTTGTCCGCAGTTTCAAGCGCCATGTTTCTCCTCCTGTTTGGTGGTTAGGGGCGAGTTCGAGTTGGACTCCAGCAGCCGCGACCAGTCAACCTGCTCTCCTTTCATGAACGTCCGCTTGACCCATGACGGGGCCAGTTGCCAGCAGGCGGTGCACACCTTCTTGCCCGGATCGACCGGGTTGACCTGGCAGAGCATGCAGAGCAGCTCTTCAGTCGGCACAGCGGTAGCACCTCACCTGGTCATGATCGATACGCTCGCGGATCGCGGCGAAGGCATCGCGGCCGGGCACCAATCGAGCTTGCTCCTCCTGCAGCGCCGTCGGTCGCAAGCGCACCAGCCAGCCGGCGCCGTAAGGATCCCGGTTCGCGATGAGGATGTCCTTGCCGAAGGTCTCCTCGTTGGTGGCGATGATCTCCCCGGACAGGGGCGTCGGGAATGGCCCGACCCATTTCGCGCTCTCGATGGTCGCCGCGCTCTGGCCGCCGCGCAGCACCTTGCCCGGTGCCTTGAAGAGGATGCTCACAAGCTTGCCCGCCTTCGTCTGAGCAATATCGGTCATGCCCAGGGTCACGGTGCCGTCCTCCTCGAAGCGCGCCCACACGTCGCGCTCGATGTCGTAGGCGAGGTCGGGTGGAACCCAGCAACCCTGGTAGACCTGCTCGTGGATCTCCATCTCATCAAGTCCCGCAGTCGATGCCCTCCGCCACCAGCAGCGCCCGGTAGGCCTCCACTCCCTGCTCGCCGGTCACCAGGTCCTTGACCTCCTCGTCCCAGTTGCTCGGCTGCAATTTCACGATCCAGTTGGCGTACGGGTCTGCGTTGAGCGCGGTCGGCTTCTCCTGGGGGACCTCGTTGACCGCGACGATCTCACCTGACAGGGGACTCGGTATGGGCCCGACCCATTTGGACGATTCCACCGTCCCTGCGCTCTGGCCTCGTGTGATGGAGCGGCCAACCTTTTTTGGCGTGACCACGATGATCTTGCCGGCGAGCTTCTGGGCAGGATCGGTCATCCCGATCCGCACGGTGCCGTCCTCGTCTCGCTTGACCCAGACGTGCTTCTCGACCTGGTAGAGCAGGTCATCGGGGATGTTGCAGTTGTTGACCGTGGTCATCGGGCTGCCTCCGCATCGATGGTGGCCCCAGATTCCTCATGGGTCTCCCAGTGGTAGAGCAGGAGGTCGTAGCCGACCATGCGAATCTCCTCGGCGAACTTGTCCAGGAAGGCCTGGTCGCGCCCGCGCGGGTTGACCTCCCGCGTCATGCCTTCGGAGCAGAGTGGACAGTTGACGTCGAAGAACATCCGGTCCCCATCGTGTCGCGTCACCAGGCTGTCCTTGTGGAATCCCACCAAGTGCGCGTGCAGCTCCGGCCGCGTCCCCATCTGGTCGCAGAACGGACACTTCATGGCTCTTGCCGTGCCTCGTCGACCGCGGACTCGAACACCCGCATCATCTCGATGAGTAGTGGCGTCGGCCGCATCGAGTCCGAAACCGGGTCCCAGGTAACCAGCCCGGCCGTAGCGAGCTCGTCGCCGGCGTCGACCTGTTCGCCGGCCAGAATCCGGCGCGCCACGTCGTACCCGCGATGGCTGCTCAAAGCCAGCAAGGCGCGGCGGAGAACTTTCTCTGCGTCGGGCTCGCCGACGACGTGAGGCTCCGATTCGCGAGAGTCGTCAAGCGATCGCACGCGCTCGTTCGTGCGTGACAGCGACAGCACCCTCTCAGCGAGGGCGCTCCCAAGCTCGCTGCGTGTGGCTTTGCTCATCCCACAGCCACCAGGTGCGGGTCGAGCGCCATCTCGACCAGCTCGATGATGTCCTTGACCTCGATGCGGTCTTCCATGCCCAGCGACTGGACAGCAGCCGTATACATGACCACGTCCTTGGGGCAGGCCACCACGAAGTACTTGGCGTCGCCCAGGGCCACCGCCTCTCTGATGCGGTTCTCGCTTGGCCGCTCCTTGATGCCGGTGTCGTCCATCCAGATGCGCCCACCGCCGGCGCCGCAGCAGAAGCTGTTCTCGCGGCAGCGGCCCATCTCGTGCACGTGGACCATCAGCTTCTTCATCACCTCGCGCGGCGCATCGAAGCCGTTGTTGTAGCGGCCGAGGTAGCACGGATCGTGATAGGTGGCCACTGCGCCTATCGGGCCCGCGAGCTTCAGATTTCCGTTCTCCAGCAGCTCGAGCAGCAGCTGTGTGTAGTGCATGACCCTGTACCTGGCGCCGAAGGCTCCGTACTCCTGACCTAGGGCGTTCAAGCTGTGCGGGTCGGTGGTCATGATCCGCTTGAACGTGCACTTGGACAGGACGTCGACGTTGTGCTGAGCGAGCATTTCGAACAGGCCTTCCTCGCCGACGCGACGGACGTCATTGCCACTGTTTCGCTCGGATTCGTAGAGGATCCCGAAGTCGACCCGCGCCTCGCGCAGCACTCGAGCCACGGTCTGCGTGTGGCGCTGGACGCGTGGATCGTAGGAGGCGAAGTCGCCGACGAACCACAGCACGTCGACCGGCTCTTTGCGCGCGTCTTTGATCGGGAAGCCGAGCTCTTTCGTCCAGCGTGCCCGCATGCGTTCGGACTGATTGAAGGAGTTGCCGTACTGGGCGAGGCTGGCAAGAGTGTCCTGCAGCTTCGGCTCCATGCGGCCCAGCTCGACCAGCTGCCGGCGCATGTCGACGATCTTGGGCACATGCTCGATGTGCAGCGGACAGACCTCCATGCACGCACGGCACGTGGTGCAGGCCCACAACGTCTCGTCTTGAATGGCGCCGCCCAACAGCGGCCTGTGGCCGTTCCCCAGCTTGCGGTGGCCGCCGATCCCCTCCTGGTCCAAAAGCTGGTCGCGCAGGTCCATGACCAGAAGCTTTGGCGAGAGCGGTTGGCCGGCCGCGTGCGCGGGGCAGACAGCCTGACAGCGGCCGCACTCGGTGCACGCGTAAAGGTCGAGCTTCTGCTTCCACCCCAGCTGCTCCACGTCTTTGAGCCCGATGGACGGTTTTGTGAGATCCGCCTTGGGCAGGGTGCCTTTGGGCGAGAGATCGCGGAAGAACACGTTCGGGATGCCCACGAAGATGTGCAGGTGTTTGGAGGTGGGTATGTAGGCGAGGAAGCCGAGTATGGCCAGTACATGAGTCCAGTAGAAGAGCTCCGCCAAGGGTTTGGCCGCGGCCCCGTGCAGCCCGAACAGGCCGGCGAGCGCCGCGAGCGCGGAGCTCACCGGCCGCCACGATGCGGACGGATCGCCACCTGAGGCCACCCTGAAGGTGTTCTGCATCAACATGTCGAACACCACCGCAAAGATGAGCAGCAGGACGATGGTGGCATCCCGCTCGTTCGATCCCTGAAAGCGCTCCGGCTTGCGGATGTAGCGGTTGAAGGCGGCCATCGCCAGGCCGAGCATGACGATCACGTCGAACAGGTCCTGTGCCAGGGCGATCCATGTGTTGCCGCCGATGGGGGCAAGGCTGAAACCTGGGAAAAAGCCTTCGCCGAAGGCCTGGACGATGGCCGTGAAGAGGATCACGAAGCCGCTGAAGATCATCAGGTGCAGGAGCCCGGAGTAGCGGATCTTGAGCAGCCGCGAATGAAAGCCGATGTTGGTGACGACCCCCCAGAGGCGGAGCGGTATGCGGTCGAACCGGTTTTCCCAGGGTGACTTGAACACCGGCCGCAGGAGAAGGAAGAAGCGGTAGCCCGCCCACGCCAGCGTGGCCGCTGTCAGGATCGCCAGGACTACCGTCTTGGCTTGCATCGGCTAACCGGCTTTGGCCTTCAGGCGCTCGGTGAGCGCCGGCAGCAGATCGAAGAGATCGCACGTGGTGCCGAAGTGGGCGACCTTGAAGATCGGAGCGTTGGCATCCGAGTTGACGGCAACTATGAGCTCCGAATCGCGCATGCCCTCCAGGTGCTCGGGCGCTCCCGAGATGCCGACCGCGAAGTAGAGCTTGGGCTTGACCGTCATGCCCGACTTACCGACCTGGCGCGCCTTGGGCAGCCAGCCGCTGTCGCAGACCGGGCGCGAGGCGCCTATCTCAGCGCCGAGGGCTTTGGCCAGCTCCTGCGCCAGCTCGATGTTTTCGGGGCCGCCGATGCCGCGGCCGACGCTGACGAGCCGCTCCGCTTTGGTGATGTCGACCCCCTCGCCGCCCGGCGCGGCAGAGCTGACGAAGCGCATGCGCAGCGCAGAGAGCGCAGCGGGGGGATCCACGTCGACCCGTTGTCCTTTTCCGCCTGATCTGCCGGCTGCCTCAGGAAAGGAGCCGGCGACCACGGCGAAAACCGCGGGCGCCTCGGTCTTCGTGGTCGCGACGATCTTGCCGCCGTATAGCTGGCTCCGCGCGACCACCGCCCCACCCTCGACCTCGAGGCCGAGGCAGTAGGAGACGAGCGGACGCCCGGTCGCGGCTGCCGTCCCTGCGGCCAGGTCGATGCCGACAGAGGTGTTTCCCACCAGGACGACCTGCGGGTTCCGTGTGCGCACTGCGTCGGCCAGCACCGCGACGTGCGCTTCGGGAACATAAGGAGTCAACAACGGATGCTGGACCTGGATCAAGGTGTCGGCGCCGCCGAGCTGCGCCGCGCCGGCCTCTCCCGCAACCAGAGCTTCGACCTCCCCGCCCAGGGCTCCGGCGAGCTTCCGCGCCGCGCCCAGCAATTCGAAGCTGATGGGCGCGATCTGACCGTCGGCGGTCTCGATGTAGACGAGTACGTTGCCCATGTCTAACCCCTCGCCAATCCGCGTTCGGCAAGCAACGCGGCGATCCTGTCTGCAACTTCGCCTGCGGCGCCGCTCAGCATCTCGGCTCCGCGTCCGGACTCGGGTTTGGCCAGCCCGGCGACCGCCACACCGGCCGGCGCGGACGCCGGCGCGCCGGACGTCGAGTCGAGGGCCCCCGATGCCATCGCCTGGCGGAGCTTGCTGACCGGCACGTATCGAGGGGGCTGAGGCGCGGCCTGCACGCCGATCACAGCCGGCAGGTCCACTTCGAGCATGGCAGTGCGGCCGCCGGAATACTCCTGGTGCACGCGAACTGTGCCGCCGCCCAGCTCAACGCCACTGACCACACTGACGTGTGGCCAACCGAGGACGGCAGCCAGATAAGGTCCGGTCTGCCCAAAAAGATCGTCCGCGGCCTGGACACCGGTCAGAACGAGGTCGGGAGCGAGCTGCTTGATCGTTTCCGCGATCGCGGATGCAGCGCGGCGCGAATCAAGCACCCCCTCACCGGCCTCTACCTTCATGGCGGCATCCGCGCCGCGCGCTTTCGCCGCATAGAGCACCTGGTCGATGCCCTCGGTGGCAATCGCAACGGCCGTAACCTTGGCGCCGCCCGACTCCTTCAAGAGCACCGCCTGCTCGAGGGCGTGGTCGTCGAACTCGTTCAGCTTCATCTTCACGAAGGAGCGGTCTATGTCCTTCCCGCCGGAGTCGATCTCCAGCTCTTCGACCAGGTCCGGTACCTGCTTCAGCACCACAGCTATGTGCATTTCATGACTCCTGATGCAGCGCCTCGTCCACGAGCTCGATCACGTCACGGACGAGCAGCTTGCCTTCGTTTCCGGTTGACTTGACGGCGTCCTCGAAACGCGATACTTCGTACGGACAGCAGACGACCAGCATCTCGGCGCCGGTTTCGATCGCCTCTTTGACACGCCTTTCGCTCAGGCGCTCGCGCACGTGATTGCCGGTGAAACTGTCGAGCCACATTCCCCCACCGCCACCACCGCAGCAGTAACCGTTCTCCTTGCAGCGGAACATCTCGATGAACTCGAGGCCCGGGATCTGCTTGATCATCTCCCGCGGGGCGTCGTACTCGCCGTTGTGGCGCCCGAGATAGCACGGGTCATGGAAGGTGACCTTGTAGTCGAGCTTGCGCTTCCAGGGCAGGCTGCCCATGAGAGGAGCAAGGAACTGCGTGTAGTGCTGGATCGGGTATTCGGCACCGAGCTTTGGATACTCGTTGCGGAATGCGTTGTAAGCGTGCGGGTCGGACGTGACCATGCGCTTGAACTCGTACTTGCCGAGAGTGGCGATGTTCTGCTCGGCGATCATCTCGAACAGCCCTTTCTCGCCAGCCAGGCGCTGGCTGTCACACGAACACTTCTCCTCGTGTCCGAGGATGCCCCAGTCGACGCCGAGTGTCGCCATTGTGCGAGCGAGGGCGCGGGCGGCGTCTTTGCCGCGAGGGTGGTACGACCAGTAGCACTCGACATAGAAGAGCACGTCTACCGGCCGCTTCTCTTTGGGCAGGATGGTGACCGGCGCCCCCGCGTCCGCCACCCAGTCGGCGCGTTTGCGCGCGGGCTCACCCAGCGGGTTGCCATGGTTGAACGTGTTTTCGAAAGCCTTCTGGAGCTCGGGCGGAACGTTGCCCTCGGCGACCGCGACCTCGCGGACCGCCGGCATGATGCTGATCATGTTGACCTCCTTCGGGCAGACTCGAAGGCAGTTCATGCAGGTGGTGCAGAGCCACAGGTCTGGGCTGGTCAGGAGGTCGATACCGGTCTGGGTCTTGCGGAAGATCTTGCGTGGGCTGTAGTCGCCGACGTGGTCCACAGGGCACGCGGGCGTGCACTTGCCGCACTGGTAGCAATAGCCCAGCGATTCCGCGCCGGCGATCGCGGTCACCTTGTCGAGGGTGCTGGTGTCGTGCTCCCAGATCACGCGCTGCTCGAACATCCGGTTCCAGTGCCCGGAGATGTCCATGCCCTCGAATTCGAGATGCTCTTCTTCATGAGTGCGCCCGGGTTCGACTTTTGACATCTACCTAGATCTCCATTCGATGGGTGCCGAGGAGGCGCCGCACCAGCTGCGGCAGCGGCGGGATGACCTTGTTGAACTCCTGGGTCATGCGCAGGCGGGTGATGGTGTACAGGTAGATGCCGTACACGCACGCGAGATACACGTCGATGCCGAAGGCCTCGCTGCCGTAGCGCGTGAATCCGACCGCGCGACCCGTCTGGTTGACGAACGCGATCGCCGTCCCGACCTTGAGATAGGTCTGGCCGGCGCTCAAGCCCTGGAGGTCGAAGTCCTGCATCGTCACGAGCGGCAAAGCTCCCGTCTTCAGATCCGGATCCCACATCCAGCGCGTCCACATCCAGTGCCGGTCGGGATCGTAGAAATGGAGCGCCTCGCCGGCTATGTCCCGCCGGATGGGAGGTTCGATCGCGGCCAGGGCGTCATCGAATCGATCGATCCGGGCGGCGATGTGCTCGCGGCCGTGGAGCAGCTCCGTGAGCTCCGTCCTCAGCGCATTCGCACCGATGGTCGCGATGACCTCGGCCGCCCTCCGCCTGGTGGCGAAGATCGAGCGCAAGAGCCTGTGCAACCCTTCGTCGGGCAGCTCGGCGAGAAGGGTCGGAGCAAGCACCTCCTGGAAGCGCCGGGACTTGAGCTCGAGCTCCCTGGCGATGCCCTCCATCTCGGGCAGCTGGAGCATCTCCAGGGCCTGGCGCATGAACTCCTGGGCCGTCTCTGTATCGACGACCTGGCCCTGGACTTCGACGTCCATCAGGCCGGTACTGTCTGACGGCGGGCGACGGCGACCGCCTTCATCGCCGCAGCGCCAGCCATTGAGATGCTGTCGTCGAGATCCTTGGGGCCGGCGGCAGCACCCGCGACGAAGATGCCTGGCACCGAAGTGCTCACGGTGTCGAAAGCGTTCTCGACCGGTGCGATGAAACCGTGCTTCTCCTGCGCCACGCCGAGGATGGGGCCGATCTCCTTGGTGCCCCGCGAGGGCTCCATGCCCACAGCAAGCACGACCACGTCCATGCTCACCTCCATGGGACGACCCATGGTGGTGTCCTCGCCCTTGACCAGGAGCCGCCCATCCTTCTGGATGATCTCGGTCACGATCCCGCGCACGAAGTTGACCCGGTGCTCCTCCTGGGCCTTCCAGTAGATCCGGTCCTCCCAGAAGCCGTACATGCGCATGTCGATGTAGAAGACGAAGACCTTGCAGTCGGGTACCAGCTCCCGGATCTCGATCGCCTCCTTGGACGAGATCCCGCAGCAGACCTTCGAGCAGTATTCGTTGCCGATGCGGCGGTCGCGTGAGCCTACGCACTGGATGAAACAGACGGCCTTCGGCGGCTCGCCGGTTGACGGGCGCACGAACTTGCCGGCGGACAGCATCTTCTCCGCGTCGACGAGCGTGATCACGTCTTCGTACTCGTAGTAGCCGTACATCTGCGTTTCGCGTCCGGGATCGAAGTGGTCGAAGCCGGTGGCGACGACCACAGAAGCGCAGTCAAGGACTTCGGTGGAGCCCTTGATGTTGGCGAGGGTGGCCTTGAAGTCGCCTGCCTTGCCTTCGAAAGCAGTCACCCGGCTCTGGAGGCGGATGTCGATCAGAGGGTTGCCCTCGATCTCCTTGCGCATCGACTCCAGAACTTCGGACGCCTTGCGGTGATCGAGCGCGAACGAGGAGTAACTGGCCGCGTCAGGTGTGCCGCCGAGCCGATCCCTCAGCTCGACCAGCACGACCCTGGAGCCCAACGACGCGATGCCTCGCGCAGACTCCATGCCGGCCGGGCCGCCGCCGATGACCAGAACGGTCTCACTTGGCATTGGCCGTTTCCCAGGTCAGGAACTGGATCTCGCCCTTCTGGATCCGCTCCAGGTCCTTTTCGAACTCGTGCCAGCGCAGCTCCCAGTCGATGCCCATCTTCTCCAGCAGCGGCCGGTAGTCGGTCGCATGCCAGTGCAGCTGGCAGACACGATAGGGGTGGGCGCCCATGGCAAGGGCGACGAACTGGGCCTCGGACATGACGGGCACGCCGACGTTGAAGCCCTTCGCCCTCCCCACGAACTGGCTCTGGTCGAGGGTGGTGACGCAGCCGGTGTCGTGGGTGAGGACGACGTCGGGGTTGGCTTCGTTCTTCATCACCTCGATCTTCCGCAGCGTCGCAAACGACCGCGTGAAGTCGCGCTGGACGAGGATGTGGCGGAACCCGAACCCGCAGCAATCGAACCAGGTCGAGTAGTCGGCGACCTTTGCCCCCATGGCCTCCACCACCGCGGAGACGACCGCGGTCCGCTGGCCCGCATAGATGTCCTCGTCGTAGATGGCGTCTTCGGCGACGAGCTTGTAGTAGTGGCACGCGGGGTGGACGGTGGCCGTGATGTTGGAAAGGTCGAGCACCTTTCGCTTGGCGAACTCGTGCCTCATGACGTGGACCCACTCGCTGTAGTGCACGATCTCCTCGGGGATCACCAGCGGCTTGCCGAGCTTGGCCAGGATGTCGCGCACCTGGTGGCGCAGCTCGGGGATGTGGATCATCTGCTCGCGGACCTCTTTGTAGTGGCCGTAGCTGGTCCCGCAGTGGATGGTCGGGTAGTAGGTGGTCTCATAGGCCGCGGCGAAATTGCGCATCGCCACCGCGGCCTGGGCTGGGGCGTTGGAAGTCGCGGACGCGTAGTAGTTCCAGGCTGTGCAGGAGGTCTGGTCGCGGGGATCGTTGTAGTCGATCTCGAGCGCGCGGTTGAGCCAGAAGATCGCGGTCGAGTAACCGGGAATATGCCCGCATTGGCCGCAGCTCTTGTGATGCCACGTGTGTTGAACGGGGATCTTCTTCGTACGGCCGTACTTGGTCTTGACCTCGATGTATGGCTCAGGCACTCGTTGGACGATCCACTCGCCCTCTTTTTCAAGCTCGAAGGCCGCGTCGCGGAGATCCTCGGTCGGTGCGGCCGCCGGATCGCGTTTGAATTTGCGCGTCGGGGTGATCAAAGCGTGAGCCGGGATCGTGGGCCGGGGGGCCAGATGCTCACTCATGGTCAGTTGGCGACGGCGAGCCGTTCGCCCTCCTTGAGAACACTCCGGAGGACCTGCCTCAGCAGGTCGAAGGCCTGGGTCACGCGGGGATCGCGCAAGCTGTAGTAAACGGTCTGCCCGTCGCGCCGGGCGATGACCAGCCGCTGGTCGCGGAGGGTGCCGAGATGCTGGGAGAGATTGCTCTGGCGCAGGCCGATTCGCTCGACCAGGTCGCTGACCGAGCGGGGTCCGTCTCTGAGCTCGTCGATGATGAGGAGCCTCGTCGGGTGGGCCAGGGCTTTGCAGAGATGCGCGTGAAGCTGATAGAACTCCTCCTTCGACTGCTGCGTGCTCACTTGATCCGCGTCTCCTTTGCTTCTAGATGAAGAGGCTGATGTCGGCGTCCTGCGCCCAGTCGATGAAGGTGGCGGCGCCGCACGGAGCTTCGGCTTCCTTGATGAAGTCGCCGTCCTTGTAGCCGAACACCTCGATCGTCATGGCGCAGGGAATGAGCCTGACCCCGGTGTCGATGGCGGCCTCGAGGAGGTCGTCGATCGTGGCCACTCCGTGGCTCTTGAACATCGACTTCATGACCATCGTGCCCATCGCGGTCATGCCGGGGATGGCGCCCACCAGGTTGGGCACTGGCATGGGCATCGCGGGGTTGCCCAGAGGGGCCACTTTCATGTGCTTGCCCTTCTCCTTGTGGATGATGTTCAGCCCGTAGAAGGTGAAGAAGACGCCCACCTCCCAGCCCAGTGACGCGGCGGTGGTGGCGAGGATGAGCGGCGGATAGGCCATGTCGAGGGTGCCCTTGGTGGCGATGAGCGCCATCTTCTTGGGCTTGGCGTCCTTCTCTGCTTGCTTCTCGGCCAGATATTCGTCGACCGCGCTTCTGACCTGGTCCCTGATGTCGGCCTGCACCGCGACCTGAGTCGCCATAGCGAACACCTCCATGGGCACCCCCCGTCGGAAAGACGGGGTGACTTATTCGGATATCCGCATATTATGCTTCAGCCATTCAAAGTCAACCCTCGGGTTGGGAGGCTGAAGCCGTGGCGAACAAAATGCTGATCATGATGACCTCGGGGCCGGATACTCCCCACCGCCTCGGGACCCCTTTCTTCCAGGCCATGGCGGCGACGGCGCTGGACTATGAGGCGCTCATCGTCACCACGATGGACGCGACCCTGCTGGTCAAGAAGGGGGTCGCCGAGCACCTCAACGTCAAGGAAGGGTCCGGCAAGTCGGTGCTGGATTTCATCCGCGACGCCAAGGACGGGGGCGTCAAGCTGTACGTCTGCCCCGCTTCGCTCTCGCTCCACGACATGACCATGGACGATGTGATTCCGGAGGTCGACGGGGCGATGGGGGCGGCGAAGTACACGGAGGTCGGTCTCGACGACGACTGCAGAGTCTTCTGCTACTGAGGCGCCCAAGCGCTACGCGATCTTCAATCGGCGCCGGAAGTCCTTCTATCTTCAGCGGCCGGACGGCTCACCGCTGACGTTCGAAAGCCTGGAGAAGGCCGAGTCCGTGTGCGCGGCTCTGAACCGAGAGGACCCGAACGATGCCGAGCCCGAGTTCCGAGTGGAGGAGGTGCGTGAATGAGCGACGAGGCCCGCATCGTGGTGAGTGGACCTTCCGGCTCGACCCAGCTGAACTTGCCGTGGAGCTCGAGCGTGGGCGAGCTCTTCGCCCACGCCCGCTCCCAGCTCGGACTCGGCGATACCGGTGGTTACGAGCTCTGGTGCGCGGACGGCGTCACGATGATGAACAAGCTGGAGCGCAGCCTCCAGGAGCTTCGCGATCGGCGCATCTGTCCCAAGCGCGAGTTTGCGATCCGCGCTTCAGGCGACGATAGGCCTCAATGACGCGATGAGCTGGGCGCCGGCGCGAGCCCGCCCACGCCAGTAACCTCGGACAGGCTCCAGCTCCTCTGGCATCGACCCGTGAATGCTCTCCCAGCGACCGGCCTCGTCGGCCAGCCACCCGAGCGCAGCGGCCGGCTCCTGACTCAGCAGGGCCTTCAAGACATAGAGGCGCTCTCCCTGCCTGAGCCCAAGACCAAGCTCGCGCGCCGCGCGGCGGAGGTCGTCGCGCGCGAGCAGCATCCCGGTCCGGACCGGTGCCACGAGCCCGGCCAGGAAAGCGTCGGCGCCATCGGCGCGCGGATCGCAGAGCGGCGGTGCGTCGCGCAGGTGAATGGGCAGCTGATCCGGCGGTCCCAGTCGCCGGGCTTCCGCGATCAGGGCCTCGCGCAACAGCCCTGCCCAGGCGATGTAGAAAGGCGAGCCGATCTCCTGCAGCTTCGACAGGTAGAGAGGCAGCCAGCTCAACAGGTGTTCCCAGAGCAGCGCCCTGCGTGAGTTATGCCTAAGCCGGCGCCGGGCGGGCTCTTGCTCGGCCTCTTCGCTCTCGGCAAGCGTGGCGTAGAGACCGAGCAGCGCCGCCAGGTGGTCCACCTCGGCCGGCGGCGTCAGATGCAGCGCGCGCCAGAACCCGGCGACACGGTCCCTGGCCTCTCCTCCGAGCTTGCCCTCGGCCCCTACATATATAGACGCGTAGGGCCAGAGCTGGAGACCGAAGACATCGGTGTACTCGGCTGCCTCGGCCCGGCCTCGAAGTTCGAGCAGGCCGGCGACCCGATCTGTCTCGGCGCCAGGCGGCTCCGCAAGACTCGCCAGGGCGCGGAAGAGTTCCGTGTCTCACCGCTCCTTGGGCGGAGATGACTCGGGCAGGCGGTATGCGTCGAGCGCCGGCTTGAGCGGCCGCATCAACCAGTAAGGACGACGGGTGCCGTTGGGCGACACCTGCTGCGCCGGCCGGGTCATCGCCAGCCATTTGCGATACACCTCTCGAGACTTGGCGAGATCGACGGAGATGTCGCCGTAGCTGTCGCTGGACTCGGCGCGCCGCACCCTGACCGCCTGGTGCCAGCAGTGCATCCCCGAGATGGGGTCCGGATGCACGGGGAAGGTGAGGTTTTGATGCACGCCGACGTCGGTCCACCAGATGCGCGCGGTATCCGGATCGGCGGACTCATAGGGCCCAGCACCTCGCTTGCGAGCCATCGACCAGAGCTCGTCCTTGTTGTCAATGCCGACCGTCGCCATGAGCTGACGCTGGCCATGCTCGGTCAGCTTCCAGCGGCCCATGTGGTGGCTGCACGCAACCACTCCGGGCCGGATGCCTTCAGTGACCCAGGCCTTGACCACGAAGTGACCGATGTCGGTCTCCACACGGACAAGGTCACCGGTGTGGATGCCGCCGAGGCGCGCGGCATCACTTGGGTGGAGCCAGAGTGGATTGGTGTGGGCGATCTCGTCGAGCCACTTCGAGTTGGCGCTGCGCGTGTGAATCTGGATGGGCACTCGAAAGGTGGCGATGAGGACCATCTGGTCCTTGCTCAACTGGTCGGGATGGACGTGGCTCTTGATGTAGCCGGGCATCGCGTGCTCGGGCCAGCCCCAGGCTGCAAGGGTGGACGAATAGAACTCGAGCCGTCCACTCGGGGTTGGGAAACCTCTCAGAATGGCGCCGTCCACCTCGACACCGACCGGGCGACGCCCGTCGGCGTCGGGCTCGGGCGTGGGCAGAGGGACGATGTTCGGCCCGGCGAGCCTGGGTGACTTAGTGTAGGCGCGGCCGATCCTATCGACCTTGACGTCTTCGAGCTCTTCGGCAGGCACAGGCTGCTCGTGCAGCGGGCCAACCTTGCGACTCACTTCGAAGGCGCCGTTGCGCCGCATGTACTCGAGCGGAGCCAACCCTTGCGCGGACGCTTTTTCGGGAAGGCCGGGCACGGAATTTTCGAAAATGTGCCCGTAGTACTCGTCGACGCCGAGCTTGGTTCCGGGCTCACGTTTCGACTCGAAGTACTTGCGGACCCCAAGCGAGCCATCGGGATCGATCCGCCAGGAGAGTTCGATCCAGAACTCGTTCTCCTCCCACACCTCACCCGGATTCACCTCGCGGGTGTCGGCGATCACCTCCCCGAGCCGTTCGCGGGCCGCGCGCAGGACGGGCTGGCGGAAGCCCAGCCATTGGGCGTCGTGCGTCTCGTAGGAGTGAAGGTCGTGACGCTCGGACCCGTGTCCCATCGGGAGCACGTAATCGGCGAAGTAGGCGCTCTCGTTCCAGGTCGGCGTGAGTGCGGCGTGCAGGCCGATCTTGGAATCGTCTGTCAATGCCTCGATCCAGGCAAACCCGTTGGGATTGGTCCACACCGGGTTGTAAACCCGGGTGAAGTAGACGTCGACGCGATTCCTACCCTCTTCCAGGAACTGCGGAAGCAGGAAGGACATCTCCATCAAGGCCAGCGGGTACTCGGGCGGCCAGGTGAGCTCATTCCACTCTTCCGGATGGGGAGGCACATACATGGGCCTGGGCACGAACTTGTTCCAGGCGTTTGGATACACGCCTCCCTCGGTCGCCACGGCGCCAAGCAGAGCGTTGAGCAGAAAGAGGGCGCGGGAGACCTGCCAGCCGCCCAGGTTGCCGGCGGCTGCCGCGCGCCAGTTGTGCGTCGAAAGCCGCGTGCCGGCGCCGGCCACCAGGTCCGCAACCTCGTGGAGGGTGGTGGCAGGAATTCCAGATTCTGCCGCGGCGTACTCGAAGGTGAAGCCCTTGTAGATCTCGTCAAGCGCCTCTTCGAAGTGCTCGAACGTGTGGGGCTCGTCCGGGCGCTCGCGCTGCAGGTACTCGAGCCAGTTCCACCAGCGACGCACGAATTCGCGGTTGTACAGGCGGTTCTGAATCAGGTGGCTCGCGATGGCCAGGCAGACCGCGGCTTCCGACCCTGGGTAGGTGGGCAGCCAGTGGTCGGCGTGCGTGGCGGTGTTGGACAGGCGGGTGTCCATCACGATCAGCTTCGCGCCGCGCTCCTTCGCCTCCATGACACGCTGCGCGTGCGGGTTGAAGTAGTGGCCGGCCTCCAGGTGCGAGCTGATCAACAAGATGACGCGCGCATTGGCGTGGTCGGGGCTGGGGCGGTCGAGCCCCATCCAGAAGTGGTACCCGGCACGGGCGGCCGACGAGCAGATGTTGGTGTGCGAGTTGTGACCGTCCACTCCCCACGCCGCCAGCACCCGCTCGGTGAAGCCGTCCTCACCGGGCCGGCCGACGTGGTACATGACCTCGTTCCGCCTACCCTCCTGGATCGCTTTTCGGATGCGGGCGGCGATGTCGCCCAGCGCCTCGTCCCAGGAGACCTGCACCCATCGCCCCTCACCCCGCTTCCCCGCTCTCTTCAGCGGATGGAGGATGCGATCGGGGTCGGTGACCTGGTTCAGGGTGGCCGGACCCTTGGCGCAGTTGCGCCCCCGCGAGCCGGGGTGTTCGGGGTTGCCCTCGAACTTGCGCACCTGGAGCGTGTCGCGGTCGACGTAGGCGAGCAAGCCGCACGCCGACTCGCAGTTGAAGCATGTGGTCGGAACCAGCATGAAACGGCGTTCGACCTTATTCGGCCACGACTTCGAATCGAGCTCCACCCAGTCGTCCCAACGCTCCTTGGGCGGGAAGGCGGCGAGGTGAACCCGGCTCGGGCCAGGGTAGAAGGTCTCGCCGCGCGCCTCGGTCTCCGCTCGAGCCGCCTTGACACGATCGTTGAGCCGAGTCAGCCGGTCGTCGGCGCTCATGCCAGCGGCACCGCCTGCCCGGCCTGAACGTAGGCGTGCTCATGGAGCAGGAGGCCCGCCAGCGCCGCCACCGCCGACACCGGGCCCAGGATGGGGGCGAGAACGGCGATCGACATCAGGGCGGTTCCAGCCCAGAAGGAGAGGGCGGAACGGCCCCGGACCATCTCGCGAACAGCCACGTGGGCGTGGGCGGTCGGATGTCCGATCGTCATCTCGCAGAGGACCAGGAGCAGGTGCAGGACCGAAAGGACGAGCAGGGCGTAGCGTGCCTGGCCCGCGCCCATGAGCACGTACACGGCCATGCCCAGCACGACCGCCTGCACCAGCATGTGGGGAGCCAGGAGGGGGCTCTGCCACAGATCCCGAGCGCGCGCCTGGGCGAAGAGGTAGGCGGTGTAGACCGCGGTCAGAACGGCCAGCGGGACACCCAGGAGTGCGAGCTGGCGAGTCGCCTGCACCTGGTTGGCGAGCCCGAGCAGGAAGTGCGCGGCCAGGACCAGTGCGTACAGCGTGATGATCACCGCGCCGCGCACCAGCCAGCTGCGCCACTGCGGTCGCAGGAAGATCAGGTGAAAGCGGAACGGGTGCTCGAGGTCCCAGACCAGGACCAGACCGGTGAGCGCAAGGAAGACGCCTGAGATCAACGGCGTGATCACCGGCCACGTGCTCCATGCGCCGATCATCAGCCCGGCCAGGTAGACGCCGGCGGCGAGGCCTTTGGTCCAGGTGTACAGGCCCACACGCCAGTCCCACGGCGCCTTGTGCGAGACATCGTAGGCGAGCATCGCCGCGGCCGAGCTGTTGGCCCCGCCCCAGGCGGACGGCTCGCCGGACCCGACCTGCTGCTCGCTTTGAGGCTGCTCGCTCCACATGTACAGACCGCCCTCCGGCCGACGTGCGGCGAGCGGATCGAGGGTCGCCTGGTGGGCACCCTTGTAGAAGAGCTTGGGTCGTGTGCCTTTCTCGGGGCGGCGAACCTGCACCGGGTCCCGGTTGACGATCTGCGCCACCTTCGATGCCGGATCGTTCAGGTCGCCGACGATGATCGCCTCTACCGGGCAGACCACAACGCACGCGGGCTCGAGACCCATGTCGATCCTGTGCGCGCAGAAGTTGCATTTCTCGGCCGAGTGGTCCTGCGGGTTGATGAAGATGGCGTCGTAGGGGCAGGCTGCCATGCACGCCTTACAGCCGATGCACGCAGATTTGTTGAAGTCGACGATCCCATCTGGACGGCGAAACATCGCCGAGGTCGGACAGGCGGCAACGCATGGCGCGTCCTCGCACTGATTGCATCGCGTCACCTGGAGGGCGCGCCGAGCTTGCGGGAACGTGCCGACGTCCACCGCCTTGACGTAGGTTCGCGTGACGGACAGAGGAACTTCGTTCTCCGACTTACACGCGACGGTGCACGCATGGCAGCCAATGCACTTGTCTTGATCGATGACCTTCGCCCATTTGGTTGGGGCGGCCAAAGGCAGCGGAATCACGAGGCGGCCAGGGCCCTGCCCCTTTCGCGCAGGCTGGAGCAGACAAGATCGCAGAGTTGGCCCAAAGACGCGTCAATGACGCGGTAGTAGACAGTCGTTCCGTCGCGCCGCCGCCCGACAAGGCCGGCCGCGGCAAGCCGGCTCAAGTGCTGCGAGAGGTTGGTTCTGGTCAGGCCGCAGATGTCGGCCAGTTCGCCAACTGGCATCTCCCCGGCGGTGTGGAGCGCACCAAGGATGCGGAGACGCGAATGGTCTCCCAACAGCGCGAAGCGCCGGGCGGCCTCGTCAAGAAGGGCGTCAGGGATCAGGGCTTCCTACCCATACCACCTAATGGCTATGTGATCAAGTGCTGACATTGCCTTCCAGACCGAAAGACCCCTCTGGGCAGGGCCGCTCGGACCTGTGCAGCCGCACTCGGCAATGCGAGCCTTGCGGCTAAAGAGCGGGTGCGGCCGCATTCCCGGATCGAGAGGATATGACAGAGGACAGATTGTCATGAGACGAGTCAGGCTGTTGCTGGCGGCGGTGATTCCGGCCGGCATCGTACCTCTGGTCCTGGCGTCATCAGCATTGGCTGCGGGAACGACCTCGCACTCCGTCTACTCGTTCGACCTGACGACCACAAACACTGCGTTGTCGCCAAGCGGTGGAATGATGGGTTCGCCCGGGGACTGGATCAGCGTGACCGGATCGGGCACATTCGACCCAACGGCTCGGACGGTCACCGGAGGCGGGAAATTCGTCCACTACACATCGACCGGCGCGGTGCACTGCCAGGGCACGTGGAAGGCCACCGGGTTCACGAGTTTTGCGGACTTCGGGACAAACGCCGATGGCCAGGAAGGTGGCGTGCTGGCACTGGTGGTCACCCACTACTGCAGGACTATGGGAATGACCATGGCCGGAATCCCGATGACCGTCACCTCAACGGTGAACGCTCCCGCTGGATCAAGCTACCTGGAGGGATCCACCGTGTGCGACTTCACCCGGCCGACAGGTGGGACTGTCGTGATGCAGCCGGACCAGTAACCGAAGGTCGCCGCGCTGTTCGCTCAGACACATGAAACTGGCGCGGAAGCGCCGGCTAGCTCGATTGGCCCTGGATGGGCCGCATCGCGGCCTGGCGCGCATCGCCAGTTGCCCCAAGCCAGACCTTTACTCCCATCTGCTGCAGCATGTGCGCCATAGGCGGACCCATGTGGTTTGCCACCACCGCCTCGACGTGATGTTCTTGGAGGAAGCGGGCCACCCGGGCGTGATGCGAGCCCTCGCTTCCCGCATCGTGAAGCGCGTCCCACCCGACGACATACTCCTGCCAGACGCCGATCCCGTCTCCCGTTATCTCCGTGATCGCCACACGATCGGCGCGGCCCCAGCGGAGGTCGATCAGTCCCTCCGCGGTGACGGGAAGGCATACCACCATCTCAGGTCACGTTAGCTCGTTGACCGCCAATGCGGACGACCAACGAGCACAGGGCCGAACGGCCCTACCCGGTGGGCCTGGCATGCGCAACGCTGTGGTTCTCAGAGAAGAACCTATGAAGTTGGAGGTAGACCGCGTGCTGCCCTTCGAAACAAGGAGAAGGTGAAGTGAGGCACTGGCCGGGAACGGATGCGGAGTCGTTAGGTCGAGCCGGCGCCCGGGCGCCGTCGCCGGCGGTGCTCCTGCTCACGGAAGAACAGTGCTGGAAGCATCTTCGCGGCCAGCGGCTCGGCCGGTTGGCGATCGTGATCGATGGCCGTCCGCAGATCTTTCCCGTCAACTACGCGGTCGGTGAAAAGTCGATCGTCTTCCGCACAGCACCAGGCAGCAAGCTGGCGCACGGCCCAGGTTCAAATGCCTGCTTCGAGATCGACGGCTACGATCAGCACGTCCGCGAGGGTTGGAGCGTGGTTGCGGTCGGAAATCTCGAGGAGATCACGGACGCCGAGGACGCTCGCAGCCAGGCACTGCGCCAGCTCCCTCTTGATCCGCTCCCGCCCGGCGACCGGCCCCATTGGGTTGCTCTCCACGCCGAGCAGGTGACAGGCCGTCAGTTCGCCTCTGGCTGGATCATCCCCGGCGGTTTCCTGGGCTAGCCGGCGCCGATGGCCTCGTTACGAGGAGGCTTTTGGCACTTCTCTCCCGAGTACGAGAAGCACAGCGTCGTTGAGAAGGTGCGTGTAGAAACATGTTTGCACTTGCGATCCTGGTCCCTGGCTTGATCCTGGGAGCAATAGCCTGGGGTGCTGTGGGCGTGCTCCGATCCCGCGGCCGGGAGGAGTTTACGTTGGCGACCGCTGCGAATTTCTACGCTCAGGTCATGATGCTCGCGGGTGTGCTCGCAGTCCTGGCCGGCATCGCCGTGTTGGTCAAGCTCGGGCTCTCGCAGATCGACTCCGCCTACGCGTACTTCGTGCCGTCAGCCGCTGACCTCAACGGCGGCCACTACGGCGGCCCGACCATCAGCCAGCAGCAGGCCACCGATTTGATCCTGGCTGCGATGCTGATCGGCGTGGGTCTTCTCGTCTCGGGCGTGCACTGGCTCCTGTCCCGATTCGTTGGCCGCATGGCGGGCGCGTCGCCGTCCTGGATCGTTGGAGGCACGCTGGTTGCGCTCACGGTCCTGTGCGGATTGGCAGCGCTCCTCAGCACGGTTGTGGGCGGCTACCAGGTGCTGACCTACTTCATCGTCGGAGCCCAGCAGGCAGGCCAGTTTGGAGACTCGGTCGGAGCGGCCGTCGTCTTCCTCCCTGCGTGGGCGGTGGTGATAACCATTCTCCTGCGTCAGGTCCGGCATCCGGCCGCTAAGACGCCAACCTCCACCCTCGCTTCGACTGCGTGATCGGGTAAACGGGGCGCTGAAGGGCAGGTCCGCGGCCGCGACGCTTCGGGGCGTTGCGGCCGCGTGTCGGATGCACAAGTACAACGTGCAGCTAAGGAGCGATCGTCTCGATGGTCGGGACGATCAGGACCGGCCGCTCCGTGAACTCCAGCACCCGCTCCGCCTCGCTGCCGAGCAGCGCCCGGCCAGGCCCCGTACGTCCCGTCCTGCCCATTACGATCAGGTCGGCCTTCCAGCCGCGTGCATCGTTGAGGATGGCCTCGAACGGCACGCCTTCAAGAAGAGCCTGCACCACCTTGACCGACTTGGCGTCGCCCATCTGCGCGATGCGGTTGAGGATGGCGCGACCGCCTTCGCGCATGCGCTCAATCATCTCTGGAGCGGGCTTCCCATCGGCGTCTGCAGTCTCGACGACGTATACCGCGCGCACCTCGCTCTTCCAGCCGGCGGCCAGGTCGATCGCCGCTCGTGCTGCTGCGAGGGATGCCCGCGAGCCGTCGGTGCAGATGAGAATCCTGCGTGTGTCCATCACGGCCTCGGAAGGGTGCGCCTCCGCACCCACACGGCGCGCGTGGCCTCTTCGCGCTCCAATTCGTCAAGCGCTGCCTCGAGCCGGTTCGCGGCCGCGGCCAGGGCGGGAACCCACCGTCGTTCAACCGCTCGCTGGCGGCGGGCCGTCAGCGCACGCTCCGCACTCACCCGCTTGAGGGCCGATTGCGCGACGGCATCCTTGACAGCGGACTCGACGGCTCGCCTGACTGCGGTCACAGCAAGATCCGCTGCGGCAGAACCCCCTGACGGATGCTGTGGCTCCGCTCCAAGTTCGAGGTCGGTCTCAGCGACGAAAGTGACGCCCATCGAGCTGTGCAGGCGGACCGTCAGCTGGGCCGGCGGATGCTGCGCCGCGAGCAGTGCGAGCTTCTCGTCACCGACCATGACCGCCGCGCGGTTGAGCCAGGTTTCCGCATCGCGCGCGGCCCGCTCCCAGTCAACTGCTGTCTGACGCGCCAGCACGTGCAAGCGCCGCTCCTCCTGCGCGAGCACCCTCCTCTTCTTGTCGAGCAGATCGGCGCCTCGCCTGGCCAGCCCGAGCCGGTGATCGAGCCAGAGGCGTCCCGCCCTGCCAGGTGGAAAGCGCAGCCTCACCCGACCACTCCTTCCGTGCGCAGATGCTGGTCGACAAGCTGGGCCGAGAGCATCGTCAGCTCTCGCCTCGGCAGCACTGCGAGCGCCTGCCAGGCGCGATCCAGCGTGTCGTCGAGGCTGCGTGCCTCATCGCGCCGCTGGTTCAGCATCGAGTGGTTGACCTCAGATGCGAATCGAAGGTAGCGCTGGTCGGTCTCAGACAGCGCGTCCGCCCCGACCATCTCTTCGAGCTCGCGCGCCTGGCGCGCCCGAGCGAGAGCGGCGAAGACCTGCGCGGAAACGGGTAGGTGATCATCGCGTGTGCGGCCGGGCCCCGCTCCGTTTCGCATGAGGCGTGAAAGCGAGCTGAGCGCTTCGAACGGGGGGTAGACGCCCTGCGCCTGCATCTCCGCCGAGAGGACGAGCTGGCCCTCGGTGATGTACCCGGTCAGGTCTGGGACCGGGTGCGTGATGTCGCCGGCGGGCATGGTCAGCACCGGCAACTGCGTGATCGAGCCGGGGCGACCGCGCAGCCTGCCGCACCGCTCGTATACCGCCGCCAGGTCGCTGTACAGGTGGCCCGGATAACCACGGCGGCCCGGTATCTCCCCTCTCGCGGCGGCAGCTTCGCGCACCGCCTCGCAGTAGCTGGTCATGTCGCACATGACGACGAGAACATGGTGGCCGAGGTCGAAAGCGAGGTGCTCCGCTATCGTGAGCGCCAGCCGAGGCACCAGAATTCGCTCGACCACCGGATCGCCCGCGAGGTTGATCAGCAGCGCCAGCTCGCCTCGCTGAGCCCGCTCCTCGAGCGCGTCCCGCACGAGGTCCGCGTCGGCGTTGGTGATGCCCATCGCCGCGAAGATGATCCGAAAGGTCGATCCCTCGACCGACGCCTGCGCTGCGATCTGGGCGGCCAGCTCGAGGTGCGGAAGGCCGCCGACGGAGAAGATCGGGAGCTTCTGGCCACGGACCAGCGTGGCCAGGCCATCGACAGCCGACATCCCGGTGATGATGGGGTCACGTGGCGGGACGCGGCGCGCCGGGTTGATAGGGCTGCCGGCGACGTTCCTCCACTCGGCGCCCATCACGGGCGGACCACCGTCGATCACATCCCCGCGGCCGTTGCACACGCGGCCCATCCAGCCCTCGCCGACCGGGATGCGGATCGGGCTGCCGGTGAAGGCGACGCGGACGCCGTCGGGCTTGATGCCGTCGCCGCCCTCGAACATCTCCACGACGGCGAGGTCGCGATCGACCTCCAGCACTTGCCCGTGCCTCAGCTCGCCGGAGTCCAGCTTGATCACGGCCTGTTCGTCCCAGCCGACTCCGTCCACGCCTCTCACCACCAGCAGCGGTCCCTCGACTGACGTCACATGCGAGTACTCGACCGGCAGGCTGCGCGACTGGATCATTTGATCGCCTCGAGCTGCGCCAGAAGCTGATCGGCGGCAGTCGCGGCCGCTTCCGTGTCCTGCGGTCCGCCAAGGTCCTTCGCCCTTGCCAGGGCGCTCAGATCGACGCCCTCGATGAGCGAAGCCGGCACTCCGGCACGAACGAGGTCGATGCACCGGTCGTACACCCGGAGCACCGCATCCATCAACGCGGCCTGCTTCGGAGGCGTGCAGTACGCATCGTTGGTGCTGAGCGCGCTCTGCTGCAGCACGGCTTCTCGAATCAGCTCCGCCGCGAGAAGAACGACCCGCTCGCGATCCGGCAGTGCGGTGCGGCCAATGAGCTCGGCCACGGATCGCAGCCGGTCGGATTCGCCGAGGAGCGCGATGACCCGTTCGCGCCGTGCCCCCCAGAGCGGGTCACCACGTGCCGCATGCCAGGACGCAAGCCGCTCGGCGTCCCGGCTGAACGAGTCGGTCCATCCGACGGCGGGATAGTGTCGGGCGTAGGCAAGATCGCGATCGAGCGACCACAGGCTCCGCACGAATCTGGTCGTATGAGCTGTGACCGGCTCCGTCATGTCTCCGCCGGGTGGCGACACTGCTCCGATCACCGTGACCGATGCCTCGGCTCCCGCCAGCGTTCGCGCGTATCCGGCCCTCTCGTAGAACGCGGCGAGGTTCGAGGACAGCGCCGCCGGATAGCCTTCCTCGGCCGGGAGCTGCCCAGTGCGCGACGCGAACTCGCGCAGCGCTTCGGCCCAGCGCGATGTGGAGTCGGCGATCACCATCGAGTGATAGCCCATGTCCCTGAAGTACTCGGCGATCGTTACGCCGGTGTAGATGCTCGCCTCGCGTGCCATCACAGGCATGTTCGAGGTGTTGGCGATGATCACCGTGCGATCCATGAGCGATCGACCAGAGCGCGCATCGACCAGCCTCGGAAACTCGTCCAGCACGTCGGCCATCTCATTGCCACGCTCGCCGCAGGCGACGTAGACGATCACGTCCGCATCACTCCATTTGGCCATCTGCTGCAGGAGCATCGTCTTCCCCGTCCCGAACCCGCCTGGCACACACGCGGTGCTGCCTTTGGCGATCGGGTACAGGAGGTCGAGCACTCGCTGGCCGGTGACCAGAGGCTGCCCAGCCGGCAGTCTCTCCGCCACCGGGCGCGGTTTGCGCACCGGCCAGTTCGACGAGAACTGAATGCGCAAATCGGTGCCGATGGTGGCCAGAGGCTCGTCACTCGAGTGGGCGCCCGCATCGGCGATCCAGGTGAGCTTGCCGCGCATGCCCGGAGGAACCAAGAGTCGGTGCTCGATCGCCGGCGTCTCCTGAATGACTCCGAGAACCGTCCCGCCGGCGACGTCGTCGCCGGCCCTGGCGCGCGGCTGGAAGTCCCAGCGCCGCCCCGCTCGCGGTAGCAGGCGGTCTGCGACGCTGAGCATTTCGCCGGCATCACCGAGAGACTGCATGGTGCCGTCGAATACGCCGCCCAGCAGCCCGGGGCCAAGAGCCACCGAGAGCGGCCGGCCCAGCCCATGGGCCTCGGCACCTGGGGCCAGCCCACCCGTGTATGCATAAACCTGCGCGGTGACGACGCCTTCGCGGATCATGATCGCCTCGCCCGGCAGCCTCTCCGGGCCCACCTCCAGGAGCTCGGCGGCGGCAATGCCCTTCAAGCCCGTGACTTCGACCACCGGCCCGTTCACGCGCCGAACCTTGCCGGCAGATGCTTCGATCATCGCCACAACTCCGCAACGCGCGGACCCAGCTCGCCCAGCCCCGCGTCGACGATGGCGGCCAGGGACAACTCGACGCGCCGGTCCTTCCGGGTCGCGCTGACTCCCTGGTCGCCATCGCGGTCTATCTCCACCATCGCGCCCGGTCCCAGGCGCCGCTGGGCGGCGTGCCCCAGGTGCTCGAGGAGAACCGGATAGCGGGCATCCCGGCGAACGGCGAGCGCAACACGCGCGCGCAGCTCGTCGTACATCTCACGCTCTGCCGCGAGGATCGCGCCGCGAGCCTTCCGCCGCGCCGCCGTCCACGCTCGGTCGGTGTCGAGTCCGGCTGCGGCTTCGCCTTCATGGCGCGCCTTCTCCACAACGGCCAACGCGTCGGCGTCACCCTTGCCGGCGATCTCGCCGGCTTGCTGCCTGGCGTGCTGGAGGATCTGCTCCGCCTGAGTGCGGGCCGCAGCGAGATGGTGCTCCCGGAGCGCATCGAGACCGGTCATGGCAACACCGCCACCAGCACATTCGGGCGCTCGTCCACTGTCTGAGCAAGAGCCGCCGCGGCCTGGGGGGTGAGGATCAGCACTACCACGTCGAGCGGAAGCCTCCGCCAGGCCGCGACGAAATCGTCAGCGGAGTCGACCGCCAACACCTCGACGCCCGCGATCGAGTAACCCTGGATGCGGTTGCGTTCCCCGAGGGCTGCGATCCTGCTCATCACCGGTTCAGCAATGCGACCGCGATCACGAGACCGTAGATCGCAATCCCCTCCGCCAGCCCGACGATGACCATCGCCCGACCGAAGATCTCGGGCTTCTCACTGATGGCTGCGATGGCGGCGGCGCCCGTGTACGCCACGCCGATGGCCGCCCCGATCGACGATCCGGCCACGGCGATCGCGGCCCCAATCATGGGTGCCCAATCACTGCTCGATGTCGATGCCACCAGGTGCACACCCAGCACCGCGCCGCCGGATTGCGACCACTCCGTGAGAAGCAAGATGCCCGCCACCCCTAGCAGGACGTTGGTGCCGACCGCGACGTAGAGCGCCGTACGGCGCCGTTTACGCAGGCTCAACGTGACGGCCAGGCTGGCGACGACGATGAACGGTGCGGAATAGAGGATCAGACTCATGAGCCCTCCTTGATGACGGTGAGATGCCAGGGTTCGAAGGCGCGTCCCTCCCCGGAATAGATGCGCGAGAACAGCTCGTAGTAGGTGAGCCTCAACGCCTGGATGGCGACCACAACGAGCTCGAGCACAAAGCCGATGGCGTTGCCGACCACGAACACCGGGATGGCCGCGTACCAGAATCCGGCCGCAAACAGACCCTGCGTCGCGTTCCAGACCAGCGCGCCGATGGCTGCGTGGGCGATTCCAAACGCGGCCAGCCGGGCGAACGAGATTGAGTTGGCGCCCAGACGGAGCAGCGAGTTGAAGAGCTCGACGACCGCCTCCAGAAACCCGACGCCGCCTCCGCCCGCCTCATAGAGAAAGCCCACGAACATCAGGCCCAACCCCACAACCACAGGCACCAGGCTCAGGAAGAGGACCAATGTGCTGTGCTGCCACCAGGACAGCGCCACACCGCCGATCCCGCCGAACATGAGAGCGCCCGCGACGCCCGAGTTCGAGTAGAGAGCCTCGTTCACGCCTCCCTCGCGCCACCGGTTGACGGTGCCGATGACGTAGCTGACGGCGAGGAGAGCGGCGCCGACCAGGACGCCGGCCACCAGCAGCTGCAGCGGGTTCTGAAGCGGCCGCAGCCAGACTACGGGGACGAGCCCGGTCGGCCCGAAGAACTCACCGTAGGCCAACCCGAAGGCCGTCGCGACGAGACCGCCGGCAAACGGGATCGCCCAGCTCTGCTTGAACTGCGCCAATCGAGGGGAGCGATTGAACCTGAGGATGAGCGCCAGCGCCGCGAGCAGCAGGCCGTGGCCGGCGTCGGCGAACATCATCCCGAACATCAGCACGTAGGAGATGGCGGTGAAGGGGGTCGGATCGATGTCCGTGTAGCGGACCGTCCCGTACGTCTCCACCAGCGGGCGAAACGCCCGTGCCGCTTTCGGCGTCCGCAGGAGCACCGGCGGCTCCATGAATGGGCGCCTGGGCAGTTCGGCGACGCCGGCACCAAGTGGTTCCACCCGTTCACGAAGATGCTCGATCTCAGCCCGCGGGCACCATCCGACGACGACCGAGAACGAGCCCCTGACCGCGGCCGCGCGGGAGCGACCTTCGAGCTGAACCTCGCCGGCGAGCAGGTCGGCAAACCCTTTCCCTTCGAGCTCGGATGGCGGCCTTTGGACGGCAGAAAGACGCGGCTCGGGGGTGGGGGCTCCAGATGCGCGCAAGCGGCGCAGCGCCTCGGCCGCCTCGCCCGACTCCGCATCAGGGCTGGTTTCGAGTTCCACGACACCCGCGTCCGCAACCTGCACCAGGATTTCCCGCAGGCGGATCGACGGTCCGACGACCGCCACGCGGCTCATGTGCACGGCCTCTACGGCCTCAGGCCACGGCATCGAACACTCCTTGGGCAGGACGCCCGCGTACAGCTGCGCTCAGCGCCGCCCTGACCAGCCAGGCGTCATGCGCCAACAATGCCGCGACCCCGACCACGACCGAGGATTCGAATCGCGACCGCAGGACCATGTCGATGGCATCCCTCCTGACCCTCGCCCACCATCGCGCCTCCGCCATCCAGAGGTCGGACGGCTCCTGCACTCGGTCGAGCACCCAGGCCAGCCGGTGTGGGAGCATCGCCGCCAGGTCATGAGCGGAGCCCGCATGCTCCCAGCCTGCCGGCAGCCCGAAGACCGCAACGGCGAACGGCGCCAGGGAACCTCGTGGCAGCGTGAAGCACAGGCGCGCGGCCAAAAGAGCCGCGGCGGACTCGGCCCACACCGCTGCACCAGGCACTGCGCCGCTGATCCAGGCCACCCACCTGAAACGCAGGGCAAGCACCATCGCTCCGGGGTCCGATGTGCCGGGGTCGCCCCAGCGCGATTGCGCCAGAGCATCACGGATGGCGTCGGGCGTCGTCACCGCCGACACGGCCCGCCACGCGGTCCCCATGCGGCCGAGCTGGTACGGCGGCGGGTGGTCGCCGCCCGACAGGTAGCCGAGGCGCTCTTCGATGTTGGCGATCTCGAACCACGCGGCGAGCGGCTGAAGGACGGAGGATCCGCCGGGGGGCAGCCAGCCGGCCAAGAGTCGCACGTGCCAGAGCGCTGTCGCCGCCACCTGCCGCTGTGCCACCTCGAGGGACATCCCCGGCTCGATGTTCGGTCCATAGGGGGAGCGCCTGAGAAGCTCGAGGGCCGCACCCAGGCCGTCGGCGCGAGCCAACCCGGCAGCGCCGGCGGTGCCGAGGCGGCGATTCCCGAGCAGCCGCGCCCGAACGCTAGCCGCCACCCACGATGCGGGCATCTCCCTCCTCCGCCGACGCGCTGGCGAACGTCTTGGCCAGCACGGTATCCACCACCCCGTCCATCCGCTTCCGCGCCCGATCGCGCAGTTCAATTGCTTCCTTCTGGGCGCCGACGATGAGGGCGTCTATGACCGCTTGGCGATCCTTGATCCGAGCTGCCGCCCCCTGGGCACGAACCGCCGGAATACCGTGCTGCGCAGCCTCGACGGCGCTGGCGGCATCCGCGCGGGCGCGGGCCACGATCTTCGCGGCCTCCTCCTCGGCCGCGCGCACCACGGCCTGGCACTCTTCATCGATCGATGCCAGCAGTGCGGTCAGCTCACGCAACTCATCGTCTACGCGGGCCTGAAGGTCGGCGGGGACACCTGCCTGACCCATGACCGGCCCGGGCGGGGCCCAAACGCGCCGGAAACGCAGCAGGATGTCCTCGAGCGGCATCGTCTCTCGCGATCATTCTGTCTCGCGGGACACGGTTGGCCGAAGGGCAATCGGCCCCCCAATATCAGGTCATCGGTAACTCAGCCCAGCCGTGCCGGCATCGATTCGGTCAGAGGCGAATGGCCGCCTGCAGGCAGGACCCATGAGCCGATAAGGAGGCGCTCGACGGACCTAGGCTCGCCGGTAGTCGCCAGGAGGGGGGCGACGCCAGTCACGGGCGCGCCGTTGCGGCCCGGCCCGCACCTGAAAGCGCCGGCCCGACACCTCCGCGGGCTGGATGGCCAGCCAGTGCCAGCGCTCGCCGGGCGCAACCGGATGCACCGGTGTTTTTCGAAGATGCTCCGCGGTCCGCCCCAAGTTTCCGGTGACTTCTTCGGCGAGACCTTTGACCACGACGCTCCAGCCTATGCCCAGCTTCGGGTCCCAGTCGTCCACCTCGAAGGCGAGCCGAGCCTTCGGGACGTGGTCGAGCTTGGTACCTGGTGCAGTGCGGAACACCACGATCTGGCCTTCCATCGCGTAGTTGATCGGAAAAACCTCGGGCTGGCCCTCGATGCTGAATGCGATTCTGCCCAGGTCCCGAGATCTGAGCAGTAGAAAGCACTCATCGGACGAGAGCACCTCGAGCGTCTGATCGGACGCCAGGCGTCTATCCATGCTCACAAGATGAACCACAGGGCCATCCGATCAAAGCTCCAAACGACCTGTGCAAATCGGGACTCTTGGGCCGTATCGAGACGTGCTTGTCACACTCAGCGCCTGGATCGAAACAGAGTGCGTCTCGAATGAGAACCGGCTACCAGGCGGCGGACCATCTTCGTGCCGTGGAGAGCACCTCCGGATCGTCCAGCAGCGCAAAGCCGGCCGAGATGTTGGCTTCAGCCCCCGAGCGATCGTTCAGCCGGCCATTGTCGATCCCGTCCGCGACGCGGCCCACCCCTCGGTCATAGATCGCGGCGCCGGTGGGGTTGCGGCTGTCAAACCAGCTCCGGGCCTTCCACGCGAGCTCCCCATATCGCGCTTGGCCCGTGACCGCCGCAAGCCGGTCCATGACGAACACCGCCGACTGAACGTCGTAGCTCTGAACGTGTGGGAGGTCGAAACCAGACTCGATGACCTCTACGAACACAGCCTCAGCGCTGGTGACCGCCATGATGAGCAGATTCTCCCGACCTAGTGCGACCGAGGCGTCGGCCAGCACCGCTTCCTGTACATGGCCCCAGAGGTGGGGCCGGCCGCGCTCGTCGGGCGAGTTCATCAACATTCCGTCGCGCTGGCAATCGGCAAGCTCGTCGCACCACGCGGAGAGTTGCACTGAGAGCCAGGTGTCTGGCGCTCGCTGGAGAAGTGTCAACGCACCCCGCGCGTGGATGGCTCGCACATCGGAGGGCGGACACGCGGACGCGGCGGCGGAAAGCGCGGCCGCCAAGATCGGTTTCGCGCCACCGAGGCCCACAAGCACGTCCGCCTCCGCGAGGGCGCTGGTCGCCCGCGCCTGCCAGAAGTTGATCCCGGCATCTGAGGTTGGGCCATGGGTGTTGCGGGTGCCCTGCCAGTCGTAGATGAAGTTGTGCCAGCGGCCGTCGCCGGCGTACATCCAGAGCACGAAGTCGAGCAACCCCTCCGCCCACTGTTTGAGCGCGCCATTGCCTGTGGCAGCCCAGAGCTTGAACAGCAGCGCGGAGGCGCGCGCGGCGTCGTCCACGCATGCGACGCCCTCAACGCCACTTTCACGGGCTTCGAAGTGCTCGCCCACCGAGTCGGAATAGACCGCGAGCCCCAACGCCCGAGGTCCGGCCGCCGGGATGGGCCTCGTCAGTGCGGCAAGCTGCCTCAGCACGGTGCCAGAGAGGCGAGGATCGCGTCGACGTCGAAGTCGGCTGCGGCCATGCGACAGTCCGCCGCGCCGTAGTACATCCGGATGCGTTTGCCTCGCTCGTCCA
>DASWBB010000111.1:0-33614 GCA_036390875.1 Candidatus Dormiibacterota bacterium
TCGCGTTTGCGGGTAAGGTCGCACAGTGGCCAAGAAGAATGCCCGAGCTGCCTATCAGCGCCCAGGTCCCACGGCACCCGACCGCTGGCTCGTATACGCGACCGTGCCGCTGCGCCTCTTCCTGGGGCTCACCTTCGTTTACGCGGGGCTGCAGAAGATAGCCGACCCGGGCTTTCTCCAGCCTGGATCCACGACTTATATCGGCACCCAGCTGCAGAGCTTCGCGACCCACTCCCCCATCGGCTTCCTGCTCGAGTGGCTGGCCCTGCCCGTGCCCCAACTGACCGGAATCGGCGTCATCGCCACCGAGCTGGTGATCGGTGCGCTGGTCATCCTGGGACTGGCGACCCGCTGGGCGGCCGCCGCGGGCGCGGTGCTCTCCTTCGTCCTTTTCCTGACCGCAAGCTGGACGGTCCAGCCTTACTTCCTCGGCTCCGACAGCATCTACACAGTGGCCTGGATCACTCTGGCGCTGATCGGCGATCAGGGGGTGCTGACCGCACGGCCGCTGTTCGCACCCGATCAGCGGGCCAACGTCACCAGGATCCCGCGCGTAACCGACCTCGCCCGGCGCCGGTTGCTGATTCAGATCGGCGGAGCGGGCGTGGCGCTGGTGTGGGTCCTGGCACTCCTGCCGCGCACGCGGGGATCGATCCCGTCGACCCCCACAGGTACCTCTGAGGCCCCAACCCCGGTCGCATCTCCGACCGGCACGAAGATCGGGGCCCTCGCCGACCTCCAGTCCCAGGGCAGCCTCGCATTCCAGGATCCGGCGAGCGGCGATCCTGCGGTCGCCATCGCATTGCCGGGCGGCAGCGTCGTGGCGTTCGACGCCGTGTGCACACATGCGGGCTGCCAGGTGGCGTATGACTCGGGCCAACGCCTGATCGTCTGTCCGTGCCATGGGGCCCAGTTCGACCCCGCGCACGGGGCCGCGGTGGTCGCCGGCCCGGCCCCGAGTCCACTGCCGCCGATCAAGGTGCAGGTCGGGGCCGACGGCGGCGTCTACGCCGGCTGAAGCGCCCCGTCAAGAGGCTCGAACTGAATCCTGGGTTCGAGCTGCTTCCGCCGCCAGGACGGGACCCAGCGCCCGGGCGTCATGGGCGATCTCGCGCAGGTTGCCGCTGATCGGGTTCGAGTAACCGATGAAGAAAAGGCCGGCGGCCTGCGGGGAGCACTGCGGCGCGTGAAAGCGGGGACGCCCATTCCCATCAAGCACTCCCAGGTGGCCGACCATCGGTTCCAGGCCTGGGCTGTATCCGGTCGCGGCGATGACGGCGTCCGCCGTGAGGCGGCGCTCGCCGCAGATCACCTCGCTGCCGTCGAAGCCGGTGACCCCCGGCACGACTTCGATGCGCCCCGCCTTCAGCTGGGCCAGGAAACCGACGTCGATGAGCGGGATGTGTCCTTCGAGCACGCGTGTCGCAACGCCGCTCGCAGGTGCGGCGATTCCGTACTTGGACAGGTCACCGATCACGACCTTCTGCACCAACAGGCTCAGTGGGTCGACGATCTTGAGGGGCAGCGGGCGCATCAGGATCCCGAGGTGCTGCGGGGCGATGCCGGCGGGGCCGTCGCGTCTGACGATGTTGGGCGGTGTGCGAATCGAGATCCAGACCTTGCGGGCGCCGCCCTCGACGAGGTCGGCTGCGATCTCCGCGCCTGAGTTCCCCGCGCCGACGACCAAGACGTCTCGGCCGCTGTAGGGCGCCGGGCTGCGATAGCCCGAGGAATGGGTGAGCTCGCCGGTGAAGCCGCTCCGGCCGGGCCAGTCGGGCAGCCGCGGGGTGTGGTTGTGGCCCGTGGCGACGACAACCTGACCCGCCTCGAGCTGCCCTGCGCTGGTGGTGAGGCTCCAGCCGCCCCGCGCCAAATCGATGCGCTCGACCCGCACGCCTAATCGGATGGGCACACCGACCCTGCGGGCGTAATGCTCGAGGTACGCGACGAAGTCGTCGCGGGCGATCCACCGCCCAAGGCGCGCCGGAATCGGGACGCCGGGCAAGCCCGAGAGGCCGCGCGTCGTGTGGAGGCGGAGCCGGTTGTAATGACCGCGCCAGCTCGCGCCGACAGCTTCGGCTGCGTCCAGGATCTGGGTGGTGAGCCCGTGCCGGCGAGCCTCGGCCGCGACAGCCAGCCCGGCGGGGCCGGCGCCCACGACTATCAGCTGGGGTTCGTCGATCGAGAAACGATACCGCTAGGCGGGTACTGGTGCAGCGACGGCAGGCAGGGCGACGGTGGGTAGGACTGATTCAAGGCTCGTATCGCCGACGGCCTTGGTCAGGGCCTCGAAGATGGCCGGGTCGAACTGCGAGCCGGATCCAGCCTTGAGACCTTCCAGGGCGGCGGCGACGCCAAGCCGCTCACATCCGCGACCGGCGGTCATGGCCTCGTACCCTTCGGCCACGGCAAGGATGCGGGCGGCCAGCGGGATGTCCTCGCCCGCCAACCCGTCTGGCTTGCCCTGGCCGTCCCACCGCTCGTGGTGATGGCGGACCGCGGATGCGATCTCGGGAGAGAACTTGGCGCCCGCCACGATCCGTTCGCCCTCTTCCGCGTGGCCCGGCACCTCGAAGCTGTTGGCGTCGACGCCGAGAGTCATGTGCCCGACGTCATGGAGGAATGCAGCCATGCGGAGCTCCTCGAGCTTGCTGGGCTGGAGGCCCATCCGTAAGCCGACCGCCTCGGCGATGGAGGTCACGCGGCTGGAATGGCCCTGCGCGATCGGGTTGCGGTGGTCGACCGCATGCGCTGCGGCGACGACCACCTGCGGGCCGGCGTCGGCGAGCATGGTCGTGAGATTTCCGTTGGCCAGCTCGAGCTCCGTCACGAGCTGCGGGAACGTGCACGCGCGGTCCTTGCCCTCGCGCTTGGCGAGGTACAGAGCCTGGTCCGCGGCAGCGATGAGCTCCTGTGCCGTCAACGCGTCTTCGGGGTAGGTGGCGACCCCGACGCTGAAAGTCAGGGACTTGCCCGCGGTGGTGGCCACAGCTGCTGCGTGCACCGCATCGACGATGCGGTAGGCGAGCCGCTGAGCGCCGACGGCCGACGTGTCGGCGGCGAGGATCGCCAGCTCGTCGCCGCCGTAACGCGCCACCGAGTCCTGCGCACGTGCGGCGCCGCGCGCGATCCGCGCGCCCAACTGCAGCACGAGGTCACCGTGCTGATGGCCGAGCTCATCGTTCACCGATTTGAAGAAGTCGAAGTCGATGAGCAGGAGCGAGATGGACGCGGTCGACCGATCAGCACGCGCAAATGCAGCCTCGAGTCTCTTGTGCAGCTCGCGGATGTTGTAGAGACCGGTCAGACCATCCGTCGTCGCCTCCTGCGTGCTGGCGTGGTAGCGGAGCGCATTTGCAAGGGCGACGGCCGAACCACCAGACAATGCGGCAACAGCGAAAAGATCCTGGTTCGTGAACGCGCGGCTGGGGCGCTTTAGAGTCAAGAGCGCAGTCACGCCCCCGCCCGACGCCATCGGCACAACGATCGCGCCTCGATCGCTTGAAAACGCGGCTTCCCCCGAGCGGGCGACCTGCGCGAGCTGCGTGTCGTCAAGAAGGTCCGGCGCGCCTTCGGGGCCCTGCTCCAATTTCGCCGTGGCCACGACCGAGAAGCCGTCAGGCGAGGCGAGCACCATGCTGCCCAGTGTCGCGCCGGTCATCTCGAGGGCATTGCTCACCATCGCCCCGAATACATCTTTGATGTCGGTTTGGGTGCTGATGCTCGCGCTCAGCTCGCGCAGGAGGTCAGCCTGGGCTGCGCGCTGAATCGCCTGCCGGCGTTCGCGCTCGAGCTCGCGGGTCATATAGCCGGTCGCCAGCGCCACGATGAGGAACAGGAACACGATGCCGAGTGCGCTGACGCGCGAGTTGGGATCGTTGGACAGCGTGGTCGGCGTGAAGCTGCCGCCCACGAACAGATAGATGAATGCGATGAACAGAGCGGAGACGACGCTTGCGGTCGCCCCGAACCGGACCGCGTTCGTGATCACGGAAAGGAAGAGGGCGAGGAAGTAAGGACTGTTGAAACCGTTGGTGAGGTAGACCAGCCCCGCCGCGAAGAAGATGTCCACGGTCATCGTGGAGAGGCTGAACTGCTTGCCTGGCCTGAAGCCCCTGACCAGCAGCAGCGTGACGACGACATTCATGGCGGCCCAGATGCCGAGAGCGATGTCGACGGTCAACTTCTCCTGATTGCTGGTGATCGAGGTCAGGTTGACCAGCGCGGTCAGGACCGCGAGGAAGATCCAGCGGAACATGACCGCCACCCGCTCGCCGATCTGGCGCCGCTGGGCGTCGAAGTTTTCGTCCAGAGCGCGCGCTCGGACTTCCCTCTGTCGCTGGTCGCTGGCGACGACCGGTTGGCTGCTCATTGGGGCTTCCGAACTCTGCGGCCGGATCGCAACCGCAGGCTACCACCCGCCTTCGCTGATGGCCCCCTGCGAACAGTGGGGATTTGGCTCTCGCGTTCCAGGCGACCCCGACCAGGAATGAGATGAGGGCCAGCCGGGTAGTTTCTAGAGAATCTCTTGGAGGCGACAGGAATGAATCTCGAAGGCATCCACCACGTCAGCTCGATCACGGGCGACGCCCAGGCGAACGTCGACTTCTACGCCGGCAGGTTGGGATTGCGGCTGGTGAAGAAGACGGTCAACCAGGACGACCCCACCGTTTACCACCTCTTCTATGGCGACGACAAGGGCAGCCCCGGCCTCGACCTGACCTTTTTCGAATATCCAGGCGCCCGTCCTGGCCGAGCGGGGCGAGGCATGATCCACCGGATCGTCCTTCGGGTCGGCTCCGAGCAGGCGCTCGACTTCTGGGAGCAGCGCCTCGGCAATGGGCTGCGATCGAAAGGATCGCTGGTGTTCTCCGATCCGGAGGGTCTTGGGTTGGAGCTGCGTGTCGTGGAGACGTCTGACGCTCCCCTGACCGCCTCGCATCCCGAGATACCGGCCGAGCACGCGATTCAGGGATTCGAAGAGGTGCGTGCGTACACGTCCAGCCCCGAAGCGAGCCGGGAGCTGCTCGAGGACGCGCTGGGGTTCGTGCGAGCAGGCGACACGTCGTGGGAGGCTCGCGGCGAAAGCCGAGGGGGGCGATATGTGTACGACGTCGCCCCTGCAGAGCGCGGCGTGCCTGGAGCCGGAACCGTGCACCACGTGGCGTGGGCCTCGCTCGACGACGAGCAGACCGCCTGGCGGGATCGCGTCATCGCGGCCGGAGCTCAGCCGACGCCTGTCATCGACCGCTACTGGTTCAAGTCCGTCTACTTTCGCGAACCGAGCGGCGTGCTGTTCGAGATCGCCACGATGGGCCCGGGCTTTGCCGTGGACGAGGACCCCGCGCATCTGGGCGAGCGCCTGGTGCTGCCGCCCAAGTTCGAAGGTCTACGTCAGCAGCTCGAGGCCACGCTCACAACGATCCATGCCCCCGCCGGTGCCGTTAAGTAGCTTTCTCGGAGTAGTCGAGCTCGGCACCCCAGTCCTTGCCACGTCCGTCGGGCGTGCGGTCGAGCACGGTCCAGAGCGGCCACATGAAGTCGACGTGTCGCATATCCAGGCCGGGATCGTTGGGGACCAGGAACAGCTCGCTGCTCCATGTGTGATGGATCTGTCCGTCCCGGCGCGTGAAAACGGTCGCCATCGGAAACTGCTCGCCTGACGGACTCTCCGCGCGATAGTCGCGGTTGTATGTGTTTTTGGCGGACGACAGCAGGCGCACGTGACGCCAGCCTCGCGATTGCGCGTGCGCGCGGAATTGCGCGATCGGCACTTTCGCGACGACCACGAAATTGATCCTCTGCGAGATATGCGGCTCTGATCCATCCATGCCATCGATGATCGAGGTGCACGAAGGGCAACCCTCCTCGAGGGGTAGGCCGTTGGGGCCCGGGATGAACATGTGGCTGTAGACGAACAGCGTGTCCTTGCCGTCTTCGAACAGATCGGAGAACCTGACCGATCGAGCCGCATTGGTGCGGTCGTCCCACTCCTCGAATACGTAGTCGGTAGGCACGACGCCGCCGAGCGGCAGCTTGCGCCGCTGCGCCGCCACCGATTCGATCTGGCGCCTCAGCCCGACCTCGGCCTCGAGCAGCTCGTCGCGCGCCTCGCGATACTGGTCGGACTCGGCCGGAAAGCGCCAGTCATGCATGGACTTCGTGCTCTTTGACGTCGTCATTGCCATCTCCCGCGTCGAACTACTGCCAACCATATTGTCAGAGCCCCCAGAGCTGCTGGGCGCGCACGCCCAGGCCATGCACCACCGCGGTGAACGCGTCCCGTTGCTCGAGGCGGTCTTCGCCGAAGGTCTGGGCAAGGTCGCCGCGGAAGGCGGGGATGTAGGCGGAGCCGCCGGTCAACAGGACGCGGTCGACTTCTCCCGGCTGGACGCTCGCCTCGCCCAACGCTCTACCGATCGCCTCGCGGACCAGGTCCAGCTCTGGTCGGATCATCGATTCGAATGCTGAGCGGCGCAGAGTGACCCGCAGGCCCAGCGGAGAGAACTCCAGCTCCGTGATGTCGGAGCTCGACAACTCGATCTTGGCCGCCTCGATGGCCTTGTAGAAGTCGTACGCATAGCCCTCATAGAGCAGCGCGTGAACAAGCTCGGCCACCGTCCCTCCGATCCGCGTCAGGATGGCAGGGATTCCCGGGTCGGCCATGAGAAGCCGCACCGAACTCGCGGTCCGAAGCTCGTTGAAAAGCCAGTTGGGCAAAGCTTCCAGACCGAGCGCCGGCCCGACGCTCGTCTCGAAAAGGACCCCGTCCAGCATTTCGCCGCCGACCGCCACACCCGCCAAACCGGCGATTCGGGGGTCTCCGTCCCGCGAGTCCATCACGGCCACGTCGAACGTGCCCCCGCCGAAGTCGACCGCGATCTCGACGCCAGGATGGGTCGGCTCGCCCATGACTGCCGCAGTCGGCTCGGGCAGGAAAGCGGTCTCTTCGAACCCGGCCTCGACGGCGGCCTGCTCGAGCCGGCTGAACGCCTCGGCTTCCGAGTCTGCCCGATGGTCGGGATCCGCGCCCGCGAAGACCACAGGATGTCCAAGCACAACGCGCTGGGCGCCGCCGCCGACGGCCGCGTCGGCCTCCGCCTTCAGCCGTTTCAGAACGACCGCGACCAGCGCGCCCACGGTGAAGTCGGTCGCCCATGAGTTGGTGCCCGCGAAACCGACCTTCGCCAGGTCGTGCTTGACGCCAGACAGAAGCCGCGCGTCGTTGCAACCACCACCCTTGCGGTACTGCCTGCAGTCCGTGTCCCAACCGTAAGGTGCCAGGGGGCAGTTCCAGCAGTCGGTTTTCTCGTGCCCCGATTTGAGGAACGTCCTCACCGCTTCGTCGCCTGCGGCGCGACGCCCACCGCGATGCAGGTACACGAACGATGGCAGTGTCATCGCCGATCGCCAGCGTCCTAGCGGCAGCACTTCGACGCGATCGGGATAGGCGACGGAGATGGCGCTGTTGCTCGTTCCGAAATCGATCCCGTAGCCGACGGGAGCTGAGACCGGATTCACCACGGCGACCATATACGGTCGCCGGTTACCGGAGAGCTTGGCCGCCCTCAGGCGTCGTGGGCAGAAACTCCTCCTCTGCCTCGAACAGCACATCGAGTACCCGCACCGCCTCGCGCCTGCCGTTCCTGCGCAGCCTGCGATGCAGACGAGGATTCAGCTTGCCCAGGAATCTAGCGATTTCGCCGACCAACGGTTCTGGGACGACAGCGTCGTTGCGCTCGATTAGCGATTCCACCTGGCTCAACCAATGGTCAAGTAGCTGGATCGGCCGCCGCCGTGCGCGCAGCGCATGACGGCGACGCATCGCCTCCTCGTCTGCACGACGGATGCTGATGACTGCGTCCTGGATCAATTGCGTTTACCTCTGATCTTTTGAATCCGGCCGTCCTGGCCTCATCGCACGCTTGCCAGGACGCCAAAGCCGGCGAGAAGGAGGAGGATCGTGATTCCTACCAGTACGGGCCAGATCACCCCCAGGACTTGCCTGAGTAAGTTGTGGCGGCGGCGCTGACGCAACAATCCGAGCCTCGAGCTGAGGCTCAAAAGAGGGAGACCCCCCTGGGTCATTTCTCCGACCGGGATGAGCGGAGCGGGAGGCATTCCCCTCCCGCTCCACCCACCTTACCGGTGAAACAGATTCTTGGCACTAATCGCTATTGCTCTTGCCGTCGCCATTGTCCTTGACGTTGCGGTCGCTGTCGGCACAGGCAGCGTGGTTGCCGCCCTTACGTCCCGGATCACCGGGCGTTCCGCCGAGCTCGTCGTTGGAGCGGCCCGGGCAACCCTGGTCCGAGTTACCGGGATCGCAACCTTCGGGGCCGTTGCCCACACCCTGGTTGCAGTGCTCCTTTTCCTTCCCTTCACCCTTGCCTTTGCCTGGCACGGTCCCGGCGGCGGTGCAGCCGAGGAGGGGGCTGCGTGTCAGGGTCACGGCCCCTGTTGGCAGCGCAGCGGTACCGGAACCACCTGCCCAGGCGGCGCCGGTAAGGCTTGTGTCAGTCAGCGTGATGTCCTTGCCGGCAAGAATGGTGCCCTGGAATGCGGTGGGCGGTAGCCCTGCCGTACCGGTGAGTGTCGCTCCATCCTTGACCCACCAAAACACGTTGCATGGGTTGGAGCTGATCACTGTGGTGTTGGTGGCAGTGAGCGCTCCCGTGCCGGCAGTCCCGACTTCAATGAACCACGGCCCCGATCCCGTGAGAGTCAGGGTTCCTGTAGTCATCGTCAATGCCGCGGCGAAACACGAGATACCTGTCGGGAGAGTGTTCGCTCCGGTCAGGCCGGGGTCAGCCGTGACAGTGGTAGCGCACGGTCCAGGAGGTGAGCTGAAATCGTTGACAAAGGCACTGTAAGCGCCTGCGTTGACCTGAGTCGACATCGTGCACCCGGTCTTGGTGACCGCAGTGCTGGAGCTGGCCAGGGCCACCGGTCCGGTGACATTGGAGTTAGGGCCGGTACAGGTCACCGCCGCGCCGGCAATGACTGCAAAGCCGGCCGCCGCTCCGAGCCCCCCCGCCTGGGCGGCCATTGGCGACAGACCCGCGATCAGGGCCGGGAGCACGAGCCCAAAGAACCGAACCTTGACGAGCGTGCGTCTCACGTCCTACTCCTCCCTGGTCCATACGGACCTTCAGTAGCTAAGCCGGGAATGTCGAAGTGTTCCCGGTGTTCCCGCCAGGCGCAAAGATCGCTTCGGGAGCGTAACAAAGTCAGCAACAGGCCCGCAAACGCTTAAAGCCAGGCACGCCCGAATCCTCGATGGGCAAAGAAAAGGCCTCGCCGGGGGGTAGTCCTGCGAGGCCTTACGAACGCGATCTCTAAGCGTGAATTACTCCGCGGTGGGTCAAGGCCCTGAACACGACCAGGAGGATGACCGCGCCCACGAAGGCGACCACGACTTCCATCACGATGTTGCCGACCGAGATGCCCATCAGGCCCGCGATCCAGCCGCCCAGGAACGCCCCCAGGATGCCGACCACGATGTCCCAGAGCAGGCCCATGCCCTTGCCTGTCAGCACCTTGCTGGCCAGGAACCCGGCGATGGCGCCGACGATGATCCAGACTATGAATCCCATATGCGGTTAAACCTCTAAGGCCGCCCGTCGGCGGTGATTTGGACGGGGGGTGTGGGTTCCATTTACGACGACGCCGGCTTGGTTCCGTGCGGCGCGGTGACGATCCGGATCAGGACCACGAGGCCCCAACCGATCACGGCGTAGACGACGATCGCAACCAGAGATGCGGTCTCGAAAGTATTGGTCTTGTTGCCGGTGTCTCCGAAGATGCCGGTGAACGGGGCGACCATGACCGAGCTGAGCTGGTAGATGAAATGGACGAACGCGGACTGGGCCGACGCGCCCAGCAGCTTGCCCAGGAAGCGAGCCGCGATGAGGACGTCGACGACGCCGACGACGAAGCCGACGACAGCGGCGGCGCGGAAGTTGTAGGCGCCTTTCTCGGCTACGGAGACTCGCTCAACTGGAGCGTTAGCCGCCGCCGGAGCTGGAGCATACGCGGGAGCGGGTGCGGGAGCCGGAGCGGGAGCGGGTTGCTGAATTGCCATTTAGTCATTCACCTCTGGCGATGACTGTGGCCGAGCCGGCATAACAAAGTCAGCAACCGCCCTGGCGCCGGGCCAGGGCCGGACTCCACGGAATCGCCCCTACCACTCTCCTTGCCGGCGCATGTCCGGCGAACGGCCGTCGGGGTCGTACACCAGTCGATAGAAAGGCTCGGCCCAGAGCCTTGTCGTGCGCGAGGGCTGGATCCGTGGATGCGGCCTCACGCGCCCCTTCGGACGCTCACCATGCGCGCCCTCACGATGCCAGCGCTCCAGCGCCGCGGCGGCGTCACGGAACGCTGCCACCGCCTCGTCGGGATCGATCAAATCTCGGTCGTCCCCATCGGCGCGGCCGAGGTGCTCCCGCCAAAGTTGGAGGCGCAGGTCGCGCGCGAACGTGCGCGCGCCGTCGCCAAGGCCCGCCGGATCGAGCGGCGCCCGCGGATCGCGCGCATCGTCAAGAACCGCACACGCGATCTCGGAGTCGTGGCTCCACGACCTTCGATTGAAATTGTCAGATCCGACCGACGCCCAGACGTCGTCGATCACGCTGATCTTGGCGTGGACGTAAACCGGAACGCCGGCGAGGTTTTCGATGTCATAGATGGCGACCCGGTCGGCGGCGGCCTCGAGCAGCACCTCTACTGCCCGTTCCCGCCCCACCTGGTTCGGTCGCAACGTGAGGACTCCGGCCTGGTCGAAGTATCTCGGCACGACCGCGATCAGGTGCAGAGAGGGATTCGCCACCAGCGCCTCGGCAAACGTCCTCGCCACCTCGGTCGACCAGAGGAACTGGTCTTCGAGGTAAATGAGCCGGCGTGCCCGTCGGATCGCCTTTCGAAATCCACGAGCGACGCTGCGCTCACCGTGAGGAGCGAACGGATAGCCACCCCGGCGGCGGGCGTAGGTGCGAAGCACCTGGACCGCGTGCGTTCCCCGTGGCGAGGGATCGGCCGGCATCGGCGGCAGGATGCTCGCCTTGCGGTGGGTGTGGCGAAGCAGGTCGTGGGCGATCCCGAGTGGATCGCGGCTCAGCGGGCTTCGGTCGTCCCACCGTTCGCGGAAGCAGAATTCCAGGTCCCCGACGGCCGGGCCCTGGATCGCGACCTGAGCGTCATGCCAGGGAGGTCGTTCGCCATACACCGGCGCCATGGCCTGCCGCTGCTGGTCGCCGTGATGGTCGGCGTCGTCACGCCGGCTGTGGCAAAGGTCGATGCCTCCGACGAAGGCGACGTCTCGATCGCTCCCTTCTGCGTGGCGGATCACTATGAGCTTCTGGTGATGGGAGCCGCCAAGCCGCACTCTCTGGTCGAGGAGGACCTCTCCACCGGCTGAGTTCACCTGAACTCCGAGGTGCCGGTTCTCTTTGGCGCTGAAACCGAGCCTGTCCATGTGGGAGCGCCAGAGCAATCCTTTGACGGTGACGCCGCGGCGCGCGGCGGCCGCGAAGACGGCTCCCACCTCGCAATCGCGACCGTCACTCAGGAGCTGGTCGGGGTCGCCGCGCCAGTCCGTGAAGTACAGCCGATCGCCGGCGCCGAGCTCACGAATCGATTCCAGAAGGCGCCGGAAGTAGACAGCCCCGTGCACGAGCGTTTCGACCTGGTTTCCGGTGCTCCACGCCGACCCATCCGGATGCCGCCGGTCGAGGCCGCTGAACTCGTTTCCGCGTTCGGCGCTCGTGAGAAACCAAGCCTCGACCATCTGGCCAGACGTCTCTTCCAGCATGTGTTACTGCGATTGTTACCACGTTCCGTCCATCCTCAATGACCGTATGCCTGACAGAAAGAGCGAAGCCAATCGCAAAGCGGTCGGCGATCTCTTGACCGTGCGGCCGCGTCGAGGCCGCGTCAACCTGGCCGCCATCGACCCGTCGGAGACCAATGGTGTCCTACGGCACCAGGTTGACGAACGGACGCTTGCAGACGAGGAGCACGTCATGGCGCTTCAGGAATGCCTCTATGCAGAGGGCAAGCGATCGGTCCTGATCGTGCTGCAGGGCATGGACACCAGCGGCAAGGACGGGACCATAAGGTATGCGCTCCGAGGCCTCAACCCTCAAGGCGTGAGGATCGTCTCGTTCAAAGCCCCGACCGCCAACGAGCGCAGACACGACTTCCTCTGGCGGGTCAGGCGCCAGTTGCCTCGCCCTGGTGAGATCGTGATCTTCAACCGGTCCCACTACGAGGACGTGTTGATCGCCAAGGTCCGAGAGCTGGCGCCGCCGAAAGTGATCGAAGCGCGCTACGACATCATCAACCGGTTCGAGGCTGACGTCGTGAAGCACGGCACGAGGCTCGTCAAGTTGTTCCTGCACATCTCGGCCGACGAGCAGCGAGACCGGCTCCTCGCTCGCTTGAAGGAAGCGGACAAACAATGGAAGTTCAGCGAGAACGACATCAGCGAGCGACGGCAATGGGCCGCCTACCAGAAAGCGTATTCAGCAGCCCTCGCGCGTTGTTCAACCGCGGCGGCTCCGTGGCATGTCATCCCCGCCAACCGCAAGTGGTACCGGAACTGGGCCGTCTCGCAGCTTCTCATCGACACGATGGAGGAAATGGAGTTGACCTATCCCAACCCCCACCTGGACGTGCGCGCACTCAAGAAAAGCCTGCAGGCGGCGGCCTGAAATGAGCACTCTCCACTCCGGCACCGATGCCGTCAAGCGAGCCGCCACCAATCCGCTGCTCGAGCTTCTGGAACGCCTGGGCTACGCCGTTCGCGGCGCCCTGTATGTGGTCATGGGACTCCTTGCTTTGGGCATAGCTGTGGGAGCCGGCGGCGGCCGGACAACGGATCTGTCCGGGAGCCTGGTGTTCCTGATTGGCAACCCGTTCGGAAAGCTGGTGCTGATCGTCGCCGCCGTCGGCTTGACGGCCTACTCGTTGTGGGGTTTCACCAGGGCGATCTACGACCCCCTGCACCGCGGCAGCGACGCATCCGGTTACGCGGCGAGGCTTGGCTTTGTCACGAGCGCGGTGTCCTATGCAGCCATCGTGTTCCTCGCAGTCAAGCTCCTCGCAGGGTCGGGTGCCCCTTCGGGCGAAAGCACCCAGACAACGATCGCCTCGGTTCTCACACACCCCGCGGGCGGCGCGCTGACGATTCTCATCGGGCTCATCGCGATCGGGATCGGCCTCGGGCAGTTCCTGGAGGCCTATCGCGCCACATTCGCGCAGGATCTCAAGGGCGCCGAGATGAGCCAGTCTGAAAGAACCTGGGCGATCCGCCTCGGCCGTTTCGGGATGTTCGCTCGCGGCGTCACCTTCCTGGTGATCGGCTGGTTTGTGGTCCAGGCCGGAATCCATCACGACCCGGCCCAGGCCCAAGGCTTCGGCGGCGCGTTCTTGTTCCTGCTGGCTCAGCCCTTCGGACGCATAGTGTTGGGCATCATTGCGCTGGGATTCGTGGCGCTGGGCCTCCACTCCTTCGCCTGTGCGCGCTGGATCCGGCTCATGGCCCGCACAGGTTGAGCGCAATCGTCGCGGCGGTCCGAGCCCCCAAGGCGACGCTCCGATCGCCAACCCAGACGCGCGCTCTGCCCAAAGACAGGTTCTTCAACAGGGAACTCTCACGGCTGGATTTCGACAGCCGCGTGCTGACGATGGCCGAAGACAAGGGAAACTCTCTGGCGGAGAGGATCCGTTTCCTTGCCATCGTGAGCGACAGCCTCGACGACTTCTTCCAGGTGCGTGTGGCCGGCCTGCACGAACAGGTCAACGCGACCGCGAGCCTGACCTCTCCCGACGGGATGAGCCCCGAAGAGCAGCTGGACCGGATTGGGGAAAGAGCGCGCGCGTTGATCGAGCGCCAGTCGGCCGCGTTCACTGGCGACATCATGCCCGCACTTGCCGAGGCCGGCTTCAAGTTGGTCAGCGCCGGCGATCTGTCCGAGCCCGATAAGAACCTACTTGCAGAAATGTTTCAGGAGCGGATCTTCCCGGTTCTGACTCCGCTCGCCGTCGACCCGGCGCACCCGTTTCCGTATATCTCCAACCTGTCGCTCAACCTCGCTGTGATGGTCCGCGACCCGATGCGACACAAGGAGCGATTCGCGCGGGTCAAGGTGCCGCCTCTGCTGCCACGTTTCGTCGGTCTGCCCGACGGTGAGCGATTCGTGCCACTGGAGCAGGTGATCGCTCTCAATCTCCCGACCCTGTTCCCTGGAATGGAAATCGCCAGTCATCATTTTTTCCGGGTGACGCGTGACGCAGACCTCGACCTGGACGACGACGAAGCCGAGGACCTGATGGCCGCTGTCCAGGCCGAGCTCGTACGCAAGCGTCGGAAGGGCCGGGCTGTGCGCCTCGAGGTCAGTCCCGACATGTCCCCCGACGTCCTGTTCCTACTGCTTCGGGAACTTGAGCTTGGCTCCGAGGACGTGTACTCGGTAACGGGGATGCTGGACCTGACGAGCCTTCTTTCGATCCACGTGCCCGGCCACAAATCGCCGACTTCGAGGCCGTGGATGCCCGCGACCCAGCCACGGCTTCGACCAGACGGCGGCGAGCCGGTCGACTTCTTCGGGGTGATCCGCGACCGGGACCTTCTCGTCCATCACCCATACGACTCGTTCGAGACCTCGGTCGAGGCCTTCGTGGAGCAAGCCGCCCGCGACCTGGACGTCCTTGCGATCAAGGTTGCCCTGTACCGGACGTCCGGCCCCGATAGCCCGATCGCTCGCGCGCTGAAAAGCGCGGCCCAGGCCGGCAAACAGGTTGTTGCGCTCGTGGAGCTCAAAGCGCGTGGCGACGAGCAGGCGAACATCGTGTGGGCCAAGAACCTCGAGGCGGCGGGCATCCACGTCGTGTACGGCCTGGTCGGGCTGAAGACTCACGCCAAGCTGATGCTGGTCGTGCGGCAGGAGGGGGCCGGCGTCCGGCGCTACGCGCACATCGGAACCGGCAACTACAACGCTGCGACAGCCGGCATGTTCGAAGACATCGCGCTGTTCACAGCAGATCCGGACGTGACGGCAGACATAGCCGAGCTCTTCAACTACCTCACCGGCTACAGCCGCCAGGCCAAGTACCGCAAGCTACTGGTCGCTCCGACCACCCTTCGATCGGGGATGCTCAAGTTGATTCAGCACGAGGCATTGAAGGGGGAAGGGCGGATCGTGATCAAGGTCAACAACCTCGTCGACCCGGAGGTGATCGACGCCCTTTACCGAGCTTCGCAAGCCGGCGTCCGGATCGATCTCATCGTTCGCGGCATCTGCTGCCTGAAACCGGGCGTGCGCGGGCTGTCGGAAGGAATCCGTGTCCGCTCCCTGATCGGACAGTACCTCGAGCATTCGCGGATCTTTGGCTTCGGGAGCGGACCCGGCCGCCACGTCCTCATCGGTTCGTCCGATCTGATGCCCCGGAACCTCGACCGAAGGGTGGAGGCTGTTGTCCCCGTGGCCGATCCGGATCTCAAGAAAGAAGTCGAGAACTTCCTGGAGCTCGAGCTGGCCGACGACACCCTCGCGTGGGAGCTCGCGGATGACGGGATGTGGACAAAGGTAGCCGCGGGTCGCGGCACGAACACCCAGGAGCTGATGCAGCGGGCGAGCCTCGGTATCGTTGGAGATGTGGGAGTTGCGGCTGCATGACGACAGGCACTATCGCCAAGAAGACCAGCGCCAAGCGTGCGGGCAGCCTGCTGATCCTGAGCTCGAAGGCGGGCTCGATGACGCCCGAGATCGAAGCCAAGCTTCGCAAAGCCTTCGACGGGAGCCTCGCCGTCGAATTCGATCCCAAGATGGACATCGAGAAGCTGGTCGGGCCGACGGCCATGGTCATTGTGGCAGGCGGGGACGGCACCATCGGCTGGGTGGTCCGCAGGCTCGCCGACAGCAAGCATCCGGTCGGAATCCTTTCGATGGGCACCTTCAACAACTTCGCGAAATCGCTGCATCTGCCCACAACGGTCGATGCGGCGATCCGCGTGGTCAAGACTGGAAAGCCCCATCCGATCACGCTCGGTCGCTTGAACGGGAAGGTCTTCCTGGAGGCGGCTGCCATCGGCCTGTTCGGCGAGACCATCGCCGCCGGCGAGTCGGCCAAGGACCGAGCCTTCGGGGCCTTCGCGGAGGATGTGAAGCATATCGCCGAAGCGAGGCCGTTCAAGTACGTGCTGACAGGCGACATCAAGGGCAGCGGCAGCTGCATGTCCCTCGTTTTCACGAACACCGCTTCGATCGGATCACAGATGCCGGTCAGCGACAAGACACCCGAGGACCCATACCTGGAGCTCTCGGTGCACGCCGGCCACAGCCGCACTGACATCGTCAAGCGCGTTCTGGCCCGGGCCGTGCTCTCCAAACACCGGGAGGGAGGCCTGGGCCAGGTGTTTCGGTTCCGCAAGCTGGAAGTGGTCACGACGCCGAAGGTGCGGATATACGCGGACAACGCTCAGCTCGGCCGAACGCCGGCCACCATCACCGCGGCGCTAAGCGCCTTGAAAGTGATTCTGCCTCGATGAGTGCACTGCCCAAGGACGCCTCGGCACCTCTCGCCGAACCCAAGCAGGCCGCCGCGGAGGTCATCGCCGGTCGACCCGGGCCGACCGCCAGGCGCTGGCTGGGTCCCACCGCTCTCATCGTCTTCGTCCTCTTCGCGATCGACACCTTCCTGGTCGTGAAGAACGACGTGCTTCCGTTTGACATCCCGATCGCGACCTTCATCCAGTCCTTCAACTGGGGCCCGCTCGTCTATCCGATGGAGCTGATCAACCTGAGCGCCGGAATCTGGCAGGTTTTGATCGGCGTGGTCGCGGTGGTCGTGCTCTTCGTAGTCGAGCGCCGCGCCGGCTGGCTGTTGTTGATCGGCAGCATCTCCAGCGGGCTGGACAACATCATCAAGCTCGTGATCTCGCGACAGCGGCCGCCCGCTGACCTCGTCCACATTCTCAGCCCGACCACAGGCTTCAGCTTCCCCAGCGGGCACGCAGTCTTCTTCACCTGGCTCAGCTTCATGCTCGCTTTCTCACTGGCGCCGAGGTTCGCTCCGCGGGTTCGTCCAATCTTGTGGATATTGGCCGCGGTCGTGATCGTGCTCACCTGTATCGCACGGGTCTGGGCAGGTGACCACTGGCCGAGCGACGTGGTGGGGGGCGTTCTTCTCGGCATCGGCTGGTCGGCGTTCGTGCTCTGGCTTCCGGAGCGCTGGCTGCCGTCCCCATCCTTCAAATGGTTTAGGGGGCGCGCCCGGGCGGCGCCATGATCCGGCGTCCCCTGCTTTTCATTGCCATCGCCGCCGCGGCCGTGCTTGGAATCATCACCACGATCGTGGTCATGAACCCGTACCTGCAGATAGACGCCACCGTGGAACGCGATGTCCAGGCGACGAACCTCGGCCCGCTCACGCTGACGTTCCCCTTCCTGACGTGGCTCGGCGGACCGGGTGGAATCTACATGCAGGCAGTCGTCATCCTCCTGGTGCTCCTTTTGAATCGTCGCGCCTGGCTTCTGGCGCTGGCCGCTCTTGCCGGTGGCCTCTGGTACGAGGTCATCGTGCATCTGGTCAACCGGCCGCGGCCGACAGCCAGCCAGGTCCTGCGCATCACCGAGCATCCAGGATCCACCAGCTTTCCGAGCGGGCACCTCATCTTCATCACCATCAGCGCCGCCGTACTGATGTTGTGCGTCGGCTACCGGTATCTGCCGCGGTGGGCACGACCGATCGGTTGGGCAGTGGTGGCGGCGATCGTTGTCGCCGTAGGGTTGGACCGGATCTACGCCGGGACGCACTGGCCGAGCGATGTGCTGGCGGGCATACTCATCGCGACCGCGTGGTTGAGCTTGGTGTTGTCCATCCGGTGGATCACAGATCGGGCGTTTCCGTCCAGGCAGGCCGACCGGACGCGCGTCAGCCTCGCTTCTTGAAGAGCCAGGCGCTGAACGTGCCGATCCCTATGCCGATCACCCCGCCGACCGCGGCGTCGCTGGGAAAGTGCACACCCAGGTGGACTCGGGATGCTGCGACTCCCGTGGCCACCGTATAGGCCAGGGGCGCCGCCCTCGGATAGAAGAACGCGAGGGCGGTGGCGGCCGCGAATGACGAGGCCGTGTGGCCGGAAGGAAAGGAGTGGTCTGCCGGCTTGATCCCGACCACGCGCGCCTCGCGATTGACAAAGGGGCGCACCCGCCGGAAAAGCGGCTTGACCCGCTGCTGGACGACGTAGGTCGCCGTCAGCGACGCGACCGCCGTCGCCACTCCGGCCCGCCGGCCTTTGGTGCCGCCGAGGATGGCGAGGGCCGCGCCCCCCGCCACCCACCCGAGGCCCTCGCCCAGGTCTGAGAGCACGCTCACGTAGCGATCGCTGGTCGTCGAGTGGGGCAGCCCGTTGATGAAGCTGAAAAGCCGCCGGTCGATCCCTCCCCGAGCCGGGGGCGCGACCACCACGGCGACCTCGCCGGAGTCGACGTGCACGGCCACCGGGCCGGCCTCGACGACGGGTTTGGTGGCTTCTGGATGGGCGGCCACCGGATCGGCAGCCTTTGGCTCGACAGCCTTCGGACCGGTGGCCTTGGACTTGGGCGCGGCCTTGGCGGTGCGTCGCCGCGCCGGTTTCTTGGCTTTTGTCATCTCGTGCGAGCTGAATCGTATCAATCGAATCGCCCTGGGCCCGGAGCGCGGCTACCCTGCCGCGCCGACCTCTGGGATTCCTGGCCCGTTCCTGGCGAGGGGCAGCGTAAGTGTGAAAACGCTGCCTTTCCCCAGCTCGCTGGCCAGCCTGATATGGCCTCCGTGGAGCTCGACGAAACGCTTGGTCAGCGCCAGCCCGAGCCCGGTTCCGTGCTTGTCAGTCGCCGAGTCGAGCTGGCGAAACTCTTCGAAGAGGTGCTCTCGATCAGATACGGCGATGCCAATGCCACTGTCGGAGACGGAGATCTCGACCGCGTCCGCCAGCCGCTGCGCGCCAATCGTCACGCGGCCGCCCTCCGGCGTGAACTTGATCGCGTTGGAGACGAGATTGAGCAGCATCTGATTCAGCTTGCCCACGTCGGCCGGCACCAGGCCCGCGGCAACCCCGTCGGCCTCGAGGCGGATCGCCTTTTTCGCTGCCAAGGGCTCCATCGTGCTGACGACGCCGCGCAGCACGTCGGCCACCACTGCATCCTCGATCCGCAAGACCACCTGGCCCGCCTCGACTTTCGACAGGTCGAGGATGTCACTGGTCAGGCCCATCAAATAGCGTCCGCTGGAGTTGATCTGCGCCAGGAACTCTTGCCTCTTCGCTTCTGTGAACTTGCTGGTCTCGTCGTACATGAGCAGCTCTGAGAAACCGATGATGGAGCTGAGCTGCGTGCGCAGCTCGTGGCTCATGCTGGCCAGGAAGTCGCTCTTGTGGCGGTAGGCACGAGCCAGCTCCACATGCAGCCGCCGGGTGGAAAGGAGATTTCGGACCCGCAGGACCACCTCTTGTCGGTCGAGCGGCTTGGTCAGGAAATCATCGGCGCCGAGGTCAAGAGCGTTGTTGCGCGCGACCTGTCCGATGTCTCCGGTCAGCACCACCACGGGCAAGAAACCCAACCGGCTGCGTAAATCGCGGAGCCGCCGGAGAATCTCCAGGCCGTCAGGTTGCGGCATGTGCAGATCGAGCAGGACGAGGTCGGGCTCGAATTCAGCGAAGACGTGCTCGGCCTCCGCCGAGTCACGCAGACCTCGAATCACGGTGTCTTTGCCGGCCAGGATTCGCTGAAGCATCTCGATGTCGTCCTCGCTGTCGTCCACGATCAATATGCGACTGCTCATCGCTTCTCCTCGAGTGCCTGGCGCACCCGCGAGAGCAGGGCCGGCTCAGTGAACGGCTTGTCGAGGAGCACCACGTCTTTCTTCCCGGTGGTGCCGAAGGCCGGCTGCGCGAAGCCGGACATGTAGAGAACTCGAAGATCTGGACGATCGTCAACCAATCGGGCTGCAAGATCGTTGCCCTGCATCTGGGGCATGATCACATCGGTCAGCAGAAGGTCGATATGCCCGTCGTGGTCGTGCGCCAGGTCGATGGCGGCAGGCCCGTTCGGGGCGACCATGACGTGGTACCCGTTGCCGCTCAAGATCCGCTCGACTATCTCGCGGAGGTCGTCGGAGTCTTCCACCACCAGCACCGTCTCGCTCCCCCGGGCACTCGGGATCGCACTGACCGCGGCCACAGCGCTCATCGTCTGGTCGGTGGCCGGCAGGAGCACGGACACGCGAGTTCCCAGGCCTGGTTCCGAGTACACGTCGATGTTCCCGCCCGCCTGGGTCACGATGCCGTAAACGGTCGCCAGGCCGAGACCAGTGCCCTCGCCGCGCGGCTTGGTGGTGAAGAAGGGCTCGAAGGCATGGTCCAACGTCTTCTTGTCCATGCCGACGCCGGTGTCGCTGACGCGCAAGCGGACGTAACGTCCCGATTTCAATGTCGGCCGCGCCGCCGCATAAGCCCGGTCGATGTCGACGTTGGCGACGTCGATGGTCAGCTTGCCGCCCTTGGGCATCGCGTCGCGCGAGTTGACGGCTAGATTGGTGAGCACCTGGCTCAGCTGCCCGGGGTCGATCATCACGGGCCATAGGTCCGGACCGGCAACCGCCTCAAGGTCGATGTGCTCACCGAGCGTTCGCCGCAACATCGGGGCCGTCTCGGCGACGACCATGTTGATGTCCATCGCCTTCGGCTGTACGACGTCCACGCGCGCGAATGCGAGCAGCTGGTGCGTCAGTCGCGCGGCGCTCTCGGCGGCACGCTCGATGCGCTCCATGTCCTTCAGCACGGGACGCCACCGCTCGCCGTCTCCTCCCTCCACCTCTGCTGTCAGGTTGGCCTTGACGAACCAGCCGAAGTTGAGGATGACGCCCAACAGGTTGTTGAAGTCGTGGGCCACGCCGCCCGCGAGCTGGCCGAGGCTCTCCATACGTTGGGACTGCTGGAGCTGCTGCTGGTATTTCTTCTTATCCGTCACGTCCTGGGCCATCGTGTAGCGGGATCCGTGTCCGATGTCGCGGGTCGAAATCTGAACTTCGATCAGAGTGCCGTCTTTGATCTGGTGGAAAGTCGAGCTCAGCTCATCGAGGCCCGCCGGCTCCTTGAGGCGTTTCAACAGCGCGGGTACCTCCGCCGGCGGGTAGATGTTCTCGATCTTCATAGACAGGAACTCGTCTCGCGAGTAGCCGTAGCGCTTGATGGCGGCGTCGTTGACCTCAAGGAACCTGTGGGTCTCGAGGCTGAAGACCCACATCGGCTCGGGGTGGACCCGGAACAGCATCCGGTACCCGGTCGTGGTCGCCTGGAACTCGCCGCGAGCAACTTCGAGCTCTTGCACCTTTTCGTGGAGCTTCGCCGAAACCAGGCGCATGTGCTCGTCATTGAAGGCCGTCTCCTCGAAGGCGCCGGCGCTTCGCTTGACCAAGGGCTTGTACCGACGCGCTTTGGCCACGATGTCGAGAAAGGCCTGTGGCTCGAATGGCTTGATGATCACGTGAGCGACGCCGATCTGCGCCGCGATGCGGCGCACGTCCTCCTCCAGGTAGTAAGCGGTCTGCAGGATGATGGGGATGCCGGCTGTGGCGGGATTTCCGCGCAACGCGCGCGCAAGGTCGTAACCATCGATGCCCGGCGTGACCAGGTCCACGACGATGAGCTCCGGGACGTCCCTCTCGATCAACTCCAGTCCGGCCTGTCCGTCGCCGCAGACCGTGACGGTGTAGCCGGCGTGCTTCAAGAGGGTCTCGGTCAGCAGCCGGTCCGCGGCGGTATCGTCAATTACAACCGCGGTCGCCACTCAGGCTCCTTCCGGCGCGCGCCGAGGGCTCTGGACGAAAAAGGCCGTAATCTGCGCCGCAAAGGTGGTGGGCTCGATCGGCTTGGCGATGTAACCCTGGAAGCCCGCCTTCAAGACCCGGTCGCGGTCGCCAACCATCGCGTAAGCCGTGACGGCGACCCTTGGGATCGCCTTCAGTTTTGGATCGGCGGCGAGCACGGCCGCCGCCTCGAGCCCGCTCATGCGTTCGAGCTGGAGGTCCATGACGATCACCCGGGGATGCTCGCGCGACGCGATCGCGATTGCATCGGCGCCGTCCGAGCAGGTCAGCACCGTGTGGCCGGCGGCCTTGAGCAGGTACGCCATCAGGTCGCTGCTCGCCTTGTTGTCCTCGACGACCAGGATCAGGCTGTCGTTACTGCCCACGATGGTCCTTCGGCACGATGAAGCTGAAGACGCTGCCCTTTCCAAGCTCGGTGGTGAATTCGATCGTGCCACCAAGGAATCCGGCCAGGCGCTGACATATGTACAGGCCGAGACCAGTGCCCTCGCGCGGAGCGGTGCCGTACTTCTTCAGCTGCTCGAATGCCTTGAACAGCTTGGCCTGTTCCTCCTGCTTGATCCCGATCCCTGTGTCGACCACATCGAAACGGACCGTTGCGCGTCCGTCGGACAATCCCTCGCTAACCTCGAGCTTGACCGAACCGCTCTCTGTGAACTTGATCGCGTTGTTGGTGAGGTTGATCAGGATCTGGTTCAAAGCTCGCCGGTCGGTCGACGCCACCGCCGGGTGCTTCGGGGCCGACATCGTGAGGCTCAGGCCCTTGTTGCGCGCCAGCGGGCTCAGGCCGCCGACGATCTCCTTGGCCACCTCGGCGCCGTCGACCGGCAGGAAATCACCTTCCCACTTGCCGGACTCGATCTTGGCCAGGTCCAGGAGGTCGTTGATGATCGACAACAGGTGGCGGCCGCTCGATTGCACGGTCTGCAGCTGAACTTCCTGCTCGGCGTTGAGCGGCCCGGGCAGCTTCATGAGCAAGGTGCCGGTAAAGCCGATGATCGCATTGAGCGGAGTTCGCAGCTCGTGACTCATGCTGGCCAGGAAGCGGTCCTTAGCCTGGTCGGCGAGCTGCAGCGCGACGTTCGTCTCCTGCAACTGCTGCTCGAACCGCTTGCGCTCGGTGATCTCTCGCACAGCCGCGAAGATGCCCTCCAGCTTGTGGTCGGGATCGAAGAGCGTCGCCGCGTTGTAGACGACGACGGTTTCCTTGCCGCTCCGGCCGCGGGCTGTGAGCTCGAAGTCGGTGACCTTGCCCTCGCGCAGGGTCTGACGCACGCCCTCCTCGACGCTTGCCGGCTCTGTGAAGTAGCTCTTGAGGTCGGAACCGATCAGCTCGGTACGCCCCACCTCAGTCAGCGCCTCCATCTGCTGATTGACGTCGGTGATCACGCCTACCGGATCTGTCGAAACCAGCGCGTCGATGTTGGACTCGAACAGCGAGCGCGTGTAGACCTGCGAGTCACGCAGCTGTTGCTCGAGCTGCTTCTGGGCGCTGATCTCGCGGGCGCCGGCCAGAATGCCCAGCGCTTTGCCGGCCGCATCCGTGAAAACGCCGGCGTTCAAGCTCACAGTGGTACGCCTGCCCTGGCGGCTGACGATCACCAGCTCGTAGCCGATGACCTTGCCCGCAGCGAACGTCTTGGCCACGCCCGCTGCGGCCTGGGCCGGGTCGGTGAAGTATTCGTTGAACCTCGAGCTGATCAGATGCTTGCGCGTGTAGCCGCTGAGCCTGGTGGCCTCCTCGTTGACGTCGGTGATGATTCCGTCCGGGGCGACGGCGAACAGTGCATCCGCCGAGGCCTCGAAGAGCGAGCGGTTGTAGGCCTGCTGCTCCGTGAGCAGGGTTTCGAGGCGGGTCTTCTCGGAGATGTCGCGCATGGACGCGAAGATGCCCTCGATGTGGCCGTCGGGCGCCCTGAACACCGAGGCGTTGAAGGAGATGTTGGCTTTCCGGCCTCCCTTGGACTCGAGCACGAGCTCGTAGTTGGTGACCCCTCCCTCCGCCAGCGTCCGGCGCACGCCGAGCTCGGCCTGGTCCGCCTGTGTGAAGTAACGCTTGAACACGGAGCCGATCAGCTCCTGTCGCGAATAGCCGATCATCCGGCACATCTGCTCGTTCAGGTCGGTGATGAAGCCCTCGGGGTCGACCGTGACCAGGCCGTCGCCTGAAGACTCGATCAAACCACGCAGGTAGTTCTGCTGCTCGCGCATCTGCTCTTCGAGCCGGACGCGGTCGGTGACGTCGCGGACAGAGGCGAAGATGCCGCGCGCGGTGCCGGCCGAATCCTTGAACACCGAGGCGTTGAACGTCACCTGCAGGTGACGGCGTGTGCGCGAAACCAGCGTGAGGGCGTACTCGGTGACCACGCCCATCTTGAACGTCTGCTGGACGCCGGCCCGCGCAACTTCTCGTTCGGTGAAGTAGTCGCCGAATTGGGTGCCGTTGAGGTCGGCTCTTGCATAGCCCGACATGCGGCACATCTGCTCGTTTACGTCGGAAATGAAGCCGTCGGGGTCGATCGTGATCAGTCCGTCGCCGGAAGATTCGATCAGCCCTCGGAGATAAGCCTGCTGCTCCCTCAGCTGCTCTTCGAGCTTCCTTTGCTCGGTGATGGTGCGCGCCGCCGCGAATACACCCTGAAGGCGGTTGTCGCGGTCGAAGAACGCGCTTGCGTTGTAGCTGACCACCGTTTCGCGCCCTTCCTTGGAGCGGGCGGTCAGCTCGTAGTTCGTGACCTTGCCCTCGCGGAGCACCAGCCGGATGGCCTCCTCGGCCCGATCGGGCTCGGTGAAGTAGGTCTTGAACGTGGAGCCGATCAGCTCCTCTCGGGTGCGGCCGGTGAGCGCCACCATCTGCTCGTTCACGTCGGTGATCACGCCCAGCGGGTCGGTGGTCATGATGCCGTCGACGTTGGATTCGATCAGGGAGCGCGTGTAGACCTGTGTGTCGCGGAGCTGAAGCTCGAGCTCTTGCTGGTCGGTGACGTCGCGGAAGGAGGCGAAGATGCCGCGCACGACGCCACCGGCGTCACGGAAGACTGCTGCGTTGAACGAGACGGACAGCTTCTGGCCGTTGGCCGCCTGCATCGTCAAGACGTAGTTGGTGACCAGGCCCTTCTCGAATGTCAGGTGCACGCCGTCGATGGCACGGTCGCGCTCGGTGAAGTATTCCGGGAACATCGAACCGACCAGCTGCGCGCGTGTCCGGCCGACCATCTTGCACAGCGTCTCGTTGACGTCGGTGATTCGCATGTCTTCGTTAACGGTCACCAGGCCGTCGCGTGAGGCCTCGAACAGGCCTCGGTTGTATGCCTGCTCCTCCGCCAGCAGCTTCTGGAGACTGCCCTGCTCTGTGATGTCGCGGGCAGAGGCGAAGATGCCTCGAACCCTCCCCGCCTGGTCGGCGAATGTCGCCGCGTTGAACGACACCAGTTGCTCGTGGCCATCTTTCGTGCGCAGTGTGAGCTCGTAGTTGGTGAGGGCGCCCTTGTCCAGGGTGTCGCGGACGCCGGCGGCTGCGCGCTTGACGTCGGTGAAGTAGTCCTGGAAGGCGCTGCCGATGAGCTCCGTCCGCTCAAACCCGGACATCTGACACATCTTTTCGTTCACGTCGGTGATCGTCAGCATCGGATCGACCATGACAAGGCCGTCGAACGACGCCTCGATCAGGCCTCGGTTGTATGCGCGCTCGCTGAGGAACTGGGCCTGCAGGACGGCCTGGTCGGTGATGTCGCGGGCGGAAGCGAAGATGCCGCGGACGTTGCCCACATGGTCGCGGAAGATCGAGGCGTTGACCGACACCTGCAGCTGCTGCCCCGTCCGTGTCAGCAGCGTGAGGACGTAGTCCTTGACGGAGCCCTGATCGAAGGTCTCCTTGACGCCCGCGGTGGCGCGTTCGGGCTCGAGGAAGTAGGTGGCGAACGCCGTTCCGATCAGGTCTTCGCGCGAATACCCGGAAAGGCGGCACATCTGCTCGTTGAGGTCGGAAATGAGGCCCTGCGGGTCGACCATGACAAGTCCGTCGAACGAGGCTTCGATCAGACCTCTCAGGTAGTTCTGCTGCTCGCGGAGCTGCTCCTCGAGCTTCTTCTGTTCGGTGATGTCGCGTGCCGCCGCGAACACTCCCTGCAGCTTGCGGTCACCGTCGAAAAAGGCTGTCGCGTTGTAGCTGACCAGCGTCTCGTGGCCGGTCTTGGAGCGGGCCGTGAGCTCGTAGTTGGCGACGCGACCCTCGCGGAGCACGAGGCGGATTGCCTCATCCGCCTTGCTGGGCTCGGTGAAGTAGCGGTTGAAGCGCGAACCGATGAGCTCCTCTCGCGAATGCCCGGTAAGTGATTCCATCTGTTGGTTCACATCGGTGATGAGCCCAAGCGGGTCGGTGGTCATGATGGCGTCGACGTTCGATTCGATCAGGGAGCGGGTGTAGACCTGAGTCGCCTCCAGCACCTGCGTCAGGCGGATCTCGTCTGATACGTCCTTGGAGATGAGGAGGAAACCGATCGCGGCGCCCTTGTTGTCGCGGCGGGGCGTCAACACCACGCGGGCGGTGAAGGTCGTCCCATTCTTGCGCTTGCGCAGGACGGTGCCCTCGAACTTGCCTGTCTCGAGAGCCTTCGCCATCATCTGTTGCGGCAGCCCCGCGGCCACGTCCTCGATGGCGTGAAGAATCGAAGAGTTGGCCTTGCCGACGATCTCCTCGGCGTCGTATCCGTAAATGCGGCGCGCGCCTTCGTTCCAGAGCTGGATGTTGCCGTCGAGGTCCTGGCCGATGATCGAGTATTCGGTCGAGGCCTCGAGCACGCTGCCGATGAAGTTGGCGGCGAGCTGGGGATCGGCGAAGAGGTCTGGGGCCAGGAGCCTCTGGATGCCCCCGGCGGAGGGGCTCGCGCGCGCGGTTCCGTCGTGCAGCTCGGCGACCGAGGCCTTTACGCCGACAGACGCGACGTTGCCGTTGGTGTGTCCATTCCGCTTTGGCGCCAACGCGCTAACTCGGCCCGGACGGGACGCAGCCGCCATCGTGGTTCGCCACGTTCCATTCTCTGACGGGAGTTGTCCCACCTACAACCTGAGAACGATGTGGGGGGTTCAGTCCAGGTTCAGGGCCCCGCGACCCCTCAATTCAAAGGGGAGACCCTGCGGCCTACCTGCGCTCCTTGCGCTCGAGTCCTCGACCCTCGTGCCACGACTCGATGAGAAGGTGGTCGGCGGGCCGGCCGACTTGAATCAGAACCACCTCAACGATATCGACTTTGAAACGATGCACGGGCTCGTCCTCGTCCTCATCCTCATCCATTGCGACAGTCACTTCGACCGCGCGACCGGCGATCTTGGCATCGCCGAGCCAGGTGCTCGGGTCGTCCTGAGGGGGGTCCTCTGACACCGCGTGGAGCGCGAGTCGCGGATTGCGGCGAAGGTCTTGCGCCTTCATCGATCCAGGCATCATTCCCATCAAGAGTTCGCCATCCGTGAACTCGACCTCGATCCCGCTCACCCGCGGAGATCCATCGCGTCGAAGGGTGGCCAGCACCTTGTGGCGATGAGCATCGAAGATGCGCCGGACCCGATCGGCGAATTCGGGCTCGGCAGCCGCCAGCGCGGCCCAGTTGCTCACGCCTGCAAATACCCAGCTTCTTCCACCGCCTTCAGCTTCGACCGGATGTCCCCGTAAGCCGAGTCGTCGATGGCGACGAAACGGTCGACCATTCCCGCGGAGAGGCTTCTGCGCTCGCTTTCGATCGACCCGAGGCCGGCGATGATCTCGATGACCTCGTGTCGAAGCCCGGGCGGAACGGCGGCCGTCGCGACCAGCGGTTGGATCGTCGAGGGTCCAAGCGTCCCGATGACCCGGATTCGCCCTGCGAGCTCGGGGTGGTCGCGCAGCTCGATGCCGAGCACCTGGGAGTCGACCGCAGAACCCTCGATGCGATCCGCCGCCACCAGGCGAATCGACTCCTGGTGGAAGCCGGTCATCTCCCACCGTTCAAAGAACTGCGGCGTTTCATCCATTTCAACCAGCGTGGACAGCGTGATCAGATAGCCGGAGTGCGAGTCCGGCTCGTTGTAAGCCCAGGAGCGACCGCGCAGGTCCTCGAAAGCCGCTGCAGGACTTCGCGCGGGAACGATCACGTCCGAGAAGTAGACCGGACGCTTCTCGTACCGCTCGCCCTGGATGATCGGCGCAGCGATTGCCTCCACCGCCTCGGGGTTCTCCCGCTTGAGCCGCACATATGGAAGACCGCAGAGAAAGGCGAAGTCCACCTCGGCATTACGCACCTGGTCGAATGACTCCCCGACGATCAGGCGTGTCGGGCGGTCCAGCTTCTCGCCGACTGTGGTGGCAACGAACTCATAGACGGGCGCGATGCATGGCGCGAGGTAGGTCGCGAAGACCAGCTCTCGATCGTCCAGCGAACCCAATGCGCGTCAGCTTTCGCCGTTGCTGCGGGGGGCGGCCGCCTGCAGTCCGGTCACCGCCAGAATTTGCTCCTCGCCCAGTGAGTCCTCCTTCAACAATGCCTGGGTGAGGGCTTCCAATTGCGCTCGGTGTTCGGTCAGGAGTCGCATGGCTTCGGCAAAACACTCATCCGCGATGCGCTTGACCTCGGTGTCGACCTCGCGCGCGGTGGCTTCGCTGTAAGGCCGAGCCAGCCCAAGTCCGTCGCCGGAACCTTCCTCCCTGAACGCGAGTGGCCCAATCTTTGGGCTCATCCCCCATCTCACCACCATCTCGTGAGCGATCATCGTGACCTGCTGCAGGTCGCTCGCCGCGCCGGTTGACACTGTGCCGTAGACCACCTGCTCCGCCGCCCTGCCGCCGAGGGCGCCCACGATGCGAGCCCGGACGTAATCCTCGCCGTAATTGAAGCGTTCGTCGACGGGACGCTGGATTGTGACTCCCAGGGCGCCGCCGTGCGGAATGATCGTCACCTTGCGAACCGGGTCGGCGCCAGGCACCAGCAGCCCGAGGAGAGCATGTCCCGACTCGTGGTAGGCGATCCGCTCGCGGTCGCTTGGAGTCAGCATCAAGTGACGCTCGGTTCCGAGCAGAACCCTGTCGATGGCCTGGTAAAAGTCGTCGGACGACACAGTCGTTTCGCCCTTGCGAGCCGCGCCGAGAGCCGCCTCGTTGGCGAGGTTCTTGAGATCCGCGCCTACGAGTCCGGGCGTCGCGGCGGCGATCGCAGAGAGGTCGACGTCCGGGCCCAGCGGCACCTTGGCGGTGTGAATTTTCAGGATGGCGGCGCGGCCACGGCGGTCGGGCGCCTGCAGGGTGACACGACGATCGAAACGACCCGGCCGGAGGAGGGCCTGGTCGAGAACGTCCGCCCGGTTGGTGGCGGCCAGCACGATGACGCCCTTCCCAGGCTCGAACCCGTCCATCTCGGTAAGGATCTGGTTGAGCGTCTGCTCCTGCTCGTCGTTGCCGCCGATGCGAAATCCGGAGCTGCGGCTGCGTCCGATCGCGTCGAGCTCGTCGATGAAGATGATCGCCGGCGCTGCCGTCCGCGCCTTGGTGAACAGATCACGCACGCGAGATGCGCCGACGCCGACGATGGCCTCCACGAACTCCGATGCGGACTGGCTGAAAAACGGCACCTTCGCCTCGCCCGCCACGGCGCGAGCGAGCAGTGTCTTGCCCGTGCCCGGCGGCCCGATGAGGAGGACCCCCTTCGGCACGCTGCCTCCAAGCCGCTCGTATTTCTGGGGCTCGCGCAAGAAGTCGACGAGCTCTTCGAGCTCTTGCTTGACCTCATCGATCCCGGCCACATCCGCGAACGTGGTCCCGGGCCGCTCCGGGTCGTATAGCCGCGCTTTGCTCTGACCAAATGCGCCGAGCAGACCGCCCGCGCCGCCGGCGCCGGCCGCACGGCGGATCAGGTAAAGGACCGCGATCACGATCAGAAGCGTCGGCCCGAAGCTCAACAGCAGCGTTTCCCAGAATGGCGGCGGCGGGTTCTCCGGCTTGGCGTTGATGGTCACGTTGTGCTGCTCGAGCAGGGTCTCGAGGCCGTCGTTCGCGAACGATGGGTGTTGCGTCGTGAAGTGAGTGGCGCTCACCGTGCTGGTGGGCGACTCCTTGACCGGGGTCTTGGTGACGCCCGTGATCGCGTCGCCGGTGGTCGTGACGCTGACGACGTTGTCAGCGGCGACCTGCTGCTTGAACACGTCGTAAGGCAGCGTCACAGTCACGGGCTGCGCCGGCGCAAACAGCACGTTGGTGATGAAGATGTTGGCCAGCAGCACGATCGCCAGCGTTATCCACAAGCGGGCCGAGCGCATAGGGTTCGGAGGCGCAGGCCGAGCAGGTTTTGGGGAGTTCGGCGGGCTGGGCGGACCGGGCGGCGGGCTGGACATCAGTTGGCGCTGATCAGCGTAGGACAACCAGGCAGGAGTCGAATTGCCGGTCCGTAGGGGACCTGATGTTCACAGCCACCACCGCGCGCCGCGGCCCTCGCGTCTATTTAATAGTGAGGAATGGCCCCCCGCCGAATCGACCGTCCGGTCGCGATCCTCGTCGCCCTCGAGGTGGAGGCGCAAGCACTGGTTCGGCAGCTTGCTCCCTCGACGGTTTCGTCTCCCCGGCTTTCGGTTTGGGAGGGCCTGGTCGAGGGCGCCCCCGTGGTTCTTGTCATCACGGGCATCGGCAAAGTGGCGGCGGCTCTGGCGGCACAGTTCACCTGCGACAAATTCGACCCCAGAGGCCTGATCGTCGTCGGACTGGCCGGAGCCACCGGCAGCGATGGGCGACGTGGCGAGCTGGTCGTTGCGTCGGGGGCGCTGCAGCACGACATGGACGCGCGCCCTTTCACCGACTCCAGGGGTGTGATTCCATCGCTCGGGCAGGCTGTGTTCGCGGCAGATCCGACCTTGTCCGAGAGGCTGCGCCACGCATCCGAAAGTGTTGTCAGCAATCCGCGAATCGTTCGCTCGGGCGTCGTCCTGACGGGAGACCAGATCGTGTCATCGCGAGCCGTCAGAGACAGTCTGGTAGCCGGTTTTCCGAACGGCGTGTGTCTGGACATGGAGACCGCCGCCATTGCGCAGGTCGCCCATCAAAACGGCGTTCCCTGGGCGGCATTGCGCATCACATCGGATGCGGCCGACGAAAATTTCAACCTCGAGGACGTCCTTGGTTTTGGCCTCGACACCGCGGCCGATCTGTTCGACCGGATCGTCCGCGCCTTCTTGAAAGCGCTGTAGTCCCGCCGGGTCGAACCCTAGACTGAACAGGGCATGGAGGATCGCGAAATGAAACCGAAGCTCGACTACCTGCTGGTGGAGGACGCGCTCCCGGCGGCGATCATCACCCTCAACCGGCCACAGCAGCTGAACCCCTTGTCGACTGGGCTCATGAAGGAGCTGACGACCGAGCTAGAGCGCCAGGCTGCGCGGCCCGAGGTTCGCGCGATCGTGCTCAAAGGCGCCGGCCGAGCATTCTCCGCGGGCCACGACCTCAAGGAGATGCTGGATCGCAATCTCGACGAGGAGCGCGAGATCTTCGCGGTCTGCAACCAGCTGATGGCCACCGTGCAGTCGGTCCCGGTCCCGGTGATCGCGGCGCCGCACGGGATCGCCACCGCGGCCGGATGCCAGCTCGTCGCGACCTGCGACCTCGCCATCGCCAGCGACGACTGCCGCTTTGCCACCTCTGGAGTTCGCTACGGGCTGTTCTGCTCGACGCCGGGTGTGGCGGTGGCTCGCAATGTGGGCCGCAAGCACGCTATGGAGATGCTGCTGACGGGTCGATTTGTAGACGCGGCGACGGCCGAGAGATGGGGCCTGATCAACCGGGCGGTCCCGTCAGCGCAGCTCGACACCGAAGTCATGGCGCTCGTCAACGAATTGGCCCAGCTCAGCCCCTATGCACTCCGGATCGGCAAGGAGGGCTTCTACCGGCAGGTGGAGGCAACTCAGGCGGAGGCCTACGCGATGATGGGCGAGGCGATCTCCTGCAACGCGGTTGCGCCCGACGGCCAGGAAGGGATCGCCGCCTTCGTCCAGAAGCGAGCGCCGGTCTGGGAGGACCGCGACTAGCCCGCTGGGCCTCTATGGGCTCCCCACGCCGTGCTATACGTGACGCATGAATCGATTCTTCGATGACCTGGGAGAGCGCTGGGTGGCGGCGGCACAGCGTCGATCGGCTCGGATCGAAGCGCCTTCGCTCGACGCCAAGGTGGCGCTCGAGCTCCTGGACCTGGCACGCGTGGCGGCCCACACCCAGGAACGGCGATTCGCACCGTTGTCCTGCTTTATCGCAGGGGTCGCGTCCGAGCGCCTCCGGGCGGCCAAGGGCGGCCTCGATGACGCGGCGGTGGCCGAGTTCATCCTCGAGGTGAGGCAGGAGCTTGAGAAGGAGTACCCCGCCGGCCTCAGCGAACGTTGAGAACGGGCAGCTGACGGAAGCTCTGCACCGAGACCCGCGCGGCGACTGCTGACGCGACGTCGCGAAATGCTTTCGCGCCTGCCGTCTCGGGCCGCGAAACCACCACCGGGGCGCCCGCGTCAGCCTCCTCGCGAATCACCTTCTCCAGCGGGATGCCGCCGAGGTAAGGGACGCCGAGGCGCTTCGCGGCGCGCTCCGCCCCGCCGTGGTCGAAGATGAAGTGCTCCTCGCTGCAGCGGCCGCAGATGAACCAGCTCATGTTCTCGACCAGGCCCAGCGGGGTCACGTTGAGCCCGCGGAACATCTGCAGCGCCTTGACAGCGATGCCAAGCGCTGCGGCCTGCGGAGTGCAGACGATCGCGACGCCCGTCAGCGGCACCGCCTGAGCCAGGGTCAGGGACGCGTCGCCGGTGCCCGGCGGCAGGTCGATGACGAGGTAGTCGAGCTCGCCCCAGTGAACATCGGTCAGCATCTGCTCGATCGCGCGCGAGACCATCGGTCCTCGCCAGACCATCGCTTTATCGGCGCCGGACAGGAAGCCGATCGACATGAGCTTGACCCCGAAGGCTTCGAGCGGTACGAGCTTCTGGTCCACAACCTTCGGCTCGTCCTGGATGCCCATCATCCCGGGTATCGATGGTCCGTAGATGTCCGCGTCCAGCAGTCCCACCCTGGCGCCGCTGATGCCGAGGGCGCACGCCAGGTTGATCGCCACCGTGGACTTCCCGACCCCACCCTTTCCCGATGCGACCGCGATCGCCTGCTTGACGCCTGGAATGACCTGATTCGGCTGGCGCCGGTTGAAGGCCGAGCGGACATTGGCGGTCATCTTCAGATCCACCGCGGTCACACCTGGGAGGTCGCTTACGAGCTTGCTCGCCATTGTCTGGAACCGATCCCGTACCGGGCACGCGGGCGTCGTCAGCTCGAATGTGAAGCTCACCCGCCCGTCGGCCGCGATGACCAGGTCTTTGATCATGCCGAGGCTGACCACATCGCGACCGAGGTCAGGATCCTGGATCGCCGACAGCGCCCCGAGCACCTGCTCAGAGCTTGGTGGTCTGCTGCTGCTATTGAGCACTGAAGATCACGGCCGCCCGAAGCGCCAGCACGCCAAGCAAGACCAGGATCGACACGATCAGGGTGTCGGTGCCGGCGCGGGTGATGACGGCCGAATGGCCGCCCGTGGGACGGATGCGCATGTGACCCCTGGCCGCCACCAGCGACGCGCCGATCCCGACCAGCGCGAGCAGCCACAGCGGGAGGAAGGGCAGGGCGATGCCTGCGGTCCCGGCGGCGCCGACCGTGATGAAGAACACAACGAGCAGGACGAGCTCGAGGATGGAGAAATACCCATCCG
>DASWBB010000112.1:0-9914 GCA_036390875.1 Candidatus Dormiibacterota bacterium
GTCGCGCGCTCGCCCCGGTGGGCGATCGCGTTCAAGTACGCGCCCGAGGAGGCGGAGACCGACGTCGAGGAGATCGCGTGCTACGTGGGCCGCACCGGCGTGCTCACCCCGGTCGCGCATGTGAAACCGGTGGTCGTCGGCGGCGTGACCGTCCGCAACATCACCATGCACAACGAAGCCCAGGTCAACGAGAAGGGCGTCTACGTCGGCGCGCGCGTCGTCATCCATCGCGCTGGCGACGTGATCCCCGAGATCGTGAGCGTAAAAGAGCCGAAGCAGGGCTGGCGCATGCCGCGCAAATGCCCGGTGTGCGGGGGCAAGGTCGTGCGCGAAGAGCCGTACATCGCGCACCGCTGCATCAACCCGTTCTGCGGCGCGCAGCGGCTGGAGCGGGTTCGGCATTTCGCCAGCCGCGGCGCGATGAACATCGATGGCCTCGGCTACGCCACGATCAACCAGGTCATCGACCGGAAGTGGGTCGCGGACCCGAGCGACCTCTACCGGCTGACGAAGGAGCAGGTGATCGAGCTCGAGGGATTCGCCGCAAGGTCCGCCGAGAAGCTGATCGCGAAGATCGCGGACAGCAAGCGACCGTCACTGGGGCGGTTCCTGTATGCGCTCGGCATCCCGCAGGTGGGCGAGGCGACGGCCGACCTGCTGGCGGCGGAGTTCGGAAGCATCGAAAAGCTGCGTGCCGCGACGGCCGACCAACTGAACGCGGTCGAGGGCATCGGACCGAGCATGGCGGGCGAGGTGCAGCAGTACTTCGAGGGGCAGGGGGGCGAGCTGGTGGGGCGCCTGCTCGCCGCAGGCGTGCAGCCGCAGGCGATGGAGGCTCACGGCGATGGGCCGCTGACGGGCAAGACGTTCGTCTTCACAGGGACGATGGACGGGATGGGCCGGCCCGAGGCCGAGGCGCTCGTTCGGCGCCTGGGCGGAAAGGCCGCGTCGAGCGTCAGCGCCAAGACCGACTACGTGGTCGCGGGGCCGGGCGCGGGATCGAAGCTCGAGAAGGCGCAGAAGCTGAAGCTCACGATCCTCGACGAGCAGCAGTTCCTGGAACTGATAAGGGAGTAGGGCTCGCCTCCCCACGCAGTGGGGAGGTCGGCGCGCGTGGCGCGCCGGGTGGGGAGAACCGAGCCCCGCTTAAGCTAATCGGCGTGCCACTGACACGCGATCAGGTCCGCCACGTCGCGCAGCTAGCGCGAATCGCCCTCGAACCCGGCGACGAAGAGTTCTACGCCGAGCAGCTGAGCGGCATCCTCGAGCACATCGACCGCCTGCAGGAAGTCCCCACCGACGACATCGCGCCGACTGCGCAGGTCGTCGAGGTCATCAACCCTCTGCGCGACGACGTGCCGCGGCCCGGCCTCACGCAGGCAGAGGCGCTGGCCAACGCGCCCGCCGCGGTCAACGGCTTCTTCCGCGTGCCCTCGATTCAAGAAGAAGCATGAGCGAGCTCACCGAGCTGACCATCGCCGAGGCGGCGCGATTGCTGCGGCTTCACTCCATCTCCGCGACCGAGCTGGTGAGCGCGCACGTCGAGCACATCGCGCGCGTGGACCCCCAGGTCAAGGCCTTCCTGCGCTTCACGCCCGAGCTGTATGAGAAGCAGGCCGAAGAGGCCGATCGAAAGCTGAAGAGCGAAGAAGGTGGGCTGCTGACCGGCATCCCGCTCGCGGTCAAAGACGTGCTGTGCGTTCAGGGCGTGGAGACGACTGCGGGGTCGCAGATCCTGCGTGGGTTCAAGCCGCCCTACACGGGCACGGCGGTGGCTCGGTTGTTCGACGCCGGCGCGGTCATGCTGGGCGTGACCAACTGCGACGAGTTCGCCATGGGCAGCTCGACCGAGAACTCCGGCTATTTTCCGACTCACAATCCCTGGGACCTCGACCGCGTCCCAGGCGGGAGCTCGGGCGGCAGCGCCGCCGCGGTGGCGGCGGGCGAGGCGATGATCGCGCTCGGCACCGACACCGGCGGCTCGATCCGCCAGCCGGCCGCGGTGTGCGGCGTCGTCGGCATGAAGCCCACGTACGGGCGCGTCAGCCGTTACGGGCTCATCGCATTTGCCTCGAGCCTCGACCAGATCGGGCCGTTTGCGCGCTCGGTCGAGGACGCGGCGCTGGTGCTCGAGGCCATGGCCGGGCACGACCCGCTCGACGCCACCAGCTCAGACCGCCCCAACGACGTGCGTCGGGATTTCGACAAGGGCGTCAAGGGCATGCGGCTGGGCGTGCCGCGCGAATACTCCGAGGTCGAGGGCATGGAGCCGGGCGTGAACGCGGCGGTGCGCGAGGCGATCAAAGCTCTCGAGAAGGCGGGCGCGGAGATCGTCGACGTGACGCTGCCCCACACGGACTACGGCCTCGCGGCCTATTACATCATCGCCCCGGCCGAGTGTTCGTCCAACCTCGCACGGTTCGATGGCGTGAAGTACGGCATGTCGGTGCAGGACGTCGACAACATCACCGATATGTACATGCGCACGCGGCGGCAGGGGTTCGGGACCGAGGTCCGGCGCCGGATCATGCTCGGCACGTACGCGCTGTCGAGCGGCTATTACGACGCCTACTACTTGAAGGCGCAAAAGGTGCGCACCTTGATCAAGCGCGACTTCGACGACGCATTCTCCAAATGCGACGCCATCGTGAGCGCCACGTCGCCGGTGGTCGCGTTCCCAATCGGATCGCGCACCGAAGACCCGCTGTCGATGTACCTCTGCGACGTGCTCACGCTGGGCGGCAACCTCGCCGGCCTGCCGGGGATCAGCGTGCCGTGTGGGATGTCGGCGGGGCTGCCGGTGGGGTTGCAGGTGCTCGCGCCGCAGTGGCGAGAGGATGTCGCGCTGCGCGTCGCACGCGCGTACGAGGTGGCAAGCGGCGTGAAGGCGGAGGTCGCTGCTCTTGGGTAGCTCGAATCCCCCCACCCGGGCTGCGCCCGACCTCCCCGCGAGGCGGGGAGGCGAGAAGTGGGAGGTTGTGATCGGCATGGAAGTGCATGTCCAGCCGCGCACGCGCACGAAGATGTTCTGCGGCTGCGCCATCGGGCAGCTCGGCGACCCGCCCAACTCCAACGTGTGCGAGGTCTGCATGGGCATGCCCGGCGTCCTCCCGGTCATCAACAAGGCCGCGGTAGAGGCTTGCCTCAAGACGGCGCTGGCGCTGAGCTGCGAGATCCCGAAGCACACCAAGTTCGACCGCAAGAACTACATGTATCCAGACCTCCCGAAGGGCTACCAGATCAGCCAGTACGACCTGCCGATGAGCGTCAACGGTGTGCTGGAGCTCGACGGCCGGAGGGTGCGCATCCGGCGCGTCCACCTGGAAGAGGACACCGGCAAGCTGATCCATGCCGGCGACAAGCTGCACAAGGCGTGGGAATCGTTCGTCGACCTCAACCGCGCGGGCGTGCCGCTGATGGAGATCGTCAGCGAACCCGACATCCGTTCCGCCGACGAGGCGCGCGATTACGCCCAGGCGCTGCGGACGCTCCTCCGGACGATCGGGGCTTCTGAGGCCGAGATGGAAAAAGGTCAGCTCCGGGCTGAACCGAACATCTCGATCAGGCGTTATGGGACTGATGACCTGGGCGTAAAGACCGAGCTCAAGAACATCAACTCGTTCCGCGCGCTGCACCGAGCCATCGAGTTCGAGGTTGCGCGTCAGATCGAGGTGATGGAGGCGGGCGGGACGGTCGTGCAAGAGACCCGTGGCTGGTCGGAGGCCGAGCAGCGTACCTTCTCGCAGCGGAGCAAGGAGTTCGCCGAGGACTACCGCTACTTCCCCGAGCCCGACCTGCCGCCTCTGGAACTCGATCGGGCCTGGATCGAGGATCTGCGGAGCGGGCTGCCCGAGCTCCCCGGCTCTCGGCGGGCGCGGCTGGTGTCCGAGTACGGGCTGCCCGCGGCCGACGCCGCCACGATCGCCGCCGACCGCGACCTCGCCGACCTCTTCGAGGCGGCCGCCAGGGCCAGCGGCGACAGCAAGCGCACGGCCAACTGGGTCATCGGCGAGGTGGCCCATAGCGAAAAGCCCCCTACCCCAGACCACCTCGCCCAAGTGGTAACGCTCGTGGGCACGGGGAGGATCACCCGCGAGCAGGGCCGTGAGGTGCTGGCGGAGGCGACGAACGGCGGCGGATCGCCATCGGAGATCGTCGCCAGGCGCGGCCTGGCGCAGGTGAGCGACCCTGCCGCCGTGCGCGCCGCGGTGGAGGCCGTCATCGCCGAGAACACGAAGGCGGTGCAGGACTACCGGGCCGGCAAGGTCCGCGTGCTGGACTTTCTGGTCGCGCAGGTCCTCAAGCGTGACCGGCAGATCGATCGCAGCCTGGCCAACGACCTGCTGAAAGAACTGCTCGGGTAGCCCGCGGTGGCTCGCGTCATCGCGCTGATATTGCCGCTGTGCCTCGACACGTTTGCTGTGGCCGCGGCCCTCGGCATGACCCGACCCACCGGAGCCCAGCGGATCCGCTTCAGCCTCCTGTTTGCGGCGTTCGAGGGCGGCATGCCGGTGATCGGGCTGCTGGTCGGGGCCGCGCTGGGTCGGGTCATCGGTGGTTGGTCGGAGTACGTGGCGATCGCCGCGTTGGCGATCCTTGGCGCTTACATGCTCTGGGCCCGCGGTGACGATGAAGAGCGCGTGCGCAGACTGGCCGCCAGCCGTGGTCTGGCGGTCATCGCGCTCGGTCTGAGCGTCAGCCTGGACGAGCTGGCGATCGGGTTCAGCCTGGGCCTGCTGAACGTCCCGATCGTCCCGGCGATCGTTCTCATCGCCGCCCAGGCGTTCATCGTCTCGCAGGTCGGCTTCGCGCTGGGCGGGAGGATCGGCGAGGCGACCCGAGAAGGCGCGGAGCGGCTGGCCGGCGCGGTGCTGATCGTGATCGCCGGCGCGTTGCTGGTCGGCAGGATCCTGGGCGCCTCGGTCTAGCGACCAGCCCGTCCTCACGAGGCGTTGAGATAAGGTGGGCCGCCTCAACCGGCTACTCGCTGCGTTTAGCCTGCCTGAGCAAACCTGGTGCTGTGAGCGCTGTGCTGCTGCCGCGCTGGCGGCGCACTCCGTCGAAATCAAGCACAGGCTGCACCCGGGTGAGCCGCATACCGACCTGCCCGAGCTCGAATCCCCGGCCCATCTCGGAGACGAAGTCCGGCTCAGAATCGCGGAGTAGGGCAGACCTAAACTGCAGGCATGCGGCCCTTGATCGCCGCTGGTTTGTTGCTGGTGATCATCGGGTGCGGCAACCTCGAGGGTCCGCGCACCGGTACTATCAGCCCTCCCACCGACGCGCTGACCCGCTGGCAGGATTTCCCGTCCGACCAGGTACCGCGCCCGATCGTGCTCTTCGAAACCGATTGGCCGGGCCAATCCTTTGACACCGGTTCGAACATCGAGCCCCTGTGCGGCGATTTCACGCTCGGCATTCAGCTGCCTTCCGAACGACTCGGGCCATCTTCGGCAACGTGGCCAGGCGGCGTCTCGGTGAGCTATCCCGCGAGCTCGGCTGCCGAAGCCTATGCGGCGATGAAGGGCATGTCTCGCACAACTGGGGTTATCTGCTCGGCATCCGTGCCCCTGACGGTGACGGCCGCCCACACCGGGATCGCCGGCTTTGCGACCGACCGCGGCAAGGCCCAGATGTCCGCGTGGTTCTTCACCGCGACCGGAGCCCAGGCCGACTTCGTTTACCCCGCCATCGCCACCTCGTCGATCTGGGCCGGCGGCCTGGCCCGGACGTCTTTGGCCAGCGCGGCGAGCGTGAGCGTCGACGGGCGGTTGCTCACATTCGACTTCGTCGGCGGGCCGTCGGATGGGCAATGCGCCCAGAGCTATAGCGGTGTGGTCGCCGAGTCAAGCCACGCAGTAGCGATCGCGGTGCAGTCGTCCCCCGGTCGCGTCGAAGCCGGCCCGAACGCTTGTTACTCAGAGACTGCGATTCGTTCGGTGACGATCCAGCTCGCGAGTGCGCTCGGCGGTCGCGTGGTCGTGGATGCGTCAGGCGGCGTGGTCACGGTCTCGACGCCGCCTGTGCTCTAGCGGGCGACCCGCCGGGAGAGGTACGTGCTGTAGACGAACAGCGCCGCACCGGCCAGGTACCCGACCATCGCGATCAGGACCAGCACCCCGCCTACGATCTCCGGCACGACCTTCGTGAACGCGATGGCCAGGACCGAAGCTCCCAACGCGACGCTCGCCCAGCCCTGAAGGTGCGTCACGCGCGGCGTCACCTCGACCAGCGGCCAGAGCATCCACGAACGCCACCACTGCGGGAACTCATCCTGGCGGGTGAGGTAAAGGCCGACCCCGAGCAGGATCGCTCCCAATACGAAAGCGGCGGTGATCAGCAGGTACGTGACCACAAGCCCGCCATTCTAGCCAACCCGTCCCGGCGGGCGACTCCGGGTAGCCTTGTCGGGTGCCTCTGCCGCCCGATCTCCACGTGCACACCGAATGGTCCTGGGACGCCCCCAAAGGTGACATGGAACGCAGCTGCGAGAAGGCGCTGGAGGTCGGGCTGCCCGCCATCGCTTTCACCGAGCACGCCGACTGGGCACTGGTCCATGAGGGCCAGCACTCGGTCGACATCGCCGGATATTTCGACGCGATAGACCGCTGCCGCTCGAAGTTCCCCGGCCTCAGCATCCTCACCGGGATCGAGCTCGGTGAGCCGCATTGGTACCCCAAGGAGACCGCGGAGGTACTGGCCGCCGGCCCGCTCGACCGGGTCCACGGATCGATCCACTGCATCCGCGTCGACGGCAAGATGCTCGACGCCAGCCAGTTCCGCCAGCGGGCGGGGCTCGACTTCCCGGCCGCGGTCCGCGAGTACTTCCGCGAGACGCTGGCCATGGTCGACAGCGGGCAGCCGTTCGAGACGCTGGCCCACCTCGACTACCCCAAGCGCTACTGGCTCGACGGCCTGGCGCCGTACCGCGAGCAGGATTACGAGGGGGAGATCCGCGCGATCCTGGCCGCCGCCGCCCGCACCGGGCGCGTGCTGGAGGTGAACACCACGCGCGGCCACACGCTGTGCCCGGACATCACGGTTGTCCGGTGGTGGCGCGAGGTGGGGGGGCAGGCGGTGCAGTTCGGCAGCGACGCCCACCGTCCGGCCAACGTCGCGGACGGCTTCCTGCTGGCGGCTCAGATGGTCGAGGCGGCGGGATTCAAGCCGGCGGCCGACCCCACCGATCTCTGGCGCCGTTGATCCTGCGTCCGGTTTCTCCTGCCCACGGCGGGGCCATGATCGCGCGCGATGAGGGCAAGGTGTGGCTCGTCAACTACGCGCTGCCGGGCGAGGTGGTGGAGGCGGAACCTCGGGGCAAGCAGGGCGGCGTGGCGGTGGCGACGACCACGCGCGTGGTCGAGGCCTCGCCCCATCGCGTCGCTCCGAAATGTCCTCACTTCGGCGATTGCGGCGGCTGCCAGCTGCAGCACGCGGCCTACGCCCACCAGCTGGAGCTCAAACGGCAGGTGGTCGAGGAGGCCTGGGCGCGCGCGGGACTGCGGCTGCCGCCCGACGCTCAAGTGCTGGGCATGGACGACCCGTGGCGCTACCGGATCCGCGGCGAATTCGAAGCGGTGCCGACGGCAGGTGGCTGGCGTTTCGGCTTTCACCGCCTGCGCTCGCATTCGGTGCTGGCGATCGACACCTGCCCGATCCACGACCTGCGCATCGAGCACGCGCTGCCGGCTTTCGCCCAGGCCGCAAACGAGCTGAGGCTCGTCGACCTGCAGAATCTGCTGCTCACGATCGAGCCCCAGGGCCGCGGGCTGCTCTGGCGGCTTCGCTTCAAAGGCCGCGAGCCGCATTGGCCGCGTGAGGAGTTCGCGCGCCGGGTGGGTGAGCTGCTGCCCAAGCAGGTGCTGCTGGACGATGCCATGAGCCTGGAGTTCTCCGGCTTGACGTTCCGCGTCGCGAGCGACACGTTCGTTCAGACCAACTATCGTCAGATGCTCGTCCTTTATGAGACGGCGCTCGGGATGCTGGGTGACGTAAGCGCCGAGCGGGTGCTGGACCTGTACGCCGGTATTGGCACGATCTCGGTCGCGATTGCGCGTCACGCCATCGGCGTGACTGCAATTGAAGAGAACCCGCGCGCCGTGCAGCTTGGCCGCCTGAACGCGCGGATCAACTCGGCCAAGGTGGAGTACCTGCCGGGGAAGGTGGAGACGGCGCTGCGGCAGGTCCGCCTCGGCCAGCACGCGGCGGCAATCCTTGACCCGCCCCGCGCCGGCTGCGAGCCTGCGGCCCTGGCCGAGATCCTGAGGTTGGGGCCCGAGCGCCTCGTGTACATCTCCTGCGAGCCCTCGACGCACGCGCGCGACCTCATCGCGCTGGTGCGGGGCGGCTACCGGGTGCGGCGAGCCGCGATCGTGGACATGTTCCCGCAGACGTACCACATCGAATCGGTGGCGTTGCTTCAGCGCAGCTAAAAAAGGTAAGGGCGGACGCCCCCTCCCCAATCTCGTGGTTCGGCACGCGACCGCGGCTCCGACGCCCGGCCCTTCCCCAAGTACAACGTACGACTAATCGGTTCTGTTGTCTGTAGGCAATGTGCCCCGAGCTCGGCTAGAAGACGTTCAGGCCGTGTCCGAGGCGGAGGAGGGCTAGGCGAAGCCGTCCGGGGCCCAGGTTCCTGACTGCCAGCTTCAGGATCGGTTTCAGCAGCTGCACGACAGTCTCAACAACGCGGGCGGAAGCATAGGGTTACGGCCCCGCGTTATGCAAGCTGGCTGACGAACTCGGCCAGGCGGCCTACCCCCTCTCTGAGATCGGCGTCAGAGCTGGCCAGGCTGATTCGGACAGCGCCTGCGGCCACCTCCCCGAAGGCGGTTCCCGGCGCTACCGAGACGCCCCGCTCGCGCAAGAACTTGAAGGCGAAGTCGCGCGCGGGCAGGCGGCTGCGCGAGATGTCGGCCATGCAGTAGAAAGCGCCCGTGGGCTCGCTGATCAGCATGTCCGCCTCGCGAAGGATGTCCACGACCACATCCCTTCGGTGCCGGTAGGCGGCGACCATCTCGCCGACGCAGTCCTGCGGGCCGTCCAGCGCGGCCTCGGCCGCGACCTGGGTGATGGTCGACACGCACGAGGAGTTGGACTCGAGGACCTTGGTCGCGGTGTCGATGAGCTCGGCCGACCCGGCCGCGTAGCCGATCCGCCAGCCGGTCATCGAATAGGACTTCGAGAAGGTGAAGATGCTGACGATGCGCGGGTCGTCGGGCGCGAGGCTGGCGGGACTGGTCCAGGTGCCGTCGAGGATGATCTGGTCGTAGCACTCGTCGCTGAGGAGCCAGAGGTTGTGGCGCTGTGCCAGGTCGACCAGGCGCTCGACCGTCGCCTTGGGATAGACAGCGCCGGTCGGGTTGTTGGGGCTGTTGATCAGGAGCAGCTTGGTGCGCGGCGTGATGAGGCGCGCAATCGCGTCGATGTCGGGCTGGAATCCGTCGGCCGCGGCGCAGGGGTAGAAGACGCCCTTCGCATGGACCCACGTGAGCATCAGCCTCGTGTTCGGCCAGCCTGGGTCGGGCAGCAGCACCTCATCGCCGGGCTCGAGCACCGCGCCGAACACGGCCGCGATCGCGCCCACGCCACCAGGCCCGCAGGCGATGCGGTCGGGGGTGACCGTGATCCCGTTCACCCGCTGGAGCTTGGCCACGAGCTTCTCGCGCAGCGAGATCAGGCCCTGGGTGTGCGTGTAGAACGTCATGTTCTCGTCGATCGCGCGCTTGCCGGCCTCGCTGATGTGCTTGGGGGTCGGGAAGTTGGGCTGCCCGACATTGAGGCGGATCGCGCCGGGCGTGCGTATCGCCTCGTTGGCAAGCTCGCGGATGCCGGAGTGGGCGGCTTCAGCGGGCAAGTGGGCGAGCGCGGGCAAAGCGAGTCGAGCCATGTGATGCCAATCGTACGGGAGGCTA
>DASWBB010000113.1:0-4121 GCA_036390875.1 Candidatus Dormiibacterota bacterium
GTCGGTCAGGGGCTGGAACGTCGTGATCGTCGCGTCCCGCGTCCATGGATTTGCGCTTAGTCGGTCGATCACCCAGCGGATCTGGTCGTGCCCTGTGTGGGCGTAGTCGTACAGGCGCGTCGCGTAGCTGTCCGAGTCACCGAGCTCTGACACGCGCGAGTGGTCGGTAAAGTTCGCGTGCATCCAGGCCAGGCGTTCAGGATCGCCGTGCCGGGCAATGATTGGGTCATCGACCCTCGGTGAATACACGTCGAGCGTCGCCCGGAACAACTCGACGATGGGCAGTCCTTCCCAGCTCCCGACGACACCGCTGTTCAGAATCGCCTTCGCGACCGCCATCCACGCCTCGCCCAGCGTCGTCGCTTCGATCCGCACCGGGGCCGATGGTAGCGCCGGGGTGGCGACCGGCGTGACCCGCAAGGCGGTCACGGGCTTCACGGACGAGGAAAAGGCGCGATGAAGCAGCGCGTCCAAGAGCTGCAGGCGGCCGCGAACAAGGCCGACGAGGAAAGCGACGTGCTCGCGAAGATCGACGAGATGCCGGAAGCGGATCGCGCCATGGAATCGCGCATCCACGCGATCATCAAAGCCGGCGCGCCGGTCCTCTCGCCGAAACTCTGGTACGGGATGCCCGCCTATGCCAAAGACGACCCGGTGCTTTACTTGCCCGAATGGCGGTTGACAGTGCGGCTGGCCTGATCCCCTTCAAGCGGGTCGAGCTCCCGGGCGGACCTGTTTCCCTGGTACCGATCGAACAGCTTCAGGCTCGAATTTCGGAGCTCGGCGCCAGTGCAGAACAAGCACAGGCGCGGGCGGAAGACTTCGCCAACCAGGCCCAAGCGAAGATGGCGGAAGCCGGGACGCTGATGGCCGACCACTGGCAAGAGTGGACTTCACAGGCGCTTGTCGAGCCCATCCGGCAGGCGATTGCGATCCAGCAGCAACTGGGCGGGCTGGACGCCGCGCTGTCGGCGTTGGCGCAGCATCCGCATCAGGGCCTGTCTGGGGTCTTCGAGAAGTTGAAGGACGAGCACCAGGCGTCTGGCATCCAGCACGAGCGTGCCGGGCTGGCGCAGCAGCTGCGTGTGTTGTCTCTGCAGATCGCCGGATCGGCGCCGCCGACCACGGTTCCCGAGGCTGACGCGGCCCGCGCCGAAGGTGCCGGCTTGCTGCAGCAGTCTCAAGACAGCTCAGCTCAGTCGAAGGCAGCGCTGGACGCGAGCAGTGCTCTCGCCGACGAGGTCAAGCGCCGGCAAGAGGCGGGCAAAAGCCTTGGCTTCGACTCTCTCTACGCGGCGGCCCGATTGGCGACGTTCGGACCGGAACAGATCCAGAGTCCGCTGATCCTCAAGGCCGGCGAGCAAGCCTGCTTCGCGACACCTGCCGGCCTTTCCCGCCGGACCCGGCGCACGCGATATGAAGGCGGCAGTCAGGGGTTCAGCTTTCCGATCGGGCACACGGGAATCCGCTACCGGGTCGGCTCGTTCCGAGGACACCCGGTCCAGTGGGAGCAGCTCACCAAGCTCGACTCCGGCACCCTTGTTGTGACGAACCAACGCTTGGCCTTCGTCGGAAGTCTGAAGTCGGTAACAGTTCCGCTGGCTAAGGTGCTCCATGTCGAGGCTTACACCGACGGCCTGGCGGTCTTTCACGAAGGTCGCGAGGATCCCGACTATTTCCAGTGCGCCCGACCGCAGGAGTTTCTGCTGTACCTCAATTGGTGCCTAGATCAGTCGCGCGCCGGCTGAACCGGTCTGGCGGCGCCTGGACAGGGACTGCCAGCCGCTTGCCCAGATAGCGGCCCTTTCGAGGTCTTGCGCGCCGGAGGTCGATCGATGGTCAAAGGCGCCGAAGGCCGGCGCCCTCGACCCGTCATCCAAACTAGTCGCCGCCCTCCTTGTCTTGGGGTAGGAAGAAGCGCTGCAGGCTCCAGGCCGCCGCCGAGTGGCCGAGGTCCTCGCCCCTGAGCACCGAGTTCCTGAAGTGGTATCCGATCCAGACCCTGGCGTTGACGAGCTCCGAATCAAGATCGGCCTCAGTCGCGTACGTGCGGGTCGTCGTCAGCGCCACGGAGCCGTTTTGAGCGCCGGGCATTGTCACGTTGAAGCTGGTTGTGGCCAGCACGTCAGCCAGCACTGATCCCAGGGCCGACGTGGCGCATCCATGAGCGGATGGATACTCGGGATGGTTTGGCGTTGCGGCGAGCGGCGTCCAGCTTGCATCGGCAGGATTGCCATCAGCCCGAATGGCAGTTATCGGGCGCCAGAAGAGGTAGTGGTACTTGGAGTCGAAGCAGTTGATCAATGCATCCGCGGGAACCATGACGCCCATGACAAGCAACCGGACTGTATCGACGAGGTCGAGGTTGTGCTGCATCGCCACGCCACGCAGCGTCGCGTTGAACTGGTCGATCACGTTGCCTAACCAAAACCAGGCGACCGCCGTCTCGTCCGGGCTGCGAACCGTGCTGTTCTTGTCTCCGAAGGCCCTGGTTTCATTGAAATTCGCTATGTAGAGCGCGCTGTCGAGCGCCGGCGGCGCGGGAGCGCGGAACTGGGAACTGCTCTGGAGCAGGAATGGGCGCATCCCTGCCAGCCAGGGCGTCACCTCGAACTGTGGCGGCGCGGCGGCGGGGTTGCAGAGCCACGCGCCCGGTGTAGGCGGAGAGCTTGGTGTCGGGCAGGCGTCGGAGACTGGCGCGTTTCGTCCATCGCCTGCGCGCAACTGCTCGATGTCCGCGGCTGCTGCCTCACCGACAGCAATCCCGCGCGCGGTCCGCTTGTCGTGCGGCAACGCCGCGATGGAAGCAGCATATTTGGTCGCCAGCACACCGCCCGGATCGCCGAGATAGAAGACGAGCGTGTTGTAGGAGGCCGAGATCACTGCTGACTCAGGAGAAGCATTTCCAGCTCCGACCGAAAAGTGGTGATAGAGCTCGTAACGGTGCGAGATCTTCATCACCGCGTCGTAGACCGCCGCCTGCACGTAGCTCATGTAGACAAGGCCTTCGGGCTGGTAGAACGGCCGGGGCGGGAGTCCTACGGGGACGCCGTCCATCGTCCTAGCCGCGCGGACGGCGGTGACGGCGTTGAGGTTCCAATCAAGCGCCACCTGCGGTGATGCCGGCGCGGGCGCCGCGGCTGACGCGGGAGCGACCCACGCGGCGAAAAGCACCAGAGGCAGAACGAGCGCAGAACCGGCGAGGGATAGCGGTTTCACGCGTCTAGAGCCCATGACCCACCTCCGTTGGCGCTTCAATGGGAGCGCGGCCGGCCGATTACGAGCCCAAGCATCCGCGCTTACTTAACGCCCGTCAAGTGTTTTCTTGCAGCGAGTTAGAGACGACGCCAAGGAAGGTCACTACAAACTCTCAGTGAACGATTTCACCAGCAATTCTCCGCATGGGCGCGGAGATGTTCGCTGGTATGCGGCACGCCGGTGGATAGACTGCGCACGTTGGGTACCGTCGCCAGAGTCCGCCACAGGGGGCAGCGCGCCGGATGGCTGCGAGCCGCCGTGCTCGGCGCCAACGACGGAATCGTTTCGGTCGCCAGCGTTGCAATCGGCGTCATTGCCGCTGGAGCCTCGACGAGTTTCGTACTCACGGCGGCCGTAGCCGCATGGGTCGCTGGAGCTATGGCGATGGCCGCCGGCGAATACGTATCCGTCAGCTCGCAGCGAGATATTGAGCAGGCCGACCTCGACCAGGAGAGGCGAGAACTCAAGGCGCACCCAGAGGGTGAGAAGCGGGAACTGGCTGCGATCTATGTCAAACGTGGGCTTCCACCGGAGTTAGCCGGCAAGGTCGCCGAAGCGCTCACCGCCTCTGATGCGCTCGGCGCCCATGCCCGTGACGAGCTGGGCATGGCTGCCATCCAGGCTCGTCCCGTCCAGGCGGCAGTCTACTCGGCGCTGAGCTTTACGGCCGGGGCAGTGTTACCGATTGCCGCCTTCCTGCTAGTCCCGACCGGCGCTCGGACCATGGCGGTGGTGGTGAGCGCTCTCTTCGCCCTGCTGGCGCTTGGCGTTGCAGGGGCCCGCGCGGGCGGCGCGCCGATACTGCGCGCAGCCGTGAGGGTCGGCGTCGGAGGCGGATTGGCAATGGCGGTCACCGCCGGGGT
>DASWBB010000114.1:0-2066 GCA_036390875.1 Candidatus Dormiibacterota bacterium
TCGCCCTCGACGCTGTTGCGGGTGGCACTCCGCCACCAGGTGGTGCTGCCGGGCGAGCGGTTCCGCCCGCGCCCGGTTTTGCCTGCAATGCCTGAGGTTCCGTGGGAGCGCAACCGGATCTGGATCTGGGACGCGACGCACTTCACCCGCGCCAAGCGGGTGGCGTATGCGATCGTCGACGTCGTCACCCGCTTATAGGCCATCATCGTTGTCGTAGTCGGCCTCGACCGCCGTCGAGAGAGGGCCACTCCCGCTAGCCCCATAGAGGGCCACCAGTAGACCAGCCCCTCCCGGCGGTGGTGAGGTGCCGCAAGCGGCAACAGGACGTAGCCCCATGAGGGCCTGTCTATAAGCGTCCGCAATGGTACCTCCTGGTCGTGGCGGTTAGCAAAGGTCTAGATCGAAGGAGGTCTCACGATGGGCAATGTTGCTGGTATCGACTGGGCGTCTGAGCACCACGACGTCCGGGTGTCTGATGGGGCGGGCGAGAAGCTTCTGGCCGCGACGTACGCGCACGACGAGGCCGGTCTGAGCTCGTTGTGCAAGGTGCTCACGCGCTTGCGGGTTGAGCTGGTCGCGATCGAGCGCCCGGACGGGCTGCTGGTCGAGCGGCTGCTGGACGCAGGGCTGCGGGTGCTCGCGATCCATCCCAACCAGATGGCGGCCACGCGCGACCGGTTTCGCGCCGCGGGCGGGAAGTCAGACCGGTTTGACTCGTTCGTGCTCTGCGAGCTCGCGCGCACTGACGCGCATCGCTTCCGGGTGCTTGAGCCCGACAGCGATGAGACTCAGGCGTTGAAGGCGCTGACGCGCGCTCGCCAGGACATCGTCGCGTCGATGACGGCGGCCAGCAACCAGCTGCGCGCTGAGCTTGAGCGTTTCTGGACAGGTCCGCTGCACCTGTTCTCAGACCTCGACAGCCAGATCTCGTTGGCGTTCATCAAGCGCTACCCGAGCGCGGCTGACACTCGCGGCCTGGGCGAGCAGCGGCTCGCCGGGTTTCTGAAAGCTCAGCACTACACGGGTAACCAGACGCCGGCGGGCTTGCTCCAGAAGCTCCGCGCGGCGCCCGAGGGGCGTGCCGGGCAGGCCGAGAGCGCCGCCCGGCGAGCGATCGTACTGACGCTCGTCAGCCAGCTTCAGTGCCTGCACACGCAGCTGAAAGCGCTTGAGAAGCGGATCGCAAGCGCCGTGCGCGCGCACCCGGACGGGGAGATCTTCCTGTCACCGTTCAAAAGCCCGCAGAGCTTCGTGACAGCCGCCGAGTTCGTCGCCGAGATCGGAGACTGCCGCGAACGCTACCCGACACGCGAGTCACTGTCGGCCGACGGCGGGCAGTCAGCCGTCGCGATCGAATCGGGCAAGCGCAAGGTCGCTCGCTTTCGTTACGCGTGCAACGGGCGCCTGCGCCAGTCGTTCTGCGTGCTCGCTGATAGCTCGCGCCACCACAATCCGTGGGCGCAGGCGCTCTACGCCTCAGCGCTAGCTGCTGGCCACGATCACCAGCGAGCAATCCGCACGCTCGGACGCGCGTGGAGCCGCGTGCTCTGGCGCTGCTGGCAGGACGGCGTCCCCTACGATCCAGCCCGGCATCGCGCCTACCAGCGCCACGTCACGGTTGTGATTCCGGGCGAACCGCCCCTCATCGATATCGCCGCGACACAGCGTATGGCGGCCTAGACCTAGAGCAAACAACTCATTAGCGGGCGCCCGAAGGGGGCGCTGGAACTCTGCCGTTGACGTTGATCCCCTTCAGCCGCACGGCGGCTCTGGGGCGGGACGGCGCGTGCCGTTTTGCGCCGTCCGAGCCGCCGGGCGGGCTCTCACTCTTGCCGTTTGTGCGCAGCGCGCCATCTGCGTGAGGGGGTCGCCAGGGGGTCCGGGGGATGTGCCCCCGGACAAGATCAGGCCCTCGCTCACAAAGACTTCCCGGCTTTACTTGACACAGGACGTCTACTGGATCGGCTACCTGCTCACCACCGAGCAGACCCACACCCAGGTGCAGCTGCTGTTTGCCCGCGCCCTTGAGGACCAGGGCTTGCTCGGGCCCGACGGGCTCCCGCACG
>DASWBB010000115.1:0-40953 GCA_036390875.1 Candidatus Dormiibacterota bacterium
ACTTGACGGCGTCGAAAGTCGGGCCATCGGCCAGGTCGTCCGATCAAGCTGGCGGTGGGCACCGCCTTGCCCGGACGGGATATCGCAGCTTGTCGTGAGTCCCGATCCGCCGTAGATTGGGGCCGCCATGCCTGTCATCACCATTGGGCGGCAGATCGGGGCCGGGGGCCACTCCGTCGGCCAGATGGTGGCGACCCGCCTCAAGCTCGACTTCCTCGACGGCGAGCTGATCGACGAGGTCGCCCACCGTCTCGAGCTGCCCAAGGAGGAAGTCGAGGCGGAGGACGAGCACCCCGGCTCTCTGCTGAGCCGCCTCCTCTTGGCTCTCGGAGCGGCCAACACCGAGCCGATGATCCCGCCCGAGACGTCCGCGTGGAGCCCGCCCAACGCCGACCCGGTCTTCGACACCCGCCGGGCTGTCCTCCAGCTCACCCAGCACGTGATCCTGGAAGCGGCCCGGGGCGACAACGTGGTCATCGTCGGTCGCGGCGGCGCGTACATCCTCCAGGACCACCCGGGCGCTTTGCACGTGTTCCTGCGCGCCGACACGGCGACCAGGATCAAGACGCTGATGGAGCGCGAGCACCGCACCGAGGAGGAGGCGCGCAAGCGCCTCAAGCAGACTGACGAGAACTGGACCGCCTACATCAAGCAGGTCTACGGACACGACCGGAACCTGGCGGCGCATTACGACCTGGTGCTGGACACCGGCAGGCTGGGCTACGACGCCACAGTCGCCGCCATCGTCGCCGCCATAGCGGGGCGCTCGTCCCGCTAACCTACCCTTGTGACCCGCGCCCTCGGCTCGCGCACGTCCGGCGTGGACGGTTCCAGCGAAGGAGGCCGGATCAACACGGTCAACGTGCCCGGGGCGCTGGTCCTGTACGGCGTCGCCCTCGTCCAGACGCTTCAGCACCAGAACCCCAAGAGCAAGCTGTCGGTGGCGCCCGCCCAGGTGGACGGAGTTTGGTGCCTGGAGCTCACCTACACGGGCGATCCGCCGGCCGGCGTCCCAGAACGTTGGCACGGGCACCGGGTGCTCGTTCGCGTCCCCGAGGCGGCGCCGAGTGCCTGAAACGGCGCTGTTCTCGCCCCACAGCAAGGTCCGGGATGTTGTTGAACGGCTCGGCGACCGGGGCCGGCAGCTGCTGTTCGAGCACGGCTATAACGTCGGCGAGGGGTTCGTCGACGTCCTGTCCCAGTACCAGACGCTCGAGCACTCGGCGCAAACCGAGCGTCTTCGGGACCTGCCCCGGCTACTCGCGGAGTTGAATTCCGTCCAGTAGCGCCAGGGCATTTACATACATTTGTAGGTCCCAAATACGGTGCACCCGGTGTACCATCCGCAACGGAACCGGTCCTGGTTCGTTATAGAAGTCGAGGAACACGTCATTGCAAAGGTCAAAGCTGCAACCGGACAAAGGTAAATGCGCCTGTGGACGGCAAACCAAAGACGCATCGGTCTACACCTACCGCTCCCACACCGACCGCTTTCTGTTCCACCGCTGTGACTGCGGCGCCGAGTGGACCGAGCACCAGACCGATATCGACCCCCTCGACCCCGTCAGCTCCGATGAGGTGATCGAGGTGCACAAGCAGCTTGCCAAGTTCGAAGGCTCGATCGCCCAGCTGCTGGAGCGCCGCCCGGCCTAACCCAGGCGGAACGCGTCGGCGGGCCTTCCGCGGACTGCGCAGGGCATCGCGAACACCGCCCCCGCGAGCTCGTCCGACGAGTCCAATCCGGTCGCGGCGCTCGTGACGAACAGCTGCGGCCGCTCGCTTCCGATCAGGCACACGCTCGACGGCTGCCTGGTCGGAACGCGAACCGTTTCAGCCAGGCTCCCATCCGGGTGGTAGCGCCTCACCTCGGAGGAGCCCCACACGGCCACCCAGACATGGTCTTCCTGGTCGACCGCCATGCCGTCGGGATTCTCCCGGCCCGTTTTCATCTGAACGAAGAGCTTCCGCTCGCTCAGCGCACCCGTTTCCGGGTCGACGTGGAACCTCTCGATTCGGCCTCGCGCCGTGTCGGTGAAGTACATCGTGGTGCCGGCGGCGTCGAAGGCGGGGCCGTTGGAGATCGTGACGCCGTCGACGACCCTCTCGACAGTCCCATCCGGGTCCACCCGGTACAGCGAACCCGCATCCGGTGTGAAATCGAACGCCATGCTGCCCGCCCAAAACCGGCCCGCCGGATCTGCGCACGCATCATTCATGCGCATCCTCACCTCTTTGCCGTCTTCTGGCCGTTCCATCCACTCGAGCCGGCCGCCCTCCCGCAGCAACGCTATCCCGGTGCCGCACGCGGCGATCCAAGAGCCGTCCGTGCCCGCCACCGGCGCGACCGCCCCGAGGGTCACATCGATCTTCGCGAGCTCCGTCAGCGGACCAGGCCTGGCGGGATCGGCCTCCAGCAGCCGTCCGGTGGGAATGTCGACCAGCACGACTCGATGGCCCACCCAGCGCGCGCCCTCACCGAGCTCTAGCCGGTCCGGCCCCCACGGAATCAGTCGCGGGGCTTCGACAGGAGTCCCCAACGATCGAGACTCTCTCGCAGCCGTGCTGTAGCCACGTCGTCGAGCGCCGCGGTGGGCGGAGCCGGCCACGGCTCGCATATACCCTGCAGGTGGAGCGCCGCCTTGATCGAGGCCGGGAAGACGCCGGCTCGAAGCACATTCACCAGCTCGATCAGGGCTTCCTGGTCTGCGCGAGCCGAGCTCCAATCGCCGCGCTGCCAATCGTCAAACACGCGGACCACCCAGCTCGGCGCGACGTTGGCGGCGCCGCAGATCGTGCCGGCCCCGCCCATGGCCAGGGAGGCCAGGAGCATGGTGTCGCTGCCCGTGAACATGCGGAAGTGCTCGAGATGGCGCGTGGCCAGGCGGACGTTCTCGAAATACTCGAAGTCGCGACTCGAATCCTTGATGCCGGCGATCGAGCCCTCCGTGGCCAGCTCGGCGACCGTGGTGGGCTCGGCGACCACTTTGGTGAATTGCGGGATGTTGTAGAGCAGCAAAGGGATCTTGCTGTCCGCCGCGAGGCGCCGATAAAACGCGCGAACAGTCGCCTGGTCGGTCGGGTAATAGAACGGAGGGGCGATGAGTGCGGCGCTCGCTCCAAGACGGGCCGCCGCGGCGACCTCGGCGCGCGCCGCCTCGAGGTGCGGTTGCGCCACGCCGCAAATTACTGGCACGCGACCGGCGGCCGCCTCGATGACGCCCTTCAAGATCTGCCACCGCGATCGCTCGCCCAGGGCTGCGCCCTCGCCCGTGGAGCCGAGCGCCAGGAGTCCGTGCACGCCCCCCGAGATGACGTGCTCGACGAGCCGCTCGATGCCGGAGTCGTCCGCGCCGCCATCGCGATGCAGCGGCGAAACCAGCGCCGGTAAAACCCCAGACAGCTCTTCGATCCCGGTCACGGTCATAGGCTACTCTGGCGCGAATGATCTACCGCCGCACCGGACGCAGCGGGCTCCTTCTTCCGGCGCTGTCGGTCGGCCTGTGGCAGCGCTTCGGCGGCGATGCTCCCTCCGATGAGAATCGCGCGATCCTCCGCCGGGCCTTCGAGCTGGGGGTCACGCATTTCGACCTGGCCAACAACTATGGGCCGCCTTACGGATCGGCCGAGTCGAACTTCGGACAGATGCTCCGGACCGATCTCGCCGGCCACCGCGATGAGCTCGTCATCTCCACCAAGGCCGGCTGGGACATGTGGCCCGGCCCTTACGGCGACTGGGGTTCGCGCAAGTATCTGCTCGCAAGCCTCGACCAGAGCCTCAAGCGGATGGGGCTCGAGTACGTCGACATCTTCTATCACCACCGGCCCGACCCCGAGACTCCATTGGAAGAGACGATGGGCGCGCTGGCGACCGCGGTGCAGCAGGGCAAGGCGCTGTATGTCGGCGTCTCGCAATATCAGCCGGCGGCGACGCGCGACGCGGCGGCGATCGTCAAGGGTATGGGCGTGCGGCTGCTGATCCACCAGCCCATCTACTCGATGTTCAATCGGTGGGTCGAGCCGGAGCTGTTGAGCGTGTTGGAACAGGAGGGGGTGGGCTGCATCGCGTTCTCGCCGCTGGCGCAGGGCATGCTCACCGACCGCTACCTGCACGGCGTGCCTCCCGGTTCACGCGCGACGCAGGGCTACTCACTGAATCCCGACACGGTGAATCAGAACATGGAGCGCGTGCGCGCGCTCGCCGAGCTCGCGAAGCGCCGCGGCCAGAAGCTTTCGCAAATGGCGCTCGCGTGGGTGCTGCGCGACCCGCGCGTCACGTCATCGATCGTCGGAGTCAGCAGCGTGCAGCAGCTCGAGGAAAACCTCGGTGCCCTCGACAACCTGGCCTTCACACGTGAAGAGCTCGACGAGATCGACCGGATCACGAAGACCGCTTAGGCCGGCTTTCGGGCCAGCACCAGGACGTAGGGCGAGCTCAACTTGACCGCTGGTTGGGGAGATTCATTCATGTCTCGGACGAGGCGTGACACCTTCTCGAGGGCCTGCTGATAAAGCTCCGGCGACAGCGTGGTCTTGAGCGCCGTCAGCGGCGGGTTGGTCCTCTCCCAGAACTGGATGAAGCGCGCGACGGATTCGGACTCGAAGTACAGAGTGCGATGTTGGACCTCGATCGACGACGCGAGCCCTGCGAACCGCCGGCGCACCTGGTCCTCGTCACCCCAGGCAAATGGTGAAGGCAGCTCGAACGCGGGGCGCGCCGAGAACGAAGCCATGAGATCGGCAAGCCCTCCCAGGAAGCCGCCCGGGCTGTAGTTGGCCATGGCCACGAGGCCGCCAGGTTTCGACACACGAAACATCTCCGCAGCAACGAGCTCCGGCCGCGGCGCGAACTGCGCGCCGAACACCGAGGCGACGACGTCGTATCTCCCTTCGGCGAACGGCAGCTGCTCGGCGTCTGCCTCCGACCACTCGATCGCGCCGATGCCGGCAGTCCGGGCGCGGCCGAGGTCGACCATGCTCGGCGTGAGGTCGGTGGCGGCGACGATCGCCCCACGTCTTGCGGCGGCGATGGCGAGGTTGCCGTTCCCCGCGGCCACATCCAGCACGGTGGTTCCGGGCTCGAGCCCGCAGGCGTCAGCCAGCGCTTGCGAGTGAGGCTCGAGTCTCTCCGCGAGGCTGGTGTAGTCGCCCAGCGACCACATCCATCGCATCCCATCCTTCAGGCGGTCGTACGGGAAGCTCAACCTTAATTATATACCACATCGGGCTCATGAATTGCAACATCAAGGTTGTCGGACATGCTGTGGTGTCTACGATTTCCAATCAGTGAGTCACGTCCACGATGTAGACCGCTTCAACCGCTGGGCGAGCACCTACGACCGGCACTGGATGCAGCGCATCGTCTTCGGTCCCATCCAGCGAGCCGTCCTCCAGATGGCGGCGGACGAAATTGGCCGTCCCGTTGCGATTCTCGACGTTGGATGCGGCACGGGAAGATTGCTCAGATCGGCGAGCGAACGTTTCCCTGGCGCCAAGCTCTTCGGAGTCGACGCGGCGGTCGAAATGGTGAAACAGGCCCAGAGGTCGACTCCGGAAGGCACGATCCAGTTCCTGCAGGCAACCGCCGAAGGGCTGCCTTTCCCCGATAGCTCCTTCGACCTGGTGTTCAGCACGATGACGTTGCACCATTGGCAGAACCAGGGGCGCGGCGCCGCCGAGGTGGCAAGAGTGCTGACCCCGGACGGTCGATGGCTGCTTGCCGAGTTCGTGCCATCGGGGTTCATGAAACAAGTGCGCAGTCTGCTGAGGCTCCATCAGTTCCCTGATCGAGCTCACCTCCGCGAAATCCTCGAGAGAGTTGGCCTGAAGATGGTCAAGGACCAACGCGTGTTAGGCCTGCGCGGACAGGTCGCCGTGATTGCGATTGGACTCGCCTCCCCACGCAGTGGGGAGGTCGGCGCGCGCAGCGCGCCGGGTGGGGAGAACTAAGCCCGGATTAGCCGTCGTTCAGCTGGTCGATAAGCCGCCGAAGCCGCCCGAAGTGGCTGCGATCGAAGTGAAGGCGCAGCCTCGGCAGCTCGGGGACATCTCCATCCTGGCGCTCGCCGCTCGAGGCCGTGGCGCGCTCGATGGGGCCGCGCATGATGTCCGCGAACTCCTCGCTGAGCTGCGCAATCCTGGCATCCGAGATGTCGGTGTTGAGCCTCAGGATCAGCTTCCCATCGACATACCGCTGGGAGTGATAGACGCGATAGAAGCGCTTGATGTGGTCGACGGCGTCGTCCAGCGATTCGGTCAGGTGGTAAAGCCCGAGGTCTTCGGGATCGACGTACCCACGCGTGAGCAGCCCTGCCTTCAGCGTCCGGTCGATCTCGGCCCAGTAGCCATCTCCGGGGGCCTCGATCATCACGATCGGGTGCAGGTCGCTCTTGCCCGTCTGGCTCAGCGTCAAGAGCTCGAACAGCTCGTCGAGAGTGCCGAAGCCCCCGGGGAAGAGGACGAACGCCTCCGCCTCCTTCATGAACATGAGCTTCCGCGTGAAGAAGTATTTGAAGTTGATCAGCTTGGGGTCGGAGGCGATGAACGCGTTGGGCTTGGCCTCGAAGGGAAGCACGATGTTGACGCCGAACGAGCTCTCCTGGCCGGCGCCCTCGTTGGCCGCGCTCATGATGCCGGGCCCCGCTCCGGTCACGACCATCCAGCCGGCTTCGGCCATCCGCCGACCGAACTCTTTGGCGAGCAGATAGTTCGGATCGCCGGGCGGGGTGCGCGCCGAGCCGAAAACGCTCACCTTCTTGCGGTCTCGATATTTCGAGAAGACGTTGAACGCGTATCTCATCTCTTTGATGGATGCGTTGATGAGCTTGCGATCCAGGCGGCTGAGGGGCTCTCCCGCCATGCGGATGGCGGTCACCAGCAGCTCATAGGTCGAGCGGGCGTCGACGGGAGCGAGCTCGAGCTCCTCGACCAGCGTGGTCAGCCTACGATCGAGGTCGGCGTCGCCGGTCGAGTAAAGCCCGCGTGTGCCGGCTCGGGGGCGGGTCGGGGTTGGTCTGTCGTTTGGCATGATTCACCTCCCCCGCGCTCCCCACCATGTGGGGAGCTCCCCGCCGCGCAGCGCCGGGGTGGGGCGAGGTTCAATTGCGGAACAGCACATGCGATTAAGGTACGTAGCTTTCGACGGCGACGACACGCTGTGGCACAACGAAACACGCTTCCATCTCACCCAGACCGCCCTTCGCGACCTCCTGCGCCGCCACGTTCCAGACGCCGACGTCGAGACCCACCTGGCCGACGTCGAGATGCGCAACCTCGGGCTTTACGGCTACGGCGTCAAGGCGTTCACCCTTTCGATGCTCGAGACTGCAATCCAGGTCACGGAGGGACGCATCCCCACCGCCGACCTGGAGGTGATCCTCGGCTGGGGCAAGAAGATGCTCGACGAGCCGACCGAGCTCCTGGAGGGGGTGGAGGAAGCGCTGCGAGGGGTGCGGCGCAACCACGAGCTGCTCCTTATCACCAAGGGCGACCTGTTCGACCAGGAGAGCAAGCTGGCGCGCTCAGGGCTCGCGGAGATGTTCTCGGCGGTCGAGATCCTGAGCGAGAAGAACGTCGAAGCCTATCGCTCGGTGCTGCGCCGCCGCCAGATCGAGCCCTCGGAGTTCGTCATGGTCGGCAACTCTCTGCGCTCGGACATCGCCCCCGTGGTCGCACTCGGCGCGATCGGCGTGCACATCCCCTACCCGCTCACCTGGCATCACGAATTGATCCCTGAGGACGCTATGCCTCGCGAGGGGTGGCACCGCCTGCCGAGCATCACGGAGCTCGGCGCCCTGCTCGATTCGCTCTGAAGCCTAAGCCCCGCCCGTGCCGCCACCGGTCATGAGCAGGCCCAGCCGCTCTTCGGAAGTGCCGGGTGGCTCGATGCTGACGATCCGGCCTTCGTACATGACCGCGATCCGATCGGACAGCGAGGTGACCTCCTCCAGCTCTGCCGACACCAGCAGCACGGCTGTGCCCTCGTCGCGCTCGGCCACAAGGCGCCGGTGGATGAACTCGATGGAGCCGACGTCCACGCCACGCGTCGGCTGGGCGGCCAGCAGCACCTTGGGCCGGCTCCCCATCTCGCGCGCGACGATGATCTTCTGCTGATTCCCGCCCGACAGCGCGCTCGCCTGCGTTTCGATGCTGGGGGTGCGGATGTCGAACTCCTTGACCAGCCGGTTCGCCCATTGAAGGATCGCGCGAAGGCGCAGCACGATCTGGTGCCAGGCAAAGGCCGGCGAGCGCTCGCGGCCGAAGAAGAGGTTATCGGCGACCGAGAAGTGGAGCACCAGGCCGACGCCTCGGCGGTCTTCGGGTATGTGCCCGACGCCCGCCTCGCGCTCCTCCCGTGCATCGGCGGCGGTCACATCCTGGTCGCCCAGCAGCACGCGTCCGCCGGTCGCGCGACGGGTGCCGGCGAGCACCTCGACGAGCTCGCTCTGGCCGTTGCCCTCAACGCCGGCTATGCCCAGGATTTCGCCCTGGTGAAGGTCGAACGAGATGCCGCGAAGCGCCTGCACCCCACGGTCGGACGTGGCGGTGAGGTTCTCGACCCTGAAGGTGACCGGCCCGGGCTTGGCGGGCTTCTTGTCCACCCGCAGTAGGACCGCGCGGCCGACCATCATGGTGGCGATCTCCTGCTCGTTGGTCTCTTTGGTGATCAGGTGACCGACCACCTTGCCGCGCCTCATCACCGTGATCCGGTCCGAGATCTCGAGCACCTCGCGCAGCTTGTGGCTGATGAAGATGATCGTCTTGCCTTCCTTGACCAGGCCTTTGAGAACGACAAAAAGCTCTTTGGTCTCCTGCGGCGTCAGTACCCCGGTCGGCTCGTCGAGGACGAGGATGTTGGCCCCGCGATAAAGGACCTTGACGATCTCGGCGCGCTGCTGGAGGCCGACGGGCAGGTCGCCCGTGCGAGCGTCGGGGTCGAGCCGAAGACCGTACTTGCGCGTCAGCTCCTCGATCTCCTTGCGGGCGCGCGATTGGTCGTAAAAACCAGGGCCGGCCACAGGTTCGCGGCCCAGCATGATGTTCTCGCCCACCGTGAAGACCGGGATGAGCATGAAGTGCTGGTGGACCATGCCTATGCCAAGACCGATGGCGTCGCGGGGGCCGGAGATCTTCGCTGCGGCGCCGTTGATGATGATCTCGCCGGAATCCGCGTGAATGAGGCCGTACAGGACGTTCATCAGGGTGCTCTTGCCTGCCCCGTTCTCGCCGACCAGCGCGTGGATCTCGCCGGTGCGCACCGAGAAGTCGACATGATCGTTTGCGACCACGCCTGGCCACGTCTTCGTGATGCCGCGCATCTCGACAGCGATTGGATCGCGGGCCGATGTGCTCATTCGGTCCCCGGCGAGTACGGGATGCCGTCGGCTGCGGGCGGGATGCTGCGGCCGACGATGCCGGCGAGGACGATCAGCGTGAGCACGTACGGGAGCATGCTCAGCAGGTACGGCGATACGTGGATGATCGAGTTCGCAGCGTAGATGGCCTCGCCCAGGCCGAAGATCAGGCAAGCGACGAACGCGCCGTTGGGCGTCCACTTGCCGAAGATCATCGCCGCCAGCGCGATGTACCCACGGCCGTCCGTCATGTTCGGCACGAACGTGTTCGAGATGCCGATGGCCAGGAATGCGCCCGCGAGGCCTGAGAGAAGGCCACTGGTGATCACGGCGCCGTAACGGATCACATATACGTTGATGCCGGCGGTGTCCGCCGCTTGAGGGTGCTCCCCAACCGCTCGGATCCGCAGCCCGAGCCGGGTCCGGAACAGCACCACCTGGACCAGCACGAGCAGGATCAAAGCCGCGTAGACCACCACGTTCTGCTGGAAGACAACCCGCCCCAGGAAGGGGATCTGGTCGAGGAGCGGGATGTTGACATACGGCAGCAGCTCGCTTGGCCCAACGTGCCCGACGTCCTGCAGTCCATAGATGCGTCTCACCAGGAACACCGTCAGTCCAGCGGCGAAGATGTTGATTGCGATCCCGCTGACGATCTGGTCCGCTCGAAATCGAATCGACACGACCGCGTGGATCAGTGCCATCAAGCCGCCGGCGATGATGCCTACCAGCGCTGCAAGCCACGGGTTGTGCCAGGCGAGGTCGGCGACGACCGCGAAGAACGCGCCGGCGAGCATCATGCCTTCCATGGCGATGTTGACCACTCCGCTGCGCTCCGAGATGACGCCGCCAAGCGCCGGCAGCAGCAGCAGTGCCGCGGCCTCAAGCGTGGCGCGCCACAGGTCGGCGGTGAGTAACAGATGGCCGATGTCGGAGATGAAAGTCATGGACCGGCCGGCCTCTCGCCGCCGCTTCGTAGGGGAGTCTCGCGCTGGGCTGGGCGCCCAGGCAAGCGCAGCTTGATGGTGCTGAGGAAGTTGGCCGCGATGCTGAAGAGGATCAGCGCCTCGAGAACCTGAACCAGGCTGCCCGAAATGCCGGCGTCGCTCTGCATCACGGAACCGCCTGCATGGAGCGCGCCGAACAGGATGGCCGCCAGGACTATGCCCACACCGCTACCGAGGCCGAGCAGCGCCACAGCGATGGCGTCGAAGCCGGTAGTGTCGCTGAAGTACTTGTCCGTGAGGCTATGGTCGACGCCTGCGATCTGGACCGCGCCCGCGAGCCCGGAGAAGGCGCCGGCGATGAGCATGGTCGCTATGATCGTGCGCGCCACGCTCACCCCCGCATAACGCGCGGCCCGCTGGCTCTGACCGACCGCCCGTATTTCATATCCGAGCGAGGTCCGCCAGAGCAGGAACGCGAAAATGCCGACGGCGGCGAGCGCGATCAGAAGTCCGGTGTGGACCCGGTAGACGCCGGCCGGCAGGCCGAAGATGATGAGGCTGCTGTCGTTCGGCAGGAAGGTGGGTAGCCGAGCCCCCGCTCCGATGGGTGCAGAGGACGAGAAACCGTGAGCCGCTTGCAGCGGGCCACCGACGATGAGGTACCGCACCAGCCACTGGGCGACGTAATTGAGCATGATCGTGGTCACCACCTCGTGGGCGCCGATGGTGGCCTTGAGCACCCCGGGAATTCCCGCCCAGAGCGCGCCTGCCAGAGTGCCGCCCAGCAGAACCATCGGCAGCAGGATCGGCGCGGGCAGATTGCTGAACTTGACCCCGATGACGGTGCATGCCACCGAACCTGCGAGCAGCTGACCCTCGGCGCCGATGTTGAACAGGCCGGCACGGAACGGAAGCGCGACCGCCACGCCGGTCAGCAGCAGTGGCGTGGTGAACACGATCGTGTTCGAGATCTGCAGGGCGGAGTTCTCGCCTCCGCTGCAAAACAGCCCAAAGCCACCACAGACGAGGCCTTGGTAGGCGGCGAAGGGGTTGCCGCCGGTCACGGCAACGATCAAACCGCCGATGACGAAGGCGAAGATGACGGATCCGGCAGGCATGGCGATTCCGCGCGCCATACGGCGGATCGAAGCGGGCAGGCGTGGCGAAGGTCGCCGCGCGACGGTGGCCGATGAAGCTGCCACTGGCTTTCCTACCGGATCAATGGGCCGCCACGAATGTGGGCGGGCGCCACGATAGCGCCCGCCTAAGGTTCAACGCCTTACGCCGGAATGTCAGCGGGCGGCGTCAGTGCGCCCGACTTGATCTTGGCCTGGAGGTCATCGAGCGCGGCCTGGATGTCTGCCGGCACGGTGAAGTTGTCAATCGAGTAGCCGGCCCCTTCGTTGGCGATGCTGAATGTCAGCGCGCCTCCCGCGAACTGCCCGTTGACGACACCCTTGATCGCCGTGTAGGTGGCGACGTCCACCTTCTTGAGGGCGCTCGCGATCACCGACGGGTTCGACTCCTTTTGGTCCGCGTCGACGCCGACGCTGTACACGCCCGCATCGCCTGCCGCCTGTAGCACGCCGAGCCCGCATCCTCCCGCAACCTGGAACAGGACGTCGGCCTTGGAAGAGATTTGGTTCTGGGCGACGCTCTTGCACTTGGCCGGGTCCGTGAAGTCGTTCGAATAGCCGACCAGGACCTTGATCGAGGGGTCCTCCATGGTCGCGGCCCACTTGTAGCCGGCGATGTAGTGGTTCACGGGCGGGATGCTGATCCCTCCGACCGCGCCGATCACGTGAGCGTTCTTCTTCGCCTTGCCCTGCTTCTCGAGCAGCCCGGCCAGTGCGCCCACCATCGCGCCCGCGTCCTGCTCTTTGAAGAACAGCGACTGGACGTTCGTGTGCTTGAGATCATTGAAGTTCGCGTCGGTGCCGGCGCCGTCGATGATGGCAAAGTGGATGTTTGGGAACTGGCCGGATACCGTGCCGACTGCCGTCTGCATCAGGAAGCCGACGGCGATCACCAGGTCGTAGTTCTTGGTCGCAAAGTTGGTGAGGTTGGGCACGTAATCGTCCCCGCTCCTGGACTCGATCACGTCGCCCTGGATCTTGAAGTCTGTCTTGGCCTTCTCGAGGCCGACGTCGGCGAGGTGGTTGAAGCTCTTGTCGTTCAGGCCGCCGATGTCGGTGACCAGACCGATCTTGAACGTCTTGGCCGCTGGTGCCGGCGACGAGCCACAGGCCGCAAGGAGCATGAGTGCCACGCCGACCATGCCCAGGAACTTAAGCCGCGAATGACCCATTCTTACACCCCTTCACTGAACAAAAACCGTACCCAAAGAGCGATGGCTCCCGGATCGCGCGATTGTAGCCCACGGCCGGTTTGAATGTAAGTTAGGCGCGATGCAGCCGCTGGAGGTGATCAGCCGCAAGCGCGACGGCGGCGAGCACCCCCCCGAAGAGATCGAATTCCTGCTCTCGGGCTACCTGCGCGGCGACATCCCCGACTACCAGATGGCGGCCTGGCTCATGGCCGTATGTACACGGGGAATGACCCGCGCCGAGACGCTCGCGCTCACGCAGGCGATGGTCCGGAGCGGCGAGGTCCTCGACCTGAGCGGGATTCCCGGCACGAAGGTCGACAAGCATTCGACCGGCGGCGTCGGCGACAAGGTGACTCTCATCGGCCCGCCGCTGGCGGCCGCGTGCGGCGTCAAGGTGCCCAAGCTCAGCGGGCGCGCGCTCGCGCACACGGGCGGGACGCTGGACAAGCTGGAGTCGGTGCCGGGGCTCACCGTCGACCTCGACCCCGACCGGTTCATCCGACAGGTGCGCGAGGTCGGGATTGCGGTCGCCGCCCAGTCGCCGCATATGGTGCCGGCGGACAAGGCCCTGTACGCGCTGCGCGACGTCACCGCCACCGTGCCGTCGGTGCCGCTCATCGCCTCGAGCGTGATGTCCAAGAAGATCGCTGCGGGCGCCGACGCGATCGTGCTCGACGTCAAGTTCGGGCGCGGGGCCTTCATGCCCGACGTGGCCGCGGCCGAGGAGCTCGCGACCGAGATGGTGCTGCTGGGTGAGGGGGCGGGCCGGCGCACGGTGGCGCTGGTCACCGCCATGGACAACCCGCTCGGCCGCTCCGTCGGCAACGCGCTCGAAGTTCAGGAAGCGCTGGATGCGCTCGCGGGCAAGGGTGACGAGGAGCTGGTGCAGGTCGCGCTTGTAGTCGCGCGAGAGATGTGCTGGCTGGCCGAGGTTGGCAACGATCCAGACGACGCTTTGCGATCCGGCGCCGGCCGCGCCAAGTTTCTCCAGATGCTGGCGGCCCAGGGCGGCCACATCGAGAAAGGCCTGCCCGTGGCGCCGGTCCAGCTTCCGGTGCCGGCCGCCGGCGACGGCTACGTGGAGTCGATCGACGCCCTGGAGGTGGGGCTGGCGGGCCTGGAGCTAGGGGTTGGCCGCAAGAAGAAGGAGGACCCGGTCGACCCGGCTGCCGGCATCGTGATCGAGGCCCCGGTGGGCAATCGCATTCGTTCGGGCGAGCCGCTCGCCGTCGTCCATGCCCGCACCGAAGAGCTCGCGCGGTCGGTCATGCCCCGACTGCAAAAGGCGTGGCGGCTCAGCCCGCGCGAGGTCAAGCGGCCGCCCCATGTGCTCGCCCGGGTGGACAAGGACGGGGTGACGCGGGCTCAGTAAGGCGAGCCCACCCTTCAGGGCAGATTCAAGAAGTTGTTGCTGGGCGGCACCAAACCGAGCAGGACGATGATCGCGACAAGCCAGAGGGGGAGGGCGAGGATGATCAGCGCCGACACCACGATATCCACCCGCCTGCGGGCCATGATGCCGAGGACCAATGAGACGATCGCCAGCCCGACCGGGAGCAAGTACCACCAGGACGCGAAATAGCCGGCGATGTTGATCAGGGTCACGACTACGAAGAGGGCCAGCGCCACCCACGGAAGCCACTGAGTCCAGGGTTGTCGAGCCCAGGACCGGAAGGCCATTAGACTTCGCTCCGGTGGCGGTAACAGGAGAGAAGAAGTACCACATCGGCCTCGCGAAGGGCGAGGTCGGCGAGTACGTGCTGGTCCCCGGCGACCCGGGCCGCACGCCGGCAATCGCCAAGTATCTAGATGACGCGCGCGAGGTCGCGTTCAGCCGCGAATACCGAACGTTCACAGGCAGCCTGCTCGGGGTGCCGGTATCGACGATCTCCTCCGGCATGGGCGGGCCATCGGTGGCGATCGGAATCGAGGAGCTGAGCGAGCTCGGGGTCCATACATTCCTTCGCGTCGGCACGTGTGGGGCCGCGCAGCCGGAGATCAAGATGGGCGATCTCGTCATCGGCATCGGGGCGGTGCGGAGCGAGGGCACCCCCAACGGTTATGTCCCGCCCGAATATCCCGCGATCGCGTCGCTCGACGTCGTGAACGCGCTGGTGGATGCCTCGAAAGCAGCCGGTGCGCCGCATCACGTCGGGATCATTCGCTCCGTCGACGCGCTTTACTCGGACCTCGTGCCCGACACCATGCCGCGCCCGCATCTGCGCGACGAGCTCGAGATGTGGTCGCGGGCGGGCGTGCTCAGCAATGACATGGAGTCATCCACGCTTTTCGTCGTTTCCCGGATCCGGAAGCGGCGCGCGGGCACGATCAATCTGTGCGTCGACGAGCTCGGCGCCGGCGAGATCCATCACCTGGATCCGAAGTACATGGACCGCATGCTCCGGGTCGCCGTCGATGCCCTCCGCCGCCTCATCGAGCACGACCGTGCCGCTAAAGGTAAGTAGCCACCCGCTGGTCGCCGACAGCCTCGCGGGCCTGCGCGATTCGGCGACCCCGCCTGACGAGTTCCGAATCCTCGCCCGCAAGCTCATCACGCTCCTGCTGTACGAGGCGACCATCGACCTTCCGGTGCGGCGGAGTTCGGTGCAGACGCCGCTCGCCGAGGCCGCGGCCACGCTGGTCGAGCGCGAAGTGGTCGCGATCCCAGTGCTCCGCGCAGGCCTTGGACTGCTGGCGCCGGTGCTGGAGCTGCTGCCTCATGTGAGCGTCGGCTACATCGGCCTCGAGCGGGATGAGGAGACCGCGGTGGCGCGCATCTACTACCAGAAGCTGCCGCAGCTGAAGGGCAAGGTGCCGCTGCTCCTCGACCCTATGCTGGCCACCGGCGGCTCCGCCGCCCAGGCGTTAGACCTCATCAAGGAATCGGGGGGGCGCGACACGCGCATGATCTGCGTGGTGGCGGCGCCCGAGGGCGTCAAGGTGCTGGAGGAGCGACACCCCGAGGTCGTCATCTACACCGCGGCTCTGGACGATCGCCTCAATGACAAGGCCTACATAGTTCCAGGATTGGGAGATTTCGGCGACCGCCTGTTCGGCACCAACTAAGGGCTTGCAGCGACAAACAGCAGTCCGTGTCGGAGTCCGGCTCGAGGTCGTCACGGTCGTTTGGATGGGCTTGGAGGCGGTGCTCGCGATCGGGGCTGGAGTCGCGGCCCGGAGCGTGCTGCTCACCGCCTTTGGCTTCGACAGCGTGATCGAGCTCATCAGCGGGGGCACTTTGCTCTGGAGGCTGTCGTCGGAAGCGCGCGGATCCGGTTCCGCTCGAATGGAAGCCATCGAGCGACGTGCGACCTGGATTTCGGCCGTGCTGCTGGTCCTCCTCTGCGTTTACGTGCTTTTGGTGGGGTTCGCCGGTTTGTTGGCCAGATTGCGGCCGGAAGGATCGGCTCTAGGGGTCGCAGTCGCGGCCGCCGCCGTCGTGTTCATGCCCCTGCTCGCATGGCGGAAGCGCCGCGCCAATGTCGTGATCGGCAGTGCAGCGCTGCGGGCGGACATCGCGGAGACCATCGCCTGCGCATATCTGGCCGCCGCAACGCTGGTCGGCGCCGGCCTCAATCTGGTCGCCGGCTGGTGGTGGGCGGAGTACGTCGCCGCGCTTGTGCTGCTGGTTTTCATCGCAATGGAAACGAAGGAAGCGATCGAATCCGCCCGCGGCGGTGACTGATCGGGCTTAAGAGTCGAATCGGGCGGCGTAGGCAGTCTCGTTGCACCGCCGCAGCTCCTCGTCGCTCATTCCCATCCCCGCCACGAGCTCGAACTCGTGGCTGAGCGTCGTGTCGGCCACGGTGCGCGAGTCCGTGCTGATCGTGCAGCGCACGCCCCCGCGCACCAACCTCGGCAGCGGGTGTTCCTCAAGAGTCTGCACCGCCTTGCACTTCCAGTTCGCCGTGGGGCACAGGTCGAGCACGATGCCTTCGGAGCGAACGCGCTCGACGATGCGCGGATCGCGAGCCCCGATCACGCCATGCGCGATCCGCTCCACCCCCAGGTCCAGCGCATCCTCCACGTGTGACGGCTCGCCTGCCTCCCCCGCGTGGCAGGTCAGCCGCAGGCCTGCCGCACGTGCCGCCTCGAAGGCCGGGCGATGCGGGGGTGTTGGGTAGCGAACCTCGTCTCCAGCCAGGTCGAAGCCCACCACTCCGCGGCCTGCAAACTTCCCCGCCTCACCCGCGAGCGCGACGTTGTCTTCGACAGAATGCTGGCGCATAGCGCACACGATCGCGACCGCGCGCAGTGGCGCGGCGTTGAGCCCCGCCAGGACCGCGGTGATCACCTCGGGCACCGTCAATCCGTTGCGCAGATGCAAGCGCGGCGCCCAGCGCACTTCCAGGTAGTCGATGTTCTCCGCCGCCGAATCGATGCCCAGCTCGAGCGCCGCACGCTCCAGCGCGGCCGCAGTCTGCAGGACGGCGATCGCAGCATCGAAATACGTGATGTAGACGGCTTGCGACGGGCAGTCGTCCGGCGCCACCATGCGCAGCGGGCGAGGCAGGTCGAGGCCTTGCTTGATGGCGAGCTCCTCAGCAGTCGACGGCCGCACGGCACCGTCGAGGTGACAGTGCAGCTCGGCCTTCGGCCAAGCCTTGTAGTTCTCTATGACAGCGAGTAGATGCCCGGCAGCTCCCGATAGAGCCCGGCGTAGTCGAGCCCGTAGCCGATGACGAATCGGTCGGGGATCACAAAGCCCGTGAAATCGATCTTCACCTCGACCTCGCGCCGGGCCGGCCGGTCGAGAAGGGCGGTGATGCGCAGCGAAGCCGGCCCCAGGCGCCGCAGCCGTTTGACGATCACGTCCACAGTGCGGCCCGAGTCGATGATGTCCTCCACCAGCAGCACATGGCGTCCAACCAGCGGGCCCTCGACCATGTGGGCGAGCCGCACGTGGCCGCTGCTCGACGTGCCCGAGCCGTAGCTCGCGGCACTCACGAACTCGAGCTCCGCGGGGATGCTGAGGCTGCGGAGCAGGTCGGCCGCGAACACGGTCGCCCCTTTGAGGATCACGACCATCACCAATGGGGTCTCGATGTCGGCGTAGACCTCGGAGATCTGCTTGCCGAGCTCGCCTACGCGGCGCGCGATGCGCTGGGAGCTGATCATCGCCCTGGCGGGCTTGGTTCTCGGTGGCGCTTGGGTCGAGGTTTCCGTCATCACACGCCGACGGGATGCCAAACGGTCTTCATCTCCATGAACGCGGTGATGAGATACGGGCTCATCTCACCTTGAGCGTGCTTCACGACCCGCTTGACGTTGTCGGCCGCGGCCTTTTCAATTTCCGTCACCTCATCGGGCTTGCAGCCGGCGACGTCGATCGCGTTGACGTCCATATGCGAGGCGAGCCAGGGCAGCAGCTCCTTGCGGAATCCGCTCAGCACGTTGACGACGCCCGCCGGGAGGTCGCTCGTCGCGAGCACCTCCGCCAGCGTCAGCGCAGGCAGCGGGGTCTCCTCGGGGGCCAACACGACCAGCGCGTTGCCACCGCACAATGCCGGCGCCATCCTGCGCACCAGGCCGGCGAGCGCCGGCTCTTCCGGCGCCACGACGCCGACGACTCCGGTGGGCTCGGGGATGGTGAAGTTGAAGTACGGACCGGACACCGGGTTGGTGGCGCCGATGACCTGGGCGAGCTTGTCGGTCCAGCCCGCGTACCAGACCAGCGCCTCGACCGCGTCGTCGACCTCTTTGTGTGCAGCGCGTGCGGAGCCCAGGAGCTCGACGAACTGCGCGCGCCGTCCGTCCAGCATCTCGGCTGCGCGGTACAGGATTTGGCCGCGATTCATCGCGGTCCGCGCAGACCATCCGGGAACCGCCCCCCGAGCCGCGCGCACCGCGTCGCGCAGGTCCTTGCGTGAACCGCGCGGAATGTTGACATTCCCATCGAATCGATAGGCGCGTCCCGACTCCGAGCGCACGAACTCGCCGTTGATGAAGAGCTTGTAGGTCTTACGAACCTCGACCCGGCCGTTACCGCCCTTGGCAGCGGGCATCTACACCAGCTCCAGGTACGGCATGAGTCCGTGACGGCCACCCTCGCGGCCGAAGCCCGACTCTTTGTAGCCTCCGAACGGCGAGGTCGGATCGAAACGGTTGAACGTGTTCGCCCACACGACCCCGGCCCGCATGCGCTCCGCCATCCACAGGATGCGCGAACCCTTGTCCGTCCAGACCCCCGCCGACAGGCCGTAGGGAGTGTTGTTCGCCTTCTCGACCGCCTCCGCCGGGGTGCGGAACGTGAGCACCGAGAGAACCGGTCCGAAGATCTCCTCGCGCGCGATGCGGTACGACTGCGAAACGTTCGTGAAGAGCGTGGGCGGGAACCAGTAGCCCCGCTCGGGCAGCTTGCACTCGGGCTGGTAAATCTCCGCGCCTTCCTCGACGCCCGATTCGACGAGCTCCTCGATCTTCTCCAGCTGTGCCTTCGAGTTGATGGCGCCGATATCGGTGTTCTTGTCGAGCGGATCGCCAAGCCGCAGCGTGCCCAGGCGAAGCTTGAGCTTCTCGAGGAGCGGTTGGGCAATCGACTCCTGCACCAGCAGACGGCTGCCGGCGCAGCACACATGCCCCTGGTTGAAATAGATGCCGTTCACGATGCCCTCGACGGCCGCATCGAGCGGCGCATCGTCGAAGACGATGTTGGCCGCCTTCCCGCCAAGCTCCAGCGTGAGCCGCTTGCCGGTCCCCGCGAGCGAACGCGCGATGAGCTTCCCGACTTCGGTGGAGCCTGTGAATGCGACCTTCTTGACCGCCGGGTGCGTGACGACGAGCGAGCCGGTCTTGCCACCGCCGGTGACGATGTTGACGACGCCGGGTGGCAGCTCCGCCTGCATGCAGATGTCGGCGAAGAGCAGCGCCGACAGCGGCGTGGTTTCGGCAGGCTTCAGCACCACGGTGTTGCCTGCGGCCAGCGCCGGCGCGATCTTCCAGGCCAGCATCAGCAGAGGGAAGTTCCACGGGATCACCTGGCCGGCGACTCCCAGCGGCCGGGGCTTGCGGTTGGCAAACGCCCATTCGAGCTTGTCCGCCCAGCCCGCGTAGTAGAAGAAGTGCGCGGCAGCGAGCGGAATGTCGACGTCGCGCGATTCCTTGATCGGCTTGCCGCCGTCCATCGTCTCCACGACCGCGAGCTCGCGAGCGCGCTCCTGGATGATCCGCGAGAGCCGGAAGATGTACCGCGCTCGCCGCGATGGCGCCAGGCGCGACCATGCGTCGAAGGCCTTGTCTGCGGCTTTGACCGCGTGATCGACGTCGACCTCGTCAGCCTCGACCACCTCGGAGAGCTTCTGCTCGGTAGCCGGGTTGATGGTCGGGAAGCGCTTCTTGCTGTGCGGAGCGACCATCTTGCCGCCGATGAACAGCCCGTATCGGGGCTCGATTTTGACGTGGTCGATGGACTCGGGCGCAGGCGCGTACTCGAAAGTCTGCTTCGCCAGCTCGGTCGTCTGCCGCTTTGCTATCGCCATCTAGTCGATCGTGAAGTAGTCGCCGGACTGATAAGCGCCCGTGCGCTCCTTCTCGATCTGCATCAGCACGTCGTTGAGCAGAGTGGACGCGCCGAGCCGGAACCTTTCGGGAGTCATCCACTCGGCTCCGAGCGTCTCGTAAAGGACGACCAGGTAGGCGATGGCCTGCTTGGAGGTGCGGATGCCACCCGCCGGCTTGAAGCCGACGGGCCGGCCGGTCTCACGCACGAAGTCGCGGATCGCCTCCATCATCACGAGGCTCACGGGCAAGGTCGCGGCGGGCTGCACCTTGCCGGTTGACGTCTTGATGAAGTCGGCGCCGGCCGCCATGGCCAGGATGCTCGCCCGGCGCACGTTGTCGTAGGTCCCCAGCTCGCCGGTTTCGAGGATCACCTTCAAGTGAGCGGATCCGCACGCCTCTTTCACGGCGACGATCTCCTCGTACACCTTCTCATGGTCGCCGGATAGAAAAGCGCCGCGGTCGATCACCATGTCGACCTCGTCCGCCCCCGCCGCGACCGCATCCTTGACCTCGGCGACCTTCACCGAGGTGAAGCTCTGCCCGGACGGGAAGGCTGTGGCCACGGAGGCGACGCGCACCGAGCTGCCGCGGAGGTGCTGCTTGGCGTCCGCGACGCGCGCGGGGTAGATGCAGATGGCGGCCACCGAGGGGATCGTGGCGTCGCCCGGCTTGGGCCGGATGCCTTTGGCGCAAAGCGCGGCGACCTTGCCCGGGGTGTCCGAGCCTTCGAGGGTGGTCAGGTCCATGCACCGGATGGCGAGGTCGAGCGCCCACAGCTTCGACGCCTTCTTGATCGACCGCTTGGCGAGCGATGCCGCCCTCTCCTCCGCCCCCACCTCGTCGACGCTGCGCACGCCGCGCATGAGCGAGCCGAGGTGCGACAGGGACAGGGCGGTGGCCACCTAAGACATAGTAGGACGAGGCAGGCTGATGGAAGGAAGGGGCCGGATCGTGGTCTGCGGCGAGGCGCTGATGGACGTCGTCCCGGCCGGCGACGGAACCCAGCGCGTGATGCCCGGCGGCGGCCCGTTCAACACAGCCCGGGCGCTCGCGCGGCTGGGGGCGCCCGTGTCTTTCCTCGGTCGCTTGTCCACCGATGACTTCGGTCGCATGCTCACCTCACTGCTGGTCGCCGACGGCGTGGACCTATCGCTGGCCAGTTTCGGTCCCGAACCCACCACAAGGGCGATCGCGGAGGTCGACCGCGCGGGACGCGCCGCCTACCGGTTCGTCATCGAGGGCACCTCCGCCCCCAACCTCACGCCCGAGATGCTGCCCTCGGCTTTGCCGCCAGACATTGCTGCGCTGCACATCGGCACGCTCGGGCTGGTGCTCGAACCGATGGCGTCCACGCTGGCGGGGTTGGTACGCAGGGACGGCGAGCGCCTTCTCGTAATGGTGGATCCCAACATCAGGCCGGCGGTACTGGACGGCGACGCTGCCGCGTATCGCGCCCGGCTGGGTGACGTGATTGCTCGCAGCGCCGTCGTCAAGACCAGCGATGACGACCTGGACTGGCTGTACCCGGATCTCGACGTCGAGTCCGCGATGGCTCGATTCCTTGACGCGGGCGCGCGGCTGATCGCAGTGACGCTCGCTCAGGCCGGCGCGGTGGGAGCGATTGGCACGGTGCGTGTACGGGTCGGCGCCCCGAAGGTCGAGGTGACCGACACCATCGGCGCGGGCGACGTCTTCGGCGCGGCCCTGCTCGCCTGGCTCCACGAACACGGAAAGCTGAAGGTCGATCTTTCCCTGGGGCCGCACGACCTCGAATCCGCCCTCGAATTCGCATGCCTGGCCGCATCGCTCACCTGCACGCGAGCAGGCGCCGACCCGCCCTCGCGACTGGAGGTTATCGGCGACGAGCGGCTAAGAATCAGTAGTTCTGCGGAGGACACCCCGGGGCCCGCAGCCTAAGCTGCGTGCGGTGACAGACTCCGGCACCTCAGCGGCGGCCCGCCCGAGGTATGACGCCGCCGATGTCGAAGTGGCCCGCCGTGAGTGGGGGCCTTGGTGTCACGCCTTGACTTACGTCAGCGCGGACGCCGACGCCGCCACGGATCAGGCCATCTCCTACCTGCAGGCAGGGCTGCCGGCCGACATCGTCGCCGCCCTCCTGCAGATCCGGTTCGGATCGCACGAACCCACGTACCGCGCTCGCGTGGCCGCGGAGCTCGACTACTGCCGGCGCGTGCGAGCGGACCTGGCGGACCTGCTCGCCAGAGGCCTGATTTCCGCGACGTCCGCCCGGGACGTCGACCGTGATTTCGAAGCGCGGCTGGCCGCTCTCGACACTGTCGATGAGCCGATCCGGCGAGCTGCGCGGGCAACCGCCCCGTCCGCTCAGCCCTCGGCGCCCGCTGCCGCAGGTCCGGCGGCGGAGGCGGCCGCGCCGGCGCCACCGGCGCCCGCTGCACCCGGCATCTCGTTGCGCGAGATCTTCGCCGAGCACTCGGTCCTCATCCTGGCCGCACTCGGCGCCTTCCTACTTGTGGTGGCCACCGTCCTGTTCGAGCTGTACGGGACGGTCGGTCTGGGTGGTGGCGTTCGTCTGGCGGCGGTCGTGGCGCTCAACGTCATCTTCGCGAGCGCGGGCTACCTGGCCAATCGCCAGGAGCGCTTGCGCTCGGTCGGCAGCATCTACATCGCGCTCGCCGCCGTGCTGTTGCCCCTTGTCGGCATCGCCGCGTGGACCTTCCTCGACCTGGGAGCGCGTGGCGTCACAGTCGACCAGGCGCTCGCCGTCACCGCCACTGCCTGCGCACTCTCTTATGGCTTCCTCGCGCGCAGGCTTGGGCTGCGCGCCTACGGTGATATGGCCGGCGCCGCCGTCCTGGTCGCATCGTGGGGGTTGTCGGGGGCGATCGCCGGCGACCACTGGCGCTCGATCGGGCTCGCCGTGACCCCGTTGGTGTACGCGGTGTGGGAGCGCCTCCTGCCCGACCGGGTGTTTGCGCATTTCAAGTGGTTCGCGCACGCCGTCGCCCTCGTCGCGATCGGCGCCGCTTTCCGCTTCGACCCCGCAGGCTGGGTGATGACGACGACCCTGGCCGTCCTGGCCGTCGCCTACCTGGCATGGCAGGCGGTCTCCGCCGATCGTATCCGGGCCCGGGCGGGCGAAACGGCTCTGATCCTGGCCGCGACCACCGCGATCGGACCGCTCGGTTTGTCCTCCTACCACTACGCGCTGCCGATGCTCGTCGCGATTCCGCTGGTGTTCCTTGCTCGCGTCCCCGACTCACTTGGAGTCGTCGGGAAGCTGTACCGCGCGCACCCGGCGCACCTCCACCTTGCCGTGTTCCTCGGACTCGTGCTGGCGCTCGCCCAGTACTCGTTCGCATTGGGGGGAGAGGAGTGGAGGTTCGCGATCGCCTTCTGGATCGCGTTCGGCCTCTATGCGCTGGACTTCTGGTTGGGTCGCACAACCAGAACCGGATATGCCTTGCGTGCCGCGCTCCCGTTTGCCCTGCTTTTTACCGCTCAAGCTTGGGGGCTCGATCTGTGGACAGCGACCCTCACGGCTGCAGCTCTGCTTGTGTATGTCGTTCCGTTCGTTGCCGGCCCTGCACTCAAGCCTTTGACGCGCCGAGCCTCGTTTTTCTTTTACGCGGGCCTCGCGCTCGTCCTCGTCCAGCTGCCCGGCATTCCCGTCGGCGCCGGCCATTGGGAGATACCGGCGGCTCTCCTCGTGTCGGCCGTCGCCATCGGAGCCGCGAGCGAGATGGGCGGGGTTCGCTTCGGCGCGTACGCCGCGCGCGCGGTCTTCTCGCTCGCCTGGTTCGGCGGGGTCGAGGCCTTGAACGCCGGGGCCTGGCGCGGTCCGTTTGACGCGCTGCTGGCGCTCTTCTATGTCGCGCTCGGCCAATTGCGCACTCTGGCGACGCATTCCGTCGCGACCGCGGGCCGGCGCTGGTTCATTCACGCCACCGGCGTGGTCGCGATCGGTCTTTGCTTCACCGGTCCGGACGACCAGCTGTGGTGGCGCCTGACGGCGGCGTCGGGTGCTCTCGCGGTGGCTTACTGGTGGCTCGCGACGACCCGCCCCGAGCAAGAGATGCCGTGGCTGGCCTGGACGGCTTTGAGTGCGGCCGCCGGCAGCCTCGCCCTCGCGTGGGTTCCCGAGCTGTGGCAGGGCACGGTCATCGTCGCCGCCGCGCTCTTGCTGACCGCCGTCTGGGCGGTCGCGCGCGGTGCCCTCAACCGGCCTCTCCTGCACTACGCCGGGCTTCCGGTGCTGGGCGTGCTGGCCGCGGTCGGCGCCGGCTTGACGCTCCGGCAAGAGGTGCCTCAGTGGTCGCAGGCGATCGCCGCTTTGCTGGCCGGCGGTTTTTTGCTGGCCTGGTCGCGCTTGCACACGCAGTCAGAGCTCGTGCAAAGCCTGCGAGCGGGCGCGGCGGCGATCGGAACGATCGGCCTGTTCGTCGGCGCTGCAGTCCTGAAGATCGACGCGGGATACGCGGGTCTGCTCGCCCTCGCGATCGCCGCCGGCCACGCCGAATGGAACGTCCGCGTCAAGGGCGAGATCGAGCGGTGGTATGCAGTGGCCGCGCTGCTGGTCATGGCGCCGGTCATCTACCTCTGGCCGTACGCGCAAACACCGGCGGCGCTGATCGCGGTCGAGTTCGTCGCCCTGGCCGCGATCTGCGTGCAAGCCGCCGTGCGCCGCCGCGAATGGTTCCTGGCGTTTCCCGCGGCTCTGCTGCTCGCGCCGGCGCTGCACGTTGCGTTCATCGCACTCGGGCTGGGCGCCAACCACGAGCTCGAGGAACGCTCACTCGCGGTCCTCGCGTGGATCGTCGGCTTCGTCGGGCTGGTGGTGCGCACACGCTTCGGGAGTCGCTGGGCCTTGAGCATCGAGGCGGGCGCCGCCACCCTGGCCTCGGGAGCGCTGCTGGCTCTCGCGGCGGACAACCATCCCGACCCGGCGGGCATCGCCCTGCTTGCGTATGCCGTGGTCGTATACGCCGCCGGAATGCAGGAGCGCCAGCGGTGGGTGCTGCCGGCGGCGGCGGCGACCGCGCTGGCGGGCATGATCACGCTGCTCGACGCTCATGGCGCCGACACGATCAACTACGCCGCGGCGGTGGGCGTGCTGGGCCTGATCATCTGGGTCGCCGGGCGAGTCGCCCTGGAGTTTCTCGGACGGCATGGCGTCATCGACATGCATCGCTACCTGGGCCTCGGCCTCCTGACGGTCGCCGGCCTCGCGGGCTTTGCCTTCCCCGACAAGACCGGTCCGTTCAGCGAGGGCGCCACCCTGGCTGCGCTTGCACTCCTGATCACGGGCGGCGTGTTCTGGCTCGACGCTCGGACGTTTGGTTTTCGCCCCAACGTCTACCTGGCGCTGGTCAGCGCTTCGACAGCCGGCTACTTCGTGGCGCGCGGCGTCCGCCTGGAAGAGTGGAAGCTGGTGCCTCCCGGGCTGGGCCTGATTGCATGCGGGATCTGGCTGCGCCAGGACAAGGTCTTCAAGGTCGACCCGCCGGTGCGACAGCTGGTCGTCGGCGTCGGCCTTGGCCTGGTGATGGGGTGGGCGGCCGCCTTCACCGTGTCGGGCGATCTGTTCTGGCTGGTGGCGCTGCTGATCGAGGGCGCCATCACCGTCGGTGCGGGGATCGTGCTGCGCAGCCGCGTGCTGCTCGCCGGCGGCGGCGTGGCGCTGGCGCTGGTCTCGCTTCGGGCGCTCCTCTCGGTAGCGCAGGCGGGGTATCTGTTCGCCGCGTTTGGAGCTGTGGCCCTCGTCCTGCTCGCGGTCGCCACCGCAATTGCCTTGAGCCGTGGCCGTTCATTCGCCGGCGCGCGCGGCATGCGAGAGCAGCTGGCGACCTGGGATTAGCCGCCCGTCGCTGCAGCGTGACATCGTGCGACCTCAGCCAGTGATCAGACGCGGGCTCGGTACTATTCGGCCATCATCCGCAGCTCACCCGCCCTGGCCGAAATCGAGTCCCTGGACCCCGCGACCGACTGGGAGCGGATCGGTTACCTGAGCACCAACTACGACTTCCCCTGGGACGTCGAGCAGTCTTTGAGCCTGGCCTTTTTCAAGACCTATGGGATACCGTCGATCAGCGCCCTGCTCGACAAGACGGGGGAGTTCCGAAACCGGCCCCAGAAGCGCTACGACGACACCAAGCTGGTCCTCGCCGAGATCTTCGACCACGGGATGGATTCTGAGCGGGGCCGGGAGGCGAACCGGAGCCTGAATCGAATGCACGGCCGCTACGACATCAGCAACGACGACTACCTGTACGTGCTCTCGACCTTCGTGCTCGTGCCGCGCCGGTGGAATGAGAAGTTCGGCTGGCGTCCCTACTCGGATAAGGAGCGTCGCGCCGGGCTCAATTACTGGCGCGAGCTGGGCCGGCGAATGAACATCCGGGACATTCCAAACGATGTCGACGAGCTGGATCGCTGGAGCCGCGCCTACGAACACGCGAATTCACGATTCACCGAGAGCAATCGCCACGTCGCCGACGACACGCTGAACCTGTTCCTGTCGTGGTATCCGGGATGGCTGCGCCCTCTCGTTCGGCTGGGCGTGTTGTCCCTGCTCGAGGACTACCTGCTGGACGCGTTCGGCTATGCGCATCCACCGCTGTGGTTCCGGCGGCTGGTCGAGCTGAGCCTGAGGATCCGCGCGCGGGTGATTCCCCTGCTGCCCCGCCGCCGTCGCCCGCGCCTCATCACCAACGAACGCATGCGGACCTATCCCCGGGGTTACCGCATCGATCAACTGGGAGTCGGAGGGACGCTCGACGCCCCGAGCTCGACCAAAGCCTGACGTAATCCTTGGTGCCCAGGGGGCGAGGCAATTGTCATCTTGCGAGAGTCCCCGGTAGTGGTTAATATCGCCCCGATTCAACTGCGCCGGGGCATCGGTGGGGGTCCTTTTCTGAGCCGCCTCGTGGCGTCCGGCATTCACGAGAGGGAGGGGGCGTATGGAACTACGAAGGCGCGTAGTGGCATTGGCGTCGGCCGGTGCCGTGGTCGGCTCGCTGGCCACCGGGATTGTGGCCGCGACCGTCGCGGTGGCGGACTCCAACAGTTCGGGCGTCACGTTCACCTCCACAAGCGGCGCAGTCGCTGGACTTGTCTCGCATTACACGGTGTCTCATGGGCAGCGAGGCGAGGATTCGTCTGGGACGCCCGGCGACGACAGCCGGCAGCTGCCCAGGTTGAACAAACTCGGCGGGAAGCCGGCCGCCAACACCTCGACGTCGGACACCAATTCGGCACCCCAGAGCGACAATACGAGCGCAGACTCCGGACCCTCCAAGTCAGACGAGGGCGGAAAGAACGACAAGGCCAGCTTCATCGGCCAGGCGTCGTCGGCGACGACCTGCTCCTACTTCGGACCCGGCTGCAACCCGCCGGACATGGGGTTGGGCGCGTCGACGGACTTCGTCCTCCAGGGCGTCAACACGCAGTGGGAGGTGCTCGACACATCAGGCAAGGTTCAGCCGGGGTGGCCGGTAAGCGCCCAGTCTTTTTTTGGCGTACCCAGCGTGACCAAGGCGGACGGGACGCCGTGCGACGTTGCGCACAAGAGCCAGCCGTTCCTCAGCGACCCTCGAGCGCTTTACGACCCGATCGACCGCCGTTTCTGGGCCGCGATGCTGCAGGCCGAGAACGCGCCCTCGCTCGGACTCCCGATGGATTGTCCGTTCAAGTCGGTCTACTACGTCGCAGTCAGCCAGACCAGCGACCCCAGTGGTGACTGGAACGTCTACGAGTTCAACATGTCCCAAGATGGGCAGTTCGCCGCGGACTTCACCCAGATCGGCGTCAACCGCGACGCCGTCTACTTCTCGGCCAACATGTTCGGTCCAAGCACCGGCCTCAACGGCGGCTTTTATGCCGAAATCTTCGAGGCCAACAAGGCCAAGATGGAGCGCGGCCAGGGAGGCTTCACTGCCGACGGCTTCTTCAACATGCAGGCGACCGGCCCCGGCACCACCGCGGCGACGGGACCGTTCATCGCCGACACTGTCCAACCGGTTATGAACATCGACAACAGCGGCGGCAGCGGTGAGGTCTTCGTCGACACCCTCGACGGACCCGACCCCGTCAACGGTCATTTCTGCGGCTTCTTCGGAGGGGGTGCCGCCCAGGCCTGCTCGGGTCTCGCCCTCTGGCGGATGACCAACCCCACGGCTCACGATCATGGGGGCCCAGCGCCCCGCTTGACCGGCTCGTACGTCCCCACCAAGCCATTTGTGGGCACCACACCAAGGTTTTCGGTGGTCGCAGCCGACCAGCCGAGTTGCAACCAATGCGTCGACGCTGGGGACCTGCGGATCAGCGCCACGCCCATGCTCAGGAATGGAGTCGTGTACGCGGCGTGGGAAACCGGGCTGAACAACGGCACGCAGTCCGTGCCCAGCATCGAGTGGGCGCAGATCAGCCTTTCGGACTCCGAACGCGACTCGAACGGCAATGGCTACTACAACCTTTCTGGCGACACCGCGGTCACGTACGCGGCGTTGATGCCTGATTCGCATGGCAACGTTGTGATGCTCTTCGAGCGCTTGAGCCACACCGTCTTTCCGGAAACGCGCTACATCGTGAAACACGGCAAGGGCAACTTCACTGGAACCGGGACTCTCCTCAAGGCAGGCGAGGATAACTACCGCCCGCAGCTGTGCGGGTCGGCGGCCCTTCCGGTCTGCAGATGGGGTGACTTCTCGGCCACATCCTTCGACGGCGCCGGCGGCATCTGGTTTGCCGGTGAGTACGCCAATACGCTCAACCTGGGCGCGCCTCAGAACGGACGCAACTGGGGCACCTGGATCGGCGCTCTCAACGTCGACTGACACAAGTTCGACTGGGCTGGGGTTGGGCGCTGCCCGACCCCAGCCTCTAAAAATTCAGTAGCCGTACTGACGACACTCCGGCCGTCTGAGCCTAGCTTGCTGTCATGGCTCAGGCGCCGGTAAAACCCCCGCCGGTGCCTGGCCACCTTCCATCGCAAGGCTTACGTGAGATGGCTGTCCCCGCTTAGGCTGATCGGCGGCGATGCGAGAGGCGGGGTTCAACGTCCGGCTGCTTTCGGCCGGTCCATTCGTGACCATGATGGATCGCTTTGCGGTCGCCCCGGTCCTGATCCCGATCGCGCTGGAGTTTCGCGCCCCGGTCGGCGCCGTCGCCATCGCGGCCACCGCCTACTACTTCGCCTACGGGTTGGCGCAGCCGTTCTGGGGCTTCGCGTCGGACCGAGCGGGCCGGATTCGCATCATCAGGATCAGCCTCAGCGCCACCGCGGCCGCTTGCGCGCTGACCGCGCTCGCCCCCAACCTCGACTTCCTCATCGGCGCCCGGATCCTGGCGGGCGCATCGGTCTGCGCAGTCCTTCCGGGCGCGCTCGTCTACATCGGCGACATGATCCCGTTCAAGACGCGCCACGCCGTCATCGCTGACGTTTTGGCGGCAGTCGCGATCGGAACCGCGGCCGGCAGCCTCGGTGGTGGATTCTTCGCCCACTACTTCAGCTGGAGGTTCATCTTCGCCGTCGCCGCCGTGTTCGCTGCGGTGCTTGCCGTGGCCATGGGCCGGCTGCCGGAATCGAACGCCCCGCCGTCGACAGGCGGCCCGGTCGCCCAGGTACGCCTGGCGTTCCACCGCCCATGGGCGCGTTTCCTGATCCTCTTCGCAATCCCAGAGGGCGCCATGGTGCTCGGCTTCCTCGTCTACTTCGCCCCGGCGCTCGAAGCGACCGGGACCAACCCGGCGCTGGCCGGGCTCGTGGTGGCCACCTACGGGGCCGCGGTTCTTGCCGGCACGCGGGTGGTCAAGCGCTTTGCCTCTCGCACCCCGGCCTGGGTTCCCATCAGCCTCGGTGGGGCGATGGGATGCGGCGGCTACCTGGCGGCCGGCCTGGATCAGCACGCCGTCGCCATTCTCCTGGCCAGCGTGTTGATCGGCAGCTGTTACGCGATTTTCCATTCCACGATGCAGGCCTGGGCGACAGACATCGCACCGGAGGTGCGCGGCACGGCCGCGGCCCTCTTCGTCACCAGCGCGTTCACGGGCGGCGCGATCGGGTCCGGGATGGGCGCATTCTTCGCCCAGGCGCATCAGTACAGATCTCTGTTTCTCCTGGCGGCGGCGCTCAGCGCGCCGGTCGTGATCACCGCGGCGCTGACGCGCGCCCGGTACCCGGGGTCGGTGCTGGCGGAGCAGGTCGAGGAGGTGGCCGGTTCGTAAGCGACGGATTAAGATTTGGGAGTCGCGAGCACCTGATTCGGGGGAGGTTCGATCATGGCAATGCGTAAATTGGCGTTGCTTGCGGTGGCCGCGGTGGCGGCGCTCGCGTGTGGAACCACCCCTGCCGGGCCGTCGACCGGCTCGGCGATCATCCTCGGCGCTCCCCTCGGGCTGACCGGTTCCCTGACCAAGGAGTCAAACCTCACCCTCCAGGGCTACAACCTGTGGCTTGACTGGATCAACGCCCAGGGCGGGATCCTCGTCAATGGCGTCAAGCACCCGGTCACCCTCAAGTATTACGACGACACGAGCAGCGCCAACCAGTCGGCCGTGCTGATGCAGAAGCTCATCACCGAGGACAAGGCCAACTTCCTCCTCGGTCCGTACGGCAGCGCCGCCACGGCGACCGACGCCGCCATCGCCGAACAGAATCAGATTCCGATGGTCGAGGCCAACGGTGCGGCGCAGGCAATCTTCAACCAGGGCTACAAGTACACGTTCGGCGTGCTAAGCCCCGCCAACAAGTACCTCGAGGGCGTGATCGATATGGCCGCTACGCTCAGTCCCAAGCCGACGACCATCGCAATGCTGAGCGCCGATGACAACTTCAGCCTCGAGGTCGCCAATGCGATCAACGACTACGCGCCCACCAAAGGCTTCCAGATGGTCCTGTACAAGAAGTACAAGAACGGCGCCACCAACCTCACGGCTGAGGTGCAGGCGGCGAAGGCGGCCAACCCCGACATCGTGCTGAACTCGGGCCACCTGACCGAGGCGATCGCCATCAACAAGGCGGCCAAAGAGCAGAAGCTGAACGCGAAGATCTTCGCCTACTCGGTCGGCCCGTCCACGCCCGACTTCATCGCCGCGTTGGGCGGCGACGCCAACTTCGTCTATGACGGCTCGCAGTGGACCCCGCAGGTCAAGTACGCGCCGGCCTTCTACCTCAGTGAGGCCGACTATGTGGCCGCATACAAGTCCAAGTACCCCGGGCTGGGAGATCCCGACTACCACGTCGCCGAATCGACAGCCGCGTGCCTGGCGTTGCAGCGGGCGATCGAAAACGCCGGGTCGCTCGATCCGAAGAAGGTTCGCGATGCGCTGGCGGCGCTGGACGTGACCGTGTTCTTCGGGCAGATAAAGTTCGACACCCGCGGAATCAACACCTACAAGCCGATGGTCGTAGAGCAGATCCAGAACGGCGTCCACCACACGGTCTTTCCCGCGAATGTCGCGGACGCCAAGCCCATGTACCCGACGCCCAACTGGGACCAGCGCTGATCAGAACGGCCGAATAGGCCTTGGCTGAATTCGTCCAGCTGGTCATCCTCGGCCTGCTGGCCGGGGGCGTCTACGTGGCGGTCGGAGTCGGCTTCGGCCTCGTCTGGGGCGTGCTGAACATCGTCAACCTTGCGCACGGCGCTCTCGTGATCGTCGGCGGCTACATCACCTGGCAGCTTTTCACGGCGCTTCACCTCGATCCGTTTCTGACGTTGCCGGTGGACGCGGTGGCTCTGTTCGTGATCGGCTACGGGCTGCAGCGCGGCGTGATCAACCGCATCATCAGAGCCCCGCTGCTCTTCACGTTCCTGCTCACGTTCGGCCTGAACCTCGTGATCGTCAACATCCTCCTGCTGAAGTTCGGGTCAGACTTCCGCTCGGTCACCCCGACCTACGCGGGCAAGGGTTTGGAGTTCGGCAGCATCGTCATCCCCTACGTCCCGCTGATCTCGCTGGGGGCGGCAATCCTCGTGTCCACCGCACTGGCCTTCATCCTCAACCGCACGCGCATCGGCCTCGCGATCAACGCGATTGCAGCCGACCGTGACGCGGCACAGCTGGTCGGCATCGACCTTCGCCACGCCTACGCGGTTACGTACGGGTTGGGGGCAGCTTGCGCGGGAGTCGCCGGCGGTCTGATCGCAATGATCCAGGCCATCACCCCGACCGCCGGCGAGCCGTACACGTTGCAGGCGTTCGTGGTCGTGATCCTGGGCGGGTTGGGGAGGGTCAGCGCCACAGTTGTTGGCGGCCTTGCGTTTGGGTTGGTAGAGGTCTTCGGGCAATCGATCCCGGGCTCGGGTTCCGTCTTCGCCAACGCAATCGCCTTCGGCCTCATGGTCCTCGTGCTCGTGACTCGGCCTCAGGGTCTGATGGGCCGCTTGCGATGATCGCGACGGCCGCGTCGAACCGCCGCTTGCGGCGGCTGTTTCTCATCGCCGGCGCGATTGTGGCGGCCTATGCTCTGCTCGCTCCCCTGACCTCCCTCGACGCCGCTCAATCGGCCAACGTTCCCCTCATGGCCGACAAGCTTTGGTTTCGCATCGCCACCTTCATAGCGATGTTCGTCGTGATGGCGACCGCCTGGAACATCATCGGCGGGATCACCGGGTACGCGGCTTTCGGCAACGTCGCTTTTTTCGGCATCGGCGCTTACACGACAGGCATGCTCATCGCCAAGGCGAAGTGGCCTTTCCTCCTTGCCCTGCCGCTCGCACCGATCATCGCCGCCGCCTTCGCCGCGCTGGTGGGACTCCCGCTGCTTCGGCTGCGCGGGCACTACTTCGCGGTCGCAAGCCTCGGTGTGGGGGTGGCCGTCGGCGAGCTCGTACAGAACATCGACTACGGCGGCCAGCCGGTGTTCGGAGGCGCCACTGGCCTGTTTCTTCCGATCTTCCGGGTCGACAACCGCGACCTCTTCTTTTTCTATCTGATGTCGGCCGCGGCGGCGCTTTCGATGGCCGTCACTTGGTGGTTGCTGCGCAGCCGTTTCGGCTACGGCCTGATCGCGATCCGTGAGAACGAAGAGGCGGCGTCGGTTCTGGGTGTCAACACGACCGCGTACAAGGTCGGCGCATACGCGCTCGCGGCTGCGCTGACCGGCCTGGCTGGAGGGATCTTCTCGCAGTGGAACGTCTTCATCAACCAGGACAACGTGTTTCCGATCGAATACAACGTCCAGATGATCTTGATGGCGTTGCTCGGCGGCACCGGCACGGTGTTCGGCCCGGCGGTCGGCGCCGTCCTCCTGCAGCTGCTCATCCAGTTTCTGGGCGGAAGCCTGCCGATCTCGTTCGACCTCCCGTTCGTCTCGACTGACGCTCGTCCCATCGTCGCGCAGGTCATCCTCGGCCTGCTCCTGGTCGTGGTCGTGATCTTCGTGCCCCGCGGGGTCATCGATTTCTTCGGCGGGCGCACCCGGCTGAGCCTGTCCTACCTGCGCCGCTCCTTGCGGGAAACTTCGCTGTGAGCACAGCGGGGGCGCCGGCACAGCTCGAGCTGCGCGGAGTGACCAAGCGCTTTGGTGGCGTCGCGGCGGTCGATGGAGTGAACTTCGAAATTGCCAAGGGGGACATCGTCGGCATCATCGGGCCCAACGGGGCAGGCAAGACGACGCTCCTCAACTGCATCAGCGGCGTCTATCACCTCGATGGCGGCGACATTCGCTGGGAGGGCGGCTCGATCGCCGGGATGGCGCCGCACCGGATCGCAAACCTGGGGATCGGCCGCACGTTCCAGATCGTCAAGCCGTTCGGCTCGATGACCGCTCGGGAGAACGTGGCGATCGGAGCGCTTTTCGGAAGCGCGCAGGCGCGGCGCGGGATGAAGCAGGCATTCGCGTTGGCGGATGAGGTGCTGGAGCTGGTCGGCCTCAAGGCCAAGGCTGACCAGCCGGTGTCGGCGCTCACGATCCCGGATCGCAAGCGGCTCGAGGTCGCGCGCGCGGTGGCGACCCGCCCGCAGCTGCTGCTGCTCGATGAGGTGATGGCCGGGCTCAACAACGTCGAGATCGACGAGGCGCTCGAGATGGTGCGGTTGGTGCATGCCACCGGCGTGACCGTGCTGCTGATCGAGCACGTCATGCGCGTGATCGTCGGGGTCTGTCGCCGGGCGATCGTCCTCGACTCCGGCCGGGTCCTGGCCGAGGGCGAGCCGGAAGTCGTGCTTCGCGATGAGCGAGTGATCGAGGCCTACCTTGGCGAGCGTTATGCCAACCGCCTCAAGTCTTCCTGAACCTCTCCTCAAAGTTCGAGGGCTGACGGCCGGGTACGACGCCGGGCCTGTGCTGTTCGGAATCGACATCGACATCGCGCCGGGGGAGCTGATCGCCCTGGTGGGCGCAAACGGCGCGGGAAAGTCAACTCTGCTCGGCGTCCTCAGCGGGCTCGTCCGTGCCACCTCGGGGACGATCAGCCTTGCCGGCCACGACGTCACCAACAGGCGCCCGGAGGTCCTGGTCCGGAATGGTGTCGCCCACGTGCCCCAGGGCCGCCGGTTGTTCGGGACGATGTCGGTCGAGAAGAACCTGATCCTCGGCGCGTACCTACGCCGCGATCGCGAGGTCCGCGACGACCTTGGGCGGGTGCTGGGCTACTTCCCGGCTCTCAAAGACAAGCTGTCACGGGACGCCGGCACCCTTTCGGGCGGGGAGCAGCAGATGGTCGCTATCGGGCGGGGAATGATGGCTCGCCCCAAGCTCCTGATGGTCGACGAGCTGTCGCTCGGGCTTGCCCCGAAGGTGGTCGAGCGCCTGATCGAGGTGGTCCAGCAGATCAATCGCGACGGCACGGCGCTGCTCCTCGTCGAACAGGACGTGCTCGTGGCGCTAGACGTGGCCAATCACGCTTACGTGCTCGAGAACGGCCGGGTCGCCTTGAGCGGACCGGCGGCTCAGGTTCGCGACGACCCCGGAGTGCGGAAGGCGTACCTGGGGCTTTGAGGGTGGAATGTCTCATGATCACGAGCGGGTAATGACCGTCAAAGAGGGCTGGCGAGGGCGTTTCTTCGAGGATTTCGCGGTCGGCGACGTCTATGAGCACCCGCTCGGCCGGACGATCACGACGGCCGACAACATCTGGTTCACGCTCTTGACTCAGAACACCGCGCCGATCCATTTCGACCACCATTACGCGGCCCAGACCGAGTTCGGAAAGCCCCTGGTCAACAGCTGCCTCACTCTCGCGCTGGTGACCGGTCAGAGCGTCAGCGACGTGACCCAGAACGTGATGGCCAACCTGGGTTGGGACGAGGTGCGGCTGCCCAACCCGGTTTTCGAGGGGGACACCGTCTATTCGCGCTCCGAGGTGCTCGAGGTGCGCGCGTCAGGCTCGCGCAAGAACGTAGGCATCGTCACTGTGCGCACGACCGGCTTCAACCAGGATGGGACCGAGGTGATCTCCTTCAAGCGCTCGGCGATGGTCTACCGGCGCGGCCAGGCGCCGCGGATCGCGAAGGCGTCGGTCAAATAAGGATGGACTTCGAGCTTTCGGAACAGCAGGCCGCGTTTCGCGACCTGATGCGCGATTTCGCGCGCAAGAGCATCAGCCCCGTGGCTCGCGAGATGGAGCTCTCAGGCCGCTACCCGGAAGAGATCGTCGAAGAGATGAAGGCGATGGGCTTGTTCGGGATGCTGGTTCCCGAAGAGTACGGGGGCATCGCAATCGACGCGGTCTCGTACTCGATCGTCTTCGAGGAGATCTCGAAGGCATGGATGGGCGTGGCCGGAATTCTGGGCTCGCATTCTCTGGCCACCTTGATGCTGGCGCGATTCGGCACCCCCGAACAACGCAGCCGGTGGCTGCCCGACCTCGCCACCGGCAAGCGGCGATCGGGGATCGCTCTGACCGAGCCGCAGGCGGGCAGCGACCTCCAGGGCATCGCCACCGTGGCGAAACGGGCGGGCGATCACTATGTCGTGAACGGCGCCAAAACGTGGATCACCAACGCGCGCCACGCCGACCCGCTGCCGGTGCTCGTAAAGACCGACCCCAACGCGCAACCGCGCCATAAAGGCATGACGGTTTTGATGATCGAGCAAGGCACGCCTGGCTTCACTGTCGGCAAGGACCTCGACAAGCTCGGCTACAAGGGGCCGGAATCGTCAGAGGTGTTCTTGACCGACTGCCGGGTGCCGGTCGAGAACGTGCTGGGCGGGGAGGAGGGTCACGGGCTGCAGCAGGCGCTTTCGGCGCTGGAGTTCGGCCGGGTCAACATCGCGGGGCGTGCGGTGGGCGTCGCGCAGGTGAGCCTCGATCGGTCGCTCACTTACGCGCGGGAGCGGCAGGCATTCGGCCGGCCGATCGCAGAGTTCCAGGCCATCCAGCTCAAGCTCGCGGACATGGCGACCGAGGTGCAGGCCGCGCGGCTGCTCACCTGGTGGGCAGCGTCAGCGCTCGATTCGGGGCGGCGGGCCGACCTCCAGACCGGGATGGCGAAGCTTTACGCATCTGAGGTCTGCATCAAGGCCTCGCTCGAGGCGATGCGCATCCATGGCGGCTATGGCTACTCAACCGAGTACGAGATCGAGCGGTTCTATCGCGACGCGCCGCTGATGGCAATCGGCGAAGGCACCAACGACATCCTTCGCACGGTGATCGCGCGCCAGCTGGTACGTGAAGACATTTCCTAACCTCGCCGGCGGCGGCGTGACGCGGTCGCCGCGCAGCTGGCTCTTTGCCCCCGGTCACAACGAGAAGCTGCTGCGCCTGGTGTTCGACGCGGGGGCTGACGTGGCGCTGCTGGACCTGGAGGATGCGGTCCCGCCTGACATTAAGGATCGCGCGCGCGAGATGGTGGCCGAGGTGGCCGCTGTGCGGCCTTGCTGGGTGCGGGTCAACCGGCCCCGAAGCGAGTTGTGCGAGCGCGATCTGGACGCGCTGGCCGGCTCAGCGTTAGGGCTGCGCATCCCCAAGGTGGAGTCGGCGGACGAGGTGGCCTGGGTGGCGGAGCGTGCGCCCGAGGTGCCGCTCGACTGCACGATCGAATCGGCGCGTGGGGTGCTCGCAGCGTTCGAGATCGCCTCGGCACCGGCTTGCGCGTTGCTCTCATACGGAGGCCTGGACCTCGCCGTCGACCTCGGGATCGGCGGCGGCGAGGACGAGACCCTCTTCGCGCGCTCTTACCTGGTCGTTGCCGCCCGCGCCGCCGGCAAACCGCCTCCAAGCGACGGCGTGCATCCGCTGCTCGACGACGACGAAGGCCTTCGGAAGGAAGCCGAGGCAGCCCGGAGGCTGGGATTCTTTGGTAAGTCGGCCATTCACCCGCGCCAGGTGCCGATCATCAATTCGGTGTTTGCGCCTACGCCCGAAGAACTGGCCTGGGCGAACAAGGTGCTGTCTGCGTTCGAGGCGTCGGGCGGCGCCGCGACACGAACGGCGGATGGAGAGTTCGTGGACCTCCCCGTGGCAGAGCGAGCGCGGCGGCTGCTGAGTTCCTAGCCGAGCCGGGGCACCGACCCGAACTCAGCACCTAGAATCAACGAGCCGTTCCGGACTAGCTCAACGGTAGAGCAGGCGGCTGTTAACCGCAAGGTTCAGGGTTCGAATCCCTGGTCCGGAGCCAAATCTAAATTCGATTCCGGCTCGAGAGCGCGAGGCGAAGCCCCTCACGTGACAGCAACACGACAGCAACCCGGCAGCCCCTGGTTTGGGCCACGTCGTGCCAGCGCCCGAGTGATGCGAACGCGAGTGGCAGAAGGAGATTCGAGTGAAGTCCCAAGGTAAGGTTGCCCTTGTCACGGGCGGTGGCAGTGGAATAGGAAAGGCCGTCGCACTAGCCCTCGCCCGAGAGGGGTATTCGGTCGTTGTTGCAGGACGCCGGCGGGAGGTCCTGGCAGACGCTGTCGCCCAGGCTTCTGAGGAAGGATTGTCCGTGCTCGCCATTCAGGCAGATGTGGCCGACCCACTGTCGGTACGCGGGCTCTTCGCACAGGTTCTTGAGTTATTCACGCGTTTAGATCTTCTCTTCAACAACGCTGGCATCGGTGCGCCTTCGGTGCCTCTTGAAGACTTGACCTACGAACAATGGAAGTTAGTGGTGGACACCAACCTGACCGGCACCTTTCTCTGCACCCAGGAAGCGATCAGATTGATGAAGAGTCAGGTGCCGCGAGGCGGTCGGATCGTAAACAATGGCTCGATTTCAGCCCATGCCCCGAGGCCAAACTCGGCTCCATACACATCAACCAAACACGGCATCACGGGTCTGACCAAGTCAACCTCTCTCGACTGCCGTAGATACGACATTGCATGCGGCCAGATCGATATCGGCAACGCCGCGACCGACATGACTGATGCGATGAGCAAAGGCGTTGTGCAGGCAAACGGCGAACTCGCAATCGAGCCCCGTATCGATGTGCAGGATGTCGCCCGCGCAGTCGTCTACATGGCTGGCCTTCCCCTTGATGCCAATGTGCAGTTCATGACCCTGATGGCGACCAAGATGCCTCTTATCGGCCGGGGCTAGCCAAAGTTGGCTAGCGCGAGAGTCTCAACGCCTATTTGATTCTGATCACTGCAACCTATCAGCAGCTTGGCCACGCGCGCGCCCTAATCATGTGCAGCCGGCGTCGATGCCATATGTAACGCGTCCCGATCGCTAACTGAGGTAGCCCCTCAGGCGGCTAGGGGCTCCGGTCCGCCGGTCTGTTCGTTGCGGTGGCCGTGACCACCAGCGCCGCCGCAATTCCCATTCCGCCCGCCATCGCCAGATAGGCGAGGGTCGGACCGGCGGTATCGAAAATGAACCCGGCGGCGGCTGGTGCCAGCGCCGGCCCTAGCCCTTGCCCGATGCGAACGCCCCCCAGAGCGGCGCCAACCCCCGTGCCGCGGCGCCTTGCGAGGTCGATCACCGACTCGGCTGTCAAGGCCAGCATCGCGCTGACGGCAACGCCCACCAACGTCAGGCAGACTGAGATGGTCAAGATGCTGTAGCCAAGGAACGCGAATCCGACGAGGCCCGCGATCGCGGTTGTGATGCAGGCCAACGCCGGGACACGCACTCCGACCCGGTCGGCCCAGGTTCCAGCTATCGGCCCGCCTACGATCGATCCAATCAGAAAGGGGATCAGCAATAGGCTGGTTTCCGAAGGGCTGGCGCCGTGAAGTTTGGCCAGAAAGGGCAGCAGGTAGGTGGCGCCGCTGCCGGCGCCAAGGTTGAGTGCGGCGACGACTGCAAGTGAGGTGGCCGCCGGGATGGCCAGGAAGCGCAGCGCCACAACCATGGACCGGCCGACCGACCGCGTGCGCTCAGCCTGCCTCAACTCGGGTTGGGTCGCCACGAGGGGCAGCAAGAGCACCGGCAGGAGCGCGACGCACAGCGAGTAACCACGCCAACCGAGCCACGGCGAGAGCAGACCAGCGAGGAGGAATCCCGTGCCCTGGCCGACGTTGACGGAGGCCTGCAGTATCCCCAATGCGCGCGCCCGTCCTTCCGTGTAGGCGTCTGCGAGGAGTGCGTAGCTTGCCGCCACGACGAACGGACCACACAGCCCTATGAAGACCTGGCTGGCCAAGAACACCGATCCGTTGATCGCTTGCCAGCGAAGCAGCTGTCCGATCACCATGAAAACGAGGCCAATGAGCATGATCGGGCGGCGCCCGTAGCGGTCTGCCAGCACTCCCACGGGCACCTGGAGCAGCACGTTGATCAACCCCTGAACCAGAAAGTACTGTCCAAAACCGGCCGCGCTCACGTGGAGGTCGTGAGCCACTTCTGCGTAGAGCGGGGTGAGCCCGAGGTACGAGAGGAAGTTAACGAAGACGGCCGCGTTGGCAGTGAGAGCGATCCGGCGGCGGTCGGCGTCAACGGCCATCCTTGGCTTTTAACCGGTCTCGGTCATGTCGACGAGGGCCCAGCCAAAGTGGGACGCTGACCAGGACTGGTTTCGACGGTGGCCGACGAAGCTCAGCTTGTGTCCATTACCAGCCGAACTTGAACCGATTACTTAGCGACGTGCAATTCTGGGTAGCCTGCCCGCCGATAAATATGTGACCCCACAGCTTCGATCGCCGCCGCGCGAGGCTGCGCCGCTGCCACCCAACGTCTGCCTAGTCTTGAAAGAATTGATTCATGACTCACCTATAGTTTGCGGCCGGGCCGCTCTCACGGGTAGCTACCGTTTCTCTGGGCTGCGCTAATGGAGAGGCGCAGGGAGGCGGACCTGGACCTTTCCGTTCTCCTCGCGGACGAGGAAGGCGGGTTGGTCAAAGGTGGCCGGCCCGTCCTTAACAGCGCCGTCGGCGACGCAGAACCGGGAACTGTGCCAGGGACACGTCACGATGTCGCCTTCGAGCTTGCCTTCGTCCAGCGGGCCGCCCGCGTGTGAGCAGGTCGCGGCGATGGCGCTGAGACGATCTCCGAGACGGACCAACAGGACCGGCATATCGCCGGCCTGGGCTCGAACCAGCTTCCCCTCGGGGAAGTCCACGACCGAGCCGATATCCGTCCAGTCGGTTACCCCCTCGACGAAGGCGCTGCGATTGACCATGGTCCCCATTCCGAAGCTCAGATGGCCGCCGAGGAAAGCGCCGAAGAGGATCACTAAGTAAGCCAGGCTCGAGACCAGGACGCCGGCGAAGACGAGACCGCTGCCCGGCTGGTAGCGGAGGAGCAGCGACGCGATCATCACCAACAGGACGATCGTCATGATCAAGCCATGGATGCTCGCGTATCGACGCGCCATGCCCGAGGTGCCGGTGTAGTCGGTGTAGCCGGTGGCGGCCGATCCGACCATACCCAGGATGCCGATGATAAGCGCGAACGTCCCGATCAACGGGGGAACGACGCGGAAGAATATTGCCAGCCAGTCGGCCAGGAACATCACCGTGAATCCACCGAGAGGAAC
>DASWBB010000116.1:0-4649 GCA_036390875.1 Candidatus Dormiibacterota bacterium
CCTCGCGCATGAATGATCCCGAGCCGCCGAATCGTACGGCCGTGATCTCGGCCATGATGCCGAGAGCGGTTTCTTCAGCGCCACGCCCGCCGAGGTCGAGGCCCACCGGGCCGTGCACCTGCGCGAGCTGCTCCTCCGTGAAGCCTTCTTTTCGCAACGCAGCAAAACGGTTCTCGTTGGTCTTGCGGCTGCCGATGGCGCCGATGTAGCCCACGTCCTTTCCGAGCACGGAGCGCAGCGCGGGGAGGTCGAACTTGGGGTCGTGGGTGAGGATGACGACGTACGCGGAGTTGTCGAGGGTGAGCTTTGACGCCGCCTCGTCCGGCCAGGCGACGATGAGCTCGTCGGCTTCTGGAAAGCGTTCCTTGGTCGCGAACTTGGCGCGCGCGTCGACGACGGTCACGCGATAGCCCATCAGCTTGGCAAGCCGGTGCAGCGGGATGGCGATGTGGATGGCGCCGACGATGATCAGATGCGCAGGCCGCCGGAAAGGCTCGATGAACGAATCGCCTTCGCGGCGCGCGAGCTCAGAGCCGGAGGGGGTTCCGCCCGAAACGGTGGCTTCGCCCGTGACCAGGTTGGTGCGCAGGGTCACGGGCCGGTTTCCGTCCAGGAGCTTGATCAGCTGCTCGTGGGCGCCGGCCAGCGGTTGGATGAAGACTTCGATGTGCCCGCCGCACGCGAGCCCGACGGAAAATGCGACGTCATCCGCAACCCCGAAGGCCGCCAGCTTGGGCTTGCCCGCTTTCAACACCTTCTGGGCTTCCTCGAACACCGCGCCTTCGATGCAGCCGTTCGAAACCGAGCCCGCCATCTTCCCCGATCGCGTCACCACCATCTTCGAGCCGAGAGGGCGCGGGCTGGATCCCCACGTCTCGACCACGGTGGCGAGGGCGATCTCCTCTTTGTCCGCGGTCCACGTCTTCAGCTCGCTCAGGACTTCGCGCATCTACCTTTCACCGCCTCCGTGCCGGGCGCGCGTCGAGGTTCGCCAGCATCCGTCCGAGGTCGTCGAGAGCCTGGACGTTGTGCACGGCCAGGAAGTCATCGCAGTAAGGAAGCGCTGCCACCATGCCCCGAGTCAGCGGCTGGTAGCCATCTGATCCCAACAGCGGGTTCAACCAGATCAGCCGGTGCGCCGAGCGCCGCAGGTGGATCAGCTCGGCGGTGAGCTGAGCGGGATCGCCGCGATCCCAGCCGTCGCTGACGATGATCACGACCGCACCATGGCCGAGCACGCGCCGCGCCCAATGGCGATTGAAGTCGGCGAGCGCTTCGCCGATGCGAGTGCCCCCGCTGAAGTCGTGTACGCCTTTGCTCACAGACGTGAGCGCCTTGTCGAGGTCGCGATGGCGCAGCAATCGCGTGATGCGGGTGAGCCGGGTCGAGAACACGAAGGCCTCTAAGTCCTCGCGGCGGGCGATGGCGTGCGTGAAGATCATCAGGACGCGCGAATAGCGCTCCATCGAGCCGCTGACGTCGCATATGAGGACGATTGGTCGCCGCCGCAGCCTCGGGCGCCGATTGAAAAGGCGCACGAGCTCGCCGCTGGAACGGATGGCGTGCCGGGCGGTCCGTCGCAGGTCGATCGCGCCGGACCTTGCCGCGCGCAACCGCCGCGTCTTGCGTTCGGCGACACGCCACGGCGACTGCGCGAGCAGGCGCTGAACCTGCTCGGTCTCCTGCCATGTCATCGCCTCGAAGTCCTTGTGGCGCAGCAGCTCCTCGGCGCTGTAACCGCTGGAGGTCTCCGGCACCGTGCGCGGTTCCTGCTCGCGATTCATCTGCGAGGTGTTCAGGCCGAGAGCGTCTGCCCAGGCCTTCGCGCGCTCCGGTGACATCGGCAGCGAGCGCGTATGACCCGGCATGACGCCGGCCGACGCGCGCGCATCGGGAGGCGCCCAGAAGATGTCGAACGCAGCCTCGAAGGTCGCGATCTCGTCCTTACGGCTCACGAACACGCTCCTGAGCGCGGCACGGAAATCCTGCTGCTGCCTGAGGTCGATCATGGTGAGGGCTCGCGTGGCGTCCGTGAGCCGGCGCGGGCCGGCTTCCATGCCGGCGTCATGCAGGAGCCTGGCAAACGCGCCCAGACGCGGCAGCAGATCGGCCTCAGGCACCCCTTGCCTTCTCGACCAGGGCCGGCACCTGCTGACGGATGCGCTCCAGGTCCTCCTGGTACTTGAGCGCCGCGCCGAGGGTCGCGTCCACGAGCGAGGCGTCGATGCGAGTCGCGCCGAGCGCGGCCAGCGACCGCGCCCAGTCGAGCGTCTCGGCCACCCCCGGCATCTTGTACAGGTCCATGGTGCGAAGGCTCTGCACCAACGCGGCCACCTCTCGAGCGAGGCCTTCGGCGGCCTCGGGGGCGCGGGCGCGCACGATCTCGACCTCCTTCTCGAGGTCGGGGTAGTCGATCCAGTGGTATAGGCAGCGGCGCTTGAGCGCGTCGTGCACCTCGCGCGTCCGGTTGGAGGTGATGACCACGAACGGCGCCTTCTTGGCCTTGATCGTCCCGATCTCGGGGATCGAGACCTGGAAGTCGGACAGCAGCTCGAGCAGAAACGCCTCGAACTCCTCGTCAGAGCGGTCGATCTCGTCGATCAGAAGCACAGGCGGCGTGACGTCGTCGTTGTCGATGGCATCCAGCAGCGGCCGCCGCAGCAGGAACTCCGAGCTGAAGATCTCCCGTTCGGCCGTCCGCCGGTCCTCGCCCTCGCCGAGGAGGCGGATGTGGAGCAGCTGGCGCGGATAGTTCCACTCGTAGACGGCGTGCGCAAGGTCGATGCCTTCGTAGCACTGCAGGCGGATCAGGCGCGCGCCCAGCACCTCCGCCATCACCTTGGCCGCCTCTGTCTTGCCCACCCCCGCCTCGCCCTCGATGAAGAGTGGCTTTTCGAGCTTCAGCGCCAGGAAGATGGACGTGGCGAGACCGCGGTCGCCGATGTAGCGGCGCTCGCGGAGGCGCCGCTCGACCTCGTCGATGCTCGCCGGAGCCGTCATCTCGCAAACACTACCGGCCTTCTAGCCGGCTTGTTCTATGGCCCTCTTCGTCAGCACCCGCGCCAGGTGCTTCTTGTACTCAGGGCTGGCCCGCAGGTCGCCCGACGGGCTGAGCCCGTCGGAGGCATGCTGGGCGGCCTCCTCAGGCTTGGCCCCCTTGTGCAGGGCGTCTTCGACGGCCTTCGCACGCACCGGGATCGGACCGACGTTCGTCAGGCCGATGCGCCAGTCGCCGTTCATCTTCTGCGCGGCGGCGCCCACGATGGCCCAGTCGAACAGACGGCGCCGGAACTTGATGTACTTGTGAGGGCCGTCAGCCACCGGGAATACGACCTCGGTGACGATCTCGTTGGCGGCCAGCGGCGTCGTGAATATGTCCTTGAAGAAGTCCTTGGCGTGGATCTTCCGCTTGTTGGTGACGATCTCGGCGTCGAGCATCAGGGCGATCGTCGGGTAGTCGCCCGCCGCGTCGGCGTGCGCGATCACGCCCCCCATCGTGCCCATGTTTCGGACCTGGTTGTCGCCGACCTCGCCGGCGACCTCGGCCAGAATCGGCAGCTTGTCCTTGAGCACGTCCGAGTGCTGGATCTGGACGTGCCGCACCAGGGCGCCGACGTGCACCTTCGAGCCTTCGACCTTGATCTGGTCGAGGCCCTTGATGCCGTTGATGTCGACGAGCGCAGTTGGCTGCGCCAGTCGCAGGCGCATGAGCGGGATGAGGCTGTGCCCGCCAGCGAGCACCTTGGCATCGTCGCCGTACTTGTCGAGAAGCTTCGATGCCTCGTCCACCGACGAGGCGCGGGAGTATTCGAATGCGGCGGGGATCACTTGCGTGCCTCCTTTCCGTCGTGGGACATGCCGCGCGCGTCCTGCATCTGTTTCCAGATTCGGTCGGGGCTTGCGGGCATGTCGACATGCTTGATGCCAAGTGGCGCGAGCGCATCGCAGATGGCGTTGATCACGGCGGCGCTTGCCGCGATCGTGCCAGCTTCGCCGATGCCCTTCACGCCCAGCGCGTTGTCCTTGGTTGGGGTCACGGTGCGGTCGAGCTCGAACGCCGGAAATTCATTGGCCGTAGGAATCAGGTAGTCGGTGAGCGTGCCGGTCCTCATCTGCCCGGACTCATCGTCGTAGACGACTTCCTCGAAGAGCGCCTGCGCGATGCCCTGGGCGATTCCGCCCTGGACCTGGCCGTCGACGATCATCGGGTTGATGACGTTGCCGCAGTCATCCACTGCGACATACCGCTTGAGGTCCACGGCGCCCGTCTCGGGGTCGACCTCGGCGACCACGATGTGGGTGCCGAAGGGCCAGCTGAAGTTCACCGGGTCGAAGTAGGCGACCGCCTCGAGCCCATGCTCCATGCCGGCGGGAAGAGCACCACCGTACGCCGCGAAAGCGACCTCTCCGAGCGCTTTGCGCTTGTCCGGGCTGCCCTTCACGTAGAACTGGCCGTGATCGAAAACGACGTCGGCCTCGTCCGCTTCGAACATGTGGGCGGCGAGCTTGCTCGCCTTTTCCACCACCTTCTGGCATGCCTTGTGCACGGCCATGCCGCCGACCGCGAGCGAGCGGCTGCCGTATGTACCGTGGCCGAATGCCGGACCTTCGCCCGTATCGCCGTGGCGAAGCTCGATCGAATCGTATGG
>DASWBB010000117.1:0-24003 GCA_036390875.1 Candidatus Dormiibacterota bacterium
CAAGGGCAACCTGAACCTGACCGGGCAGATGGGTGACGTCATGCAGGAATCGGCACGCGCCGCGCTTTCTTACGCGCGATCGAATGCCGAAGCGCTGGGCATCCCGGTCGATTTCCGCGACAAGCTCGACCTGCACATCCACATCCCGAAGGGCGCCATCCCCAAAGATGGGCCATCGGCCGGGATCTCGATGGCGCTCGCCATCATTTCGGCGCTGGCCCAGCGGCCGATCCGCTCCGACGTCGCGCTGACGGGCGAAATCACGCTGCGCGGGCGCGTGCTCCCGATCGGGGGGCTCAAGGAAAAAGTCCTGGCCGCTCACCGGATCGGCATCCATACCATCCTCTTGCCGGAGGACAATCAACCGGATGTCGCGGATATCCCCGCCGACATTCGCAAGCGGCTGACCTTCAAATTCGTCAAGACCATGGACGAGGTGATCGGTTTGGCGCTGCTGCCGCGATCCGACACCATCTTGCTGCCCGGGATCGCTGAGCCGGGCGCCGTCGAGGAAGTGGCGGCGGCCAATGCGCAGGAGCCGATGCAGCAGTCCTCGAGCTAACTAGACCGCGCCCTGCGCCGTCCAGCCGCTTGCGGCGCACTCGCGCTTAAGAATGGGCGCTCGTGTGCTCGCACAAGCGGCATGCGGCGTGGCGCTCATGCGCGCGAAAGCGCGGCGGCCTGAAGGCCGCTAAGCCCGTAAACTAGGTGGCCACGATGGAGACGCGCTATGACCCCAAGATCGTCGAGCAGCGTTGGTATGCGACCTGGGATGAGCGCGGCTACTTCAAGCCGCGGGAGAGCCTGACCGGCAAGACCTTCACCATCTCGATGCCGCCGCCGAACATCACCGGCGACCTGCACATGGGGCACGCGATGTACACGCTGCAGGACGTGTTGATCCGCTGGCATCGCATGCTCGGCGACGCCGCGCTCTGGGTGCCGGGGACCGACCACGCCGCGATCGCGACCCAGAACGTCCTCGAGAAACAGCTCGCGAAGAAAGGTACGACGAAAGAGAAGATCGGGCGCGAGGCATGGGACACGCTGGTCGCGGAGTGGTACGACACCACCGGCCACAGCATCCTGCAGCAGATGCGGCGACTCGGTTTCTCCGCGGACTGGTCGCGCATCCGCTTCACCATGGATCCGACCTACGTCGAGGCGATCCGCTACGTCTTCGTGCGGCTTTGGAAAGAAGGCCTCATCTATCGTGGCCCGCGCATCGTCAACTGGTGTCCGCACGACCAGAGCGCAATCTCTGACCTCGAGGTCCAGTACGAAGAGACGGACGGTTTCCTCTACTACCTCGATTACCCGGTCGACGGAGGCGGGGCGATCTCGGTGGCGACGGCGCGCCCGGAGACGATGGTGGGCGACACGGCGGTTGCCGTCCACCCCGACGACTGGCGCTATAAGGACCTGATCGGGAAGTCGGTGACGCTGCCGATCGTGCACCGGCGTGTGCCGATCGTCGCCGACGACGCGGTGGACCAGGAGTTCGGTACCGGCGCCGTCAAGGTGACGCCCGGGCACGACGTCACCGACTACGAGATCGGGGAACGTCACCATCTCGAGGTGCGCACCATCCTCCATCTCGATGGCCGGATGAACATCCCGGAAGTCCCCGAGCTCGATGGACTGCCGGTCCCCAAGGCACGCGAGCGCATCGTCGAGATGCTGCGCGCCGAGGGCGCGTTGCAGAAGATCGAGCCCTACCGACACTCGGTTGGTCACTGCGACCGATGCGGCGCCGTCATCGAGCCGCTGGTGTCGGCGCAGTGGTGGGTCAAGATGAAACCACTGGCTGGGCCGGCGATTGCGGTGGCGGAGACCGATGTCCTCCGCTTCCATCCGGAGCGTTGGCGCGAGCAGTACTTGCGTTGGATGCACAACATCCGCGACTGGAACATCTCCCGGCAGCTCTGGCTCGGTCATCGCATCCCGGTGTGGACCTGTGCCAATGGCCACGCCATCGCCTATCTAAAAGACCCGACGGAATGCGAGCAGTGCGGTGACCGCCACCTCACCCAGGATCCCGACGTGCTCGACACCTGGTTCTCCTCATCCTTGTGGCCGTTCGTCACCCTCGGATGGCCGAATGACACCGAGGACCTGCGGAAGTTCTATCCAACGCAAGTGCTGGACACGGCGCGGGACATCCTCTACCTCTGGGTGGCGCGGATGGTTTTCATGAGCCTGCATTTCCTCAACGCGGTGCCGTTCTCGGACGTGCTCATCCACGGCACGGTGCTGGCATCGGACGGCCGGCGGATGAGCAAGTCGCTGGGGACCGGTCTCGACCCGCTCGATTTGATCGAGCGCTTCGGCGCCGACGCGACCCGCGCCTGGGCGGCCTACTTTGGCACCGGCGGGCAGGACATCCGCTTTTCGGAGGAGAAGATCAAGTCCTACCAGCTGTTCGCCAACAAACTCTGGAACGCGACGCGCCTGCTGGTCGCGAAGCTCCCGGACGGCGCGGCGCCCCTGCCGATCGATGAGGCCGAGCTGGAGCCGGCGGATAGCTGGATCCTCGGACGCTTGAGCTTAGTGACCCGGCTGGTCACGTCGTCCTTCGAGCACCTGGAATTCGGTCCCGCCATCGACTCGCTCTATGACTTCGCCTGGAAGGAAGTGGCGGACGACTACCTCGAGCTGATCAAGCCAAGGCTGCAGGCCGGCGACAAATCGACCCAAACCGCGCTGTCGGTCGCGATCCACGTGATGGAAACGATTCTTCGCCTGCTGCATCCGATCATGCCGTTCGTGACCGAAGAGCTCTGGCAGCGGCTGCCCCATGAGGGCGAGACCATCATGTACGCGCCCTGGCCGCTGCCCGACGAGACGATCGAAGACGCAAAGCTGATGGAGGAGATGGCCCACCTGCTGGAGGTCGTCCGGGCGGTGCGCAACCTCCGCCACAGCGCCGACCCGCGCGTCCGCCGCCAGCCGGCCGAGATCAGCTCACCCCGAGCGCTGCTAACCGAGCCAATCGGACGGCGCTACCTGGCCACCCTGGCCCAGCTCGAGCTCAATGGCAAGCTTCCCGAGGGCGCACCCCAGGCGGTGGTCGTGGTCGGCCCGACCACGGTGCGTCTCGGTCTCCCGACGGACGGTGGCTCGGACGCCCAGCGACTCCGCGGCGAACTACAAAAGAAGCAGCAGGAGATCCAGTTCCTCGAAGGCAAGTTGAACAACCCCGCCTTCACCGGGAAAGCGCCACACACGGTGGTGGAGCGGGAGCGGGCCCGCCTTCTCCAGGCGCAGCAAGCGGCCGAGCGGCTACGCGGCCTTTTGGGCGAAACGGCCGAATTAGGGTAAGGTATCGGAGTCAAATTCTATGAGTGGTGAGGAGGCGCATTGCCCAACCTATCGTCGCTAAAACCGCTGCTCTACATCGTGATCTTCTACCTGCTGGCCTTCTGGCTCAGCCTCTCCTACTGGGCCTTCCGCGATGCCCGGGAGCGCTCCAACAGCGTGGTCTTTCATGTCTTCGCCACTGGCCTCTCGCTGGTGCTGCCCATCTTCGGGCTCTTCATCTACATGATCATCCGGCCGCCGCTGACAATGGCGGAGCGCCGCGCGCTCGAGCTGGAGACGCAAGCCCTCTCCGAGCCGGGCGGTCCCGCGCGCGAGCTGCGGCCCTGCCCCAGCTGCGGCGAGCCGATCGATTCGCAGTACGTCCTGTGCCCGCACTGCAAGACGCAGTTCAGTAAACTCTGCCCGCGGTGCAACAAGCAGCTCAAGCTCGGATGGAGCGTGTGCCCCTACTGCGCCGAAGAGGTCCCGCTGCAGGGACCGGTCTCAACCACGCCCCGCATCGCGCGATAGCTTCACTCGTCGCGCGGGGCCGCTGACCTGCTAACACCGTAGCCATGGCGCTCGCGCTGCAGGCGCTGCTCCCGTTCATCGCGCTGCTGGGCGCCGCTGCGATCGTCCGGATGCGACCCCGAGGCCAGAGCAACGGTTGGATCGCAGCCGGCGCCACCGGACTCGCCGCAGTCATTGCCCTGGTCGAGCTGCTCCGCCTGTCTCCAGGCGAACACGTCGACGTTCCCTACCTGACGACCTTTCCCTACGCCGATCTCAGCATCCGCCTCGATGGACTCTCGCTCGCCTTCGCCACCATCGTGCTGATCACGGCTGCCCTGCTGATGCTGGCAAGGCAGCGGGTGCGTGGCGACCGGCGCGACCCGTGGTTCGGGTGGTTGCTCACGAGCGCGGCGGCCTGTTCCGTGATCTTGGCCGACAATCTGCTGCTCGTCTATATCGCGCTCCAGCTGCTCACCTTGGCATGGAGCGGCGCGCTCGACGAGGCGTCGCCGCGCCGGCGGGGAATGCGCCTGGTGGTCCAGGTGGCCGACATCGGCCTGCTGCTGGCGGCGGCCAGCGCGATCCAATCGGTGGGCACCAGCGCCTTCTCCGGCGTGCCCTCCGACACCTTCGGGCTGGCGACCTTTGTGCTCGTCCTGCTGCCGGTCATGGTCCGGATCGGCGCGCTGACCCAAATCTGGGGAGGACCGAAGGCCGCGGTCGCGTTCGAGCCCTCGATCGCCTGGGTGGCGCCCGCGGGGTACTTGCTGTTGCGCTTACTGGCACTGATGGGCGGCCGGCTCCCGGACCGCCCCACGGCGGTCGCCCTATTCGCTCTAGGCGTGCTGGGCGCGCTCTTCTTCGCCGGCCTCGCCCTTTTCGAGCGGGCCGGAGCGCGCCTGGCCGGTCTGCTGCTCGCGGCGCAGGCCGGGCTTGCGGTCGCGCTCTCGACCGGGGATCAACCGCTGCTGACGGTGGCCAGCACCTGGCTCTGGCTGCTCCTGGTGCCGCTCGCCGGCCTCGCCGGCATTCGCCCTCGCGATGGTTCGGCGCCGGAAGCCCTCACCCTTTTGGGCCTCGCCATGGTTCCGGGGAGCGTCGCCTTCGTGGGCCTCTGGCTCGCCGCGCTCGCGCTCAACGCGCGCGGGCTGCTGCCGGCCATGATCCCGGTCGGGCTGGTGATCGTCGTCTCGGCGATCGCGGCCTTCAGCCACGTCAGTGTCAAGCGATTACGACGCGTCGACACGGCGACCATCTGGGCCGGGCTGCTGCTGCTGATCGGCGCCTTTCCCGTGATCGCGATCGGTACGCTCGTCGTTCCAGCGGCCGCCACCGTCCGCCTGGTGCCCCGGGGAATGATTTCCGCCAGCCCCTTGGGGCTTGCCACTGGTTTTGGCGTCTGGCCGGCGCTGGCGGTGTCGGTGGCGGTCGGTACCGTGCTGGGCCTTACGGGCTGGCGCCTGCGCGGACGGTTTCCCCTGCGTGCGCCGGGCGCCGGAGGCGAGCCCGCGTTTGCGTCACTCTTGCCGGCAATGCCTGGCCTGCCCACGCTGCCGGCCTGGAGTCATGTGGTCCTCTGGGGGGTGTTCGCCGTCGTTGTCGGGGCGGTCGCGACCCGGCCATGATCGTCTACCTTCCGGCGGGGCTGTTCGCGATCAGCTTGCTGGCCGCCTATGGCACGGTCGGCCGGCAGCGGCAGGCGGCGACGATTGGCGCGGTGCTGGCGGCCGCCTGGTCGCTGGTGCTGCTGGTCGACCCAAGCCTGACGGCCTGGGCCATCGGTCCCATCGTCGCGACGCTGCTCCTCCCGCGCCGCGGCGCACGGGCTCGCTCCAGCTTCGAGGGGTTGACCCGGCGCGTCGTCACCGTCGTCACGGCGCTGCTGGTCGCGATTTTCCTCGCTTCACGCTTGCCGGTCGGCGAGAACCCGGTGCTGCTCAGCGCCGTGCCCTGGGCGCTTGGCGCCCTCGGTGCCGCCTGGTTCATCAGCCCGATCGACCAACCCGAGCGGCTGCAGGGCCAGGTGTTGATGGTTGGAGCTACCGGGGCGATCCTGCTGGCCGCGATCCCTGCCGGGCCGTTGACCGCGGCACTCACCGGAGCGATGGCGCTGGTGCCGATCGCAGGAGAGTACTGGCGTCTGCCCGGGCGGTTACGGCCGGCATTGAGTGCGCTGCTGCTCGTCCTCGCGTCCGCGGCGGCACTGCTCGCCGCCCTCGCCTCGGTGAACGTCGTGCTCGTTCTCTTCGACATCGGGCTGAACATCAGTGGCCTGCTCCTGCTGGGTGCGGCGATCCTCCTGGTTGCAGGGGCGGCCGCCACCCCAATCGGCATCGAGTGGGCCGCCGCGCTCGGCGTGCTGACGATCGCCGCGGCCGCGCCAGCACTTCGTTGGGCGGCGCTCGCCGGCTTGATCGCGGTCGCCACCACCCTCGACCGGCGGGGCGAACGCCCGGCCTGGTTGGCGATGGGCGCGCTGGCGATGACCTCCGTGCTGCCGCCGCTGGCTGCCCCGGCGTGGAGTGCTCGTGTCCAGCTGGTTGCGCTGGCGGCCGGTCTGGTGCTAATGCTCTTCGCCGCGCGGGCGGCGACGCTGCGTGTGCTCGTGCTGCCAACGACGGCACTGGTTGTCATGGTGGTGCTCGAGCCGGTCAATGCTGCCGGAGTCGTCCGCTTCCAATGGATCGCCGCGGTCGGCGCGATGCTGCTGGTGTCCCGCACCGCGGTGACCTGGTTGCTGGCGGAGAGCGCTGGGCGCGAGGTCCTTCGCGACGCATTGATCGCGGCGCTGCTCCTGGTGGCGATCAGCGCGCGCGACGCCCTCGGTCTCGGGGTGCTGGCGGCGGTGCTCCTTCTAATCGACGCCGCCATCGTCCGTATCGACGACATCCCAGCGCCATCCTCTACGTGGTCGAGGCTCGTCGTCCTGGCGCGTTCCAACTGGCCGGGGTCGATCACCTTCGCCGCCGCCGCCATCGCCGTGATCGCCGCCCTCCAGGCGGGGTTAGCACTCGGCTTGCTCGCGGCGGCGTTGCTCGCGGCGTTGCAGCTGGCGCCGCTGGTCGACCGCAATGCCGCCTCGCCCGGGCGCGTTCGACCGCGCTCCGCATTGCAGTGGGTAGGCCCGGCCCTGTCGATCGGCTGCGGCGTCGCCCCGGCCCTCGTGCTGCGGATGATCCAACTGGCCCGTTGACCATCCTGCTGGCGTCGACCTCGGCGCGACGCATCGACATCCTGACGCGGTCAGGCATCGCGTTTCGCGCCATCGCCCCCGGCATCGATGAGCGGCCGCCCGCGCCGCTCGGCCCGCTGCGTTTCGTTGCCTGGGCGGCGCGGGCCAAGGCGGAGGCTGTCGCCGCAACAGCGGCGCGCCGCGTCGTGGTCGCCGCCGACACCGAGGTCGTCTTGCACGGCCGGATCTTCGGAAAACCGAAGGATCGCGCGGAGGCCGCCGCCTTCTTGCGCGCCCTGTCGGGCAAGACGCACCAGGTCTATACCGCTGTCCAGGTGATCGACGGGCCCTCCGGCCGGCGTGCGCAGGGTATTTCGCGCACGCATGTCACTATGCGTGATCTTTCGGCGAGCGAGATTGCCGCCTATGTGCGGACGGGTGAAGCGCAGGATAAGGCCGGTGCCTACGCTATACAGGGCAAGGGCCGGCGCCTGATCGCATCGATCCGCGGGCCGTATGACAACGTCGTCGGGATGCCGATGCGCCTGCTGACGCGGTTGCTGGGCGAATGCGGGATCCCGGTTCCGGCGATTAATCCGGATGAATTGCAGGAAACGTCTCACCACCGTCGCCGCAAGCCTGCTCCTGCTGAGCCCCCTCGCGCTCACGGCCTGCGGGCCGGGCGCAGCCTCGCGGCTGGTCATCACCCAGAGCACCGACGCCCCGAGCGGCGCCGACCATAAGGGGCACCTTGCCCCCGGTGTCTTCGTCGGCATCACCCTCTCCATCCGTAACACCGGAGCAGGGGCGGCGCGCGGCGTCACCGTCGAGGACGTCCTGCCGGCGGGCTTTCGCTATTACGAACTGACCACGCTCGGTGGCAACGCGATCCGGACCGCGACCAGCGATCCCGCGGCGCAGGGCAATCCGGTCTGGGGTACCTTCACGATTCCGGCCGGCAACGGGAACACCGTGAGCGCGCTGATCCTCAGCTTCAGAGTGCAGGCGGCGGTCAAGCCGGGCGACTACCAGAACACGGTCAAAATCACCACCTCGCTGGCCTCGGACGTCGCCCAGGGCGATCCGGCCGGCCTGGTCGTCGAGCCGCGCCCGGCGCTGACGGTCGCGGCGGCCGCGGCCACCGCGCAGGTCACCACCGGCGGCACGGCAACCTACGTCGTTTCGGTCAGCAACGTCGGCTCGGCAGTGGCCAAGAGCGTGGTGGTCTCGGTCAGCCTCGCGCCCGGGTTTCTCTACACCACGACGTCCGGCTATGAAGGCAACAGCGTGCGCGTCGCCGCCGTCGATCCACCCGGGAACAGCCTGCTGCCGGTCTGGTCCTCGTGGGATATCCCGGGAGCGGTCAACGGAGCGGCGGGCCTGCTGCGCCTGACCTTCCAGGCCCGGGTGCTGGCCGCGGTGGTGCCGGGACTCTACAACCTGACGGTGGCGGTGACCAGCGCCAGGGACGTCCCGCCGCAGACGATCGGCAACACGGCCCCCGTCGCCGTCGGTAAGGGGACGACCATCCCGATCACGATGACGGTCGCCCCAACCGCGCCCTACGCCGCGCAGAGCGGCAGCGTGACCTACGTCATCACGGTCGAGAACGACAGCACCGACGCGGCGAAAGGCGTGACGGTGACCGACACGTTGCCGCTCGGCTTCGCCTTCCAGTCCACTAACAGCATCGTGATCAACGGCCAAAATGCGGGGTCGCGCCTGCAGCCGGCTGGGGGAAGTGCGACGCCGCAGTGGGGGCCGTTCACCCTCCCGGGCGGCGGTTTCAACGGGTCGACGCTGGTGATCACCTTCACCGCAAAAGTCGGCGGCGCGTCGCTCGGCCCGCACGCCAATGTGGTGTCCGGCAACAGCAGCAACGCCCAGATCACGGGCGCGTCTGACCAGGCGCCCGTCATCGTCACGGCGAGTTGACCGTCGTTGATGAGTTCGGTCTTAGCGTCCGTTTGGGAGAATAGGGACCAGTGTCCAGAACCCAGCGCGAACTGAAGGCGCTGCGCCAGCAGCAGCGCGAGGAGGCGGCCGCGCGCCAGCGCGCGCGCGACCGTCGGAACCTGTTCATCATCGCCGGCATCCTGGGAACGGCCGCGGTCGCCATCGTGCTGGTCGCGCTCGCCCTCAACCAGGCGGCGAAGGTGGCGACCGCGAACCGGATTCCGTTCCAGACGGTCAGCGGCGCCATCGGCACCCAGATCGCCGACGAGGGGACGCCCTCGCATATCGATCCGTCGACGCAGTGGACCTACAAGTTCTACCCGCCGACCTCGGGGCCGCACTACTCGGTAGCGGGGAGCGCGCCCGTTGCCTGGGGCACGGTCGACACTCTGGTCGAGGGGCAGTTCGTCCACAACCTCGAGCACGGCGGCATCGTCGTCCTCTACAACTGCCCCAGCGGCAGCGATTGCACCACGTTGAAGGACCAATTGACCAACTATGTGAAAAACCTGGCGCCGGTCGAGCCGACCTACGGCGAGTCCAAGATGGTGATGACCCCCTACAGCCACGGAATGCAGAAGAAAGTTGCCCTGATCGCCTGGCATTACATCGAGTTCCTGGACGCGTATGACCAGAACGCGATCACCCAGTTCTACGAGAATCACGTCGACCAGGGACCTGAGGCGGTGCCGTGATAAACTACGGAGTCGCGCCCGGGGGCGCTATTGCCATGTATGCCATCGTTGCCACCAGTGGAAAGCAGTTCAGGGTCTCAGAAGGCGACCGCATCCTGGTCGACCGGGTGCCCGCTGAGGTCGGTCAGACGGTGCGTCTCGACTCCGTCCTGATGGTCGCCGGCGAGGACAAGCCGATGGTGGGGACGCCGTTCGTCTCGGGGGCGGCGGTCGAGGCCACGGTGGTGGCGCACCGCTCGGGGGACAAGATCATCGTCTTCAAATTCGAGGCGCGCAAGCGCAAACGGCGCAAGACCGGGCATCGTCAGCAGCTATCCGAGCTACGGATCGGCGCCATCCGGCCCCCGGATGGCAAGCGCGCGGAGGATAACCCCCCACCCCGGCCCTCCCCTGCAAGGGGGGAGGGAGGAGCACGGCGCGCCTCCAGACCAAGCACGCCCAAAGCGACGACCAAGGAGTAAGCCATGGCACACAAGAAAGGCGCAGGTTCATCACGCAACGGACGCGACAGCGTCGGCCAGCGGCTGGGCGTGAAGACGGGCGCCGGCCAGGCGGTCAACGCCGGCACCATCCTGCTCCGGCAGCGCGGAACCGCGATTTTTCCCGGAACCAACGTCGGGATGGGGCGCGACCACACCCTCTTCGCGCTCGTGGACGGGGTGGTTCGCTTCGAGCGCACCGGTCACGGGCGCAAGAAAGTCTCGGTCCTGGCCGAAGCCGTTTAGCGCTCGGCGGCGAGGGCCGGTGATTGGCGCCGGTCAGGCGGTCTGCTGATGTTCACTGACCGGGTCAAGGTCTTCGTCAAGGCCGGCGACGGTGGGGCCGGGCAACTGAGCTTTCGTCGGGAAAAGTTCGTCCCGCGCGGAGGCCCCGACGGGGGAAACGGCGGCCGAGGCGGCAACGTCGTGCTGGAAGTGTCGCGCCAGCTCAACTCCCTCCACGACTATCGCTTCAAGCATCATTTCGCCGCCGGTCGCGGCGGCCGTGGCGGTGGCAGCCGGCGCCATGGCAAAGATGCGCCCGATATCGTGTTGCAGGTTCCTCCAGGAACGCTGGTCAAAGACGAGGAGGGGACGACGCTCGCCGACCTGGTGGCGGATCGGCAGCGGTTGGTGGTGGCTCGTGCCGGTCGGGGCGGGCGCGGCAATGCCAGCTTCAAGACGTCGACCCGGCAAACCCCGCGTTTTGCCGAGCTCGGCGAGCCCGGCGAATCCCGCTGGTTGTGGCTCGAGCTCAAGCTGATCGCCGATGTCGGGCTGGTCGGCCTGCCGAATGCGGGCAAATCGACGTTGCTATCGGTCGCCAGCGCCGCGCGCCCCAAGATCGCGGATTACCCGTTCACGACCCTCGAGCCGGTGCTTGGCGTGGTCGAGCTGGCGGATGACGCCAGCTTCGTCATGGCCGACCTCCCGGGCCTGATCGAGGGTGCGTCCGAAGGCGCCGGGCTCGGCCTGCAGTTTCTTCGCCACGTCGAGCGGACCCGCGCCCTGATCCATGTGATCGACGCCAGCTCCGGCGATCGGCAGAAGCTGTGGGACGACTACCAGCAGGTGCGCAGCGAGCTGAAGAAATACAGCCCCGCGCTGGCGCGCCGCCCGCAGTTGGTCGCGCTCAGCAAGATGGACGCCGTCAGCGATTCCTCGGAGGTGGTCGCCTTCCGGCAGCGGCTGGTCAAGCTTCGACGGCGGACCTTTCCGATTTCGGCGGTCACCGGTGAGGGTGTCCAGGATCTGCTCTGGGCGACCCATCGCACCCTGGTGCGGCGCCGCGACAAGGCGGTGGCCGAGCCGCTGCCGGCGCTGAAGGTGTATCGCGGCCCGACCACGGCCGATCCCTTCACCATCGAGCCGGTCGAGGGCGGGTTCCGCGTGACCGGCGATCAGCTGCAACGCCTGCTGGCGATGACCGACATGACCAACCCCGAAGGCCTGGCGCATTTTCAGCGCATGCTCGACCGCTGGGGACTGAACGACGCCTTGGCGCGCCATGGCGCGCGCGGCGGAGAGACGGTGCGGATTTCCGACGTGGAATTTCTTTACGACCCCGAGCGCTGATGGCGCCCGAGCTGACCGGCATTATGGGGGGAACCTTCGACCCGGTGCACAACGGGCATCTGGCGGCGGCTCGCCAGCTCCTTGACGTCGCCCACCTCGGTGAGGTCTGGCTGATGCCGAATGCGATGCCGCCGCACCGCAGCGCGGCTCCGGTCGCGAGTGCGGACGACCGGCTGCGGATGGTTCAGCTGGCCGTCGATGGGCAGCCGGGGCTGGTGCCGTCAGCGCTCGAAGTCGACCGCGGCGGCGCCTCCTACACCATCGATACCGTTCGCGAGCTGGCCCGCCGCTTTCCCGGGCGGCCCTTCGCCATCCTGCTGGGTTCGGATGCGGCCCTCCAGATCCGGAGCTGGCATGAGGCCGATGCGCTGCTCGACGAGGCGCACTTCGTGATTTTCAACCGCCCCGACACTACCTTGGCGCCGCAGACGCTGCACGAACTGGGCTTTGCGCCCGCCCATACCGAGATCGTGCATCTCGACACCCCCTCCATTGCCGCCCACCAGGTGCGCGACCGGCTGGCGCGAGGCGCGTCGATCGAGGACCTGGTGCCCGCCGCGGTTGCCGATTACATCCGGGCGCACCACCTGTACCAATCAGCAAGCCCCGGTCTGGAGAGGCGAGCGCGATAACTGGGATAATCAGGGAGGTGACCCCCCTTCAACTGAGCCGGCTCATCGCCGATGCGGCGGCAGATAAGAAGGCGCGGGGAATCGTCCGGCTTGATATCCGGCAGAAGAGCTCGATCGCGGATTACTTCGTGATCTGCGAGGGGGACACCGATCGCCAGGTGCGAGCCATCACGGACTCGATCATCGAGGCCTGCAAGGCGAAGGGCGTGCGGCCGTTGCGGACCGCCGGCTACGACGATGGGTCGTGGGTCGTCCTCGATTACGCCAGCGTGATCGTCCATGTCTTCCTTCCGGGCGAGCGTTCGTACTACGATCTCGAGTCGCTCTGGAAGGGGCCGACTCGAAAGGCCGGCACCGCCAGCTCCGCGAACGGGTCGAAGAAGGCGCCCGCAAAAGAACGCGCCAAGCCCACGGCGAAGCCGGTGCGGCCCGCCAGGCGGCGTATCAGATCCGCCTGATCCGCCCCCACCCTGCCCTCCTCTGCAAGCGGGGAGGAATGGCCAGTTGTGCATTCTGTCTGAAGCACGCCCGTAGCGCTGTGGGATAATACCGTCCGCCGGCCTTCCTTAGGGCGTGGCGCACGAACATGGGCTCGAAGACACCCGTCGCCCCGCCCCATCCTCACGTGACCGTCGACGATGTGTGGCGCGGCGCCCTACCGGAGGGGACGCAACTGGTAGCCGGGAGTGGAGGCACCCGCCGGGAGGTAGTCTGGTGCACCACATTGCGCGCCCGTCAGCCGGCGTTCACGCCGCTGCGCGGGGGCGAGCTTCTCCTGATCGATCCGCAGGTGTTGACCGCGGTCGACGCGCGGCTCACGCTCGCCCGACTGCTCGATTCGCTCGCCGGCCAGGGGGTGGCCGGGGCCGCGGTCCTTGGCCGCATTTCGCCCGAGGCGCGCCGCGCCGCCGAGACGCACGCCTTGCCGCTGTTCGCGCTGCCGGCAGCCTTGCCGCTCGATCAGATCGAGCAGCAGGTCTTGCGGTACATCGTCGACCAGCGAGCCGAGCTCCACGAACGTGCCCAGGACCTGCACCGTCAGCTGAGCGAGCTGGCGCTGGCGGGACGCGGGCTGCCGGCGCTGCTCGCCCGGCTACACGAGCTGACCGGGGTGCCGGTGGTGCTCGAGCGCGAGGCCGGCATCGATTACGTCGGCGCCGGCCGGCTGGCGGACGGGGCCGCCGCGCTGATCGCCCAGGAGCGTCCCGCGCTCGAGGAGTGGTTGCGCGAGGTACCCCTCAGCGCCTTCGATCCGCCGGTCGCGCTGCGGCCGCTGGCGCACGGCCAGGCACGGTTGATCGCGCCCATTCTGGTGCAGGGGACCATCGCCGGCTTTCTCTCGCTGCTGGGCTCGGACGGCGAGCTGGGGGAGATGCACCGCCTGGCGGTCGGGCGCGCGGCACACGCCTGCGCCATCGAGCTGGTTCGCGCCCGTGCGGCTCGTGACGCCCGCGACGAAGTCGAGGAAGAGCTGCTCGACGTGCTGACCGCCGACCGGCCGGGTACCCACCAGGCAGCCCGCGAACGCGCCAGGCGCAAGGGCTTCGACGTCGACGCCAATTACCTGGTGATCGCGGCCGAGCCGGTCGACAATGGGCTCGCGCCCCGGATCCGCGCCGCCTGGGAGCGTCAGCTGGGGACGATGCGCCTCACCGCACTGGTGCGCGAGCGCGGCGAGGCGACCCTGGCGCTGGTGAGCCTCGCCGGGCGGCGCGCTCCCGACCCGCGGTCGGTGGTGGATCACCTGCACCGTGCGGCTCGCGCCGCCGCCAACACGCCCGTGGCGCTCGGCTATGGCGGCGTCCGTTCCGGCATGAGCGAGGTGGCGGCCGGCGCCCGGGAGGCGGAGCAGGCCCTGAGCATGGGGCGGCGCCTCTTTGGTCCGGACAGCGCCACCGCCTTCAGCGACCTCGGCCTCTATCGGCTGCTCTACGCGCTGCAGCCGCTGCCCGAGATGCGGGCCTTCCGGGACGACGCGCTGGTGCGGCTGCGGACAAAGGATCACGCCGGGGTGCTGTTGCAGACGCTCGCCGCCTACCTCGCCACCAACGGGAGCCCGACGGACGCGGCGGACCGCCTCCACCTGCATCGCAACACGGTGCTCTATCGCCTGGGGCGGATCGAGGACCTGCTCGGCGTCGACCTCCGCAATGCCGAGGTCCGGCTCTCGCTGCACCTCGCGCTGAAGATCGGTGAGGTGCTCGAACCTTAAGTTATTGAGGTCGGGTCCGGATCACGTCCGGGATCCGCGACGCCGATGGCAGCGGGCCCACGACCGGTGCCGGTCCGGCACCGAGTGCCGAGAGTACGGCCGCCGCGATCGCCGCATGGCCCTGGTCCCCGGGATGGAACCAGTCGGTGCGGCCGAGATAGCTCGAGCCGCCGTCGCTGCCGTGGAAGGCGTTGACGGCGTAGAAGCCGTTCAGCGAAACGAAAGTCGCGCCGTGCCGCTCGCAGGTTTGCGCGATGATGGCGTCGATCGCGGTCGACGGCAGCCAGCTGCCGATGCAGAGGACACGCGTTTGCGGGCTCGACACGCCCACGACGATCGCCTCGTACTGCGACGCAAAGGTGTCCAGTGGCGTGTTGAACCCGACGTCGTTGGTGCCAAGTTCGATGGTGACAAGCGCCGGATGGGCGGCTTGAACGGCGGCCAGCTGGGGCAACGCCCAGGCCGCCTTCGCCCCGCTTCGCGCCACCAGGTTGAGCGTCATGCTCAGCTTGTCCGCCACCAGCGACGGAAAGGTCCCGTCCTGGGCGGTGGCGAATCGGCCGGCGCTGATGCTGTCGCCCAGGGCGACGTAGACCTTGCCCTGCAGGCCCTGATTATCCGTGCCGGCGTGTACGCCAAGCACCTCGCTGGGGGCCATGACCGGGCCCTTCGCGCCGCCCGACTCGCCGACGGCGAGCAATAGCAGGACGACCCAAATGAGATATGTCACGACCCGCGGGGTGCGCGACGGCAATGCCGTTGACCCATCCTCCTGCCCCTATTCTGCCAGCCAGGGCGGATCGGCGCCGCTCGCAAACGCCGATACGCCGCTAGACCAGTCCCGACTCCAGCGTGGTGACCATCTCGGCGAGCGCCCGAACGGCCCAGTTTGGACGGTCGGTCATCCCGAACAGTTCGAGCCGGGCCTCGGCGAGGTGCTCCGCCGCCTGGCGGCGGCAGATCGCCTGGGCGCTGGACTGGGTGATGATGGCGCGGGCGGTTTCCATCTCGGTGGCGGTAAACCTGGCGCGTGTCAAGAGCGATCGCAGCACGCGCCGGTTGCCGGCGGCGCCGCCCTTGAGCGCGACCAGCGTCGGCAGCGTCTTCTTGCCGTTCTTCAGGTCGCTGCCGATCGGCTTGCCGGTCTTTGCCGTCGACCCCCAGACGCCGAGGATGTCATCGATCACCTGAAATGCGATCCCCAGGTGGTAGCCGAACATGCCCGCTTTGTCCAGTGCCGCGTCACCCACCCCTGCGGCCAGGCCGCCCAGGCGCGCGGCGCACTCGAAGAGCGCGGCCGTTTTGAGCCCCACCATCTCCATGTACTCGTCGACCGAGACGTCGACCCGCTGCTCGAACTGCAGGTCGAGCACCTGGCCGCGACAGAGCGCGAGCATCGACTCGGTCAGCAGCAGCAGCGCCGGACGCGTGCGGTCCGCATAGCGCGCCGGCAACAGGTCGACCACCGCCCGGGTGACCAGCGCTTCCAGCGCCGCGCCGGCGTTGATCGCCTGGCTCTCACCCCAAACTTTCCAGACCGACGGCCGTCCCCGACGCAGCTCGTCATGGTCCTGGACGTCGTCGAAGACCAGCGAGAAGTTGTGCGCGAGCTCGACCGCCACCGCCGCCCACAAGGCATCGGCATAGCGTTTCCCGAAGGCCTCGCAGGTGAGCAAGGCGATGTTCGCCCGGAGGCGTTTGCCGGGCCGTTCGCCCGCTTTGCGCAGGCCGAGATGGTACTGCACCATCTCGGTCAGTAGCGAGCTCTGGCTCGATCCGACCCGCTGCGAGAGGCGCGACAGCTCGCGGTCGAGCGCCTGATTCATCGCCTGCAGCCGGTCGGTGCGGCTGGCGAAGGTCTTGGTCTTCATCTCACTTCGATGGGTGGAGTGCTCTTGAGTGCCGCAATGGTGGGGGCGCCGGCACAGAACATGGCGACCCGCAGTTGCCATGCGAAGCCGTCGAGCAGGCGCCGCACGGACTCCTCGCTTTCCGAGGCGGCGGCCAGCACGGCATGGGCGAAGCCGGTCAGGTCGGCGCCGAGCCCGAGCGCCTTGGCGGCGTCGAGCCCATGCTTCAGGCCGCCGCTCGCGATCAGCGGCAGCTGAGGGGCGGCGCGATGGGTCGCGATCAGCGCCTCGGAGGTCGGAATACCCCACTCCGAAAAGGCGAGCGCCAGCTCCACTTCCTCGGGACGCTCACGACGAAACGCCTCCACCCGCGCGAAGCTGGTGCCACCGAGACCGGCAACGTCGATAGCGGCCACGCCGGCGGCCGCCAGCAGTCCCGCGGTTCGCTCCGAGATGCCGCAGCCGACCTCCTTCACGATCACCGGAACGGGCAGCTCGCGGCAGAGGGTGGCGATCTTCTCCATCAGACCCCCGAAGTTGTGGTCGCCTTCGGGCTGGAGCGCTTCCTGCAGCGGATTGAGGTGCAGCACCAGCGCATCCGCGCCGATCATCTCGATCGCTTCCAGCGCCTGCTCCCGGCGCATGCCGTAGTTCAGCTGAACCGCACCCAGGTTGGCGAAGAGCAGGACGTCAGGGGCGACGCTGCGCACCTGGTAGGTGGCGCGGAGGTCCTTGTGGGTGATCCCCGCCCGCTGCGAGCCGACGCCGAAGGCAATCCCGACCGATTGGGCGACCAGCGCCAACCGCCGGTTGATGTCACCGGCGGCGTGGGCGCCACCAGTCATGCTCGAGATCAGGAAGGGCAGCTTGAGCGGCTTGCCCAGGAAGCTGGTCGTCATGTCGATGGCGTCGAGGTCGAGCTCGGGGAGCGCCTCGTGGCTGAAGGCGTAGCGCTCGAAGCCGGCGCTGCGCGTGGACTGGACGGAAGCCTCCAGCGACAAGCGCAGGTGCTCGAGCTTGCGCTGGGCGATCTTCGAAAGTGGGTGACCGTTGGCGTCGAGGGCCATTAGTCCCGCACCTCTAGCTCGCCGCCTCGACATCCGGTGGCGTTGGGTGTTCGTCGTGGACGTCGGCCTCGAGGGCGTCCGGGTTTTCCGCCTGGCGCTTGCGCATCATCTGGATGAAGTAGTCGACGATGATCGGATCGAACTGGGTACCCTTGCCCGCCTCGAGCTGGGCGAGCGCGAACTCCGGCGTGCGCCGCTGCCGGTAGGGCCGGGTGGAGGTCATGGCGTGATAGGCATCGCACACCGACACGATGCGCGCGTGCAGTGGGATGTTCTGGCCGGCGAGCCCGTCCGGGTAGCCGCTCCCGTCGTACCACTCGTGGTGGTGGAGGACGACGTTGAGGATCTGGCGGAAGGCCTTGATCGGCTGCAGGATGCGCGCGCCCAGGATGGGGTGCATGCGCATGATCAACTTCTCGTCTTCGTCGAGCTTGCCTTCTTTTAGGAGCACTTTGTCGACCACGCCGATCTTGCCCACGTCGTGCAGGATCGCCGCCAGGCGTAGCTGGTTCTTGTGCGCCGCCGACAGCTGCAGCATGTCGCCCAGGTCTTCGGCGAGCTTGGCGACCGACTGCGAGTGGCCGCTGGTATACGGGTCCTTGGCGTCGATCGAAGCCGCCAGCGCATTCAGGGCTTCCAGCGTCGCCTCGCTGTTCGGTGAGAGCATGCCTTCGGCGAGTTCTTCGAGGTGGCTCGAGTTGGCGATCTGGCCGAGCCGCTTTTCGAGGGTCGCCACCATGCCCGGTCCGACGGTGTCGGCGCTCGCCAGCTGGGCTACGACCTCGCTCAACACCGAGTCGAGGGCGGCGACGCTCTCCAGCTCGCAGGCGCCGCAGATGCAGTTGCGGCCGCGTTTCTTCGCCATGTACATGGCGAGGTCGGCGCGGTTCAGCAGCTCGTCGCGGTTCTTGGCGTCGACCGGATAGGTCGCCCAGCCGACCGACGCGGTCAGCGGCGCGAAGATGGTCTTCGGGTTGTACATAAAGACCTTGGCCAGGGTGTCGCAAATCTCTTGCGCCCGGATCGGGGCGGTCTGGATATCGACTCCCGGAAGGATGGCGACGAACTCCTCGCCGCCGTAGCGGGTGACCGTATCCTCGCGGCGCATCGTCGACGAGATGGTGCGCGCCGCCGCTTTGAGCGCGACGTCACCGGCAGCGTGGCCGAAGCTGTCGTTGTAGACCTTGAAGCGATCGAGGTCGATCATCATCACCGTGATCGACCCGCCGGTTTCCTTGGTGTTCTCCAGCTCTTCGTCGAACCGGGTGTGGAAGTAGCGGTGGTTGGGCAGCCCGGTGACCGAGTCGGTGACCGAGAGTTTCTGCGCCTGGTCGAGGGCGTGCGCGTTGCGCATCGCGATGCCGGCGCGCTCGGCGAAGGTCAGCATCAGCTCCTGCTCGGTTTGGCGAAGTGGTTCGATGCGGTTCTGGAAGCCGACGATCATATCCGCGATCGCCCGCGCGCCGTGGAAGACGGGGACGCGGTACCAGAGCCCGGCCGGCAGCGGCTTGGGGTTGTCGGGCAGGACGATGTTCGGGTCGCTCAGGGGGATCACCTGCTCGCCCATGGCCGGCGTCAGCGATAGTCGCGCACCGGTCATGTCGACGCCGGCGTACTCGGCTTTGAGCTCGGGGTTCCAGTCGATGTAGAGCGTCGAGGCGGGAGGTGCCGATTCGTCCTGTCCGATCAGCGGCGGCATCTGGACCTGGAGCAGGAAGGCGTCAGCGTTGAGGAGCAGCCGGCCTTTCTCTGCGGCGAGCAGGCAGGTCTGCTCGAATTCGAGGTCGCGGTTGAGTTCGACCGTCACCTCCGACAGCGAGGCGTGCGCCCGTTCCAGCTCCTCCTCGAGCGCACGTTCCGCGCGCCGAGCGCGGTCGCCGACGAAGCCGACGAAGATGCCGGTGATGGCGACGAAGCCGGTCCGCATCGCCAGGTTGGTGAGCGCGCTCAGTGCCAACGAGGTGCCCGCGACCGTGTTGTCGTAGTAGACGACCGCGGTGTAGCTGAGGGCGATGGTGAGGACGGCGACGATGGCGGCCAGGCCGCCGAATCGCACCGCGGTGGTGACCGTCACCACGAAATAGGCGAGAAAGAAAGGCGACTCCAGTCCACCGGTGACCGCCACGCCACCGGTGACCAGCAGCGTGTCACCGATCGCCGAGATGTAACCGCTCGTCAGCCATCCGGGTTTACGCGGGAGGATGATGACGAGCAGCGTCAGGTTGTAGATCGCGCCCAGTCCGATCAGCCCCAGCAGGGTGACGAGTGATTGATGGCTCAGGCTCGATGACAAAAAGGGCAGGGCGCCAAGGGAGACGAGGATCGCGAGCCAGCGAACCCAGATGATGCGGCGCTCCATCTCCATCGCCGAGGCGTCCGGCTTCCCGGCCTGCGCGGGCTTGCGTGCACCCAGCTTGAGGTTGATGGAGCTGCTCATGGTTCCGACTCAGCCCGCCCTCAGCAGTCGATCCGATCGTGGCTTGGCGCGCGGGACTTCGTAGAAGTCGAGCAGCACCTGCGTGCTGTCGACCAGGTGGCTCAAGAATTGCTGGGTGATGCCGGTGCGGCGCTCGCGGGCAATCGCCTTCTTCAGCTGTTCGAACTCCTCTTCCATGAGGTGATGCACGGCGACCCGCGCGCTCTCGAGGGTGCGCTCGCCCGGTGCACCGAAGATCAAGTCCACCGAGTTGAAGCGTCCCTGCGCCGCCTCGCGTTCGTGGGTGCGCAGGTCGTTGGCCAGTCGCACGACGCGCGCGGCCTGGCAGATGTGGCCAAAGATTCGGTTCTTGAGCTCCTGCGAGACATCCTGGTAGGAGAAGGCCAGGATCGACACCTGGACGATGGGGAAGGAGCTGCTGTACATGCCATTGGCGAGGTAGGCATCGAGGGTGACGCGCTCCTTGTGCTTCAGCCAGTGGTTTTCCTGGAGCATGGTCCAGATCGATTTCTCCCAGACCAGCCGCCGCATCGCCGTCCATTCTTCGGGGACTTCGTCCTCGCGGAACTGCTCCTCGATCTTGCGCGTAACGGTGGCGTTGACCAGCGGCATCTGGCTGAGGTCGCGGTTGGGCCAGAGCAGGAAGTTCTGGCAGACCCGCCGGTAGTCGGCGAGGTCGAGCTCGGGATGTTCCTCTTCCAGGTAGTCGTCGATGTAAACGATGTAGGCCATGGTGCGGGCGAGCGTCAGCGCCTGCTCGAAGCTGGCGCTCGGATGGAGTAGAACGGCGGCGCGGCAGACCTCACCCAGCATGTCGTCGCCACGCGGGTTGGCGTCGACGAGATGGCGGATGACCGCCCGCTCGTCACTCTGCGCCAGCAGGTTCTCCTTGAGTTTGTTAATTCGCCGATCTAGCATGTTCGCTCCTCGCCAGCATGGTTCGCGCGGACAGCACCGCCGACCGGACGACCTGGGTGGGCCCGTAGAGCGTCTTGCCGACCCACATAGGGATGACGGGCTCTCCCTCGGTTTCATTCAGGTAGGCGGCAGCTCGATTCAGTTGCTCCTTGAGCCCCGCCCGGAACTCGGCCGGCGCCAGCATCAGGGCCTGCACCGCGTAGGCGGTTTCCTCCGGGGTGCCGGCTGAAAACCATCCCCAGGAGCCATCCTCGCGCTGGCTGTCCCGCAGCCAGTCGAAAGCCTTGACGCAGGCGTCGGGTGCCGACGCGGTGAGCGCGAAGACGGCGTGGGCGGTGGCATAGAAGGGGGAACCATGCCATTTGTCGACCCAGTGATCGCCGTCTACGCGCGCATCACGCAGGTACTTGACGACTTTCTGCGCGATCACATGCTGGCGGGGAAACGGCGGGACGACCTGGAGCACCTCGAGGACGTGGGCATTGGCGGTGACCGAGGCATCCCGCTCGAGCGGGAAGGTGAAGAAGAAGTTCACGCCTTCGAAGGGCCGCAGTGGCCCGGCTGAGATCGGATACCCGTAGCGGTGCAGGACGCTGAGGGTGAGGGCCGTATCGTCGGCATCGGCCCGAAGACCCTCCCGCGACACGCCGACGCCGTCGTCGGTGAGCGCCTGGGCGAGGTAGCGCAGCAGCGGTGACGCCTCGGCAGGGCGGTGGTCGGCCCGGGCCAGGTTGTAGAGCACCCAGGCGATCTCGAAGATTTCGAAGGGCGCGACCGTCGGAATGCTGCCGTCACCCCGGTTGCGCAGCAGCAGGGCGAGGTACTCGTGCGCCTGCTCGTCGCGGGTCTTGAGCAGGAAATACGCCGTCGCCGATGGCGAGTTGGCAAAGGAGCCGTTGGGGGAGAGCTGGGCTCGGGCGGCTTCGACGTCGAGCCGGTTGCCCAGGTATTCGAGCGAGTGCAGCAAGGGGGTCTTGACGTTGTAGATGAGCCGCGGCGGGATGTGGCCGATCTTGGCGTCGCGCTGGGCGGAGATCCCCATGAAGCGCTCGTAGGGGAGGGGGAGCCCGCGGACTTTGGCCTCGTCCAGCAGAGCGGGGAGCACGAGTTCGAAGCCGGCCATGTCCGGGCCGGTCTGCCAGTTGCCGGTGTCCTCGTAGAGGAAGCGCAGCGCCTTGGTCCGGGCCCGGTGGGCGACCCCGTCCTGAAGGTTCTGCGGCAGGTCGGCTAGCGCCACCAGGGCGCTCAGGGTGGAGACCAGCTTGTCCTTCGGAATCGGCAGGGTGGTGCCGAAGCTGCCGTCGGCGTTCTGGCTGCGCAGCAGCCAGGCCAGCGTCTGGGGATAGGCCAGCGCGTTCGGATCGTCCGGCTGGCGCAAGCGCGCCACGAAGGCGGTGTCGTAGGCGGCCGCGGAGATCGCCCCCTGTTGGAGCGACGCCAGCAGCTCACGGGTGGCCGCCGGCAGGGGCACCGCCGCCGGCCGCGGCCGCACCTCGTTGCTCGTGACGTAGACGTCGTTGATTTCCGTGGTGGCGCCCCCTTGGATTGGCGCTCGATCGAGCGTCTAGGCGGAGGCTACCGCCGTCCTATTGCGGGGGACGTAACGCTCAACTCCCAGTTGTTGGGCCGGCAGGCGTCACGGTCCCGTCGTATCGGTCACAGGCCGATGACCCGAGAAAGTGGCCGTGGTTCGAGGCGTTGTCCGGATACGGGCTTGCGGGACGGGCCCGAAAAGAGGGAACGGTGTTTCGGCCGAGGGTCATTTCGGGCGGGCTGGACCGGCGCGCCGGCACCATGGTGCTGGTTCACGGCGCCTACACCGCCGCCAACCTGCTGGCTGGCGCCTTCTTGTCGATCTTTCTCTGGCGGGCGAGCCACGACCTGGCCCCGATCGCCCTCTACAGCGGGTTATGCGCGCTCATGATTCCCGCTGCCTTTGTGGCCAACGGCTTGCTCTGGCGGGGGATCGGGGCGGGGGCCTTGATCCGGATCGGCCTATTCGGTTGCGGCCTCTCCTACCTCGTGATCCTGGCGCTTGGCAACGACGCCCCCCACTGGGTCGTGCTGCTCGGCCTCCTCCGAGGGATCGCCGAAGGCTTCTACTGGTCCGGCTTCCACCTGGTTACTTACGACACCACCTCAGACCGGGACCGCGACCGGTATTTCGGGGCCCAGGCGACGGCTAGTTTGTTCCTGACCGCCACCCTCCCGCCGGCGGCGGGGGCCATCATCGTGGCGGGGACCCGTGTAGGCGGAACCTACCGCGGCTATCAATTGGTCTTCGCTCTCTCGGCCGTGGTGCTGATGGCCGCCATGGTGCTGGCTGGCCGATTGCCATCGTCCGCCCGGCAGCGCCTATCGCTTCGCCGGGTGGCCACCCTGGCGCGGCGGAACCCGGACTGGCGCTGGGTGACGCGCGCCCGGCTGGCCGATGGCTTCACCGGGAGCCTGATCGGGTTGGTACTCACCATCCTGATGTTCCTCGTGCTCAAAAACGAGCAGCAGGTCGGCAACTTCAACGGCCTGATGGGCTTGCTGGGGGTTGGGATCAGCCTCGGCCTGGCCGCCTTCATGAAGCCCAGGCACCGGATTGCCTGCGCCCTGGTTGGCGGCGCGCTGCTGGTGCTCTCCACCTTCTTATTGCCGCTTTATCTGACGGCATGGGCGATCGTCGGCTTCGGCTTGCTGCGCGCGGTTGGTGGCCCGCTCCATGGCAACGCCCTGGCGCCGGTGGCCCTCCAGGTCATCGACCGAGATCCCGCGCCCACGGCGATGCGCTACGACTACATCGTCCACCAGGAGCTGTGCCTTGGGATCGGGCGGGTGCTCAGCATCGGCTGCTTCCTCCTGCTCGCCGCCCCCATCAACCAGATGCTGCTCGCCCGCATCGTTGTTGTGGTGGCGGGGGTGGCTCCCATCCTGATTTGGGCTGCCTTCGCCCGCATCCCCGAGGTCGTTCCGCTTGCGCCGCCCGACAGCCGGGCCCTGCCCGCGGCCGCGTAGACCCGATTGGGAGCCCGGCCCGTTAGGTGATCCGTAGGGTTCCTGCGGTTACTAAGTCAACACAACCGGATGAAGCGTCCAGATCGCGGCCCGTTGCCGACACGCGGCTCGTAACTAGCGGGACGTTAATAGGTATGAGAGGGCACAGTGGCCGAGGCCTAAGCCCAGAAAAAACATGATTCAGTGGATACGCG
>DASWBB010000118.1:0-2148 GCA_036390875.1 Candidatus Dormiibacterota bacterium
GGTAGGGCACGGCTGTAGATGCCCGCGCGCCACCCGGGGTCATTGCTAGTGCCGACGCCACTCCTAGAAGTAGAACTCGGATAACCGACCGCACCTTTGCCCCCAGAAGTCCCGGAATTAGACCGAAGTTCCCCCTGGCGGGATGCCGTAATCCGGTGTGATTGCGGGGGTTGGGCGCCCCGGCGCGGTGTCGTGGTCGTGTCTACGTCACGACCGGCGCGGTGGCGATGAGCGCGTGCGCGTGAGCTTGCAGTGAGGTGGGCACGGTGAGCTTGGCGAATGTCGCGGTGGAGCCGGCGAGGCGGGTGGTGTTGCGGGTCTGGGTGGCGAGCTCGGTGAGCAGGCTGCGGTAGCTGTGGCAGGCCTGGCCGGTGGTGGTGCGTTTGGTCTGTGCTTTGCGTTCGGCGGAGGGCGAGCGCACGGCCTTGGCGACGGGGTCGGGGTTCACCGGCCGTGCCTCGTCGGTGAATAGCAAGGGTTTCCACGCGGCTTTCAGATGCCAGGTGAGGTAATAGGCGAGCATGCAGATCAACACGTGCGCGCGGACGCGGTCCTCGAGGTGGTGATGGATCGGTCGGATCTGGAGGTCGGGGCCTTTGAAGGACCCGAACGCCCGCTCGGCTTGCTCCAGGTTCTTGTAGGCACGCACAACATCGGCCTCGGCGAGCGTCTCGGCCGACAGGCCGGTGCGCAGGATGTAGAACCCGTCCAGCGCTGCCTCTGCGGTGATCTGCTCGTGCTTGCGCTCGTAGGTGAACGTTGTGTCGGTGATCGCCAGCTGGAAGTGCTTGCGCATCCGGTGGCGCTTGACTGCCGGTCCGACCGCCAGCCCGATCTGATCGGCGCCCGTGAGAGTGCCATTGGTGACCCGCTGGGCGATGTCCGCGAGGTCCTTCTCCGTCGCGACCATCAGCTCCTCGCGTGTGCGGGCGCGCTGCGCAGCGACGAGTGGGTTGCGACACACGATCAGCCGCTCGCCCGGGAAGTCCTTGACGTCGGTGATCGTCGCGAGGTTCTGCTCATCAAACAGCGAGGGTTGAAACACCCCGGATCGCGCGAGTTTCTTGATCGTCGGGGCCTTCAGCGCGGTGATCCAGTCAACGCCGTCCTGTCCGCGCATCAGCTTGATGTTCGCCTCGGTGACCATCCCGCGATCAGACACGACCACGACCCGTGAGAGACCGAAGCGGCCCTTGAGCTTCTCGATCTGGGAGGGAAGCGTCTTGTCGTCATGCAACTCGCCGGTGAATACCTCGACCGCGACCGGACGCCCCGCCATGTCACACAACAGCCCGTAGATGATCTGCAACAGCCCCCGCTTGCCGTCGCGCGAGTACCCCAGCTTCGCCAACGGACAGCAACGCCCCTCAAAGTAACTGGAGGACACGTCATAGAGCACCATCTCCCCATCAGCCAGATGGCGGCGCGCCAAGCGGTCCTCAACCCGGTCCTGGCGCTCCCTGAGCCAGTCCATCGCGCGGTACAGATCATCCTCATCACAGCCAACCACGCCGAGCTCTTCACCCAGCGTGGTGTGCGAGAGCGCACGGACCGTCCCGAGCTTCGACGCCGGCTCGATCACCCGGCCCACGATCATCGCCATGCACACGTCGCGCTCCCGGCAGCTGCGCGGGTCCAGCAACGCGGCCAGCGCCAGCCGCCGCGCCATCGCCAACGCGGCGTTGACATGACCCGCCGGCAGCGACCGCTCGATCTCGAACGCGTCCTCGACTGACATCAGAGTCTCCCCGCGCAGCACCCGCCGGATCGCGTCGATCGCCTCCGCCGGCAAGTGCGAGAGGTTCGCCAGCGTCTCCTTCTTCACCTTCCCGTTCTCGCGGTAGGAGCGCCGCAGCAACGTGGCCGTGTACTCCGCCTCCTCCGACCGCCGCCTCGTCGTGACCACATGCATCGCGCCCGTCGGCCTGGCATGCCTTCCCATACAGAGAGTATACCGCATCACGGAGTCTTAGTCGTGACTACAGCCTTCGACCGGGAAAAGGCCGGAATCCCCCGCCAACACAGGGATCCCGGCCTCTACCGTCGCGGATACAGAGGGAACTTCGGTCTAGTTGGTCACGGGGTCGAGCGTGACGACAACCTTGGTCAGGGCTTTGGCGTAGTTGGCTGAGAACGTGTCGTCCCACG
>DASWBB010000119.1:0-2322 GCA_036390875.1 Candidatus Dormiibacterota bacterium
CATCGCGTCTCTCTTTCGCTGGTCAGGAGTCCGGCGAGGTTCCTGGGCCCAAGCTTCCGTTGGATCCGAACGCTGGTTGTTTGGCGGGCGTTGAGCTCTGGCTTGTCGAGTGGCTGGTGGAGCCAGCGCTCGATGACGGCGAGCTGCCGGTCGAAGAGGGCGACGAGCTTTGGGTTACTTGGGTGGGAGAGCTTTGGGTGACGGCGGGAGCAGGCGAGCTTACGGTTGACGTGGTCGACCGGGCCGCAGTCGTGGTCAGTGAGCTGGCGCTTGATCCGGCGTTGGAGCTGCGGTGTTTCTGAGTTCGCGACAGAACGGTCGCGTTTTTCAACCCAACGCTGAGGGCTGTGGCGGAACTGGTTCTCGGGTGTTCGGAGCGAGCTCCGAGGCAGCTTCCGTGCTGGGTTCCGCTGGCGTCCGTGCCGGCGGGCGACCCCCTCAAAAGCGCCCCTCTTCCCCAGAGGGATCGCGACGTGGTCGGTGTGCTTGAGGGTGCTCATGTCTTGTTGGCTCGATTGTGCTTGATCCGCTCGCGGCGGGCGCGCTTCAGGCCGGCGGCACGGGCTCGGCGGATGCCGGGCCCGCGCCCGTGATGCTCATCGTCGGGGGTGACGTAGCCGATCGCGGCGTGCAGCCTGGTGGTGTTGTACTCGATCCGGATCCGGTGAAGCTCGGTGTCCAGGACGGCCGGGTCGCGGATCTCGAGCAGGTGCGGCCAGTCTCGCTTCAGGTGGCTGAAGAACGATTCGATATGGGCCTGATCGGTCGGCGTTCCGGGCCGGCCGTGGTGCTGGGTGATCGCCATCAGCGCCATGAACTGGCGGGTGTCGATCGCGGTCATCTCGGCGCCGTTGTCTGACCACGCGACCAGGATCGGGAGGCCGTCCTCGGCCGCCGGTGGCAGGCCATCGGCATCGAGGAGGTCTTGGTCCTCCAGCGCGCGGGCGAACAGCAGTTGCACCTGCGTGTGCGTCTGCTCTGAGGTGAGCAGATAGCCGATCCAGTATCTGGTGACGACGTCGACGATCGCATAGGTGACGCGTTTGCAGCGGGTGAAGTGGGTTGCGTCCCAAATCCAGATCCGGTTCTTTTCCCAGGTAATCTCTGGAAATACGGACTTTCCAGGTCGTGGACGGAACGGTTCGCCGGGCAGCTTGACCCGGTTCTTCAGCGCCACCCGCAGCACCGTGGAGGGCGACACGAACACTGTCCCGGTGTAGCTGCCTCGGTGCGCGAGCTTGCGATGCGACCGGTCGACCGGACCCCAGGTCTCGATCAGATCAAGGATCGCCTGCTCCTCCCACGCCAGGATCCCGTGGACCGCGCCGCCACCGGGATCACCGTCCTCCAGCGTGCCCGTTTCCCGCAGCCGCGCCCGCCAGTGATGCGCGCGACTGTCAGCCAGATCCAGCACCCGGCACGCCCGCGTGTGCGCCCAGCCCTCCGCCACGGCCTGGTCGATCAGCCCCAACAGCTCGAGCTTGATCTCCGCGCTCACGCGCGCGGGGACCGGGCCGAATAGCCCGAGCGTTGCCTTCCCCGGTGCAACGTGAGCTCGACCGCCATCTCCTTGAGCGCCTCGCCGAGCCGATCGTTCTCGGCCCGCAACAACTCCACCTCGACAGCCTCCGCCGACGCCGCCCGGCCCGGCTTCGTCGACGCGAACGCCGCCAACGCCGCGTCCTTCGCCAACGCTCGCAACCGGATGATCACGCTCACGTCGACGCCGTACTTCCGAGCCGCATCTGCCTGCGAGATCTCCTGCGAAGTGACCTCCAAGAAGATCTCCCACTTCTCCTCCGGCGTCAGCTGCCGGCGCTTGCGAGACTTGCCGTTCTCCATCATCACATCCTCCTGGTCGAGGGCTCCGAAAGCCTCCCAGGATTAGGTTGAAAAACAGCGATACCTCTGTCGCGAAGTCAGACGCAAACCAAAACCTCACGCATCCCAAACCATCGCGGCATGCCACTCGCCAACTCAAGAACTGAGCGAACAGAGCGCTACCCGGTCAACTACGGCCTCCACCTGCGCGCCAACCGACGTTTGAGGCGCAGTCAAACCGGGAGCCTCGTCTCATACACACGATCGCGCTTGGCGTCGTGCGCCGCATCGGTGATCGCGCGCAAACGCGATGTGGCGAGCTACCGAGCCGCAACCGCCTCGAACGTTGTGAGCGATCAGCACGCGCACGCCAGCGCTGACTCGGGTTATGGCAGCTCGAACCCCGCGACCGGGATGGATTCGACCAAAGCACGAAGGCGCTACGCCCGTCCACATCATGGAACGGAGATGTCGGCCAGTGCCACGCCCCCTCTGCTTCCA
>DASWBB010000120.1:0-7375 GCA_036390875.1 Candidatus Dormiibacterota bacterium
GATTCTGGTTAACGGCAAGTGGAGTGAGGACGCGGCGCTAGACTCGATTCATGCCCGGTTCGAAGCGCCGCAAGGCGATCGCGATCCTGATCTTCCTGCAGGCGCTCCTGTTCGGTTCGACCACGCCGATCGGAAACTACTCACTCCTCCAATTCATCGCCGCCGACCCGACTTTCGGCAAGGTCTCGGGGCCCGGATGGCAGCTCAACCAGGGTGAGCTGAACTTCGACCAGGTCTTCGGACTGGCCGTGGCCATAGTCGTCGGCGTCCTCGTATGGAGAGGGCTGCCGTTCGCCGTCTACTCGACAGCCGCCCTTGCCGCGCTTGGCGCCTTCTACGGTTTGGTTTACACCGGCGCCGAGTTTTTTGTCGTCGGCCCGCGTGCGCTCTCGTTCCTGTTTTTCTTTCCACTCCCCACGGTGCCGCCCAGCGCGATCACGATCCCGGTCCTCTTGCTCGCGCTCTCGGTCATCGCTGACAACCGGAGCGTCGCCCGCGGACGCGCACGGGAGCCCCTGACTGCCAGCTAGGCTCGCGCGACAATAGAGGCAGTGCCCACCCCAGCGTCCGATGACGCCTTCGCCGAGGTCAAGTCGAAGGTCGACCTCGTCAAGGTCGTCCAGGAGCACGTCCGCCTGACCAAGCGCAACAAGGACTTCTGGGGCCTCTGCCCCTTCCACCAGGAGGACAGCCCGAGCTTCAAGGTCAACCCGCAGATGCAGTCCTGGTACTGCTTCGGCTGCGAGCGCTCGGGCGACGTCTTCACGTTCGTGGAGCTCATCGAGAAGACCGACAAGCGCGGAGCCCTCCAGCTGCTGGCCGAGCGCGCCGGGGTGGAGCTTCGCAAGCTCAGCCCCGAGCAGAAGGAGCGCTCTGATTCGCGCAAGCGGCTGCTCGCCATGGTCAAGCTCGCCGCCCAGTTCTATGAGTACGTCCTGTGGTCGACGCCCGCCGGCGAGCCGGGCCGCCGCCTGCTGGAATCGAGACGGGTGAGCGAGGAAAACGCCCGGCGGTTCCAGCTCGGTTACGCGCCGGCCGGCCGCGGGTTTGCCGAGTACCTCCGGGCCAAGAAGCGTTCCCTGGCGGACGCGCAGGACGGGGGGCTCCTCCGCCGCGACGGCACCGATTTCTTCGCCGAGCGCCTCGTCATTCCCATCCGCGACGAGCGCGGCCAGCCGCTCGCCTTCACCGCGCGCACGGTGCGGGCCGGCGAGCAGCGCAAGTACATCAACTCGCCGGAGACGCCCGCGTACGTGAAGGGACGGGTGATCTTCGGCCTGGACCTCGCGCGCGATGAGATCGCGCGACGCGGCCACGCCGTCGTGATGGAGGGCCAGTTCGACGTCATCACCGCGCACGGCGCCGGCATTCAGAACGCGGTGGCCAGCTCCGGCACCGCTCTGACCGACGACCAGGTCCGGCTCCTCAAGCGCTTCACCGACGAGCTTCTGCTGGTCTTCGACGCCGACCGGGCCGGCCGCCAGGCGGCCCAAAAAGCCGTCTTGCTGGCGGCCTCGCACCAGATGCGGACCCGGGTCGCCACCGTCGCCGGCGCCAAGGATCCAGACGAATTCCTGCGTGCGGCGGGCGCGGAAGCCGCCAGGCGGTGGGAGGAGCTGGTCGAGAAGGCGCCGTCAGGCTTCGAGTTCGGCATGGAGGAGGCGGCGGCGGGGCTCAATCTGAGCAACGCCAACCACGTCGAGCTCGCCGCCAGAAAGCTGCGCGAATGGATCGCTCAGTTCCCGGTCGCCCTACAGGAGGACTATCGCGAGCGGGCGAAGCGCTGGATGGGGGTCTCGGGCCACCTCCTGGCCGCCGAGCCGGACGAAAAGCGCAGCCCTGGCCGACCGGGCGCCTCCGGGGTGGGTAAAAACGGTTTGGAGACGTCTTCCCCTGGGAAAAAGATGACCGTAGGCAGATATCTGCTGCAACTCCTCGCGGTCCGGCCGGTTGCGTTCGATCTTGTGCGAACAAAGATCACGCCCGATGAGTTGGACGAAGAGGACCGCGGTATATACGAACGAATGTTGGAGACATACGAGCGCGGCGGCGTGTCCGGGCTCGAGAAGGAATTGGCGGGTTACCCCGCAGAGGAACAGGACCTGATCAGAAGGGCATGGGCGGCGCCTCCGCCCAGCGTTGACGACGAGGTGGCCGTGGAGCTGGCCGAGCGCATCACGCTCGACCACATGAGAGGCCGCCACAGTGGGATAATCCGCGAGCTTTCCGAGGCAGAAAGAGGGAAGGACTCGGAGCGGGTGGCGCGGCTCGAGGCAGAAGCCAGGGAGCTTGCTCACGCCATCGCTGACATGGAAAGGAGAGGGTGACGATCGCGCGCGCAGCCAAAGTAGCGACCAAAGGTGTAAACCGGGCCGGGAAGGCCGTCGAGAAGCCGGAGCACAGGTTCGAAGACGAGCTCATGGCTGTCGCCGAGCAGCTCATCGTCAAGGGCAAGGAGCAGGGCTACCTCACTCCTGACGACATCCTGCAGGGCTTCCCCGAGATCGATGCCGAGCCGGATCAGATCTTCCGTATCTTCGCCGCGTTCAAAGAGATCGGAATCGAGGTCACGGACGGCGAGAAGGACTTCGAAGAGGTCGAGCAGATCGACGACGAGATGCTGCTCGACATCGAGATGATGGATTCGGTTTCGCTGGACGACCCGGTCCGCATGTACCTCAAGGAGATCGGGCGCGTGAGCCTGCTCACGGCCAACGACGAGGTCGAGCTGGCGCAGGCCATCGAGGCCAAGCCCCTGCACGACGCCCTCAAGGCGCTGAACGTCATCGAAGAGATCGATTCGCGCCAGCGCTCCGTGGAGGAGATGCTGCCGGACGTAATCGAGCGGCTGGCCACCGTCAAGCGCAAGGGCCAGCAGGCGCACATCGCGCAGGAGCTCCTGGGCCTTTCCGACCTGGGCAAGCTGCAGAACCTGCTCGACGCCGCCTCCGCCGAGCGCCGGCGCCAGGCCACCAACGGGGCGGCCAGGCCACGGGTTCGGGCGGAAGCGCTGGAGTCGTACCGGATCGCCCGGTACCGGCTGACCGAGCGGTACGAGCGCGCCTACGAGGCCAAGCAGCGGCTGACCGAGGCCAACCTCCGGCTGGTCGTCTCGATCGCCAAGAAGTACATCGGCCGCGGCATGTCCTTCCTCGACCTCATCCAGGAAGGCAACATGGGCCTGATCCGTGCGGTCGAGAAGTTCGACTATCACAAGGGCTACAAGTTCTCGACCTACGCCACGTGGTGGATCCGGCAGGCCATCACGCGCGCCATCGCCGACCAGGCGCGAACGATCCGCATCCCCGTGCACATGGTGGAGACGATCAACAAGCTGGTCCGCGTCTCGCGCCGGCTGCTCCAGGAGCTTGGCCGCGAGCCGAGCGACGAGGAGATCGGCGAGGAGATGGGGATCACGCCCGAGAAGGTGCGCGAGATCGTGAAGGTCTCGCAGGACCCGGTCTCGCTCGAGACTCCGATCGGCGAGGAGGAAGACTCACACCTCGGCGACTTCGTCGAGGACCGCGAGGCCGTTTCGCCGTCCGACGCCGCCTCGCTGACCATGCTCCACTCGGAGGTGGAGGACGTGCTCGACACGCTCACGCCGCGCGAGCGGCGAGTGCTGCAGCTGCGTTTCGGGCTGATCGACGGCCACCAGCGCACGCTGGAAGAGGTGGGCAAGCGTTTCGGCGTCACCCGCGAGCGCATCCGCCAGATCGAGGCCAAGGCGCTGCGCAAGCTGCGCCACCCTTCGCGCTCGAAGAAGCTCCGCGACTACCTGGAGTAACTCATTCTCAACTCGCACCAGTCGGCTGACTGACGGGGGCATACAGGACGTCGCGACCGTGGTTGCGTAGGACCCAGATCCGGGCGCCGGGCTGCAGCGCGAGCGCCCACCTCTGCTGCATGTAATAGCCTCCGGTCTCGCCTGAGCTGGTGAGAAGGTAGGTGCCCCTCGCAGCCATGTACACCATCCGAATGCGGAGGGGTTCGCCCCACGGCATCCCAGGGAGCCGAGCCCGGCCCACTTCAGCGTCGACGACTTCTGCCACCTCGGCATCGCCGTGCCGCAGCGCGCCGGCGACCTGCCAGATCCTGAACACCGCCACCAAACCGCATAGCACTCCAGCCCCGGCCATCACCAGCCCACCTGGGATGTTGGAGGCGGGGGTGTTGGGCCAGACGAACACGGAGAGGCCAAATGCGATGAGGAACGCGCCGCCTCCTGCATACAGCGCTCCATCCGCTCCTACCAACACCGTGCGGGCCACGGCCGCGATGGATACCTGCCGAGGCGGATTGGGTTGTGTGGCGAGAATCCCGGAAACGAATCCAGGCAGGGGGTAGGCCACGAGGGCGGACTATAAATCGGGGCTCGCCTCCCGACTCCACGGGGAGGCCGGCGCGCCGCGCCGGGTGGGGAGCCTCGAGCCCTCAAACCTGAAACCAAACTCGCCCGGACGGAGTCTGGTTGTTGAGATCAAGTGCAGGATTTGGCCGTGAAACCAGCGGTCGGGCTCATAAACGCCTCCGCGTTTGACGAGCTTGTCGCGATCCACCTGGAGGCAGGCTACCGGGTTGCGCTGGCCATCCTGCGAGATCCTGATGAAGCGCGCGACGCGGTTCAGGACGCTTCGTTCAAGGCCTGGCGGAGCGTCGGCCAGCTGCGCGATGGCCGGTCCGCACGGGCCTGGTTCTTGCGCATAGTCGCCAACCAATGCCGATCGGTCCGCCGCCGTCACTGGTGGTCGGTGGTTCGAATGCCCGAGATCGAGCGCACAGGGGCCGAGTTCGAGTCTGGCAGCGCCGCCGGCGCCGATCTTGAGCAAGCCCTGGCTCGACTATCCCCAGACGAGCGCTTGCCCCTCTTCCTGCACTTCTACCTCGACCTCCCCCTCGAGGAGGTCGGCGCCGTGCTCGGTCTGAGCGCAGCCGGCGCCAAAACGCGTGTGTACCGGGCGGCCCGAAAGCTGCGCCCGGACCTGGAGATGAACCCATGATCGATATTCGCACCGAGATTCGCGAGGCCTTCGCGAAGGAGCAATCCGCGTTCCCGCCGCCGGCCGCCTTGCAAGCACAGGTGGTCGCGGAGCTCAACTCACGGGCCCGCGCGGTCGCCCCGGCCCGGCCGAGCGCCGGCCGGGACTGGAACTGGCTGCTGGTCGCGGCGGCCGCCCTCCTGGCGATCGCAATCGTGGCCGGGCTCCTGGCGGTGCGATTGACGAACCTGATGCCGCCACCCCCCGTCAACACGGGGCCGCCGCCGCAGCGCTGCGTCCCGGGGGCGACCCCATCGTCTGACAGGTTCGCGCGGGTACACGGATGCATCACCTACAGCGACGGCCTCCAGATCGTGGCAGTGGATCCGTACCATCCCGCCAACGCGATCGTCCTCGGACCATCGAATGGGCGACTGCCTATCGCCTGGTCTCGCGATGGGCGCCGCCTTGTGCTCGTGTCATGCGCGAGCGCATGCGATTTTTACGTAATGAACGCCGACGGGTCGGAAGCGCGACTCACCAATGGGGACGCAGCCGGCTGGGACAAAGCCTCATTCTCCCGAGATGGCACCAAGGTGGTCTACGACGGATATGACGCGAAAGCCGGGTCGGGGACTTCGGGTCTGTACACGGTCGATGTGACGGGCGGCTCACGGCGGTTGATCGCGGCTTCGAGCTTCGGCACGAGTTCGGGAGATTCATCGCTGGCTGATCCGGCCTGGTCGCCGGATGGCTCCCGCATCGCCTACGCCGACTACAGGAACTCGGCTTCGCAAAGCTTCGGCGGAGACGAGATCTGGATCATGAACTCCGATGGCACCGGCCAGCGCCGGCTGGTCAGCGTGGGCCAGTGCCGGCAGAACCAAATTGCCGGCTGCACCGATGGCCTCTCCTGGTCGCCCGACGGCTCGCAACTTGCCTTCCACTCGGCGGGCGGCATCTACCTCGTGCGCAGGGACGGATCAGGCTTGCATCGCATCAGTACGAGTGGTGGTCAGCCCATCTGGTCGCCGGACGGATCGCGGATCGCCTTCACCCGAGGTGGCGAGCTGTTCACGATGGCAACTGATGGAAGCGACGTGACCCTGCTGGAAGGCGTGGTGGTTGTCCCCAACTACGCATGGACCTGGAATCGAGCGGGTTAGACGGTGACGTCATCGCAGTTCGAACCCCGAACGGTCGCTCGTTGGCGTGCCAAGGCAGGACTCATGGCGGTCAGCATCGTGGCCACCATCTTGGCGGTTCAGTGCGCGAACCCACCTGCGACGGCTGGCTCGACAACAGCGTCGCCCTCGAGTTCCCTGACCCCTACGGAAGCCGCGCCGGCCGCATCACTGTGCAACGCAACGCAACCTTCCGGCCGGTTCTCGCTGGTGCATGGCCGCATCACTTATAGCGACGGGTCGGAGATCTGGGCCGTGGATCCGAACCACCCGACCGACCGGATCTCTCTGGGGCCGTCGAACGGCCTGAGGTCGATGGCCTGGTCGCTCGATGGGAGCCGCCTGCTTGTACTCCTGCAGAGAGGCGCTGCGGCAGACTCCAAACAGGACCTCTGCGTCATGAACGCGGATGGCTCGCAGACACAGCTCACCAGCGACGGCGGCAGCGGGGAAGGTTCGTTCTCGCCCGATGGCACGCAGGTGGTCTATGCGCGAATTGACGACGGGCTATATGTGACTGATTTGAAGGGCGCTACCCCTCGACTGATCGCCAAGTCGTACATGGCGTGGTGGTTGGAATCCCCCGCCTGGTCGCCCGATGGTTCGAGGATCGCGTACATGGTGTATCTGGAAGGAGGTCCTGAGGGACTCACCTATCAGATCTGGACCGTGAATCCCGACGGGACTCGTCCCCGCCGGCTGGTCGATCTAGGACAGTGCGGCGGAGGAGGTTGCTCCGGGGGCCTGGCCTGGTCGCCGGACGGCTCGACGCTCGCGTTTCATTCCATGCGCGACAACCTCTCGACCCGAACCCGGGCGATCTATGTCGTGCATGCGGACGGATCAGGACTGCGGCGCATCAACGATCACGGCGTTTTTCCGTCCTGGTCGCCAGATGGGTCACGGCTCGCCTTCACCGAGCTGCAACCCGCGCTCAACAGCGGCACGGACATTTCACGTAATGGCGAGATTTTTACAATGGCCCCTGACGGCACCGATATGAGGCCGGTGGAAGGTGCGGTCGTCATGCCTCCCTACTTCAGGGCTTCGAGCTGGAATCCAGTGATCAGAACTTGACGGCGTCGAAAGTCGGGCCATCGGCCAGGTCGTCCGATCAAGCTGGCGGTGGGCACCGCCTTGCCCGGACGGGATATCGCAGCTTGTCGTGAGTCCCGATCCGCCGTAGATTGGGGCCGCCATGCCTGTCATCAC
>DASWBB010000121.1:0-2279 GCA_036390875.1 Candidatus Dormiibacterota bacterium
GCCTACAAGTACCCCCGCCACATCTGGTTCACCGACGAGCTGCCCAAGGGCGCCACCGGGAAGGTGCTCAAGCGCGAGATCTCGGTTCCCGACTCGGCGGAGTCCCCCCAGAGCTAGGCCGAAGTTCCCTCTGTGCAGATGGCGGAATTGTCTGTCATTGCCGGGGTTTCAGTGGGTTTGAGGGTGGATGGGTGGTGACTACGGGTCGAGCGGGGCGTGCTCGGCGAGGTCGAGCGCTCGGGCTTGGATGGTGGTTGGTTGCGCGAGCTTGTGGAAGGTGGCGGTGGTGTCGGGCAGGCGGATGGTGTTGCGGGTGAGCGTGCTCAGTTCGGCGAGCAGGCTCTTGTAGCTGTGGCAGGTCTCGCCGGCGGTGGTGCGCTTGGTGCGGGCTTTGCGGTCGGCGGCGGGGGAGCGGGTGGCTTTGGCGACCGGGTCGGGGCGGTCGGGCGGGTGCTCGTCTGTGAAGAGCAACGGCGCCCAGGCGTGGCGTAGGTGCCAGGTGAGGTAGTAGGCGAGAGTGCACAGGAACACGTGCGCGCGAACGCGGTCGGCGAGGTGGTGGTGGATCGGGCGGATCTCGAGCTCGGGGCCTTTGAAGGTGCGGAACGCGCGCTCGACCTGCTCGAGGTTCTTGTAGGAGCGCACCACATCGCCGGTGGACAGTTCGATGTCGGGGAGGTTGGTGCGCAGCACGTAGATCCCGTCCAGCGCCGCCTCGGTGTCGATCTGCTCGGTCTTGCGCTTGTAGGTGAAGGTGGTGTCGGTGATGGTCACCTCGAAGTGCTTTTTGACCTTGTAGCGCTTGAGCGCCGGCCCGACGGCGAGTCCGATCTGGTCCGCGCCGGTCAGGGTGCCGCGCTCAACCCGCTGGGCGATCTCGGCCAGGCCCCGTTCGGTGGCCTCCAGGAGCTCGGATCGTTTACGGGCGCGCTCGGCAGCGACGAGCGGGTTGCGACACACGATCAGCCGCTCGCCCGGATAGTCCTCGGAGGTGATCTCGGCCAGGTTGGTCTGGTCGAACAGCGACAGCTGCAGCTCGTCCTGGCGGGCGAGCTTCTGGATCTGCGGCGCCTTCAGCGCAGTGATCCACCCGACCTCGGCACTGGCGAGCAGCTCAAGGTTGGCCTTGGTCACCATCCCCCGATCCGAGACCACCACCACCCGTGAGAGCCCGAACCTGGTCTTGAGCTTCTCGATCTGGGAGGGCAGTGTCTTGTCGTCGTGCAGCTCACCGGAGAACACCTCGACGGCGATCGGCCGGCCGGGCTTGTCGCACAACAGCCCGTAGATGATCTGCAGGCTGCCGCGCTTCTGGTCGCGCGAGTAGCCGAGCTTGGCCAGCTCACACGCGCGCCCCTCGAAGTACGACGAGGAGACGTCGTAGAGCACCAACTCGCCGTCCTTCAGATGCCGGCGCGCGAGTCGGTCCTCGATCCGCACCTGGCGCTCGGCCAGCCAGTCCATCGCCTGATAGAGATCGTCCTCATCCGCCCCGTCGACGCCGAGCTCCTCGGCCAGCGTCGACTGGCCGAACGCCCGCACGGTCCCCAACTTCGACGCCGGGCAGATCGCCCGCTGACAGATCATCGCCATCACCAGATCGCGCTCCCGGGACGGCTGCCGGTCGATCAGCCGGGCCAGCTCAAGACGCCGAGCCATGACCAGCGCCGCGTTCACATGCCCTGCCGGCAGCGAGCGCACGATCGAGAACGCATCCGAAAGCAAGCCGACCGGCTCCCCCCGCAGCCCCGCCCGCACCAACTCGACCAGCCCCTCGGGCAGGTGCGAGATGTTCCCGACCGTTTCGTTGCGGACCGCTCCGCCCTCCCGATAGGAGCGGCGCAAAAGGTGCGTGACGTACTCCCGACCCTTCCCCTGCCGTCTATTGGTGACAACGTGAAGAGCGCCGGTCCGACGAGGCTTTCGCGACATACCCGAACCATATCGATACCGCCAGACAGACTCATCGCAGTATTGATGACTACATCAGACACCACAAGAAAGGCCGAAACCCCAGCAACCACAGGGGTTCCGGCCTCTCAGAAGCCAGTTATTGGCGGGAACTTCGGATTAGCGGGACGGCGCGTTGCACCAACAACCGGAAAGTCGTATGTGCAAATGCACCATACGGGTCGGTAAACCTTGCCTGTACCCGTGGGTGCGGCTTCGCCTGGCGAAGCGATCGTCTCACGCCCGCGTGATCCTGGCGCTTCTGGATGTCGTCCATTCCACAAGCCCGGCGCCGGCTGGGTGGCGTGTCCGCGTTGGTGGCGGAGCAG
>DASWBB010000122.1:0-42643 GCA_036390875.1 Candidatus Dormiibacterota bacterium
AACCGGAACCGGTATTCGAGGAGCAGGCGCCCGAGCCCGCGGCGGCTGCGCCGGAACCCGAGCCGGTGGCGTCGGCGCAGGCCACAGCGCCCCCGCCGGTCTCCGATACCAAGGCGACAATGCTGCGCTGGCCGACCAATCCCGGCCTGCAGGAGAACGGCCAGACCGATTCCGGGGAGCCTGCGACCTCGATCATCCCGGCCTGGCAGCCCGCCGATGTGCCCTCGGAAAGCAGGAGGACGGTTTCCCTGTCGGCCATGTCGCCGGAGGCCATCGCGGCAGGCGCGACCTTCGCGGCCAAGCTCAGCTTTGAGAGCGGCCCCTTCGCCGGACGGGTCGTCGCCCTGCCCAATGAGATGGTCACCGTGGGCCGTGCTCCGGACAACGACGTCGTCGTCAGCGACCCGGCCACCTCGGGCCGGCACGGCCGCATCGAAGTGCGCGCGGGCGCGTTCTGGATCAGCGACCTCGGCAGCACCAACGGCACGCTGGTCAACGGCGAGCCGGTGATCGAAAAGCAGCTGAACGACGGCGACCTCATCGCCATCGGCCAGAACACGATGCGCTTTACGCTGAGCGAGTAGCCAGGGCCGTGCACTCCGCCGCGGCTTCTCGGAGCCGGGCGGTGAACTCCTCGACGTCGGGGACGACGCCGGGGTCTGCGGTGAGGCCGAAGTACGCATCGCCGTTGTAAGACACGATCGCGACGCCTAGGCCCATCGACGGATAAAGCGGCGCGAACGGCCACACTTCCAGGAGCCGAGCGCCGCCGGAGTAAAGCGGGAACTGTGGCCCTGGAATGTTGGTCACGTTGATGTTCGCGCCTGCCTGTGGATTGGACATGAGCCTGCCCGCAAGCACGAGCAGGGAGGGGGGCGCCCAATCCGCCAGACCCGCGAGCTTGTCGGCAGCGACCGCCTGGCGTGTGCGTTTCAGGTCGCCGGTGGTGACGTTGATGCGGCGGAGGCGATCCTCCATGCTCAGGTCGCCGGTCGGCAGCTCGAGGACCATTCCGCTGATCTGGTTGCCGAGACGACCGCGCGAGTCATCTCCGCGGACGCTGACAGGACAAAACACCCGCACCGTCTCGGGCACGACCTCACCCCTGCTCGTGAACCAGCGGTGCAGGCCTTCCGAGACCACGGCGAGGACGGCATCGTTGACGGTGCATCCGAAACGGTCCTTCAATGCTTTGAACGCCGAGAGCGGCACCTTCAGCCCGCGACCGGTGCGCTGCGGTCCAATCTTGCGATTGAAGAAGAGGTCGGGCCGTGGCGTCACGGTCTTGCGCACGACGTTGAGCACGCCCGTCCACGGCAAGCGGGTCGTGTTCCAGATGGCCGGCGTTCTCGAGCGATCGGATTTCGCGGCGGTCCTGAAATCCCACAGCATCGGCCGGATCAGCTGCCAGTTGGACGGCTCGGGCCTGGGCTTCCATTCCTCGGCGGGCGGCTCGGGCGTGTATCCCTCAGGGGTCGTGTCCAGCAGCAGGGTGAGGATGTCGAGGCTGGACACGCCGTCGACCATGGCGTGGTGCGCGCGGTTCACGATCACGACTCGCCCTCCGCGCAGCCCCGTGACGATGGTCATCTCCCACAGCGGCCGGCGCATATCGAGCGGCCTGGCGAGGATCCGCATGACCAGCTTGCGGAGGGTGGCGCCGTCGCCAGGCGGGGCGAGCACCTCGCGACGTATGTGGGCGCCGAGATCGAAATGGACATCGTCGACCCAAACCGGGTGGGCGAGGTTGAACGGCACGCGGTGAATGCGCTGGCGGTACCGGGGGACCAGGTGGATTCGCTCCCTGACCGTTTGCTCGACCCCCAGGGCGCCGCGCCCGCCCGGAAGCTCCGCCTCGCCTTCGAAGACATAGACGGTGCCCAGGTCGAGCGGGGTCTGGGGCCGCTCGGCGTACAAGAACCAGGCGTCGCGGGCAGACAGCGGCTCGTAGAAGGGCTCGGCGCTCGCCGTCACGCCGTGATCCTAAGAGGCAAATTCGATGCTGACGTCGCAGGGGCGGCCGAGCTGCGCTCGGCCGCGACTTTGTTCATTGCGTCTGCCACCCGTCGCTGGGAGAGGGGGTTCCCCGCAAGGGGGATCTTGATCCCCCTTGCGCCTTTAACCAAGCGTCGCGGGCAGACAGCGGCTCGTAAAAGGGCTCGGCGCTCGCCGTCACGCCGTGATCCTAACCGGGGACCGTTGCACTGTCGCGGGTAGTCTTTCGGTGTGGTCGGCACGGTAGCGGAGATCTGGCGCTACCCGGTCAAATCGATGGCCGGCGAGCGACTCGACTCGTGCCTGATCGCCGAGAGCGGGCTGGAAGGTGACCGCCGTTGGGCCCTGGTCGATGGCACTCCGAATCGGGCGGGCAAGCCGCTCACGGTGCGCGAGGCGGAACAGCTGTTGACCTACCGCGCGCGACTGGCCGACGGCAGCGTGCTGGTCGTGACACCGGGCGGCAAAACGCGCATTCTCGACGACGTGCTGCTCGCCGACCTGGCCGCAGAGACGGCGCGCCCGCTGACGCTTCGTGATGCGGCGGGGTTCAACTACGACGACTCGCCGGTGCTGGTGGTGAACCTCGCCACGGTGGCCGCCTTCGAGCTCTCGGCCGGCGTCGAGGTCGACCGCCGCCGGTTTCGGGCCAACCTCTATCTCGACGGACTCGAGCCGGAGGCGGAGCTGCGCTGGCTTGGGCGTCGGATCAGTGCGGGTGACGCGGAGCTCGAGGTCGTGAGCCGCTGCGAGCGCTGCGTCGTCATCACGCGCGATCCGGACACGACCCAGGCATCGCCCGAGCTCCTGCGCGTCCTGACCAGAACGAGCGATACGTGCATGGGCGTCTATTGCCGCGTCGCGAGCAGCGGGATGGTTGCAACCGGCGACCCGTGCGGCGTCGCACTAAGCTAAGTGCGTTTCGAAGTTCCAAATCGCTGAGGAGGGAGGCATGACGGTCAAGGCTTTCTCGAACGAGTGGGCCAAGGAGTTCAAGGACGAGGTCAACAAATCCAGCACTTACAAGTCAGCCGGCAAGGGCTGGAAGTGGACGGTCGGCCTCGTCGTCGAAGCCGAGCCGAACAAGCACTTCCCAGAGGCCAGGGGAATCGTTATGGACCTGTTCGACGGCGAGGCGCGTGACATCAAGGTCGGCCCCGCCTCCGATGCGCAGAAATGCGACTTCGTGATCACGGCGCCGTACACGCGATGGAAGGAGGTCGCCACCAACCAGCTCGACGCCACCAAGGGGATGCTCCAGGGCAAGCTCAAGCTGAAGGGTGACCTGCCGACGATCGTCCGCTACACGAAGGCGTCGCAGGAGATGACGCTCTGCACGACGCGGATTCCGGTCGAATGGCCCGACGAAAAGTAAAGGCGAAGATCGAAAATCCCCGCCTCGTCGACTACGCCGATGAGGAGCCGAGCGCATTTGCGTCCATGCTTGGGGGCCTGATCGCGGCCAACGTCCGCGGCCGCCCCGAAAAGGAGCGCGATTTCGAGTCGCTGAAGGCGCGTGTCGGCATCTGGGTGACGGACATCGATGAGGGAGTGACGCTCGAGTTCAAAGGCGGCAAGCTGGTCGTTCACAATGGCCTCAAGGCTCGGCGCACGCTGACCATCCGCACCGACGCCGACACCGTGATGAGCCTGAGCAACCTCAAGATCGGGCTGCTCGGGCTGCCGGTCTACTACGACAGCGTCGGGCGCGGGGTCGCGTTGAGCCTTCTGACGGGCAAGCTCAAGATCGACGGCCTGCTGTCCAACGTCATGACCCTCAACACGGTGACGCGAATCTTCTCGGTTCAGTGACGCTCCAACGTCTTGCTGTCGTAGGCGCGGGTTCCATGGGCGCCCAGATCGCCCAGCAGGCGGCGCTGGCCGGCATCGCGGTGACCCTCCACGACCAGAGCGCGGAACAGCTCGCCAAAGCGGCCGAATCGAATCGCGGCCACGTGATGCGCCGGGTGGAAAAAGGCAAGCTCGCAGCTGCCGACGCCGACGCGGCAATGGGCCGCGTGCGCATGACCACCGATCTCGCGGACGCGGCCGGTGACGCCGACTTCGTCATCGAAGCGGTATTCGAGGACCTCGGTGTGAAACGCTCGATCTTCGCCGAGCTCGACCGGCTCGCCCCGGCCGCGGCCGTGCTGGCCAGCAACTCGTCGACGATGGGGATCAGCAAGATCGCCGAGGCCACAGCTCGCCCGGAACGGTGCGTCAACATGCATTTCTTCTATCCGGTGCTGGTCATGGACCTCGTCGAGGTCGTTCGTGGTCCCAGGACCTCGGATGAGACTGTCGAGCGGACGATGTCGATGGCCCGCGCAATGGGCAGGACTCCGGTCCTCATCAACAAAGAGATCGATGGTTTCATCGTCAACCGCATCCTGCATGCCGCGACCCAGGAGGCCTATCGCCTGCTGGACGCCGGCGTGGCCGGCTTCGAGGACATCGACGTCGCGGTCGAGAAGGGGCTCAACTGGCCGATGGGACCGTTCCGGCTCGGCGACTTCAGCGGGCTCGACGTCACGTACAACGCCCGGCTGCACATGTTCAAGACGACCGGTGACGAGCGGTACCGGCCATCGGCGCAGCTGGAGGCAAAGGTGAAGGCAGGGAAACTGGGCCGAAAGACCAAAGAGGGCTGGTACAAGTACTAGTGGTGCTCACGCGAATCCACCACGTCGGGATCGCGGTGGCGGACCTTGATGAATCCATCGAGCTGTACCGCTCCGCCCTCGGCGCGGAGCTCGTGCACCGCGCGCGCAATGAGAAAGAGGGAATCGACGCGGCGTTCATCCACACCGGTACTGGCGAAATCGAGCTCCTGAGCGCGACCAGACCGGACTCGCCGGTGGGCAAGTTCCTCGCCAAGCGCGGGCCTGGCCTCCACCACGTCGCGTACGGTGTCACCGACATCGCGCAGGCGCTTGCGGACGCGCGAGCCGCGGGCCTCGAGCTCATCGATGCCGAGCCGCGGATGGGCTTGCACGGCTCGCTGATCGCCTTCGTCCATCCGAAAAGCCTCGGCGGCGTGCTCACCGAGTTCGTCGAGACATGACAGAAGTGCGCAACGACTCGGGCCTGCCCCTCAAACCGGTGTACACGGCCGGCGATCGACGGGCCGACGAGCCGGCGCCTGGCGCATTCCCGTACACGCGCGGCATCCACAAGGACATGTACCGCGGCCGTCTGTGGACCATGCGGCAGTACGCGGGGTTCGGCACCGCGGCCGAGTCGAACAAGCGGTACCAATTCCTGCTGAAGCAAGGCCAGACCGGTCTCTCGGTTGCGTTCGACTTGCCCACCCAGATCGGCTATGACTCGGACGACGCCATGGCGAATGGCGAGGTCGGCAAGGTCGGCGTCGCGATCAGCTCGCTCGAGGACATGGAGGTCCTCTTCAAGGACATCCCGATGGCTGAGGTCTCGACCTCGATGACGATCAACGCGACCGCAGCGATGCTCCTGCTCCTCTACCAGCTGGTGGCCGAGAAGCAGGGCACTCCGCCGGAAAAGATCACGGGCACGGTCCAGAACGACATCCTCAAGGAGTACGCGGCCCGCGGCACGTACATATTTCCGCCGGCCCCCTCGATGCGCCTGGTGACCGACCTGTTCGCCTACTGCCAGAGCCACCTACCCAACTGGAACACGATCTCGATCTCCGGCTATCACATGCGCGAGGCAGGCTCCACGGCCGCGGAAGAGGTCGCATTCACGCTCAGCCATGCCATCGCCTATGTCGAAGCGGCGCAGGCGGCCGGCCTCAGGGTCGACGATTTCGCGCCGCGTATCTCCTTCTTCTTCGCGGCCCACATGGACTTTTTCGAGGAGGTCGCGAAATTTCGCGCGGCTCGGCGCATGTGGGCGCGCGTCATGCGAGACCGGTTTGGTGCGAAAGACGAACGGTCATTGGCATTGCGGTTCCACACCCAGACTGGCGGCGTGACGTTGACGGCGCAGCAGCCGCTGACGAATGTCGTGCGGACCACACTCGAGGCGATGAGCGCCGTGCTCGGCGGCACCCAGTCGCTGCACACCAACGCGTACGACGAAGCGCTGGGGCTGCCGTCCCAGAGCGCGGCCGAGCTGGCGCTCCGCACCCAGCAGGTGATCGGCCATGAGACCTCCGTGCCACAGGTCGCCGACCCCCTCGGTGGCTCGTACTACGTCGAAAGCCTCACCGATCGCGTCGAGGAAGAGGCCCTTGCGATCATGGCCGAGATCGACGAGCTGGGCGGGGCGGTGAAGTGCATCGAGGCGGGGTGGACGCAGCGACGGATCGCGGAGAGCGCCTACCGGTTCCAGAAGAGGGTCGAAGCGGGGGAGCGGGTCATCGTCGGCGTCAATCGCTACGCAACCCATGGCGAGGACAAGATCGAGATCATGAAAGTCGGACCTCGACAGCAGGCCGCCCAGGCGCGCGCGTTGAAGAGGTTGCGTGCGCGGCGGGATCAAGCAGCTGTCGCTCGCCGCCTCGGCGAAATCGAGCAAGCGGCCCGCGGCACCGAGAACCTCATGCCGCCGCTCAAAGCGGCGCTCGCCGACTACGTCACCATCGGCGAATGCTGCACGGTGCTGCGCCACGTGTGGGGCGAATACCGCCCGCCCGAAGCTGCCTGAGAAGAGGGAGAACCAGATGGCCGACTACCCCGCCGTGATTCCGATGATCGCCTACGAGGATGGGCCCAAGGCCATGGACTGGCTCGCGGCAGCGTTCGGCTTCAAGGAGCGGATGCGGATCGTCACACCCGAAGGGCGGCTGAGCCACGGCGAGATGGAGGCGGGGGACGGGCTCATCATGCTGGCCACACCGAGTCCGGACTACGAAGGCCCCAGGAAGCACCGCGAGGGATGCCGGCAGGCGCGCCAGTGGTCGTCGGTGCCGTACATCATCGACGGCGTGCTTGTCTATGTACCGGACGTGCCCGCGCATTACGAGCGCGCCCGGAAAGCAGGCGCCACGATCCTCTCCCAGATCGACCTCGACGAACGCGCGAGGCGCTACCGCGTCGAGGACCTCGAAGGCCACCGTTGGATGTTCATGGAGAGGTAGTGCTGATGCCGCCAACCCCGAAGGGCCACAAGGTCGATCCGCTCAACCAGCTGCGCCAGCGCAAGTACGAGGCGGGGCACGGCGACGCCGAGGCGTTCAACCGTCAGCACGCCAAGCACAAGCTCACCGCCCGCGAGCGCATCGCCCGGCTCGTGGATCGCAACTCCTTCGAGGAGATCGACATCTTCGCCACGCATCGCGCCCAGGGCTTCGGGCTGGAATCGAAGCGAGCGCCAGGCGATGGGGTCGTGACCGGAATGGGCAAGATCGACGGGCGCGACGTGATGCTCTTCAGCCACGACGCCTCGGTCTTCGGCGGCTCGCTGGGCGAGGCGTTCGCGGAGAAGGTGATCAAGGTCATGGACATGGCCGTGCGCAACCGGATCCCGATCATCGGCATCAACGACTCGGGCGGCGCGCGCATACAGGAGGGCGTGGTCTCCCTGGCCGGGTACGCCGAGATCTTCTGGCGCAACGTCGAGGCGAGCGGCCTGATCCCGCAGCTCAGCCTGATCCTGGGACCCTGCACCGGCGGGGCTGTCTACTCCCCGGCGATGACCGACTTCACGTTCATGGTGCACGAGGTCGGCTACATGTTCATCACCGGGCCCGAGGTGATCCGTGTCACGACCGGTGAAGACGTCACATTCGACTCGCTCGGCGGCGCCGAGGTCCACAACGTCAAGTCAGGAGTGGCGCATTTCCTGGCCGAGTCGGAGGACGAGTGCTTCAGCCAGGTGCGCAGGCTGTTCTCGTTCATCCCGCAGAGCTTCGACCAGAAGCCGCCGACGGTGGCTTCGACCGACGATCCGGAGCGAGCGGCGCCCGGGCTGGCGACGGTGATCCCCGACAACCCGAAGGAGCCTTACGACATCAAGGATGTCATCGGCATGGTCGTCGACGGTGGGAATTTCTTCGAGGTCCAGCAATTCTTCGCGATGAACATCGTCGTCGGGTTCGCGCACCTGGACGGGCATCCGGTCGGCGTGGTGGCCAACCAGCCGAAGGTGATGGCGGGTGCGCTCGACATCAATGCGTCCGTGAAGGCCGCACGGTTCGTCCGCTTCTGCGACGCGTTCAACATCCCGCTGATCACGTTCGTAGATGTGCCTGGATTTCTTCCCGGCACCGCGCAGGAATACGGGGGCATCATCCGCCACGGCGCCAAGCTCCTGTACGCCTTCAGCGAGGCGACCGTCCCCAAGCTCACCGTGATCACTCGCAAGGCCTACGGCGGCGCGTACTGCGTCATGTGCTCCAAGCACATCCGGGCCGATTTCAACGTCGCCTGGCCCACGGCCGAAATCGCCGTGATGGGCCCCGAGGGCGCTGTCAACATCGTTTTCCATCGCGAGCTCGCGGCGGCCGCCGACCCGGTCGCGCACCGGCGCGAGCTGGTGGCCGAATACACGGAACGCTTCGCGAACCCTTACATCGCCGCCGAGCGGGGCTACATCGATGACGTCATCGAGCCTGGTCGCACGCGTGGCGAGCTGATCCGGGCCCTGCGGATCGCGCTGCGCAAGGAACGCCGCCGCAATCCCAGGTGGCACGGAAACATCCCGCTGTGATCCAGGCATCGGTTAACGTCAACGTCCTGCCGTGAAGCTGCTCGAGTACCAGGCGAAAGAGGTGCTGGCGTCGCTTGGGATCGCGATCCCGCCCGGCAAGGTCGCGCGCACGCCGGACGAAGCGGCCGCTGCTTGCGCCGAGCTCGGACCGATCGCCGTCAAGGCGCAGGTGCCGGTGGGCGGCCGCGGCAAGGCCGGCGGCATCAAGCTCGCGAGCTCGCCCGACGAGGCTCGAGCCGCCGCCCAGCAGATCATCGGCATGGACATCAAGGGCTTCAAGGTCCCGCTTGTCTACTGCGAGACGGCCCTCGACATCGAGCGCGAGATCTACCTCGGCTTCACGGTCGACCGCGATGCTCGGGCCAACATCCTCATGCTCTCGGCCAAAGGCGGCATGGACATCGAGCAGGTGGCCGAGGAATCGCCGGAGACCATCGCACGGCTGTATCCGAACCCATGGCGTGGACCGCTCGACTTCGAGCTCACCCAGCTCGTCTTCGAGGCCGGGCTCGGCGAGCTGGCCCGTCCGATGGTGGCGGTGATCAAGAGGCTTTATCGGGCGATCCCCGAGCTCGACGCGGTGACCGCCGAGATCAACCCGCTGGTCATCACCAAGAAAGGGGAAGTCGTCGCCGGCGACGCCAAGCTCGAGATCGACGAGAGCTCCGCCTGGCGGCACAAGGATCTCGAGGAGCGGTATGGCTCGGTCCTGGAAGGCGATCCGTACGAGGTCGAGGCCAAGAAGCGGGGACTCACGTACGTCTCGCTCAATGGGGACATCGGGATCATCGGCAACGGCGCCGGGCTCTGCATGAGCACTCTGGACCTCGTCCAGCGCGCGGGCGGCAAGGCGGCCAACTTCTGCGACATCGGAGGCGGCGCCAAGGCCGAGGTGGTCGAGAACGCGCTCGCTGTGATCCTCATGAACCCCCGGGTCAAGGGCGTGCTCATCAATGTCTTCGGCGGCATCACCCGAGGCGACGAGGTGGCCAAGGGCATCGTGGTCGCCCGGGACAGCCTGCAGATGAAGCTTCCGCTGGTCGTCCGACTCAGCGGCACCCGCGAGGAGGAGGGACGGGCGATCCTTCGCGAGCAAGGGATCGAGCCTGGTGCCAGCGCCTGGGAGGCGGCCCAGAAAATCGTGCAGCTGACCCGGTCTCTGGCGGCACGATGAGCATTCTTCTCAATGCGGCCACGCGCGTCATCGTGCAGGGCATCACCGGGCGCGAGGGCACTTTCCACGCCGAGCAGATGCTGGCGATGGGCACCAGGTTGGTCGGCGGCACAAGCCCCGGCAAGGGAGGGACCACCCATCTCGGCGTGCCCGTCTTCAACACCGTGGCCGAGGCGGTCCAGGCCACCGGCGCAAATGCGTCGGGCATATTCGTCCCGCCGCCGTTCGCACCGGACGCCATCATGGAAGCCGCCGCCAATGGGATCGAGCTAATCGTGTGCATCACAGAGGGAATCCCGATCCAGGACATGATCCGGGTCAAGGACTTCCTGCGCGGCTACCCGAAGGCGCGGCTTCTCGGCCCGAACTGTCCCGGGCTCATCACGCCAGGGGCGGCGAAGATCGGCATCATTCCTCAGCGCATCACCAGCCCCGGCCACGTCGGCCTGGTGTCGCGCAGTGGAACCCTGACCTATGAGGTTGGATCGGCGCTCACGGCCGCCGGCATGGGCCAGTCGACCATCGTCGGCATCGGCGGCGATCCCGTCCTGGGACTGACCTTCCGAGACGTCGTGGAGTTGTTCGAGCAGGACCCGCAAACCACCCACCTGGTGGTGATCGGCGAGATCGGGGGCAGCGACGAAGAGCGGGCCGCCGAGCTCCTTGGCAAAGGCACGCGCCTCAAGACGGTCGCATTCATCTCCGGCCGCACCGCCCCCGAGGGCAAGCGGATGGGCCACGCCGGCGCGATCATCTCAGGCAATCGCGGCACGGCGAAGAGCAAGGAAGAGGCTTTCAAGGCTGCGGGCGTGGCGGTGGCGGAGACTACTGACGATATCGTGGGTCTGCTGCGCTGACATGGCTTTCCCGATCTCGATCACCAGGGCGCGTCGCGATCAACGCATGCGAGACCTCGCCATATTCGGCGGCCTGGCATTGTGGCTCGTTTACACGCGCGCCTACTATGCCCTGCACGCCGCCCACATCGCCTTCCCGCCGTGCCCCTTCTATTACCTGACCGGACATCCGTGCCCCTTCTGCGGTGGCACCCGCTCGTTTGCCCACATGTGGCAGGGCGACATCTCCGACGCGGTCCGGCTCTATCCCCTCGGCCCGGCGCTGTTCATGGGCACCATCCTCGGAGCCGGTGGACTTGCCTCCGGCCTTGTCACCGGTCGTACGTGGTCGCAGAACCTGACCTCTCATCACTGGCGGCTTCTGATCACGTTCGGCGTCAGCGCGCTGCTGATCAGCTGGGCGCTGAAGGTGTTCGTCCTCGGCAACTGAGATCCGCCGGCTCGGGCCCGATGAGTGGCAGGCGTTTCGTGTCGTCCGGCTCGCAGCTTTGAAAGACGCTCCGTACGCCTTCGGCTCTACGTACGAGGCAGAGGTGAACCGGACCGAGGAACGCTGGCGCTCCGCGCTTGCCGATCGGACGCGATTCGTGGCGGAATCCGAGGGAGAGGTCATCGGCACGGTCGGCGCCGGACCGTCGGATGTGACCGGAACCGCCGCGCTGACGGCGTTATGGGTGGCGCCGGCGGCGCGCGGGCGTGGCGTGGGCGAGGCCCTCGTCAACACGGTGCTCGGGTGGGCGAAGGACGCCGGTTACGAGCGGGTCATGCTCTGGGTGGTCGAGGGGAACTCGTCCGCGGAGAGCCTCTACCGGCGTACCGGCTTCCGCCGCACCGGCTCGGTCCAGATGGTGCGGCCGGGAGATCCCCGGATCGAGTACGAGATGTCGCTGACGCTCTGATCAGACGTTGAGGATGGCGTTGACAACGACCGGGTAGACGAGTTCGGTGCTCTGCGCGGGGTTGGCCGGATCGATGACGTCGTGCGGCAGGCGGTCCGTCCTGGGGAACTCGAACGTGCTCACGAGCGCCCCGTGCTGCCGCCATCGCTCGACCAGCTGATAGGTGAAGCGGTTGTCGAGCCCGGGCTCGGCGGCGTTGGTGATGACGGCGATCGACCCGGCTTTTGGTGCGGCGGCCTTCGCCGCCTTGAGGACACCGGTCGCGGTCTTGACCAGAGCGGCATACGCGTGGGTCGAGAAGCGCGGATACCCGTGCGGCGGCTCGATCCTTTCCTTGAGCCTGGAATCCCACCACACCCAGAAGTTCGGCAGCACGTACGCAAGCTCCGCGAGGACTGGATGCGCCGGGCCGGGTATGCGCTGGAGTCCCAGCATCGGCGCGATCAGCACCGCACGTTCTACGCTCGCGCGCTCCTGGGCCAGCAAGGCGGTCAGGGTCCCGCCGAGCGACAGCCCCGCCACGGTGAGCCGCTCGCCCAATCCGGCACCCGCCTCAGCGGCGCGGTTGGCCAGCGCGATCAACTGCTCCGAGCGCAGCTCTGCGACCGACGTCGTGAGCCGATCCGAGTAGCCATGGCGCGGATACCTGGGGATGAGCACGTTCCAGCCCAGCTCGAAGAACTGCTTCCCGAGCGCATCGAACTGCTGAGGGCAATTCGTAAACCCATGAAGGAGGACGAGGGACCGCTCGGTTCGGCGGCCGTGTGTATAGAGGCGCGTGTGACAAGCGGGGTTGACGTTCGGGCCATCGAGTTTCAGAAGGCTCGCGGCGATTTCGATTCCAGCTTCGTACGTATCGCCACTCATTCCCGTGCGGGATACTAAGTCGCGGTGTGGATTTCGAGCTGACCGCGGAGCAGCGGGCGGTGCGCGAGCTGTGCCGCGACTTCGCCAAAGAAGTGGTGGCGCCGGCGGCCGAAAAGCTCGATCGCGAGCACGAGTTCGGCTACGACATCGTCCGCCGCATGGGCGAGCTGGGCCTGTTCGGGCTGCCTTTCTCGGAGGAGTACGGAGGCGCAGGCGCGGACTTCCTTTCCTTATGTCTTGCCATCGAGGAGATCTCCCGCGCGGATGCAGGCGTAGGCATCACGCTCGAGGCGGCAGTGTGCCTGGGTGCGGCTCCCATCTATGACTTCGGGACCGCCGACCAAAAGCAGACATGGCTGCCCGACCTGCTGGGCGGAAGAAAGCTATGGGCGTTCGGTCTCACGGAGCCCGAGGCAGGCTCCGATGCCGGCGCCACCAAGACGCGCGCCGAGCAGCGCGATGGACACTGGGTGGTCAACGGAGCCAAACAGTTCATCACCAACTGCGGCACGAGCATCTCAGCGGGCGTGACCGTGACCGCCGTCAGCGGCAAGACCAAGCGGGGCGGTCCCGAGATCAGCGCCATCATGGTCCCAACCGGCACTCCGGGCTATCACGTGCTCGAGTCGTATCGAAAGCTGGGCTGGCACTCGTCCGACACACACCCGTTGAGCTTCGAGGACTGCGAAGTGCCGGCCGAGAACCTGCTGGGGGAGCGTGGCGGCGGCTACAGGCAGTTTCTCAACACGCTCACGAGCGGCCGGATCGCAATCGCAGCCCTATCGGTCGGCCTGGCGCAGGCATGCCTCGACGCCTCACTTGCGTACGCGAAGGAGCGGCGCAGTTTTGGTGTCCCCATCTCCAAGCATCAGGCGATCCAGTTCAAGCTCGCCGACATGGCCATGGAGACCGAGCTGGCGCGGACGATGGTGTATCGCGCCGCGGTCGCCTACTCCCATGGCGGCGCCAAGACCACCGATCAGGTCCGCATGCTCGCGGCCATGTGCAAGCTCTATGCCTCGGAGGTCTCGAAACGCGCCGCGGACCAGGCCGTGCAGATCCATGGCGGCTACGGCTTCATGGAGGACTACCCGGTCGCGCGCTACTGGCGCGACGTCAAGGTCAACGAGATCGGAGAGGGCACCTCAGAGGTGCAGCGAATGTTGATCGCCCGCCTGCTGGGCTGCTAGAGCGCTACCTGTAAACCCCGTTGTGGCCCAGGCTGTGGAGGCCGACGTTCGGAAAGTAGGTCAGGCCATGGTCCTCGGCGCCGACGGGGATCCTCGCGATCAGCTCGCCCGTGGTCGTGTTGATGACGTAGACGGTCTTGTTGTAGCGGCCGGACGCCCAGAGCTGAGTGCCGTCCGGATTGAGTTGAAGCATGTCCGGGCTGCCGCCGCCGGGGATGTACCACTTGGCGACCACCTGGCGCGACGCGAAGTCGATCACCGAGACCGAGCCCTCGAGCCGGTTGGACACGTATAGCGATTTGGTGTCCCGGGACACCTGCAAACCGTGCGCGCCGCGGCCCGTCGGAATGAACTGGATCTCCCGCATCGCGATGGGATCGACCACGGACACGCCCATGCGGCCCTGGTTGGTCACGTAGAACACCGTGCCGTCCGGCGAGAGCCTGACGTCGATCGGCAGGCCCCCCACCTGGACGTAGCCGGCGAGCTTCATGTTCACCGTGTCGACCTTCGCGACGACGCCCGAGTACTCGGTCGAGATCATCAAGTACGATCCGTCGGCGCTGAAATCGAGGTGGTCGGCGCCCGGCCACGGGATGGCAACCGTGCCCAGCAGGCCCCACCCGTTGTTAGGGTCGCGGAACTCGATCCGCTGCAGGCGCTCGACGACGTCGATGGCCTTTTTCCCGTCGGGCGTGAAGTAGAGGTTGTACGGGAAGGGGATGTTGATCGTCGCGCCGCTCGGGCGGCCGGTGTGGATGTCGATGACCGTGAGGCTGCTCGACCCCTCGTTGTCGACGTACAGCGCGCTCATGTCCCAGGCCGGCGCGATGTGGTGGGGGATGTAGCCGACTCCAAAATGGTCGATGACCGCGAATGTGCGCGGGTCGATCACGTCCACCGTGCCGGCCGTGCTGTTCGGCACGTAGACACGGGGCGGAAGCTCACACAGCGGACAGGGGACGACACCCGACATCGAGTTCGCGTAAACGTTGACCGTGCCGGGCGGAAGCGCGACCTGCTGGACGTCTGGCGCCGGCAGCATCCGCGCAGGTTCGGTGTCGGCGGGGGCAGCCGCGGGCTGGGCCACGCTCGGCGCGTTCCACACCACCGCGAACACGACCACCGCGGGGCTGACGATCGCCAGCGCGAGGGCGATTGCGGAGGCGATGCGGATGGGCCGCGACCGCACCAGTGACGAGATGGCCTTACTCGTCGGGAAGGTCCTCGAGCTTGGGAGCGAGCTCACACACCCACCGCCCGTCGTCCAGGCGCCGGATGAAGCGCCCATAGCCCTGGTTGCGCGCGACGTTCAGGAACTGCTCCTGAGTGATCAGCGTCCTCAGCCGCGCCAGGTCCGCGTACGTGCTGTCGCGCATGATCCCGCCGACCACGCCGGCCAGCTCTCTCCACTGGCCTTCGGACAGCGGTTCGCCATAGCCGGCGATCGTCACCAGCAGCGCTGCGGTGGCGCCGGTGATGGTCTCGGGCAGGAGCTTGTCCGACTTGGCGCGGGCGATGATCTCTCGGCCCGTGCTGATGATGTCGGCGATCCGGTCCCTGCGCACCCCGATGATGTCGCGTCCGCTGCCGACGGTCGTGCCTTCGAGGTATCTGGGTCCTGCTTCCATGCGCAACCGAATATTGTAGTTGGCCCCCCCAAGTGACCCCCTGATGGACTTTGATCTGCCGCCCGAGCACGCGAGCTTTCGCGACGCCGTGCGCGAGCTTGCGCAAGGGGTCGCGAGGCCTCTCGCGGCCGAGGTCGATCGCGACCACCGGTTTCCCGAAGAGGCGGTGAAAGCGGCGGCGGAAGCGGGGCTGATGGGTGTTCTCATCCCGCGGGAGTATGGAGGCGCGGGACTCGATGCTCTCGCCTTCACGCTCTGCATCGACGAGCTCGCCCAGGCTTGCGCCTCGACCTCGGTGATCGTCGACGTCCACACGAGCGTTGGCAGCGAGCCGATCCTTCTGTTCGGCACTGAAGACCAGAAACGGCGATGGCTGCCTCGACTTGCGTCGGGGGAGCTGCTCGGAGCGTTCGCGCTCACCGAGCCGGCGGCGGGCTCGGACGCCGCCTCGCTGCAGACGAGCGCGCGCCGCCACGGCGACGGATACGTCCTCAACGGCACCAAGGTCTTCATCACCAACATCGGACGAGCCGGCCTGTACGTCGTCTTCGCCCGCACCGGCCCAGAGGAGCGAGCCGCGGGTGTGAGCGCATTTCTGGTCCCCGCAGAAACGCCGGGCGTCCGTGTCGGCCAGGTGTTCAAGAAGATGGGCTTGAACGGATCCCCGACCGGTGAGCTCGTGCTGGAGGACGTGCTGGTGCCGGCTGCGAACCGGCTGGCGGCAGAGGGTCAGGGCTTCACCGTCGCGATGCGGGCGCTCGATTCCGGGCGGATCGGCATCTCGGGCCAGGCGTTGGGGATCGGTCAGGCCGCGGTCGACGAGGCGACCACTTTGTTGAAGGAGCGCGGTCGAACACTCGCATCTCCCCACCCGGCGAGCTCGCTTCGCGAGCTGGCCGACCTCCCCACGTGGTGGGGAGGAGGGCAAGGCGACGATTTCACCCTCGCCGACATGGCCGCGCGGCTGGAGTCGGCCCGGCTGCTGGCTTACAACGCCGCCTGGCTCTGCACCGCGGGACGTCCGTTCACACGGTCGGCCTCGATCGCAAAGCTGCATTGCACCGATACCGCCATGCAGATCGCGCTGGACGCCCTTCAGCTCGCGGGTGAGGAGGGCGCCGTGTCGGGCAGTCCATTCGAGCGTCATGTGCGCGATGCCAAGGCCCTCCAGATCTACGAGGGCTCAAACCAGGTGCAGCGCGTCGTCATCGCCCGTGGCTTGTTCAGGTCGTGACCGGGTTGGGCGTACTCTCACGCTGATGAATTTCGATTTCTCCGAGGAACAGGTCGCGATCCGGGACACGATCCGCGAGCTCGTGCAGGACAGGGTTGCCCCGCGTGCCGCCGAGATCGATGAGAAGGCCGAGTATCCGAAAGACATCGAAAGGCTCTTCGCGGAGAACGGCATCCTGGGCATTCCGTTCCCCGAGGAGTACGGGGGGATATCCGGGTCCAGCGTCACCATCTGCATGGGCATCGAGGAGATCGCCAAGGCTTGCGCCAGCTCGTCGCTGATCCTGGCCGTCCAGGCGCTCGGCTCCTATCCGATTCTGGTGGCCGGGTCGGAGGAGCAGAAGAAGCGCCTGTGCCCGCCCCTGGCCTCAGGCGAGAAGGTCGCGGCCTACGCGCTCTCCGAGACTGGCAGCGGCTCCGATGCCGCGGCGATGAAGACTCGCGCCAAGCGTCACGGCAACGAGTACGTGCTCAACGGGACCAAGCAGTTCATCACGGGCGGCAGCATCGCAGGGACGTTGGTCGTCTTCGCCCAGACCGACCCGGAAGCCGGCCAGAAGGGGATCTCGGCATTCGTGCTCGAGAGGGAGACGAGCCCCTGGCAGGCCCCAAAGCTCGAGCACAAGCTCGGCATTCGTGGCTCGCCCACGGCGCAACTGGTGTTCGAGGACGTCAAGGTTCCGGCTGCCAACCGGTTGGGTGAGGAAGGGCAAGGATTCAAGCTTGCGCTGGCTGTGCTGGACCGCTCGCGACCGGGCATCGGCGCCCAGGCGCTGGGCATCGCCGAAGGCGCTTTCGACTACGCCCTCAACTATGCGCGAGACCGAAAGCAGTTCGACCAGCCGATCTCGAGCTTCCAGGGGATCCAGTTCATGTTCGCCGACATGGCGACCCAGATCGAGGCGGCGCGACATCTCGTCTACCTCGCGGCGACCAAGGTCGACGCCAAAGCAGCCAGCCTTACCAAGACCGCGGCGATGGCAAAGCTTTTCGCTTCCGACATGGCGATGAAGGTGACGACAGACTGCGTCCAGATCCTGGGTGGTTACGGCTACATCTCCGACTACCCGGTCGAAAGGATGATGCGGGACGCCAAAATTACACAGATCTATGAAGGTACAAACCAGATCCAACGGGTCGTCATCGCCAGGGCCTTGCTGAAGTGACGTCCGCAGGCGCTCCCGCGCCGCAGGCGAGTGAGGCGACCCCAGCCCAGTCGCCGCCACAGCCGATCGCGCAGTACTACCCGCCGCCTTCCTATCCGCCTCCCTCGTACAGCGGGACTGGAGCGCTCGACAACCGTGCCGCCATCGCGCTCGCGCTGGCGATCACGGGATTGGTCCTCGGGTTGCCGCTGGGCGTGCCGGGCCTGGTGTTGGGTCCCTTCGCGTACTTCATGGGCAAGTCCGCCGTCACTCGTATCAAAGCGTCAGCGGGCGCCCTGAGCGGTGGCAATATCGCAAGGACCGCATGGATGCTGGGTGTGGTCGCCACCGCGGTCGGCGCCGTGGTCAGCCTGATCTGGCTGATATTCGTCCTGGTCTCGATCTCCACCCCAACCGGATAGCCGGTGGAGCGCATCACGGAGGCCTTCGTCTGGCCCGTCCGCGATCCCGAATGGCTCGTCAAGATCCTCATCATCGGACTGATCAACCTGATCCCGATCGTCGGCGCGATCAACGGTATCGGCTGGATGCTCGGATCGCTGGATCGCCTTCGCGCCGGCGAGGAGATGCTCGCGCCGGCCAATTTGAACTATCTCGGGCGCGGTGCTCGCGTTTTCGTCGTCGAGCTCGTCTACGCCCTCGCGGTGGTCGCGATCGGGATGGTCCTTTACATACCTGCGCTGGCGATCACGGTCCAGCAGAACCACGGTCACGCCAATGCCGGTTTGATCGCCCTCGCCTTCCTTCTCACCCTGGCGGCGTTCGGCCTGATCGCTTTGGGAAGTCTCGCGCTGACCTTCATGCTTCCAGCCGTGATCCTCGCGGTCGACGGAGGCGGAATCGCTGCCGGACTGCACGTCGGGAATGTCCTGAAGCGCTCCCGTGCCAATCCCATGAACACCCTGATCGCCGGCCTGATGCTGATCGCAGCGAGCTTCATCAGCTCTTTGGGCGTGATCGCTTGTGGGGTCGGGGCCGTCTTCACGGCCGCATACGCGCAGGCGATGCAGGCGTGGATCATCAGAAGCTTCGAGCTCGGCTCGACCACTCCCAGAGTGGGATAGGAGGACGTTGATGTCGGACTTGCCGCCCCCACCGCCACCAGGTGGCAACCTGCCCCCTCCGCCTCCGCCTCCGCCCCCGCCACCCCCGCCGGGTGGAGGGTTCGTGCCGCCCCCGCCGCCCCCGCCGCCCCCGCCGCCCCCGCCCGGCGGTGGCTATGTCCCCGGCGGCGGCTACGTGCCTCCGGCGCCGATGGGATACGTCCCGGGTGCGATGGCATATGCGGGGCCTCGCACAGATGGGCTGGCGATCGCATCGCTGATTTGCGGCATCGTCGGCATCGTCTGTTTCTTCATCTGTCTTGGTGTGGTCCTTGGTCCAGTGGCCGCGATCATGGGCTTCATCTCGCGCCAGCGGGTCGCGTCGAGCGGTGGCACGCTGGGCGGTGGTGGCCTGGCACTGGCCGGTTTGATTCTTGGCGTCGTGGCGTTTGCGATCAGCGTGATCTGGTTTTTCTTCTTCGTTTTCGCCAACCACGGCACAACTCCCAGCGGCTGAGCGCGCGGTACAGCCCTATCCCGCCGTAACCCCGACGCGGCCGTCGCCGTTCTAGCCAGGGTCTTGCAGCGTAGAATCCCCGTGCCTATGCAAAGGGCCAGGCCCAGGGCCAGGCGATCCCGCTACAACGTCTCCTACCGCTTGACCCGGTCGGTCCCGGCGGTCGTTGGCGCGCTCCTGTTGGTCGTCGTGCTCGTGACCGCGACCCTCACCTACAAGCGCCTCGACGATTTCGTCACGGCCACGACCGGACGGCACGTCAACCCCATCGGCGAGGTGGTGCAGGCGGTGGAGCCCGCACCCGGGACCATCGCTTACAAGTTGAAGCACGGACAGCAGGTCAACATCCTGTTGCTCGGCCGCGGCGGATACGAGAACGACGCCCCCTACCTGACCGACTCGATCATGGCGGTGACCATCGATCCGGCCAGCAGCCGCGTGTCGATGGTCTCGATCCCGCGCGATTTCGTTGTCCGCATGCAGCTGCAGGACAATCCCAACCGGGTCTGGATCAACAAGATCAACGCGGCGTACGAGGTTCCCTACATCAACATCATCTGCTGCGTGGCGTCGCAGTTCCAGGGCAGGGACGGCGGCGGCCACGCTGCGGAGAGCGTTGTGGGCACGGTGACCGGGCTGACCTTCGATCGCTACATAGCTGTCGACTTCGTCGCCTTCCGCGACATGGTCAACGCGTTGGGCGGGGTGGACGTCTGCCTCACCACCAACCTGGACGACCCAGACTACCCCGACTACAACAACTGGTATCACCCGATTCACTTCAACGCAGGCTGCCAGCATCTCGATGGCGAGCAGGCGCTCGAGATCGCCCGATCCCGGCACGCCGTGCAGCCCGAGCAGTCGTCGGATTTCGGGCGCGCCCGGCGCCAGCAGGACATCATGCAAGCGATCAAGAAGAAGGCCACCAGCGTCAACGGATTCTCCAAGGCGCCACAGCTCCTGAACGCGCTGCAGAACAACATCACCACCGACATGACCCTGTCTGACATGAGGGCGATCTACGACTGGGGCAAGAACCTGCCCGACAGCTCGATCATCCGGGTCGCCCTGACCGCGCCGGCGCCGGCCACGGTTGGAAATCTCCTCGACTCCTCCAACTGCGGCATGGGCCCATACGTGTCCCAGCTCTGCCCAGACGATCCCTCTTACAACATGATCCGCAAGTACATCGCATCGGTCTTGATCGACCCGGCCGTGCTGGGTGAGAAGGCGCCTATCCAGTTCGTCAACGCGACGAACAACTTCTGCTGCGGAGACCCGTCCCAGCGAGTCACTTCGATGTTCGATCCGACCGGCTTGCAGCTCGCCGATCCAGTTGGGCATCCAGCGGTCGCCCAGACGGTCATCCTCGATTACTCGAACGGCAAGTTCCCGCTGACCACCAAATGGCTCGAGAACTACTTCGGCGCCACTGCCTCAGGCGCGACGCCCACGGTCCCCGCGCCGTCAAGCGGCCAGCAGACCTATGGGTTGGTGGTGTTGATCGGAAACGACTACACGCACCGCTGGTTAGGCCAGTGAGCTGAACGAACCAGTCGAGACACTGACCGACCGCTTCCGTTCCGGCGACGTCCGCGCCCTCGCCCGCGCCATCAGCCTCGTCGAGAAACACGATCCGTCCGTATGGGCCCTCGAGCAGGCGTTGAAGGATCGCGCCCAGGCCTACGTCGTGGGTTTCACAGGTGCGCCCGGCACCGGCAAGTCGACCCTGGTCGACGTGCTCGTCACGCTTTTGCGGAAGCTCGATCACTCCGTCGCGGTGATCGCCACGGACCCCAACTCGCCCTTCAGCGGCGGCGCGATCCTCGGCGATCGCATTCGCATGCAGCGTCATGCGCTCGACCCCAAGGTCTTCATTCGCAGCATGGGCGCCCGCGGCCATCTCGGGGGCCTGTCGCTCGCCGCGCGTCAGGCGATCCGGCTGCTCGGCGCATTCGGCTTCGACCCGGTGATCCTGGAGACGGTCGGAGTCGGGCAGTCGGAGCTCGAGGTGGCCGCTGTGGCCGACACCACGATCGTGGTGCTGACCCCGAATCTTGGTGACGGCGTGCAGATGATCAAGGCGGGGATCCTCGAGATCGCCGACATCTTCGTGGTCAACAAGGCCGACCTCGAAGGCTCCAACCGTGCCGTGACGGAGCTGAGGGGAATGCTGAGCCTGGCGAACCTCCCCGGGACCCCGAAGGTCTGGAAACCGCCCATCATCGCGACCTCGGCCGCCAGGCAGGAAGGCGTCGACAAGCTCTGGGAGGCGGTCGTCGCCCACCGCCGGCACCTCGAGTCGAGTGGCCGCGAGCGCGAGCTCGCACGCCAGCGGCTCGAGGACGAGACCGCCGAGGTGGCGGCGGAGATCGCGCGTGACCGGGTGCGGCGGGCGCTGGCCGAGGATCCGAGTCTGGCCGAGCGTCTGCTGGCAGACGGCACTCCGTACGGAACAGCCGAGGAGATCCTCGACCGAAAGCGATAATCACTTCAGTGAAAGTTCGAGCGCGCGACTCCAGCCAGGCGTGGAAGGAGGACTACGAGTCCGCCCCCACGCGCGACGACGGGATCGAGACGTCGACGATCTCGGGGGTTCCCGTCCAGCCCCTCTACACCGCCGCCGACGTGTCCAAGCGCGAGGAGGAGCTGCCGGGCCAGTTCCCGTACACGCGGGGCATCCACCCCAGCGGCTACCGCGGCCGGCTCTGGACGATGCGGCAGTTCTCGGGCTTTGCGACGGCCGCCGAGACCAACCGCCGCTACAAGTACCTGCTTGCGAGCGGCCAGACGGGCCTTTCCGTCGCGTTCGACATGCCCACCCTCATGGGCCAGGATTCGGACGCGCCGACCAGCCGTGGCGAGATCGGTCACTGCGGCGTGGCCATCGACTCGCTCGCCGACATGGAGACTCTGTTCGAGGGCATCCCCCTCGCGGACATCACGACGTCTATGACGATCAACTCGCCCGCGGCGATCCTGCTGTGCATGTACATCGCCGTGGCCGAGAAGCAGGGCGTGCCGGCATCCGGGCTCGGAGGCACCCTGCAGAACGACATCCTCAAAGAATTCATCGCGCAGAAGGAGTTCATCTTTCCGCCCGCGCCGTCTATGAGGCTGGTCGTCGACTCGATCGAGTACTGCGCCAAAGAAGTGCCGAAGTGGAACACGATCTCCATCTCCGGCTACCACATCCGGGAGGCAGGCTCGACCGCGGCGCAGGAGCTTGCCTTCACGCTCGCGGATGGCATGGCTTACGTCGACGCCTGCATCGAGCGAGGTATGCGCATCGACGACTTCGCATCGAGGCTCTCATTCTTCTTCGACGCGCACATCGATTTCTTCGAGGAAATTGCCAAATTCCGCGCCGCGCGTCGGATCTGGGCGCGATGGATGCGCGAACGCTATGGCGCCCAGGACGAGCGTTCATGGAAGCTCAGGTTCCACACCCAGACCGCGGGCGTCTCGCTGACAGCCCAGCAGCCGGAGCTCAACATCGCGCGCACCGCGATCGAGGCGCTGGCCGCCGTCATGGGCGGCACGCAGTCGCTGCACACCAATGCGATGGACGAGGTCTTTGCCCTGCCTACCGACAAAGCAGCACGCCTGGCGCTGCGCACACAGCAGCTGCTCGCCTATGAGACCGGAGTCGCCAACACGGTCGATCCGCTCGGCGGCAGCTATTTCGTGGAGGCGCTGACGGACGAGATGGAGCGCCAGGCCGAGGGTTACTTCAAGCGCATCGAGGAGCTCGGCGGCGTCATTCCGGCGATCGAGGCGGGCTTCTTCCAGAAGGAGATCGCGGACTCGGCGTTCCGCTACCAGCAGGAGCTGGAGCAGAAGCGAAGGCTCGTGGTCGGCGTCAACGAGTTCAAGGTCGACGAGGAGGAGCCCATCGAGATCCTGCGCATCGACCCCAAGCTCGAGAGTGAGCAGGTCGCACGCCTGCAAGAGGTGCGTCGGAAGCGCGACCAGGCACGCTGCTCGGCGGCGCTGACTCAGTTGCGCAAAGCGGCGACCGGCACGGACAACCTGATGCCTTACATCCTCGAGGCCGTGCGCGCTTACGCTACCGAGGGCGAGATCATGAACACCATGGTCGAGGTGTTCGGCACATACACCGAACGAGCCGTGATCTGATGCCGGCGCCAACTGCGGTCCGGCCGGTTCGCATCGTCCTGGCGAAGGTCGGGCTCGACGGTCACGACCGAGGCGTGAAGGTCGTCGCCAGAGCGCTGCGGGACGCCGGCTATGAGGTCATCTACACCGGTCTGCGTCAGACGCCCGAGATGGTCGTCGACGCGGCTCTGCAGGAGGACGCCCAGGTCATCGGCCTTTCCATCCACTCTGGCGCGCACATGACGCTGTTTCCGGCGGTCGTACAAGAGCTCAAGCGCCGCCACGCGACCGACATCGTCGTGTTCGGCGGCGGCATCATCCCCAACGACGACATCGCCACCCTCAAGCAGAAGGGGGTGGCGGAGCTGTTCACGCCCGGAACTCCGCTGCAAGGCATCGTCGATTGGCTCCGCAAGCGGTTTCCCGAGGGGGCTCGCTGATCAGCGGCTAGCCTTCAGCCGGCGCTGGTTCAAGCCGAACGTAGATTTCAGTTGTAATTCTCAAACCAGCCATTAACATCCGCGCATGGCAATACCACCTCCGCCTGGGACCCCACCCCCACCGCCGCCCGGCATGGAGCCACCACCGCCGCCGCCGCCGTCGGGCATGCAGCCGCCCGGCCCACCACCGCCGTTCCAGCCGCAGCCCTATCCCATGGTTCCGGGTGCGATGCCGATGGAGGCACCTGGGGCCACGCCTTCGATGATCCTCGGGATCATCGCCGTCGTCCTCGCGCCGATCGGATGCTTTTGCGGCTTTCTCGAGATCGTGGCGCTCCCGCTGGGGATCGTTGCCGTCGTGCTCGGTTTCCGGGCTCGCAGCCGGATTGCGCAGTCTCAGGGCACCCTGGGCGGCAGCGGCAAGGCGCTGGCCGGGCTCATCACGGGCTTCGTCGCGATCGGTATCTCCCTGATCGTGGGCGTCCTTATCCTGATCATCGGCCTGTCCTTCGCGACCCTGCAGAACTCGTTCCCGAGCCCATCGACCTAACCGGCTGACCGTCCCCGGCGAGCGCTACCCGTGGGTCACGACAGTGCCCGCGATCTTGTCCATCCAACCTTGCTTTCGCGCATCGAATGCGACCCAGATGACGCCGATGAAGCAAACCAGGAATGAGATGAACAGGCCGACCCATCGCAGGGCGGCCTTGCCGAAGTCGATCCGCTGGCCGGTGTTGGCGTCGACCACTTTCAGGCCGAAGATGCGCTGACCCAGGGTGGCTCCCTGGTACGACCACATATACGAGAAATACGCGAAGCTCAGCACGAGGTTGACCCCGGAGCCGGCCCCGCGGCTCGAGGTTGCCGGATCCGTCACGTTGATGTGCAGGATCGCATTGATGATGCCCGCGACGACGCCGATGATGATCGCGTCGATGATGTACGCGACAACCCGGATCCAGAAGCCGCCGTACCTGGCCGTCGGCGCGTAGCCGGGTGCAGGCATATAGCCGCCCGTGGGCGGCGGAGGAGGGGGAGGAGGCGGAGGGCTCTGCATGACTTGTTTTCCTCCAGGTAGTGTGGTGCCGCCTATCGCGGGAATCGTGCTGCGCGGTATCATAGCCAGGCCTCTCCTCCAGACGGCGCAACCATGCAACTGAACGCATCCACTCGCGAACTGCTCGGCAAGCGAACCCGGCGCCTACACCGCCAGGGCAAGCTGGCCGCAGTCGTGTACGGCCATAACACCAAGCCCACCGCCCTGGTGCTGGACCGCCTGGAGTTCCAGAAGGTCTTCGTGAAGTCGGGGCGCACGCGTCTGGTCGACCTGCTGGTGGACAGCGATCGCACCGAGAAGGTGCTGGTGCGCGAGATCCAGACCCACCCGCGGCGCCTGGGACCGATCCACGTCGATTTCTATGCGGTCAGCCTCGAGGAGAAGATCACCGTCGAGGTTCCTGTGCACCTCACCGGCGAATCGGCCGCGGTCAAGCGTGGCGACGCGGACATCCTCCAGCCGATCCACGCCCTGCGCGTGGAGTGCCTGCCCACGGACATCCCAGAGGCCTTCGAGGTCGACCTCACTCCGCTGGAGGAGATCGAGTCCGAAGTCCGGGTGTCGGACATCAGCGTGCCCAAGGGCGTGACCGTGCTCGTCGACCCGGAGGAGCTGGTCGTGAAGATCGTCCACAAGCGCGAGCTCAAGGTCGAGGAGGAGATCCCGGCCGCCGAAGCGGTGGTTCCTGCCGAGGGCGAGGCCGCCGCCGAGGGCGAGGCCGCCGCCGAGGGCGAGACGCCTGCCGCGGAGGAAGCAGCCGAGAAAAAGCGGTGACGCTGCCGCCGCTGGCGGTGGTTCCCGGCGTCTCCGACACGAACCTCGAATACGTCGTCGCCGCTGTAATCGTCTTCCTGGTCTTCGTGATCGGGTCAAGGGTCATCTCAACCACCGTCGTCGCTGCGCTGCGGCGGCGAAACGTGCGCGCGGACATGGTCCAGGTCGGCGGGCGGGTCGTGACCTTCTTCCTGATCGCAATCGGGATTTTTTTCGCGATCGGCTTCGCTTTCCAGAGTCAGAACCTGACGCTCGCAGGCATCCTCTTGGCCACCATCGTCGCCAGCTTCGGAGTGCAGGACCTGCTCCGGGATTACGTGTCGGGCTACTACGTCCTGCTCGAGCGCCACATGAGGGTGGGCGATCGCATCACGCTGGAAGGGGTCGGTTCGGGCACGGTGACGGATGTGAAGCTGAGGGTGACGCTGCTGAAGACTGAAGCCGGCGACCTCATGGTGGTGCCCAACTCAGAGCTGTTCAACAAGGCGGTGACGGTCCACGTTCCCGCGGTCGAACGAGCCGCCGAGACAACTACGCCAACGCCCCCAGGATGACGCGCCAGAGGGCCTCGAGCTGAGGACCCTCCACCGCCGATTCCTCGGCCAGGAGCTCTCGGATCATCTGCGACGCCGGCTCCACGTGGATGCCTCCGGCCACCTGCGTGGCCAGTGAGCGCAGATGAAACGTGTGGTCGGGCTTGCCGGCGTCCGCGTCGGCGTCGAGGTCGGCCTCGACCTTGTCGAGCTGAACATGGCCGGCCCACCTGGCCACCTCGGCCGCGCCGGTCTCGGGTGAGTCGGACAGATGCAGGCAGTTGACACCGCCGAAAATTCCGTATCGCTCCCGCAGCGAGCCGGGCCGCGACTGCTGGATGCGCGTCTCGCCGAGGTCGTGCCGCATCCGTTCGAGGGCGGCGGCTGACGCGCTGACCCGGCCGACCAACATCGGGAGCGCGGTCATGAAATCGACCAGCCAGCCGAAGAACGGCCTGCCTTTCAGGAAGTCGTAATGGCTCTCGATGAGAGCGGCAGGCGGCTGAAACCATGCCAGCGACTCGAGCTTCCACTCGCGCTCGGACGACAGCCAGCCCCAGATGCCGGCGCGCGCGGCGAGCCGGTAGCTGGCATCAGGCTTGAAGATGACGAGGGCGTCGGCCACGGATTGGAAAGTCTAAGTTTTCCCCTCACCCGGCTTCGCGCGGGAGCTCCCCGCAGGCGGGGAGCCCAGGTCGCGCGGGCCCGCCTTGTACACCTTGCGGCCCTTCAGCTTCTCGGGCATGTGCTCCTGTTCGAACTCCTCTGCTTGCGCGGAAGCAGACCCCGGGGGCCCCGCGAAATCGGAGATTTCGTGGGGTGGGAAGTCGTGCGCGTATTTGTAGTCCCGTCCATAGCCCATCGACTTCATCAAGCCGGTGACGGCGTTGCGCAGGTGGAGCGGCACGGGCTCGTTGCCGGTCTGCGCGATCAGCTCTCGCGCGGCCCCGTACGAGGTGAGCGCTGAATTGGACTTCGGAGCGAGCGCAAGGTAGAGGGCTGCCTCGGTCAGAGGGAGCACTGCTTCGGGCATGCCCACGAAATGCGCGGCCTGCTGCGCCGCCATCGCGACTTGAAGAGCTTGCGGATCGGCAAGTCCGACGTCTTCGGCTGCCGAGATGACCAGCCGGCGCGCTACGAAAAGTGGATCCTCACCGGCCTCGAGCATGCGCGCGAGCCAGTACACCGCGGCATCCGGGTCGCTGCCTCGCACGCTCTTGATCAGCGCCGAGACGATGTCGTAGTGCTGGTCGCCGGCGCGGTCGTACAGGAGGTGGCCTTCCTGCAGCGCCTGCTCGACCTGGCCGGCGGTGATCTCACTGCCGGCGGCAAGGGTTGCGGCCGTCTCGAGCCCGTTCAGCGCCACCCTCGCGTCGCCGCGCGCGCCTTCGAGCAAGGCGTCCATCCCATCTTCACCGATGCCGGCGCCGAGCTCTTGCGCACCTCGCTCGACGATCTTCTTCAGGTCCTCGCGTTCCAGCGCGTCGAGCCGGAACACGCGGCTGCGTGACAGCAGAGGCGCGATAACCTCGAACGACGGGTTCTCGGTGGTGGCGCCGATCAGGGTGACCGTGCCGTCCTCGACGTGCGGCAGGATCGCGTCCTGCTGGGCCTTGTTGAAGCGGTGGATCTCGTCGATGAAGAGCACCGTCCGGAGGCCGGCCCGCCGGTGAACACGCGCCTCCGCCACCACCTTCCGGAGGTCGGCGACGCCCGCCGTCACGGCGGACATCGCGACCAGCCGCGCCTTGGTCTCGGCCGCCAGCAAGCCGGCAAGGGTGGTCTTCCCGCTTCCGGGCGGTCCCCAGAGCACGATGCTGGGGAGGTGGCCGGAGGCGGTGAGCCCCCTCAAGACTTCGACCACCCGCTTCTGGCCGACCAGGTTGTCGAAGCTCCGTGGTCGGAGCCTGGTCGCGAGTGGGGCATTGGGCTCGGGAAGGGCCGGAAGCTGGAACAGCTCGCCCTGGTCACTCATGACTGGAAATTCTGACCCCCAGGGTAGAATGCCCGCCGTGGGCTCCTGCTGGTACTGCAACGCGGAGCTGCCTGACGGGGCCCAATACTGCCCCGCCTGCGGCCACAGCCAGTCGGACCGGACCTCGAGCCCGCTGTTCGGCGTCGTCGACCCCGTGACCGGGATCTGGAACTCCCAGTTCATCAACGCGCTCATCGGTCAGGAGGCCAACCGGGCCGTCCGCTACCACCGTGCGCTCTCGGTGCTGGTCGTCGAGCTCGATCACGCCGAGCACGTTCACAAGGAGCTGGGCCACATTCAGCTCGAGGGCCTGCTGCGCGAGATCTCCGAGCGCCTCGGGCAGGCAATCCGCGACACCGACACGGTCGCCTTCCTCGACGTCGAAGGGCCCCCGCATTTCGCCATCGTCCTGCCCGAGACCGACGAGCAGGGTGCCACCCTGGCCGCCGACAAGATCCGGCGCAGCATCGCGTCCCACGACTTCGCGACCAGCGGCAACTGGAAGCGGATCACTGTGAGCTGCGGCGCGGCCACGATCGACGTGCTGCCGGCGTCGCGCGATACCGAGGCAGGCCTCATGAACCGCCGCGAGTACACGGGGAACCTGCTGCGCGAGGCTTTTCACGCACTCGAGTCCGGTCGGTCGTCGGGAACCAACCGCACCTCCATCGGCGCCTTCCGGTCCTGACGCTTCCGTAGGATCGAAGTCGACTTGGCGTCCACACGCGTCTACCTGATCCGCCATGCCGACGTCGAGAACCCGCGCCGGCTCCTGTACGGGCACCTCGATGGTTTCCAGCTGAGCGCTCTCGGCCGCGCGCAGGCCCTCGCGGTGGGGGACAGGCTGAGAGCTGAGAACGTGCGGCGCATCGTGCACAGCCCGCTGGCCCGTGCGGTCGAGACGGCCGAGCTCATCAACTCGAGGCTCGATCCGCCGGCGGTTCTGGAAGCCGATTCCGAGCTGCGGGAGGCCGAGTTCAGCCGCTACCTCCAGGGGCTGCCGTACTGGCACATACCGCTGCGCCGGCCGCTCTGGTTCGTGCACAAGGCCAAGCGCGGCCTGGTGCCTGGCGACGAGTCGGTCGATCGCATGGGTGGGCGTGTCCTCGGCGTGGTGCGGCGTATGGCGCGCGAACACCCGGGCGAAACGATGGCGATCGTGAGCCACGCCGATCCGCTGCAAGCAGCGTGGATCGTGCTCGACGGCCGCCCGCACAACGAGCGGGAGATGTATCGCAAAGCCGTGGACAAGGCCGGGATGCTGGTCGTGGACATGGACGGTGACAAGCCGGTTCACTGGGAGTATGTGGCCCCACCGAAGGTGGAAAAGCCCGTGAGCGTGGCTTGACGGAGGGGGGTTTTCCAAAGGGATTCCTGTGGGGGACCGCGAGCGCCGCGCACCAGGTCGAAGGCAACGATCACAACTGCGATTGGTGGGCGTTCGAACAGCAGCCGGGGAGGATCGCGAACGGTGACACGTCTGAGATCGCGACCGACCACTATCACCGCTACCGGGAGGATTTCGCGCTTCTGCGCGAGCTGAACCTGAATGCCCATCGGCTCTCCATCGAGTGGTCTCGCATCGAGCCGTCTCCTGGTGAGTTCGATGCGCGGCAGATCCGCCACTACCGGGACGTCCTCGGCGAGCTGCGCGAGCAAGGCATCCAGCCGATGGTCACGCTGCACCACTTCGCAAACCCGCTCTGGTTTGCAAGCAAAGGGGGATGGGCTTCCAATGACGCCGCACACGCTTTCCTACCCTTTGTGCATCGGGTCGTCGACCAGCTAGGCGACCTCGTTGCGCTGTGGTGCACTGTCAACGAGCCGAACCTCTATGGCGCCAACGGGTGGGTTTCGGGTGAGTTCCCGCCCGGGCGGCGAGGTGACATCGCCGCCATGTATCGCGTCACCAGCAACATGCGCAAGGCTCATGAGCTCGCGTATGGCGCCATCAAGCGCAGGTGGCCCGATGCGCCAGTCGGCCTTTCGCACCACAAGCTGCTCTTCCTCTCGGCGAGCGACAAGCGACGTGACAGATGGGCCGCCGCGACCTCTCAGCTGGCTCTGGATCGCTGGCCGGTGGCTCCCGGCCGGTTGCGCAGGGTCGTCGAGTCGACCTGCGACTACGTCGGCATCGCCCACTATTGGGGCCAGATGTGCGCATTCGATCCACGGCGTCCGAAGGACCAGTTCATCCGGCGCTTCAACGTGCCGGGCCGTCCCGTGACCGACATGGGGCTGAGCGCGGACCCGGCCTGGATGCGGCTTGTGCTCAACGAGCTGCGCGGCCTCGGAAAGCCGGTCTACATCACCGAGAACGGCCTCGCCACCGATGACGACGATTGGCGCCAGCGTTACATCACGGAGACTCTGACGAATGTACAGCTCGCGATCGGGGACGGCGTCGACGTCCGGGGCTACTTTCACTGGACCAACACCGACAACTTCGAATGGGCGAGGGGCTATGCGACGCACTTCGGTTTGATCGGGGTGGACCGCAAGACGCTGGAGCGGACGATCAAGCCCAGCGGTCGCCACTACGGCCGGATTGCGGCGGCGAATTCGCTCTCCGTCGTCCACTAGACTGCTTCGCGTTGAACGTCAGGTCCGGATTGATCTCGGCCGGCGCGATCGTCTTCGGCACCGCCCTGATGGCGTCGCTGGCATGGGGCTTGCAGCACGCGGCGATGACCAGCCCTCACCTCCTCGGCCGCGCCGCCCCAGACCTGGCGATCCAGCAGCTCGACGGCCGACAGGTGGGCATTCGCGAGCTGCGCGGCAAGCCGGTCATCGTCAACTTCTGGGCGTCATGGTGCGGACCATGCACGCAGGAGCTGCCGATCCTCACCGACGCTGCGGCGGCCCACCCTGGAATCGCGTTCGTCGGCGCCGATATGCAGGACACGACCGTGGGCGTCAGATCCTTCGAGCAGCAGCACCCGCACACATACCCGGTGGGGCCGATCGTCGCGGGCAGCTATCACGACTATGGCGTGGTCGGGCCGCCGGTCACGATCTTCATCGATTCCGGCGGCGTCGTGGTCGCATCTTTCGCTGGACCGCTCGATGCCTCCACCCTCGACCATTACGTGAGACTCATCGCCGCATGATTCGCTGGGGGATTGCGATGACGGTCGTCGCGGCCTGCGTCGGCTATCTGGTGTATTCGGCGTCGGGTGGGTCGTCCGAGTACTACCTCACCGTGTCCGAGCTCCGCTCGCACTCGCCCGCGACGGGCGACGTACGAGTCGCCGGCGTCGTGCAGGACGACATCCAGCGCAGCGAAGGAGGCCTCCACCTCCGCTTCACGGAGAAAGATGGGAGCGCCTCCGTGCTCGTCGATTACACCGGCGCGGTGCCGGACATCTTCCGGCCGGGCATCACCGTGGTCGCTGACGGCAGGCTGGGCGAGGACGGAGTTTTCCATGCGCGCGCCGTCCTGGCCAAGTGCCCGTCGCGTTTCTCGACCACTCCGTACACCCAATGATCCTGGCCTTTCTGGGCGCAGGCGCCCTGCTCGCCGGCCTCGTCTTGGCGGGGTTCTCGGCGTTGCTCTCGTTCTGGGCGGGCTCGGCGCAGAACGTTGTGATGATCCAGGTCGGCCGGCGTGCGTTCTATGCGACCGCGGTGATGATCCTCGGGGCGTCGGCGCTGCTGGAGGTGGCTTTGCTGACCCACGATTTCTCGCTTGCGTACGTCGTCGAGCACAGCGACCTCTCGACCCCGACCGCACTGGTGGCGGCTGCGTTCTATGGCGGTCAGGAGGGATCGCTCCTGTACTGGGCGTTGATCCTCGGCGTCCTCGGCAGCGCCTCGTTGCTCGCGAGCGCGAAAGTGGGCCTTCGCCTGGCCGCCTACGCCGCCGGGATCATGGCCGCGATCCTGAGCTTTTTCCTTGTCGTGCTCGTCCTCGTGGCCAGCCCTTTCGACGTTCTACAGATCACCCCTCCCGACGGCCTGGGACTCAACCCGGTCTTGCGCGACGGTGGCATGCTGATCCACCCGCCGGTGGTGCTCGCGGGCTTTGCCTCTTTCGCGATCCCGTTCAGCTTCGCGGCCGCGGCTTTGCTCGCCGGCCGGTCTGACGCCGCCTGGATCGCCCACACACGCCGGTTCGCGCTGGTGGCCTGGGGCCTGCAGAGCGCCGGCCTCGTCCTGGGCATGTGGTGGGCGTACCACGTCCTGGGCTGGGGCGGCTATTGGGGCTGGGACCCGGTCGAGAACGTCGCGTTCATGCCGTGGCTCGCGACCACGGCTTACCTGCACTCGTCGCAAGTACAGGAACGGCGCGGGCGGTTGCGCGGCTGGAACTTCGCGCTTGTGATACTGGCCTTCCTACTGGTCGTGTTCGGCACCTTCATCGTGCGCAGCGGGATCGTCCCATCGGTGCACACGTTCGCGGTCAGCACGATCGGGCCGTGGTTCTTCGGGTTCCTGGGCGTTTGCCTGCTTTTCTCGGTCGGCTTGCTGGCTTTCCGGGCCGGCGGCCTGAAGAGCCCCGCTGAGCCGGCGCCGGCGGTGTCGCGCGAGGGCGCATTCGCGCTGCAGAACCTGCTCCTCATCGGCGTGATCGCGGTGGTGCTCTGGGGCACCATGCTGCCGCTGGTGTCAGGCCTGCTCGGCCAACCGCGCGTGGTCGGCGCCGCTTACTACGAGCGAGCGGCGGGCCCCCTCTTTGCCGCCCTGCTGGCGCTCATGGCGGCGGGCCCTCTGGTGCCGTGGCGGCACGCCGGCGCTCCTTTCTGGCGGTCGCTGCGATGGCCGGGAGGGGTGCTGGCATTGACGGTGGCAGTCCTACTCGTAGCCGGCGTCCGTTCGCTGCCCGCGCTGGTGGGGATTCCGCTCGCCCTCGCCGTCGCCGCCACCGTTGTCTACGAGTACGCGCGGGCCGCCGGCCGCTGGCGTCTCGCCGGCGGAGGCTGGTCGCGGGCCGTCGCGATGGTCGGGAAAAGAAGGCGTCGTTACGGCGCGTACCTGGCCCATCTCGGCCTGGCCGTGCTCGTCGTGGGCCTCGCGGCCTCGCATTTCTGGCAGCAAGAAAAGGACGTCACGCTCTCGCCCGGCCAGCAGGTCTCGGTCGCCGGCTACTCGCTTACGTACGCAGGCTTGCAAAACCGGGAGCTGACCGACCACTCCGAGCAGGTGGCGGCGATGACCCTCGGCGATCAGACGCTCGAGCCGGCACGCGCGACATACGCCGGGCTTGGCGGCCAATCGCTCACACATGTGGCCATCAGCAGCAGCCCCCTCGCTGACGTCTACGTGGTTCTCGCGGGCACGAACGGCGACGGCTCGGCCTCGTTCCGAATCTTCGTCAACCCGATGGTGAGCTGGATCTGGTCGGGCGGCGTGATCATCATCGTCGGCGTCCTCCTGGGCAACGCCGGCGAGCGGCGCGTCGTCGTGGCCCCGGTGGCCGCCCCGGTGCGCAGCCCGGTGGGAGCGTCATGACGCTCGTAGTCGCGACGCTGCTTCTGTTCTTCGCCGGTCCTTTTGTGCTGTGGCCCTTGATCAGGACCCCCGACGAAGGCGGAGACGCCGCTCCCGACAGGGTGGGCCGATGAGTGTCATCGTCGCCGCCTCCCTCACGCAGCGCTTCGGTTCCGACCTCGGTCTCGACGCGGTCGACGTCGACGTCGACGCCGGAGAGCACCTTGCCGTTCTCGGCGACAACGGCGCGGGCAAGACGACCCTGCTCCGTATCCTCGCCACGGCCGCGCGCCCCACGTCGGGCAGCCTCGAGATCTTCGGGCTGAATGCGACGATCGAACGCCGGCGGCTGCGCGCCGTCATCGGTTTCGTCGCGCACGCGCCCGGCCTGTATCCGGCGCTGTCGGCGAGAGAAAACCTGGAGTTCTACTGCACCCTCCAGGGCGTTGATCGGACACGGGTCGCCGAGGTGCTCGAAATGGTTGGTCTCGCGGAGCTGGCCGGCCGCCCCGCGGACAAGCTGTCGCGCGGCGCGCAGCAGCGGCTGGCGATCGGGAGGGCGGTGCTCCACGATCCGAAGCTGCTCGTGCTGGACGAGCCCGACGCGAGCCTCGACTCTGGAGGCGCGGACCTGCTGGCGCGGGTCATGAAGGGTCGCACCGTCGTGATCGCCACCCATGACCATGCGCTTGCCAACCGTCTGTGCCAGCGCACCCTGATGCTCCGGCACGGGCGCGTGGTCGGAATCCCGACGCGGCTGCGGGTCGTTCACTAGGGTGAGAAGCATCGCCGTCGCATTGGCCGTGGCGCGCAAAGACCTCACGTCAGAGTGGCGCACGCGCGAGCTGGTCCCCGCCCTGGCGCAGTTCATCGTGCTGGCATTGGTGATCGCCAACTTCGGATTTCAGATCGATTCGCACAACGCTCCCGCCATCGCGCCGGGCGTCCTGTGGATGGCGCTCGTCTTTGCAGGCCTGGTTGCCTTCGGCCGTGCGTTTGCGTCCGAGCGTGAGCAGAGCTCACTCGAGGCGATGCTCATGACGCCGGCATCGCCGGCGGCGATCTTTGCGGGCAAGGCGCTCGCGGCAGCGCTGCTGCTCGTCCTCTGCGAGGCCGTGCTTCTGCCCGCGCTTGCGTTGTTCTTCGGCGTGCCGCTGTCGTTCGATGTGGTTTCGGCCGTCCTCCTCGCCACCGTGGGGATGGCCGTGCTCGGATGCCTGTTCGCGGCGATGGTCGCTCGGGTGCGCGCGCGCGAGCTGCTGCTGCCTCTGCTGACGCTCCCGCTCTGGATCCCTTTCATCGTCTTCGGCGGCCAGGCGGTTCAGGTCGCGATGGGTGGGAGCGGTGGCACTGGCAACACTTCGGGTCTTCTCATCGACTTGGACATACTGTTCGTCGTGCTCACCTCGCTGACGGCTCGGTTCGTGCTCGATGACTAGCGGTATCACTCGCTACGAGAGGGGGGCGATCGCCGCGGTCGCGCTCATGCTCGTCGCCGCGGGCTTCATATTCCTGTACGCGCCGACCGATGCGCTGCAGGGGCCCGTGCAGCGGATCTTCTACCTCCATGTCAGCGCCGCCATCGCGGCTTACGGCTGCTTTGCCGTAGTCCTGATCGGGGGCGTCGCGTACCTGTGGAAGGAAAACGTCGCTGCAGACCGCCTCGCGCGGGCCGGTGCGATGGTGGGGCTCGTCTTCACGACCGTGACGCTGGTGATGGGCATGATCTGGGCGAAGCCGATCTGGGGCACGTACTGGACCTGGGATGCGCGCCTGACTTCGACCCTCGTGCTCTGGATCATCTACGCCGGCTACCTGATGATCCGCCGGCTCGCCGATCCGGGCCGCCAGGCCGCACGCTTCGCCGCCGTGGTGGGCATATTCGGCTTCATCGACGTGCCTGTGGTGCACTTCAGCGTCACGTGGTGGCGAACCCAGCACCCAGGTCCGGTCGTGATCAATGACGCGCTGCCACCCCAGATGCTCATCGCATTCTTCGTCACCATGGCTTGCACGCTGTTGCTCGCGGCCGTGATGATCGCGATCCGCTATCGCATCGAGGTCCTCATGGACCAGGCCGCGGAGAGGGTGGCGCCTGCGCCGATTGTTGCGCCGACCGAGGTTGGCAGCGCCAGATGACGTACCTGGTCGTGGCGTATGCCTTCGCGATCGCCGTGCTCGGCGGATATCTGGCCTGGTCGCTGCTCCGGGTACGCGAGCTGTCTAAGCCCCACGAACTCGGAGGCCAAGGCCGTGAGTTCGCGGGGACCCCAAAGCGAAAGCAGTAATCGTCGGCGGTGGTCCCGCCGGTGACGCCGCCGCCGCGGGCCTGCGCGACGCGGGCTTTCAAGGCGAGATCCTGCTGGCCGGCTCGGAGCCGGAGATCCCATACGAGCGACCGCACCTCTCCAAAGGCTTCCTGATCCGAACGGTGCCGCGGGACGGCCTGGGTTTGCGACCTCGCGACCAGTATCGCGAGCTGCAGGTCGAGCTGTTGCTGGATACCCGGGTCGCCGAGATCGACCTCGAACGTCGCGACATCGTGCTCGAGAGCGGACGGCGCGCCGGCTGGGATCTGCTCTGCATCGCGACCGGATCTTCCGCGCGCAGGCTCGACGGGTTCGAAGACGCCATCTACCTCCGTGAGCTGCCGGACGCAGAGCGCCTCCGTGCCCTCCTCGAGCGAGGCGAACGGCTGCACGTCGTCGGAGCGGGATTCATCGGCTGTGAGGTAGCGGCGGCTGGTCGCCGACTTGGCTGCAGCGTCACGATGTTCGAAGCGCTGGCCCAGCCGCTGCAGCGCGTGCTCGGCCCTGAGCTGGGCGGCTACCTGGCGGCCGTCCATCGTGGGCATGGCGTCGATCTGCGACTGGGCGAGGCGCCCTCGGCCGACCTCGAGCGGCCGGTGGTGGTGGGGGTCGGCTCCGTGCCGCGAACCGAGCTGGCGGCCGCCGCCGGTCTCGAGGTGGACGGCGGTCTCCTGGTCGACGAGCTCGGCCGCACCTCGGCGCCGGACGTCTATGCCGCCGGCGATGCCACCAGGTTCTGGAGCCCGCTGTTCGACGAGCGGATAAGGGTCGAGCACTTCCAGACGGCGCAGCGCCAGGGCTTCGCCGTCGGGCGGGCGATGGCCGGCCAACCGGCGCCGTTCTCGGAAGCGCCGTGGTTCTGGTCGGACCAGTACGACGTCAGCATTCAATACGCCGGCGCCGGGCTCGCGTGGGACGAGACGGTCACGCGCGGAGTCCTGGGCGAGCCGCCGTTCAGCGTCTTCTACCTGCGGCAGGGCGCGATGATCGCGGTCGCCGGGATCAACGACCACCACACCGTCGCGCGTGCGCGGCGCGTGATGGAGGCTCGCGCCGCCATCACTCGCGGGCAGCTGGCGGATCCGGCGTTTGATCTTCGGCGAGCGCTTGCATGAGCTTGGGCGCCAGACCGGCGAAGATCCGCTCGGTCAAGCCCCACACCACGCTCTCCTCGTGCGCCAGGTAGCGGAAGCGCCAGGGTTCGTCGGACTGCAGCCACGCGCTGTCGTCGAGGAGCCGGTCGAGCGGGATCTCGAGCACACCATCCAGCTCGTGCGGGTCATGGACGAACGCGGGCACGGGGTCGGGGAGGTAAGCCACGAACGGCACCACCGAGAAGTTGGAAACCGCGGCGTAGATCGGGTCGCCGGCGCCGAGCGGAACCAGGCGGCCGACGGGGACGCCGATCTCCTCGGCCACCTCCCGCTGGGCGGCGGACCAGGCCGACTCGCCCTCCTTGACGCCCCCTCCGGGCAGGGCGACCTGGCCCGGGTGGTCGCGCAGATCGGCCCGCCGCCGCACGAATGGGACCATCCACCGGCCGTCCGTACGGTAGAGAACGAACGCCACGGCGGCCCTGCGGGCGCCGCGCCGAAAGTCGCCCCAGCCGTCGATCGGATGGAACAGGTGTTCGAGGCGGCCCAGGAAATCAGCCAAACGCACCTCTTGGTGAACTCGTCCGGAGCCGGTAAGCTAGGAAAGGTAGCTGAGCCAGGGTAATGAAATGATCGATCACACAAGCACACGCATCGAGCAGCAGGAGACGGCCCTGCGCCGGCAGAACCGGCGCCGGTACGCCTTTCAGCGCATGTTGGAGGCGACCGACAAGGTCCTCTGGCAGCTCGAAGAGATGAACCGCGACGGCGTCAAGACCGTGCCTGCGCCCGTTCGTACCGAGCTGCGAGAGGCGGTCGAGCTCATGCCCGATCACGTGCGCGAGCCGCTCAAGGACTCGGGCCACGTCCAGGACGCCCTCGACAGCCTCTTCGAGATCCAGGAGCGCCTGTTCCGCTGGCGCTACCCGGAGTGGGACGACACCGAGCCCGACGACTTCGATTACGAGTAGCTAGCTTCCCACTAAGAAGCCAGCGTCAGAACGAGGTCGGTGGCGTAGGCGGTCAGGAACCCGAAGAGCATTCCCCAGGCGAAGACTGGTGGCGTGCTCAGCCGCCGGCCCACGTTGAAGAGCTCGTTGACGACGTAGAGAAGCGCCCCCGCGGCGATCGCCAGAAAGGCGACGTAGAGGTAGTTCGAGCTTGCGAGGTAGCCGATCCACGTACCGATGAAGGTCGGTCCACCGCCGATCAAGCCGGCCAGCCCCAGGAAGCCCCAAGAAGCAGGCTTGGGCTCCATCGTCATCGGCGCCGCGATGCCGAAGCCCTCGGTGATGTTGTGCAGAGCAAATCCGACCACCAGCACTCCCACGAACGCGATCGCGCCTGCGCGTGCGGACTGGCCGATGGCGAGCCCCTCGGACAGGTTGTGGAGGCCCAGGCCGGTGGCGATCGCCAGCGACAGGCTGCGGGGGCTGGGTGAGGTGGTGCCGTGCTTCAGGCGACCGAAGAGCGCGCGGTTGAAATAAACCAGGCCGAGCAGGCCGGCGGCGATGCCGACCGCAAAGATGATCGCCATCCAGACAAACGGCGTTCGAGACCCTGTGCGTGCCCCGATCAGAGCCGCCTCGACCGGACCGCTCGCGTGGGAGAGGATGTCCCACAGGATGAAGATCAGGATTCCCGTCGCGAAGGCGTTCAGGAAGCCCTGAACCGCCTTGGGCAATCCATGCATGCGGGCCACCGGCAGCCCGAGGAAAATGGTGATCCCCGCGATTGCTCCGAGTAGAACCGCGGTCGCTTGACTCATAGTGGATTCACAGGATTAGTACGTGCAAAAGGTGCAATTAGATAAGTCTAACGAGCCGTCTGAGGTCATCTCCCGCTACCTGGAAGCGATCTATTACATGTGGTCGGAGGGCGAAACACCACGCAGCGCGCGCCTCGCCGACTGGCTGGGCGTAAGCAGGCCGACCGTGACTGTCGCGCTCCGAAGGATGGCGCGCGACGGGATGGTGCGCATGAACGGTCGCAAGGAGATCGAGATGACCACCGCCGGGCGCCGGGCCGCGGAGTCGATCGTGAGGCGCCATCGGATCATGGAGCGCTGGCTGACCGACGTGCTGGGTCTCGATTGGGTCGCCGCTGACGAAGAGGCCGCCCGGCTCGAGCACGCCGTGTCCGAGAAAGTGGAGCGGCGGCTTTACGAGACCCTGGGACGTCCGCGTACCTGCCCACACGGGAACCCTATTCCCGGCCACTCCAGGTCATCGCCGAAGGAACGGCGGCTCGCGACGCTGAAGGCGGGCGCCAGGGCGGCCATCTCCCGCGTTTCGGAGGTCGCGGAGCGCGAGGCTCCGCTCCTGCTTGCCTACCTCGACGAACGCCGGCTCATGCCGGGCCGCAAGGTCGCTGTGGTCGACGTCGACGACATCGGGCGCACGATCCGCATCCGATCCGGCAAGCGGGAGGTCACGCTCAGCCACGACACCGCCGCCAAATTGTGGGTTGTGCCGTCCTGAGCGCTCAGGACGATATCGACAGCACCACTTTGCCGAACTGTTCGGCCGAGTCGAGCCGCGTGAGCGCAGCCTCGACCTGGTCCAACGGATAGACGGAGTCGACCACCGGGCGAAGCCCGTGATCGATCGCCGTGAGCACAGCCTCGAACTCCGAAGCGTTGCCCATCGTCGACCCGAGCAGGTCGGCCTGCCGGAAAAACAGGCGCGGCATCGTGATCTCGGCCTTGACCCCCGACGTCGAGCCGCAGGTGACGATTCGCCCGCCCATCGCCAGCGAGCGCATCGACTCCTCGAGCGTCGCCGGACCAACATGCTCGAACACGACATCGACCCCATCCCTGGTGGCGGCGCGAACCGCCTTGCTGAAGTTGGCTGAGTCGAAGGCGGCCTCCGCGCCCAGCTCCAGGGCGCGTGCTCGTTTGGCCTCTGAACGGCTGGTGACGAGCACCCGCGCGCCGATGTGCTTGGCGATCTGGATCGCCGCGACCGCCACGCCGGCCCCTGCCCCGATCACGAGCACCGTCTCGTCCGCGCGCAGTTGGGCGCGGGTGGTCAGCATCCGCCACGCCGTGAGGAATGTCAGCGGAAACGCCGCGGCCTCCTCCCAGCTGAGACTCGCGGGTTTGCGAAACACGCTGCGCGCATCGATGTGAAGCAGCTCGCACGCGGCGCCGTCGGAATGCTCCCCGAGCACGCCGAAATGCGGGCAGCGCACGTTCTCGCCGGCGCGGCACCATTCACATTCCCAGTCGCAAAGCGTCGGGAAGACGACCACCTCATCTCCGGGCTTCCAGGCGGGATCGCCCGACTCGTGGACGATTCCAGCACCATCCGCAGCGATGACGCGAGGAGGTGTGATGCGCTGCGCTCCGTGGGCCAGCCAGAGGTCGAGGTGATTGATGGATGCGGCGCGAACGGCGACTGCGACCGAACCCTTGCGGGGCTGCGTGCGAGGCCGCTCGCGAATCCTGACCCCTGCCGGTCCGATCGGCTCCTCGAATACGGCCGCCCGGCCCTGGCTCAGTACCGCGTGCTCGAAAGGCTCGTGGGCCATGATTTGCGAAACTTAACCAATCCGCCGCCCCGATGTGCGGCTGGTTGAGTCACCCTTGAACCACATGCGCATACGCCTTTTGATCGCGCTCGTCGCTGTGGCGCCTTTGCTTTTGCAGAGCGTGCCCGCGCAGGCGGCGCAGGCGCTGCCGCCCGGCCAGAAGCAGGGTCGCTACGTCAGATGGTTCTATCCCGCGCAGCTTTCATATGGCAGCGTCGAGACGGGGGCGGGCGACTCCGGCTCGGGCCCCGCGTCCAGCGCGTTCCTGACGCTGCCGTTCATGGGCCCGCACATCGTCACCTCGCTCTTCGACCACTGCTACCCGGACTACGGCGTCAACGACCGCATCTGCCGCTACGACGGCGCGGTGGCGACGCAGAGCGTCGGCGGACCGGACCCGGGCTTCACCGAGGGCTACGCACAGACCACTGGCGGCCATGACTACCTGTACTACGACGGCCATGACGGCTATGACTACGCCCTCACCTATGAACCGGTGGCGGCGGCCGCACCCGGCACCGTGATGTGGGCGGACTGGCTCGACCCCAACTGCCACACCTGCTTGAGCGGGTTGACCGTCGAGATCAATCACGGCAACGGGCTGCTGTCGTTTTACGGGCACCTCTCTCGCATCGACGTGGCCAAGGGCCAGCGGGTTCAGCGCGGACAGGTGATCGGTATCTCCGGCATGACCGGCACCGCCACCGGCCCTCACCTCCACTTCGGGATCTACGACGTCCACCGCAGTCAGACCCCGATCGATCCGTACGGCTGGTCGGGCTCATACCCGGATCCCTATCAATTTGACCGGGGCAACCTGTGGCTCTCCGGATCGCCGCGGTTCGCGGACGTTCCGCTGCCGTCGGTCAGCGTGACGGCGGAACTGGACTCCAAGGATGTCAACTCGATTGACGTGACGTGGTCGAGCCCAGGAGGCGGAAACAACTTCAAGGTCGAAGTCGTCACTCGGGACGGGCAGATGAAACCGTGGCTGGCCCAGATCAGCGCAGGCACTGCGGTTTTTCACGGCCGGCCCAACCAGACCTACTGGTTCTGGGTCTCGGTCGTCACCGACCTCGGCTGGACCGACGCCGCGGGCTCCGGCTCAGTCCAAACCCCGACCCTAAAGCATGGACAGGATGTATAGCAGGGCGCCCCACCGCCGACTCTAGAATCACCAAGTCTTGATAGCCGAGGCCTTCAAAGGCAAGACCGTGCTGATCACCGGCAGCACAGGCTTCCTGGGCAAGTCGATCGTCGAGAAGTGCTTGCGCTCGATTCCCGAGGTCGGCCGTATCAACCTCGCGATCCGTTCGAGCGCGCGCAGGCCGGCAGCCGAGCGCCTCGAGCGCGAGGTGCTGGCGAGCCCGGCCTTCAAACGTCTGAAGGACGAGCTGGGCGAGCCGGCTTTCGCGAAGCTGGCCAAGCAAAAGCTCGCCGTGCTGGAGCTCGACCTTGGACGCGACGGGCTCGGCCTCACCGATGAGGGACACGAGCTCATCCGCTCCTGCGACATCGTCATCCACTCGGCCGCCGCGGTCGAGTTCGACAACCCCGCCGACCTCTCCGCGCAGACCAACCTGATGGGCGCTGCGCGCCTGGTGGAAGCGCTCAAGACCGCGGGCGCGCGACCGCATCTCGTGCATGTCTCCACGGCATATGTGGGCGGGATGCTGCGGGGCCTCGTGCGCGAAGAGCCGCCGCTCGACCCGGGTCTCAACTGGCGTCACGAAGCGGCCGTGCTCACCACGCTTCGCGGTCCGGTGGAAGAGGAGTCGCGACGGCCCGAGAATCTGAAGCGCCTTCGGCGCCAGGCGCAATCGCGCATGGGACCGGCAGGCACTCCGGCCGTCGCGCGCGCGACCGAGCGCCTGCGCCAGAAGTGGGTCAAGGATCGTTTGATCGAACGCGGACGCGTGCACGCGAACTCGATGGGCTTCGCCGACATCTACTCGTTCACCAAGGCGATGGCGGAGCACGCGGTCGTCGAGCTTCACGGCGACATCCCACTTTCGATCGTGAGGCCGTCGATCATCGAGAGCGCGCTCGAAGAGCCCTTCCCGGGGTGGCTGGAAGGGTTCCGCATGGCGGAGCCGTTGATCCTCGCGTTCGGGCGCGGCATCCTCCGCGACTTCTCGGGCCTTCCCGATTCGCTGCTCGACATCATCCCCGC
>DASWBB010000123.1:0-2029 GCA_036390875.1 Candidatus Dormiibacterota bacterium
CCGGCGAAATGTCTGGCGGCCTCCCGAGGGTCTTGCGCATTCGCGCGGTTCCGGAGGGGGCTACGGGCCGATCGCTTTCGAATGTGATGAAGGAGGCGGGCCTCGGTGATCGGACGGGGGGCCCGGCGAAGCGGGTCGTCGTTGAAGGTGGTCGGTCGTCCGCGTCGAACAGCATAGGTCAGGCACGCGCGGTATGCACCCGCACGGGCCGGGCTATCCGAATAGGAGGACCGACCAGACTCACGTTACGCCGTGGGCGGGGTTGTTCCTGCTTGGGTTTGAGAGGAGAAGAAAGTTCGTGTTACATGTTGGCCTGGATCTCAGTCGCAAGCGCGTGGATGTCTGCCTGATCTCCGATCAGGGTGAGTTGCTGGGTCACTTTCCGGCGCCGGCGGACCGCGACGGCCTCTACGGGCTTGTGCGACGCGTTGGTGTCTACAACGAGCCGGTGCGCGGCGTGATCGAGTCGATGAACGGCGCCAGGTTCGTGCACGACGAGCTGGTCGGCCATGGCTGGGAGGTGCTGATCGCCGACGCGCAGCGGGTCAAGGGGCTGGCGCCGTTGGCCTGCAAGACTGACAAGGTCGACTCGCGGGTGCTGGCCGAGCTGTCGTTTCGCGACCTGGTGCCGGCGATCTGGCTGCCGACGCCGGGGCTGCGCCGGGAGCGCGAGCGCTCCCGCTGGCGGCTGCACCTGGTCAAGCACCGCACGACGCTGAAGAACCGCGTTCACTCAACCCTGATCGCGTTCGGCCACCAGGTCCCGATGGCCGACCTGTTCGGCCTCGCCGGCCGGCGGCTGCTCACAGAGCTCGACATTCCCCAGCCGTGGCGCGGCCACGTCGATGCCAGCCTGCAGTTGATCGACGATCTCGAGCTGCGGATCTCCAAGATCGAAGCCGAGCTGCAGCGCTCCGGCGCCGATCACCGCTACGTCCCGATCTTGATGACCGCGCCAGGGTTCGGCTGGGTGCTGTCGTTCACGGTCGCGTGCGAGATCGGCGACATCGGCCGGTTCTCCTCGCCGGTGAAGCTGACCGGTTACACGGGCCTGTGCCCGCGCGTGAGCCAGTCCGGTGATATGGACCGTCGCGGGCCGCTGTCCAAGCACGGGCCCAAGTACTTGCGCTGGGGGCTGATGGAGGCCGCGATCCATGCGGCCTCACACCCGCTCTACAGGGAGCGCTACCAGCGCACCAAGCGCCGCCTCGGTCGCCAACGCGGCGCCAAGGTCGCGCAGATCGACCTCGCGAGAAGGCTGACCGAGGCGATCTGGTACATGCTCACCCGCAACCAACCCTTCGCTCCGGCAGGCGCCCTAGATCGTCTGGCTGCATGACAGCCCTTTATTGAATTGCGCCACCGGAGCGTCTCCAATGACACCTAGTCCCCGAAGTTGATGAGGCGATAGAGAGATGAGCACTGCTCCACCGCGCCGACCCGTCCGCGGACCGTGACAGTAACAGCCGGGTTCTCGCTGTCGTGTCAAGCGGCCAACGAGCCAGTCAAGTGTTCACTTCAGTGAGCTTGCTCGGGGTCGCTTGACAGGACAGCGGTGGCCTGGCGATTACCCAGCGGTTGTCAGAGTTCTGACGCTAAACGGCAGCAGGCCTTGACAACCGCGCCTCCTTCATAGAGACGATCTGCGGCTCAAAGCTCCCGTCCCGATCGCGGGGCGCGTCGATCGGGACCTTCCCGTGGTCGGTGATCAGCGTCTTGGACGTCGTGCCGTTTCGCTGGTTGGCCGCGCCACCCGGCGGCTCGCAGTGCGGCTCGTAGCCGACGTGATCGGTCAGCTCGACCTCCATCGCCCGCTCCACCAGCCGCTTGGTCAAGCCGGCGAACACCCCGCCGGGCCCGAAGATCTCCTCCTCGGTCGAGGCGCCGGCCAGCAGCTCGGGCTCGGTCACCTCGCCCAGCGCCGGCTCGTCACCCAGCGTGGTCTGTGAGAACCGCCGCGTCATCGACAGCTTCGAGCACGGGGCGATCACCAGCTGGCAGATCATCGCCACCGCCAGATCCCGCTCTG
>DASWBB010000124.1:0-70252 GCA_036390875.1 Candidatus Dormiibacterota bacterium
GATGAGGCCGTGGACGGACGGGTGCTCGCCGCAAAGCGGGCAGGCCTTGTTCTGGCGCAGCTTCAGCTCGCGGAACGTCATGTCCTCGCCTTCAAACAGCAGGTAGCGGCCGATCATCGGCCGGCCGATGTTCAGCAGGTATTTGATCGTCTCGAAGGCCATCATGCTGCCGATGATCCCCGGCAAGACCCCGAAAACGCCTGCCTCCGCGCAGCTCTGCACCTCGCCCGGCGGCGGGGGCTCCGGAAACAGACAGCGGTAGCAGCCAGTGCCCTTGGCAGAGTCGAACATGGCGAGCCGTCCCTCGAACCTGAGGATGCTTCCGTGCACCAGTGGCTTGGCCAGGAAATGGGCGGCGTCGTTGGCGAGGTAACGCGTCGGGAAGTTGTCGGTGCCGTCGACGATGACGTCGTAGGGCTCGAAGATGCGCATCGCCGTCTCCGAGTTGAGGTGCTCGTTGATCGGCACGACCTCGACGTCCGGGTTCAGGTTGCGAAGCGTGTCCGCCGCCGAGTCGACCTTCAGGCGGCCGATGTCGTCGGTGCCGTGGAGCAACTGGCGCTGCAGGTTGGACGCGTCGACGCGGTCGAAGTCGACGATCCCGATCTTGCCGACTCCTGCCGCCGTCAGGTACATGCCGGCGGGCGAGCCGAGGCCGCCGGCGCCCAGGAGCAGGACGCTGGAGGACAGCAGCTTGCGCTGCCCCGCGCCTCCGACCTCCGGCAGGATCAGGTGGCGGGCGTAGCGGGCGACTTGATTGGGCGTGAAACCCTTGGCTTGAGCCATCTGCAACTCACTATACCCAGGGTCGCTCGGCGGTTATTCCTATAGTGGAGAGCCCGTGGAAACTGAATACCTCGACGAAGAACAGGTGATCGCCCTGTACAACAAGGTCCGCACGGGTAAGCGGACCTGGCCGTCCGGCATCTGGAGCTCCCCCGCGGCGCTGCAGTACGCAGTGACGGTCTTCGACTACTGGATTCACAACGTGATGGGCTGGAAGGGGTGGCCTGAAGCCCGCGGCAAGGTGACGCCGGCCGTGCTCGAAGAGCACCGCCTGGCCGACCTTGTCGAGAGCGTCTTCGTGCCCGAGTTCGGAGACGACTGGCTCGACTTCGAGGTCGTCCTCAACGAGAGCATGCGGCTGTCGGAGGACGAGGCCTGGGCGCCTGACGTCGCCGACCGCCAGGAGCGCGTGGAGGCGGCGTTCGAGCACGCTTTCGAGCAGCTCATCGGCTCACCCAAGCAGCAGCCGAAGCTGCTGCCGACCTATCACAGGTTCCGCAACCACCTGCTGCGCATGTGGAGCGCGTTCCAGGAGGCGCAGGCCGAGCACGACAAGGCGGAACGCGAGTCGGCCGAGCGATTCTGGGCTCCGCTGCGGCTCGTGCGCAGCACGCGCGGGCCCGGCGCGGAGGCGTGGTCGATCGTGAACGCCGATGACGAGCGACGCGGCGAGGTCAATGTGATCTGGGGCGAACCGCACCCCTATTGCCTCGTCGTTCTCGACGACGCGATCGAGACGGGCGGCTGGGAGCAGGTGATCTATCGCCTCGAGCAGGAGATCCTGGTCGAGGAGCCGGGGATCGTGAGCTACGCCGTGTGGCACAAGGGCTTTGTCGGCGAGTACTACCGCTGTGCCGACTGTGGCGAGCTGCACAGCCAGTTCGACGAAGACGCAGGCAAGGAGCTCCGCCTGGACGACCTCGATCCGCCCGACGAACGCTGACGATCAGTCGACGGTAAGGGAATAGTTCTTTCCCTCCCAGCCGGTCACGTAGTGCGCCGTCCATGCGAACTGCGAGCCCTCCGGCAGCTTGTTCGAAGGGATCTCGGCCACCCAAACGCCGAGCGTCGTATCGATCGCATCGGCTTCACCGAACGTCTTCCAATCGTCGAACGTGTAGTGCACCGACCCGGGCCTGGGCAGCTGCACGCGCAGCCGGCGGCCGGCGGCGATGTGTCCGATCTGGTGCCGGTGCGACCACACGAAGGCCGGCTCCTGCGGGGTGCCTTCCGTGTAGCGATGACGCGCCGGCACCACGAGGTCGGGAAAGCCTGCGAGCGCGATCGTGACGAGCAGCTCGAGGTACTCCGCGTGCGCCCAACCCAGCGGCGATACCGAACCAGTCGCCTTCCCGAAAGACAGCCCGCGGCTCGGAACATCCTGCGCATCCCAGACCTGCTCGGGCAGCATCGAACCGGGACCGGCGAAACCTTCAAGGGTTCTTACCAGCTCGGCCGCCGGCAGTCCCATCGAGAAGAAGTGGCGGGCGCGCTCACCGGTGAGCACCGGCCACGGCCGGCCCTTGCCGCTGCCATCCCAGGGCGAACCGTCGTCATGCTCGCCGTACAGGTCGCCGACGTAGCGACGCCATGCCGGTCCTGGTGGAAGGCTGACCTTGAGGGCGGAGTCGACGCTCTGCAGGCTGCGGAGAATGCGTTCGTCCTTCGGCCGTCGCAGGCCGTACCTGACCAGCTCGAGGAATTCGGGCGCGATCGCTCCGACGGTCGGGCGGTGGTCCGGATCGCCGGCGAGGCGCACGTACTGACCGGCCGCTGTCGAGCACCACGTCTCGACTCGATCGTTCCAGTAGTCCGCCACGGCGCGCAGGTGCGTGGCGGCGATGTGCTCACCGGCCTCGTGCGCAAACTCTGCGGCAACGATGAGCGCGGCGATGCACGCCGCGAGCGTCGATGGCGACAGCCCGCCGAGATCCTCCCAGCGGTCGAGCTGAGTGAGGGGTCCCTCGCGGATGATGAACTGCGCCGCGGGCCGGACCATGACCGGGTACGGGTCGTGGTCGAGGCAGCCGGCGACGCCCAAACGCCATGCGAGCAGAATCGGAAGCGCGACCTGGTCGAGCTCGGTCGACGTCCAGTGCGGGGTCCCGTCCACGAACCAGTTCTGAAACCAGGCACCGTCCGCGCGCTGACGCGATTGCAGGTGGCGAAATGCGCGGAGGGCCGCGGCCTGGTCGCCCGCATCGAGCAATGCGGTTGCGATGCGACAAAGGTCGCGCGGCCACACCAGGTGATAGATCTGGTCGCCGTTGTGATTGGACTCGCCCCATGGGGCGGCCGGCGAGGCGACGAACGCGCCCGCGTACGACTTGTCCTCGAGGCAGCGCAGCATCGCCAGCGATGCCTGCGCGAGCATCCCCTCGTCTCCACTTACCTTGCTGAGGGCCGGCGGCAGGTCGGGCAGCCCGCGCCACGCGCGTTCGAAGGCGTGGCGGACATTGCCGGAACCTTTCTGGAGCGTAGTTCGAGCGACCTCCTCAGCGTCCGCTCGCGTATGGGCGAATCCGATTCCGATCTGAAAGGAGCCGGCGCGGATGCCAATCTCGGCGCCCGCCGCGACATTGCCCGGGCCGGCGCGCTCATAGGTGTAGGTGAGGTAGCCATCGCCGTCATGCAGGTCGATCTGGAGGTCCGAGCTTCGGTAGTAGCCGACGGTGCCTCGACTGAACGGACCGACGATGCACATCCACACGTCCTGCTGGCGCAGAAGCAGCGCGGGCGGATGTGTATCGAGGACCTGGCCGAAGTTGCCCTCGCTCCCCGGCTGCCAGTGCGCTGAGGCCTGCATGTACAGGCGCACGTCTGGGAGCTCAGGCGTGAACGTGGCCGCGATCAGCATCGCGTTCTCATCAGGATCCGAGAAGAACTCTTTGGTGAGTCGATATTCGTGGTGAGTGCTGTCGACCTTGAAGGCAGGGATGCCGGGCGCAAGCCAGGTGACGCGGTGCTGGCCGTCGCCGGCGTCATCGACTGGCGGCGCACCTCCCGCGGAGGCGAAGAAGCGCAGCTCGTGGAGCGCTACGCGATCGATGGTCGGAAAAAAGACTTCGCTGAGATTGCCATCGACGAGCGTGTACCAGAGCTTGCTCCTCGGACCGGGCGCCGCTCCGAACGCCATCTTGCGGCCGGGACCCCACATCGGGGGCGCGCCTGGACCACCTGGAGCCTCCATCGGGGAGTAAGTATGGAAGAGGCTCACGGCGGATAGAATCGAGCGGCGGCCCGGACTCCCCGGGGAGGTGGCTGAGTGGCCGAAAGCACCCGCCTGCTAAGCGGGTAGGGGGTGTAAAGCTCCCTCGAGGGTTCGAATCCCTCCCTTCCCGCCATTGGCAGTCATCCGGTGTTCACCATTCCTTCAGTCGCCTGCCGCCACGCTTCCAGCACCGGCTCAGGCCTGAAGACACTCGGAATTCCACGGATCCGCCACTGCCGGTTTCCACAGCTGATCCAGAGCGCCGGGTACAAGCCAAACAGCAAGGAGCGTAGCTCCATCTTCACGTCGGTCGGACGGCTTGCCAAGGCGACCCATCGCGGTTGCCCATCGAGAGAATCGATGCCAAAGACCAGATGTTGGCCGCCGTGACTGCCACAGCCAGGTCCCGCGTCACAACACCTCTGGCGATGTCGGAATCCAACACGCTGGTCTCGCCGGCCAACCTCGCCTCGTGTGGACCAAGGAGGTAGGCAGTCGCGAGCGCCACGATGCTGGCAAGTATGGTTCAGCGAAAGTCGAATCCGACTATGCCAGGCGGAATCGATACAGCCAATCGACGGAAGGATTCCCTCCTACCCGCCACCGGCAAGGACCCCTGTCCCGAACTTTGGAGGCCATTCGGCAATTCACATGCGAGCCCAATCGAGCCTAGCCTGAACCGGAGGTGTGTACACATGAGGCTTAGTTGGAAGGACGCCTGGTCGACTGTCCTCGTGGTCGTCGGTCTGACGCTGGCGCTATCAGTGACGCAAGGGTGGAACTGGCCGCTCCTTGGAGGCGTGCGCGAGGGCATCATCGCGCTCACCGTGCTCGGCCTTGGCGCGCATCTCTTTGGCGCGCCGCGTGAGAGGTTCTACTTCACGGATCCCTTCGCCCTGATGACGATGCTGATCGTAGTGGCGGCACTCGCCATCGCGATCGTGGGCGGACTGATTACTGGGTCGGTCCAGTATCTGCTCGTCCTGATGGCGGTGATCACCGTGCTGTGGGCCGTGGCGACCTTCCGGCACGCTGTGGAAGGCCGCATCACATCGAGGCGCATGCACCCAGCCTGACGCTCCAGACTGATGCAGCGGAAAGAGCCGGGTTCGCATTCGGACCCGGCTCTTCCAATGACGACGGCCGGCGAGGCGGGAAGGCTAGACTCCGATTGTGGTTCCGCGAGTCACCGCGGTCGCGATCGCGGCCATCCTCCTGCTGTCGGCATGCACCCTAGGCGCGCCCCAGCAAGCCAAGACAAGTCCCAACCCGAATCCAAGCCCGGCGCTCGCAACGCCCGGATCGGTCGCGTGGACCGATTGCGGCGGGGGCTTTCAGTGCGGGTCGGTGACCGTGCCGCTCGACTACGCGCATCCCACCGCGGGCACCATCGACATCGCAATAAACCGGAAGCCCGCGACCGACCACGCCAACCGCATCGGCTCGCTGCTCATCAATCCCGGCGGGCCAGGGGCGTCAGGTGTGGACTGGGTTCGTGACGGCGCTTTCGCGCTGCCTGAGCTCAACCGGCGCTTCGACCTGGTCGGCTTCGATCCTCGGGGAGTGAGCAGGAGCGCGCCGATTCGATGCCTCGACGGTCCGCAGTGGGATGCGTTCAATGCTCTGGACGGAGTGCTCGACGATCCTCAAGAGAAGCAGGCTTCGATCCAGGCCGACCAGGCCTTCGCCGCCGCCTGCGCGCAGCGGAACCCCAGGGTCCTGCCGTTCGTCGACACCGTGAGCGCGGCCAAGGACATGGACTTGCTGCGCGCTGCGCTCGGCGACTCCAAGCTCACCTACATGGGTTTCTCGTATGGAACGTATCTGGGCCAGACGTATGCGCACCTGTTCCCCACTCACGTGCGCGCACTCGTCCTCGACGGGGTGCTCGACCCCTCCGTCTCTCTCAACGACCAGCTGCCTCCACAACTGGCCGGTTTCGAGCAGAACCTCCACGCGTTCTTGAACAGCTGCAGCGCTAGAAAGTCCTGCGAGTACGCACGGTCCGGCGACCCGTACACGAAGCTGACCGCCTTCATGCAACGTGTCGACACCAATCCGATTCCGGTCGGCACCAGGATGTTGACGCGGGGCTTGGCCATGACCGGCGTGCTCTGGAGGGTCTACTACCAGGAAACGTGGCCGCTGCTGGAGCAGGCACTGGCCGCGATCGATCGAGGCGATGCGAGCGTGCTGCTTGCGGCCGCAGACGACTACTACAGCCGGAACGCGGATGGCACCTACGCCAACGAAGCAGACGCGAATGCCGCAATCAACTGCCTCGATCATCCTGTCCCGACGGATATCGCAGCCTACGACCAGCTCGGGCCGTCCTTGGTCAAGGTCTCCCCGTTCTTTGGAGCGTGGTTCCAGTACTCCGACCTGAACTGCGCTTACTGGCCTGTGAAGCCGACCGGCACGGACGGCCCCCTGACTGCCGACGGCGCGCCTCCGATCCTCGTCGTGGGCGGCACGGGTGACCCCGTTACTCCCTACGCGTGGGCGCAGTCGGTGAACCGACAGCTGGCAGGATCGGTGCTACTTACCCGCAATGGCAACGGCCACACCTCGTACTTCGCGAGCACCTGCAGTCAGCAGGCAGAAGACGCCTACCTCATCGACCTGACGCTTCCACCCGCCGGCACCGTCTGTACTTAGCAGCAGCCGATTACGCTGCGGGGGTTGCGACCTTGGCTTTGTTGAAGGTCAGCTCGCCCTTCTGCACGTCGACCTCGACGGTGTCGCCGTCGGAGAACTTGCCCTCCAGCAGCCTCATCGCGAGCGGATCCTGGACCATGCGCTGGATCGTGCGCTTGAGCGGACGGGCACCGTACACCGGATCCCACCCACGCTGGGCGAGCAGCTTGCGCGCCGAGTCGGTGACCACGAGCTGGATGTGACGCTCAGCCAGGCGCTTCTCGAGTCTGCGCAACTGGATGTCGACGATCGCACCCAACTGGTCCTGCGTCAGCGGGCGGAAGACGATGACCTCGTCGACCCGGTTCAAGAACTCCGGCCTGAAGTGGTCGCGCAGCACGGCCATGACCGATTCGCGCACCTCTTCAAACGGCCGTCCGGCCATCTCCTGGATGATGTGGCTGCCCAGATTCGAGGTCATGATGATCACCGTGTTGCGGAAGTCCACAGTGCGGCCCTGTCCGTCGGTGAGGCGGCCGTCGTCGAGGATCTGCAACAAGATGTTGAAGACGTCCGGGTGCGCCTTTTCGATCTCGTCGAATAGGACGACCGAGTAAGGCCGCCGCCGCACAGCCTCTGTGAGCTGGCCGCCCTCGTCGTAGCCGACGTAGCCGGGCGGCGCGCCGATCAAGCGCGCGACAGTGTGCTTTTCCTGATACTCGGACATGTCGAGGCGGATGAGCGCCTGCTCGTTGTCGAACAGAAACTCCGCCAGAGCGCGGGCGAGCTCGGTCTTTCCGACGCCGGTCGGGCCGAGGAAGATGAACGATCCGACCGGCCGGTTGGGGTCTGACAGCCCGGATCGATTCCGTCGCACGGCATTCGCGACCGCACTCACGGCTTCGTCCTGGCCGATGACACGCTCGTGGAGGCGCTCCTCCATTTTGATGAGCTTGGCGATCTCGCCTTCCATCAACCGCGAAACCGGAATGCCCGTCCAGCGTCCGACGATTTCGGCGATGTCCTCCTCGTCGACCTCTTCCTTGAGCAGGGCGTGGCCGCCCTGCAGCTCTTGCAGGCGTGCCTGGGCGGCCTGGATCTGTTTTTCGATCTCCACCGCCTTGCCATATCGGAGCTCGGCGGCTTTTGCGAAATCGGCCGCGCGCTCGGCGCGGTCGGCTTCGCCACGGACGTCCTCCAGCTGAGCTTTGAGAGCGCGGATCCTGCCGATGACCTCTTTTTCCTGCTCCCAGCGTGAGCGCAGGGACGTTCTCGTCTCCGCGAGCTCCGCGAGCAGCTTCTCAAGCGCTGCGAGGCGCTCCTTCGAAACCTTGTCGGTCTCTTTCTTCAGCGCCTGGCGCTCGATCTCGAGCTGGCGAAACTGCCGCTCGATCTCATCGAGCTCGGCGGGCAAGGAGTCGATCTCAGTGCGCAGCCGCGCCGCGGCTTCGTCGATGAGGTCGATCGCCTTGTCGGGCAGGAAGCGGTCGCTGATGTAGCGGTTCGACAGGACGGCTGCCGCCACGATCGCGGAGTCTTTGATCCGAACACCGTGGTGGACCTCATACCGCTCGCGCAGGCCGCGGAGGATGCTGATGGTGTCCTCGACCGACGGCTCGCGGACGATGATGGGCTGGAAGCGCCGCTCCAGGGCGGCGTCCTTCTCGATGTGCTTGCGGTACTCGTCGAGCGTGGTCGCGCCGATGGCGCGCAGCTCACCGCGCGCGAGCATGGGCTTCAAAAGATTCGCTGCGTCGATCGCGCCTTCCGCGGCGCCGGCGCCGACCAGGGTGTGCAGCTCGTCGATAAAGAGGATGACCTGGCCGTTGGAATCCTCGATCTCCTTCAGCACCGCCTTCAGGCGGTCTTCGAACTCGCCGCGGTACTTGGTGCCGGCGACGAGGGCGCCCAGGTCGAGGGCAATGACACGCTTTCCTTTCAGGCCCTCCGGCACATCGCCGGCGGCTATCCGCTGGGCGAGGCCTTCGGCGATTGCCGTCTTGCCGACTCCTGGCTCACCGATGAGGACGGGGTTGTTCTTGGTGCGGCGCGAAAGCACCTGAATGACCCGGCGGATCTCCTCGTCACGGCCGATGACCGGGTCGAGCTTGCTGTCAGCCGCAAGCTTGGTCAGGTCACGGCCGTACTTCTCGAGCGCCTGGTACTTGGACTCAGGGTTCTGATCGGTGACACGCTGGCTACCGCGGATCTGGCGCAGTGCGCGGAGAAGCGCGTCATGCCGGGCGCCGGCGTCCTTCAATGCCTTGGCGTCCGCGAGGGCGAGCACGAGGTGCTCGGTCGAGACGTATTCGTCCTTGAGGCGCTCCGCCTCCTGTTCGGCCTGATCCAGCGCTTTCTGCAGCGCCGAGCTCAGGACCTGCTGGCCGCCGCTGACTTTGGGCAGCCTTTCGATCGACGAGACCAGGGCCGGCTCGAGGGCCTGGACCGAGACGCCCGCCCGCTCGAGAAGCGTGCGGCCGACGCCTTCCTGCTGGTGGATGAGCGCCAGGATCAAGTGCTCGGGCTCGATCGCCTGCTGGCCGAGTCCGCGCGCTAACTCGGAAGCGTCTTGAAGAGCCTCCTGAGCCTTTTCGGTGAATTTATCCAAACGCATGTTCTTGAATTTCCCCTATCCGCCGGTCCTCAAACGGGCCGCCGTATCTTGGCTTCATGCCTGAATTGCCGGAGCTGGAGGCCGTGCGGATCCGACTCAGCCCGCGCCTCGAGGGCCGGCTGATCACCGCCGCGACCGTGAACCCCAAGAAGGGCCACATGCTCCGATACCCGGTCGAGCATTTCGCCGATGAGCTCCCAGCTCGCCGGATCGTCTCACTTTCGCGACGTGGCAAACACCTCGTTTTCGGGACCGAGCTCGGTGGTGGCGGTTCAGAGCGCTGGCTGGTGATCAACCCGATGCTGGGCGGGCGGTTTCAGATGGCCGACAGCGGGACGACGGCGCCTGCGACGGAGGTGTTCACGATCCGCATCGAGGGCCGCCAGGAGCTGAGATACCTCGACTTCCGCGACATGGGCCGGATCTACTGGGTCGGCGACCTTGCGAAGGAAGTCCCCGGCTGGGCCGAGCTGGGACCGGAGGCAGATTCAGTGCCGGCGATGGGCATCGATGCGTTTCGCAAGCGCCTGCGACGCTTTCGCGATGAGCTCAAGGACCTGCTGCGCAACCAGGAGTTTCTGGCCGGCATCGGCAACGCCTATTCGGACGAGATCCTGTTCGAGGCGCGCTTGCTGCCATTGCGGCGGCGGGCAACGCTGAAGCCGGCGGACGAGGAGGCACTCTTCGAGGCCATTCCGGTCGTGCTCTCGCGCGCGGTGGAGGCGATTCTGGCCAATCCCAACTACGACGAATCCAAGCAGGATCGGTCGTTCATGTCGGTGCACATGAAGGGTGGGAAAACCTGTCCGCGGTGCGGGCATCGGATCAGCCAGTTGGGGTCGAACCGGGAGCCGCTGAACTTCTGCAGGGGCTGCCAGGTTTGAGTGGGCACACCTTTGGCGGGCCCTCCCTTCCGTTTTGGCCCCCTCCCCCGGCCCAACTCACCTGTCGGCCTCGACCTTAATAGATGGCGGCAGAGCCGCCAACCCAGGTTGTTAAGAGGCCCGGCGGACGGGCAGGTTCTCCGCGATGGATTCCAGCAGGCGCTGGGACGCAAGCGCGATCTCGTCCACGGCCCCCTCGAACGCAACCTGGTGTTTGCCTGACGGCTCGCGAAAACCGCTCACCTTCCGCACGAACTGGCGCGCGGCGGCGCGAATCTCGTCTTCGCTGGCGACGACTTCAGCCTGGCGCAGGGTCTTGATGCTTCGGCACACGCCACAAAGATACGAGAAGCCTACCGGCCCCTATGCCCGGGCAGCTCCGGCAGCCCCGGTGGCGACAGCCGCCCCGGATCAAGCCCCGCGCGCCTCATCATCTCCGCGGCCAGCCGCTCATAACGGCGCTCCGCGATGTCGCCCACAGGGTCCGCGCTCGCCGACATCAGCTGCCGGAAGGTCAGCGTGGAGACCGCGCGATACGCCAGCACCGCGCGCGCCTGGTCCGCACGACCGGTCATGGACGCGATGCGTACGAACGCGAGAGCGGACCCGAGCTCGCGCATATCGCGCCACCTCCACGCGCCGTAAGGCAGCAGGACGAGCAGGATCGGCGGCAGGGCCACCAGCAAAGCGAGGACGATCGCAACCTGGATGATCGCGTCGTGGACCTGGTGGCCGGCCGACACGAGCGGATCGCCTGAGTACTTGCGCAGCGCATCTGCGACCTTGAGAAGGAAATCGGTGACACCAGGGATCCCCCCGGGGATCGCGTCATGGAACTGCTTGATCCAGCCGTTGAAGGTGGTCCCGGTGCTCGAGATGCCGTTGGCGATGACCTCGAGACCCATGATGGTCTGGTAGATCAAAAAACCCAAAACGGCCCACGCAACCGTCCAGCCCGTGACCACGAGATCGGCGAAGACGCGGACGAGGGCGGCCACCGGGCGGTCCGGATAGAGCTTGATCATGGCCCGGAAGATAAGTCACCGGCACCCGGAACCGCGCGGTTCCGAGCGCTGAATCTAGCCGTCGATCGCGAAGTCGACCTCAACCGCCACCTGCACGTCGAGCTCCCCGACCGGAACCTGAGTAGACGCCGCCGCTCCGCCCTTGATATCGAAGTTCGCCGATGAGGAGCCCGACGTGCTCAGGTCGCTCACACGAAGCACCTTGCCAAGCTTCACACCTGCGGCGGCGGCCATGGCCTGAGCCCGCGAGCGCGCGTCGCCGATCGCGAGTGAGCGTGCCTCCGCCTGCGCGGCCTTCGGGTCCGCGAGTCTGAAGCCCACGCTGATCTGCGTCGCTCCGCCTTCCTGGACAAGCGCGTCGAGCGTCTTGCCGACGGTGTCCACGTTGTGCCACTTGAGCAGCAGCGCCTCGACCGCGCGATAGCCGTCGATCGTGCCGGTGTTCGGCGCATAGCTCGGGCCCACGGAATAACCCGAGGTGTTGATGTCCTTGTCAGCGATCCCCAGCGCCTTGGCACGCGCGATCAGCCCGGCCGCCTTGCCGGCGAGGTCGGACTGTGCCGCCGACGCGCTGCTTTGCTTGGATTCGACCGCGGCCGAGATCAGGGCAAGGTCGGGCTTCTTGGACACAGTCGCGTCGCCGGTCGTGATCACGCCCGGGTCGAACGTGGACGTGGTCGATGTCGCCGAGGGTGAGGTGAGCAGGATAGAAGGCGGTCTGCTGACCGCAAGCACCGCCAGCGTCGCGATCAGCGCGCACAGTGTCGCCGCGGCGGCGAGAGCACGACGGTGCGGATGGTGGATTGCATCTTGCGTTCCTCCAGACTGAACGCCGCGTCCCGCGGCCGGGTAACAGGGGCCGCTAGAACCGGGTCAGCCTCCAGAACCGCCCAGGCGGGTACATCGCGTCCGAGGTCGTCAACGGCACGTCGAGGTTGTAGTCCCCGAGCACCATGTTGAGCACGCCTGCCTCCGTGCCAGGGGGAATTGGCTTGGTGATCGTTAGCGCCGGCGCGCGCACGCTCTGCCTCAAGATCATCCCCGGCCACTCCACCAGGTCGACGTTTGCGGTCGACAGCAGGTCCGATCGGCCTCCCCAAGGCAGCTCGTAGCTGCCCACGGCCACGTACTTGGAAAGCACCCGGACGATGTGGAGCTGCGGCTGCATGGCGGCAATGAGCGCCTTGGTCGCGGCAAATGCGGCATCCAGGGTGGGCAAGCCCATCACGCAGCCGTAGATGGTGATCGTGAAGCCGCTCACAGTAACCGAGGCGGCGAACAGGAAGTTGGCGCCAAAGCCGGAACCCGTCTTGATGCCGATGATGCCGCTCTGCCCAAGGGCGTAGTCGACGTTGTACACGGTGCCGGCGACGGGCAGACTGGCATCGGACGTCGCCACGATCTGGGCCAGCACGTCTTGCTTCATCGCGGTCATGCCCAGGGCCAGCAGGTCGGTCGGGGTGCTGACTGTCTGATCGGACGCACCGGCCGCATCGGCGAATTTCGTGTGAACCATGCCGAGCTTCTTGGCCAGCTTGTTCATCTCCACGACGAACGCTGCGGTCGAGCCTGCGTCCCAGTTTGCGAGCGTGAACGCAATATTGTTGGCAGAAGGAATCAGCAAGGCCTGGAGAGCCTGCCGCTCGGTCAGCTGCTCACCCGCGCGAACCTCGACGACCGACTGCTGGGCCGCTTTGTCTAACTGATATTCCTGCACGTCTGCGTCCGTGATCACGATCGTCGGGCCGTCCTCACCCTTTTTCAGCGGCTTGTCCCCGATGACGACGAGCGCGGTCATCACCTTGGCGATGCTGGCCGCGGGGGCCGGCTTCTCGTTGCCAGAGGTGGCGATGAAGCCGAGGCTCGAGACGCTCACCGCGGCCTCGCCAGGACTCGGCCACGGCAGCGTGGGCGCGGTCCCCGCGGTCGTGGTCGAGGTCTCGACCGCTCCTGTAGCCGCGACCGCCGGGATGGGTCGGATGAAATAGTTGAACGCCAGGTATCCGGCGGCCAGAAGCACCAGAACACCAGCCGCCCGCAGCTTCACCCGCCCACCATAACTTCAGGACGCGGCGGCGTTTCGTCACTCACATGATCAGCCCCCCATGCCTTCGGCTAGGGTGACGGCCAGGGATTCTGGGGTGGCCCCGGGGAACCGGCCCACGTATACCTGACACCGTGACCTGGGTCGAAGGCTAGCGTTCTCGTCCATGGACGACCAGATCTACCTGGACGAGCCATATCTGTCCATCCGCTGGCGGAGCGTCCCTCAGATCCTGTACGCGGAATGGAAGGGCTACGCCACGAGTGCCGAATTCCGCGCTGCGCTGTTGAAAGGCGTGCAGGCGATTCGCGAGCACCATGTGGTCGGATATGTGAGTGACGCCCGCAAAGCGAAGGTGTTCGTCGCTGAGGATCTGCAATGGGTCTCCGAAATCTGGCTGCCCCAAGCCCTGAACGCGGGTTTGAAACGCATGGCGATGGTGACCGCCGAAGAAGGGCTGGGCAAGGCGATCATCGAGGACGTCGCCAAGGAGATCGACAACCACGGGTTGGCGATGCGAAAATTCAACTCTGTCGCTGCGGCCACCGTCTGGGCGCAGAGCGGTCTGGGTGGCTAAGGCGCCAGGCAAAAGGGGCTCCTGACCGCATACGGCCGAATTGGCGGAGGGGCTGGGATTTGAACCCAGGATAGGCTTGCACCTATAACAGTTTTCAAGACTGTCGCCATCAACCGGACTCGGCCACCCCTCCCAGGGCAGCAAGGATTCTAGGAGGCGGGGCGTAAGCCGATGACCTCCAGTCCGCCCATATACGGGCGCAGCACTTCAGGCACTGTGATCGTCCCGTCCGCGCGCTGATAGGTTTCGATGATCGCGTCGATCGTTCGTGTGAGCGCCAATCCGCTGCCGTTGATCGTGTGGACGAAGCGCGGCGGCGCTCCCCTAGCCGGTCGGTAGCGAATGTTCGCGCGCATCGCCTGAAAGTCGTTGAAGACCGAACAGGACGAGACCTCGAGGTAGCGCCCCAAGCCGGGACACCATGCATTCAGGTCGTATTTCTTGTACTGCGCGAAACCCATGTCGCCCGTGCACATCACCATGACCTGGTAGTGCAGTCCAAGGCGCTGGAGGATGTCCTCGGCGTCGGCGGTGAGCTTTTCGAACTCGTCCATCGACGTCTCCGCCACGGTCACTTTGACCATCTCGACCTTCGAGAACTGGTGCAGACGGATGAATCCCCGGGTGTCCTTCCCCGCCGCCCCCGCCTCGGAGCGAAAGCAGGGTGTATAGGCGGTGTACTTGAGAGGCAAACGGTCGGCTTCGAGAATCTCCTCGCGGTGGAAGTTGGTGAGCGGAACCTCTGACGTCGGTATCAACCAGAGGTCCTGGCCTTCGACCCGAAATGCATCCGCCCCGAACTTCGGCAGGTTGGCGGTCCCGGTCATGGAGGCGCTGTTGACCAGCACCGGCGGCAGCACCTCCGTGTACCCGTGCTCGCGCGTGTGCACGTCGAGCATGAACTGAGCGAGGGCCCGTTCCAGGAGGGCGCCCTGGCCGAGCAGGAACGCGAATCGAGAGCCGGCGACCCTGGCCGCGCGCTCGAAGTCCATGATGCCGAGCGCCTCCCCGAGGTCGAAATGCGTGCGCGGGGTAAAACCCAGATCGACCTTCGAGCCCCAGTCGCGCAATACGACGTTGTCCTGCTCTCCCGCCCCGACCGGCACCGACTCATGGAAGAGGTTTGGGACTCGAAGCAGAAGGTCGTCGAGCCGGCGCTTGACCGCATCGGCCTCGCCAAGCTCGGCTTTGCTGCGGTCGGCCATCTCGCGCAGCCGGTCCTTCAACCCTTCGTCGCGGGTCCTGGCAAATTCCTTGGACAGCGTGTTCTGCTGGGCTTTGATCGTCTCTGCTTCGTGCACGTGGCGACGCCACTCCGCGTCCAGGGCGAGGATGTCGTCGATCGGCGCCGGCTCGCCCTTCAGCTCCGCGGCACGACGCACCCGATCCGGGTCCTTGCGGATCAAGTCCAGTGGCAGCACGGCTACGTCTCCGCCTTCATGACCGGAAACAGGATCACATCGCGGATGGACGCCTGGTCGGTAAGCAGCATGATGAGCCGGTCGATTCCAACCCCAAGGCCACCGCAAGGCGGGAGGCCGTACTCGACGGCGCGCAGGAAATCCTCATCCATCGGGTGGGCTTCGACGTCGCCGGCTGCGCGCTGCGCCGCCTGCGCCTCGAATCGTTGTCGCTGGTCGATCGGATCGGTCAGCTCCGTGAATGCATTCGCATACTCGCGGCCCAGGATCACGAGCTCGAAACGCTCGACGAACCGCGGATCGTCATCGCGCGGCCTCGCCAGGGGTGACACTTCGATCGGGTAGTCCGTCACGAAGGTCGGCTCGCGAAGTAGCGCCTGCACGTGCTCCTCGAAAAGGTCGTTGAGCTCTTTGCCCACGGCCTGTTTGCCGGTGTGCTCGAGGACCAGGTCGGCCATGCGCGCGCGCCGGAAAGGAGGCGCGAGGCTGATCTCCTCGCCCTGATACGTAACTTGGGACGTGCGCCCCGCGGCCGCGGTCGACACGACGACCATTTCTTCCACCAACTTCATGACGTCGTTGTAGTCCGCGTAGGCCTCATAGCACTCGAGCATCGTGAACTCGGGGTTGTGCCGCGGCGACAATCCCTCGTTTCGGAAGACGCGGCCGATCTCGAACACGCGCTCGAAACCACCCACCAGCAGCCGCTTCAGGTGCAGCTCCAGTGCGATGCGCAGGAAGAGGTCGCGGTTGAGCGCCTCGTGATGCGTTACGAACGGCCGCGCGTGACCACCGCCCGGGACCTCCTGGAGCACCGGCGTCTCGACCTCGAGAAACCCTCGAGCGTCCAACAAAGCGCGCAGCGAGGCGATGATCTTCGTCCGCGCCCGAAACACTTCGCGGACCTCTGGGTTTGCGATCAGATCGACGTATCGCTGGCGGTAGCGGATCTCGACGTCTTTGAGCCCGTGCCACTTCTCTGGTAGTGGGCGAAGTGACTTGGTCAGCAGCTTGAACGAATGGACCTCCAGCGTCACCTCGCCCCGACGCGTGCGAAAGATCGGACCCTCCGCGCCGATCAGGTCACCCGCGTCGAGGTCGGCGAACAGGTCGAAGTCAGGCTCGCCCAGGATGTCGCGACTCGCAAACAGCTGGATGCGGCCCGCCTGGTCCTGCAGGTCGGCAAACGTGGACCCGCCCATCAAGCGCTTCACCATCAGGCGGCCGGCAAGGGCGACCGGCTCGGTGCGTTCGCGGTCGCCAAGGAGCGCGCGCGCCTCCGCCGTCGACTGCGTTGGCTTGAACCCACGCGAATACGGATCGACCCCCGCTGCGCGCAGGCGCTCGAGCTTCTTCCGCCGGTCGCGAATTACCTCTGGCTCGTCTGCGTCGGTCACGTTCCGAGAAAGACTAAGGGACGGCGAGCGAACGCTAGAGGGTCAGCTCGTGGTCCTCGGCCGCCGGAAACGCGACCACGTCCGTGCCGCCCGCCTGGCGATGGTTGCCAAGCGCCTCCTCGATGAGCGCGTCGATGTCGCTGTCGGAGTGGGCCGGGTCGTGGTGGAAGAACGACAGCTGCCGGACGCCCGCTTGCTCTGCCAGCGCCAGCGCTTGCTCGTACGTCGAGTGTCCAAAGCCGGCGTGAGTCTTGTATTCCTCGCGGCTGAATTGCGCGTCGTGGACGAGCAGGTCGGCGTCCTGGCACCAGCTCGCCAGGTCCCTCAGGGTCCCGTTCTCGTTGGCGGCGAACAGGGCGATTTCGTTGTCGGTCGCAAAGGCAAAGCGCTTCGAGCCTTCATCGATCCGGTATCCGAAGGTCGGGATCGGATGCATAAGAAGGTGCGGTGTGATGCGCAGGCCGCCGACCTCGAATGTCTCACCGGGATTCCTCTCGATGAACTCCATCTCCGCCGGCATGTGATCGAGGCGCACGGGAAAGTACGCAGGGTCCATCTGGTCGGCGAACGCCGCCTGCAGTGACTTGGCCGAACCTGCCGGTCCAACGATCGTGAGGTGCGTCCCCGGCACGAACGCTGGTGGGAAGAATGGGAATCCCTGGATGTGATCGAGGTGTGTGTGCGTGATCAGGAGGTGAGCCTGCAGCGGCTCGGACGGCTCGAACCCGCTTCCGAGCTCCGCGATGCCCGAGCCCGAGTCGATGATGATCAGGTTGTCGTCCTTGTCACGAACCTCGAGGCAGGTCGTGTTGCCGCCGTAACGCAGCGTTTTTCTGCCTGGCGTGGGCCTCGTGCCGCGGGTGCCCCAGAACTTCACCCTCATCGCGGCGCCGTGACCTGATAGACCTGCTTGGCGACGAAAATGTCGAGCAGGTCTCGGTCCAGCTTGCCGTCGCCGGCTTCGTTTTCCAGGATGTCGAGCGCCACGTCTCGCGGCACCGCGCGTTTGTATGGACGGTCCTGCGCGGTGAGGGCGTCGTAGATGTCGGAGATCGTCATCATCTTCGCCTGCAGCGGGATCTGGTCGGCGGTCAGCCCGCGCGGGTAGCCGGACCCGTCCAGCTTCTCGTGGTGCCCGTAGGCGATCTCAGGGATGCCGCGCATGACCGTCGTCCACGGGATCTTGGTCAGGAAGTGGAAGCTGTGGGTCACATGCGCCTCCATCTCGAGGCGCTCCTGCGGGTCGAGCGTTCCTTTCTGGATCGAGAGGAAGCGGAACTCCTGCGGGTCGAGCATCGGGTGCGACCGCCCCGCCATATCGTGGTACTCCTCCCGGGAGAGGACTTCCAGCATCGAGGCCTTGTCCTCGGGCATCACAGTCGGCTCGTTGGCGGCGACGATGCCCTCGATCCAGGTGCGTAGTCGCCGCAATTCCTCGTCGAGCTTCCGGTCGATCTCCGCGAGGGCGCCATCGACCGCCGCCCCGCTGCGCATCGCCTCCAGCTTGTCGGTCGCGTACTTGAGCTGCACCGAACGCTCAACGAAGTCGAAGCGGGCCTGGATCACTTCGAGTTGGCCCGGCATCAGCTTCTTGGCTTTAACCAGGATGTGCTCCCTCACGCCGACCTTGCCGAAGTCGTGGAGCAGGCACGCGTATCGCAGTTCCTTGAACTGGTCATCGGTCAGGTACACGTCGCGATACTTGCCGGTTCCGATCTCAGTGACGGCGTGAGCGAGGGCGGTCGTCAGCGCCTCGACGCGACCAGAGTGACCGGCGGTGCTCGGATCTCGTTGCTCGATGGCGGTCACGCTCGCCTGCACGAAGCCGTCGAAAAGTGACTGGATCGAGTCGAGCAGGCTCTTGTTGTCCAGAGCGACCGCGGCCTGGCTGGCGATGGACTCGATCATCTCGAGGTCCTCGGGTCGAAAGCTCACGACCTCGTTGGGAACGTTGGCGACCGTGAGCTTGGTTTCGTAGCGGCGCTTGGCGTTGATCAGCTGGACCGCGCCGACCACCTCGTTGTTGTAGTTGCGCATGGGCACCGTCAGCATCGACTTCGTCCGGTAGCCGAACTGCTGGTCGAAGTTCCGGCCGCCCTGCGGCTTGCCGGGCGGCGGGTTGTATGCGTCGTCGTAGATCTGACTCCACCCGACCGTGACGGTGTAGCCGACCACGCTCTTCTCATCGACCGGGACCGTGAACGCCTGGTAGGTATTGCCGATCGAGCTGTTCTGACTCGAGGCCAGGAACAGCTGCGGCGACCCGTCTTCGCCAAGGGTCTTCCGCCACAGGCTTGCCCCGTCGGCATTGGTGAGCTGGCGCAGCGTGGTGAGGATGAACTCCTGCAACTTGGTGATGTCCCGCTCGGCGGAGAGCGCGATGCCGATCCGGTTCAACTCCTCGAACTGGCGGTGCTGCCGGTGGGCTTGCTCTTCGAGCTGCTTGACCTCGTGCTTCAGCGCCACGTTCTCCATCGCCATGCGCAAGAGCTCGCGCAGGGCCGTGCGTGACGCGTCCTTGGGCGGCGCGAGCGCCATGTCCTCGAGCCCCTCGGGCGCCTTCTGCCCGGGGTAGAGCAAGACCAACGCCGGCTGGACGACCGTGGCCGCGTTTTCGAGCGTTTGGGCCTGGAGCCCAAGCTCCGCGAGCACGGCGGCCAGCTCGCTGTTCTGCAGGCCGGGCGCCAGGTAGATGTGGAACGCCGGGGCGGTCTTCAAGTGGGCGCTACTAGTGTCCGGCACCGTCGGCGTTTTGCAGGTAGATCAAGCGCAAACCTTCGAGGGTCAGGAGCGGCTCGGTGGCCTCAATCACGTGCGTCAGCCCCGCGACGAGCCCCGCCTGCCCGCCGGTGGCGATCACCTTGGCGCTGCCCCCCAGCTCGGCCACCATGCGCTCGACCATGCCTTCGACCTGGGCCACGAAGCCCCAGACGAGCCCCGACTGGATCGAGGTGACCGTGTTGCGGCCGATCACCGAGTCCGGGGCCACCGCCTCCACCCGCCGGAGCATGGCGGTGTTCGAGACGAGGGCGTCGAGCGAGATCTCGACGCCTGGAGCGATCGCTCCGCCGAGGTAGTCGCCCTCGGCGTTGATGGCGTCGTAGGTGACGGCCGTGCCGAAGTCGATCACCACCACCGGGCCGCCGTATTTCGTATACGCGGCGAGCGCGTTGGCGATGCGGTCGGCGCCGACGTCCTTGGGGTTCTCGTAGCGGATCCGCACCCCCGTTTTGATCCCGGGGCCGACCATGACCGGCTCACGTTTGAGGTAGCGGCGGGACGCCTCGATCAAAGCGGGGTTCAGGTTGGGCACGACGCTGGAGATGACGACCCCGGTGACGACGTCCAGGTCGAAACCGCGGAGGCTGAAGAGCTGGCGGAGCTCGACAGCCATCTCGTCCGCGGTCCGCTCCCGGTGCGAGGTCACGCGCCAGTCGGCGACCAGCCGCTCGCCCTCGAAGAGTGCAAGGGTGACGTTGGTGTTGCCGACGTCGACGGCCAGTAGCATCCGAGCCCGAACTCTACTCAGGTGGGCAGGGGAGGTGGATGCGTTTTCGCCCACTGCAGCAGCCGGCCGGCTTCGCGCCGAACGACCCTGGCCCGGGCGGTGACTCGGCGCGGGTGGGGCGCGCCGGCCAGGTCACGCTTGCGCAACGAGGTTTCGGTGCTCCACGGCTTCTGCAGCTTCCCTGCCCGCACCGTGCGTCCGACCTCCTCATGCGCCTTTCGAAAGGGAGTGCCCGATGCCACCAGGGCTTCGGCCGCGTCGGTGGCCAGCAGGCTCGGGTCGGAAGCGGCCGCGGCCAGGCGGTCACGATCGAATTCGAGGTGGTCGACGAGCAGGCGGGCCGCTCGCAACGAGTCCAGGACGCTCTCGACGGCGGAGAACACGGCGGCCTTGTCCTCCTGCAGGTCTCGGTCGTACGCGAGCGGCAGGCCTTTCAGGATCGTGGCGAGTGTGACGAGGCTGCCGACCGGACGGCCGGCGCGGCCGCGAAGGAGCTCGGCGATGTCCGGGTTCTTCTTCTGGGGCATCAGGCTCGACCCGGTGGCGATCTCATCCGCGAGCCGCACGAACCCGAACTCGCTGGTGGCCCACAGGACGACGTCCTCGCCAAGCCGGCTGAGATGGATACCGGCCGTCATGCACGCGTAGACGAGGTCGAGCGCGAAGTCGCGATCTGCGACGGCATCGACGCTGTTGGCGGTCAGACGCTGAAAACCCAGCTCCTTGGCGACCACCTCGCGCTGGAGTGGCAGCGTCGTGCCCGCCAGTGCGCCCGACCCGAGCGGCATTTCGTCCGCGGCGTCGTAGGCGTGACGGAAACGCTCGGCGTCGCGTAGGAGCGGTTCGGCGTGCGCGAGAAGGTGATGTCCGACGGTGATGGGCTGCGCGCGCTGCAGGTGCGTATAGCCGGGTATCGGCCAGCCGGCATGCTGAGCCGCCCTCGACCCAAGGGCGTCCACCAGCTCGGCCAGGGTCGTGATCAGCTCGCCGGCGGCGTCGCGACAATAAAGGCGAAGGTCGAGGGCGACCTGGTCGTTGCGGGAGCGGCCAGTGTGCAGCGAGGCGCCCGCGGGAGTGATCTCGGTCAATCGGCGCTCGACCACGGTGTGGATGTCCTCGTCCGACTCGCGGAACGCGAGCTCGCCCGCGTCCAGCTCGCGCCTGACCCGCCGCAGACCGCGCTCGATCGCCTTCAGCTGCGTGGACTTGAGGAGGCCTGCTGAGGCCAGCCCGCGCGCATGGGCGATGCTGCCGGCGATGTCATAGGGATACAGCTCGAAGTCGACCTCAAGCGAGGATGAGAAGCGTTCGAGCTCGGGCAGCAGCCGGCCCGTGAAACGGCCACCCCAGAGCTTCGCTCCCTCTCCCCTCTGGGGAGAGGGTTGGGGAGTGGAGTTCGCTGTTTGCTTGCCTATGGCGCGAGCCTCTTCACGTCGCCCAGCAGACCCTTCAACTCTCGGTCGTGCAGCCGGCCCTGGACCTGTGCAGCGGTGCGCACGCCCATGCCCCACAGCTTGATGAAGCCTGCGGCCGCGGACTGGTCGAAGGCATCGCCCTTGCCGTACGTCGCGAGCGAATGCTGGTACAGCTGCGCCGGCGCCTTGCGCCCCACGACCTGCGACGAACCCTTGAAGAGCTTGACGCGCACATCTCCCGTGACGTGTCTCTGGGTTTCCGCAACGAACGCATAGAGGGCGTCGCGCAGAGGGCTGAACCAGAGCCCGTCGTAAACCATCTGCGCCCACTGCTGGGCGACGAGATCCTTGAAACGCGCCACCTCTTTTGGCAGCGTGATGTCCTCGAGCGCCTGGTGCGCCTGGAGCAGCAGCACGGCCGCCGGCGCCTCGTAGATCTCGCGCGACTTGATGCCGATCAGCCGGTTCTCCAGGTGGTCGATGCGGCCGACCCCGTTCTCGCCCCCGACCCGATTGAGATCGGTGACCAGCTGGAGGGGGTCCACCGATTTGCCGTCGAGCGAGACGGGCACGCCCAGCTTGAATCCGACCTCGACGTAGGTCGGCTCGTCGGGGCAGTCGCGCGGGTCTCGCGTCCACGCGTAGACGTCGGCGGGCGGCTCCGCCCAGGGGTCCTCGAGCACCCCGGCCTCGATCGAGCGGCCCCACAGGTTCTCGTCCGTCGAGTAGGGCGAGCGCACGGTGGCCGGCACCTCGATCCCGTGCCGGCTCGCGTATTCGATCTCGTCATCGCGATTCATGCCCCATTCGCGGACCGGGGCGACGACCTTGAGGTCAGGGGCGAGGGCCGCGGTCGTGACATCGAAGCGCACCTGGTCGTTGCCCTTGCCGGTGCAGCCGTGCGCGATCGCGCTCGCGCCCTCGCGACGCGCAACCTCCACCATCATGGCCGCGATCAGGGGCCGGCCCAGGGCGGTGGCCAGCGGGTACTCCTTCTCGTAGACGGCTCCGGCCTGGAGGGACGGCCACACGAACAGCTGCAGGAAGGGCGCCCGCCCATCCGCGACGTAAGCAGCCGAAGCGCCAGTCTTGAGCGCGCGCGCCTGGATGGCGTCAAGATCTTTCTTCTCGCCCAGATCGACGGTGAAAGCGATCACGTCCCAGCCCTGGTCCTTGAGCCAACGGATCGCCACCGACGTGTCGAGCCCGCCCGAATAGGCGAGCACGAGCCTGTCGTTTACAGGGGGGCCTCCCCCCTTGCGGCGGCCGGGCAAAGCCCTTCGGCCGCCGCCCCCCCTAACCGACATTGGCCAGGAGCTGTTTGAGCGCCTTGCCGGCGCCGCGCTGACGGAGCACGGCGATGATCGTGTCGTCGCCCGCCACCGTGCCGGCGATTCCAGGCAATCCGGCTTCGTCGATGCGGCGGGCGACCAGGTTGGCGGTCCCCGGTGGCGTCTTGATCACCGCCACCGGCGAGACGAGCTCAACCGAAAGGACGAGCTCGCGAACAAGGGCGGCGGCGATGCGGTAGCCGGCGCCGGACCGCACCAGTCCCAACTCCTGGATGTCACGCGAGATCGTGGCCTGCGTCGCGCGCAGCCCGCGGCGCGCGAGCCCCTCGGCGATCTCCTGCTGCGTGTGCACTGCGCCCCGGTTGACGAGGGCGAGGATGGCTCGATGTCTCTCTTCCTTGGTGGCCGTCACTTCAGCGCCTCGTGCATCGTGTGCTGTGCGCGATCGATCTGGTCGGCAGTGATGATCAGCGGCGGCACGAAACGGATCGAGTGGTCGTCGACAGCGTTGACGACGAGTCGCATTTCCAGGCAAGCCTGCTGAAATGCCTTGGCGCGCGGCTCGGCGAATTCGACCGCCTGCATGAGGCCAAGGCCGCGGACTTCCTTGCCACCGAGAGTGTGGATGGCGGCGTTCAGCATCTCCCCCATCTCGGCCGCATGCCCGACGAGTCCGTCGCGCTCGATGACGTTCAGCACCGCGAGCGCGGCTGCGCATGCAAGCGGGTTGCCACCGAATGTGGACCCGTGGTCGCCTGGCTCGAAGACGTCTGCGTTGGGCGCGGCCAGGACGGCGCCGATCGGGACGCCCCCACCAAGACCCTTGGCGAGGGTCATCACATCCGGCTGGATGCCGTGGTGCTGGTGCGCGAACCAACGACCGGTGCGGCCCAGCCCGGTCTGAACCTCGTCGAGGATGAGCAGCAAGCCCTGGTCGTCGCACCATCCGCGCACACCGGCGAGGTATCCGGGCCTGGCCGGAACCACACCGATCTCCCCCATCACGGGCTCGAGCATGACGGCGACGGTGCGCGCGCCAGTGGCGGCCTTGATCGCGTCCAGGTCGTTGTAGGGGACGTGCACGAAACCTTCGGGCAGCGGCTTGAACGGATCCGAGTACTTGGGTTGTCCGCCGGCTGTGACCGTGGCGAGTGTGCGGCCATGGAACGAGCCGTGGGTGGTGATGATCTGATGCGCGCCGGCTCGGTTGCGCGCACCCCACTTACGGGCGATCTTGATCGCAGCCTCGTTGGCCTCAGCGCCGGAGTTGCAGAAGAAAACGCGAGACGGGAACGACAGCTCGACCAGGCGGCGCGCGAGCTCGACCTGGGGCTGGGTGAAGTAGAGGTTCGACGTGTGGATGAGGGTCTTCGCCTGTCCCGCGACCGCCGCCACCACCTCTGGGTGGGCGTGGCCGAGCAGGTTGACCGCGATCCCGGCGACCAGGTCGAGATATTCGTTGCCGGCGTCGTCGTAGACGAGGCAGCCCTGCCCGCGCACGAAGGTGACCGGCAAGCGCCGGCCCACCTGCATGAGGTATTTGTCGGCAAGCTCGGGCGTGGTCACTCGTATCGCCCCCGGCGAGTTCTATAAGGACGCGTCCTTTTCTTAACCCACCCACTAACCCCCCACCCACCCATTTTTTGGGGAGTCCTTGTCTGGCGGCCAGAATACGGCCGAGCTCCGGCCCCGCCAACCCAGGTCGTAAAGGCGCTCACGGCGTCACCATCGTCCCGATGCCCGACTCGGTGAAAAGCTCGAGCAGGAGCGCGTGAGGCGTGCGGCCGTCGACTATGTGCGCGAAAGGCACGCGGTCAAGTGATCGCAGGCATGCCTCGAGCTTGGGGATCATCCCGCCCGTGACCTCGCCGGCATCGATGCGCTGGCGTGCATCCTCGCGCGTGAGCACCGCGACCACATTGCCGTCGACGCCCAGCACGCCTGGGACGTCGGTGAGCAGGATGAGCTTGGCCGCGCCCAAAGCCACCGCGATCTCGGCGGCGACGGTGTCCGCGTTGATGTTGTAGGCGTGGCCGTCGTAGCCGAGCCCGATGGATGCGATGACGGGGATGTAGCCGCGCCCGAGCAGCGCCGTGATCGGTTCGCGGTTGATCTGCGTCACGCGACCGACGAAACCCATCCCCTCCGCAAGGGGTTCGGCGATGATGCTCGGGCCGTCCTCGCCGCTCATCCCGACCGCCTGGCCGCCCAGCCGGATGATCGCGCCCACGATGTCGGGATTCACCTTCCCGGTGAGCACCATCTTCACGACCTCCATGGTCTTGTCATCGGTGATGCGGAGCCCGTTCTTGAACTCGGCCTTGAGACCCAACCGCTCGCTCATCGCGGTGATCTCCGGCCCGCCTCCATGTACGAGGACCGGCTGCATGCCGACGTAGCGGAGCAGCACGATGTCGAGCAGGGTCTCGTCGCGCGCCTGCTCGATCGCGTTGCCACCGACTTTGACCACGACGATCTGGCCGTGGAATCGTTTGATGTAGGGCAGCGCCTCGACCAGCACATTGGCGCGCTCTTCGATTGTCAGCGTCATGTCGTGTACTCCGCGTTTATCCGCACGTACTCCTCCGATAGATCGCAGCCCCACGCCTCGGCCTGCCCGTTCGCAAGCCCGAGTGTGGCCACGATCTCAATCTCCGGCTGCTCGAATGCGCGCCGCACGGCTGACAGGTCGACGTCAACTCCCGCTCCTCGCTCGAAAACCACCAACCCGCCGATGCTCAGGTGAAGCCTGTCGAGGGCCAGCTCGGCTCCGCTGTAGCCGAGTGCGCAGACGATGCGGCCCCAGTTGGGATCGCCTCCGTGCACCGCGGTCTTGACCAGGCTCGACGATGCGACCGCCCTGGCGGCGGTCCTGGCTTGCTGATCCGACTCGGCGCCCTGGACGCGAACCGCGATCATCTTGGTCGCACCCTCACCGTCCCGCGCGATCGCCCGCGCCAGCTCGCGAGCGACATCGACAATTGCAGCCTCCAGCGCCTCCGCCTCAGGTGTGCCGTGGCGCACGGCGGCATTGCCGGCAGCGCCGTTGGCCAGGAGCAGGAAGGTGTCATTAGTCGAGCTGTCACCGTCGATCGTGACCTGGTTGAAGCTGCGGTCGGCGACCGGCCTGGCCAGCTTCGCCATGAGGCCAGGTTCGACCGCGGCGTCGGTGGTGATGTAGGCCAGCATCGTCGCCATGTTGGGATGGATCATCCCTGACCCCTTGCACATCCCGCCGACCCTTACGCTCCGGCCGCCGATCTCGATCTCCATCTGCGCGGTCTTGGGCACAGTGTCCGTGGTCATGATCGCCCGCGCCGCCTCGAGACCGTGGTCTGGGCTGAGCGCTCCGCAGGCAGTCGCGATGCCGGCCTTGACCGCATCCATAGGCAGGTAGCGGCCGATCACGCCCGTCGTGCCCACCAGCACCTGGTCCGGGTCGAGGTCCAGCTTGTCGGCGGTGAGCTTCGCCATCTGCAGGGCATCCTTGAACCCCTGCGCGCCCGTGCACGCATTGGCGTTGCCGGAGATGACAACGAGGCCCTGCACCCGGTTGTGCTGCAGGTGCAGCTCGTCGATGACCACCGACGCGGACTTGATCTTGTTGGTTGTGAAAACCCCGCCGGCGTCGCAAGGAATCGTGGATTGAATGACGGCAAGGTCGTCGCGCTGCCCGGTTGGGATCGCGCTTGCCCCGGTGGTGAACGCCTTGACGCCGCACGCGGCTGTACCCGCGCGGAATCCGCGCGCAAACGTCACGGCCACTGGATCGGCGCCTCCAGCGCGGTCTTGCGGTCGAACCCGAACGCGATGTTGAAGCACTCGACCCCCTGTCCGGATGCGCCCTTGACCAGGTTGTCGAGCGCCGCCGTCACCACCGCTTTGTCGTTTTGAGCAGCCACGTTGACGAGGCAGAGGTTGGAGTGGCTCGCAAGCTTCGTGGTCGGAGTGTGTGGCACCACTCGTGTGAAAGGCTGGCCCGCGTAGAACTCTCGGTAGGCGTCCTGCAGCTGGGCCAGGGGTCCCTTGTGGTCGAAGTAGCAGGTGGCCAGGATTCCCCGCGTCATCGGCGCCAGGTGAGGCACGAACGTGATTCGGACCCCGTTGCGGCCCAGTGCTGACAGCTCCTGGGTCATCTCAGGCAGATGGCGATGACCCTCGATCGCATAGGCGCCCAGCGATTCATTGACCTCGCTGAAGTGGACGCCCATCGATGCGGACCGGCCTGACCCGCTGATACCCGATTTGGCGTCGACGATGATGTCCGAACCGACAAGGCCGGACGCCACGGCCGGCGCGAGCGCCAGGATGGCCGCGGTCGAATAGCAGCCCGGAACCGCGATCAGCTCGGCTCCGACCAGCTCGCGTTCGTGCAGCTCTGGAAGTCCGACCACGGCCCTGCCCAGCAGCGCTTGGGCCGGATGCTCCTGCCGGTACCACCTCGGGTACTGGCTCGGGTCCTTGAGCCGGAAGTCGGCGCTCATGTCGATGACCCTGGCCCCCGCCTCGAGCCAGCTGCCGGCCTTGCTCGCCCCCACGTTGTGGGGCAGGCAGCTGAACACGACGTCTATTCCCGCCGGGTCAGGATCGAAGACGAACTCGCCTTTCAGCTCGAGAAGCGGGAACACCGACTCGAACGGCTTGCCGGCGAAGGAGCGAGACGTCAGCTGCCGAAGCTCCACGTTGGGATGGCGCGCGAGCAGGTTGACCAGGGTCATTCCCGCATAGCCGTTGGCCCCGGCGACGGCAGCCTTCACCTTGCCGCTCATGGATGCATGAGTATACAAAATGAGTGCATAAAAATACTGCGGTCGGAGGACCGAGCTAAGTCAGTCGGGTTCGTTGAAGAAGCACGACTCGGCCCCGGTGTGGCAGGCGGGTCCGGCGGGCTTGACGCGCAGGAGGACCGCGTCCGAGTCGCAATCGAGCCGGGTCTCGATCACCTCCATCAGGTTGCCCGAGGTGCCCCCCTTCTCCCACAGGCCGCGCGTACGGGAGTGAAACCATGCCCTCCCGGTCTCCCGGGTCTTCGCCCACGCCTCCTCGTCCATGTACGCGAGCATCAGCACCTTGCCCGTGTCCACGTCCTGGACCACCGCCGGAACCAGCCCCTTGGAGAAGTCGGGCTTCAACGCCTCATCTCCAACCCCCGCGCCGCCAGGTCGTCCTTGACGGCGCGAATGGACAGCTCGCCGAAGTGAAAGATCGAAGCGGCCAGGGCGGCCTCGGCTCCGCCCGCCGTCAGGGCCTCGTACATGTGGGCGGCCGTGCCCGCGCCGCCTGAGGCGATCACCGGCAGGCGCACGGCGGAGCTGACCGCCTTCAGCAGGGCGACGTCGTAACCGGCCTGGACTCCGTCGTTGTCCATCGAGGTCAGCAGTATCTCCCCCGCTCCCAACCGCTCGCCCAAGACGGCCCATTCCACCGCGTCCTTGCCGGTGGCCCGGCGCCCGCCATGGCTGAACACCTCCCAGCCAGGACCGTCCGTCCGTCGCCTGGCGTCGATGGCCAGCACCACGCACTGGGATCCGAACACCTCGGCGCAGCGGCTCAGGAGATCTGGGTCGGCGAGCGCAGCGGTGTTGACCGAAACCTTGTCGGCGCCGTGGGTCAAGAGCTCGGCCATGTCGTCGACGCTGCGAACCCCGCCGCCGACGGTCAGTGGAATGAAGACCTCGTCGGCGGTACGCGCGACCGCGTCGAGAAGGATGGCGCGATGGTCAGAGGACGCTGTGATGTCGAGGAAGACGACCTCGTCCGCCCCCTCACGGTCGTAAAGGGCAGCCAGCTCGGCGGGGTCGCCGGCGTCGCGAAGGTTCTGGAAGCGAACACCCTTGACGACGCGGCCGTCATCGACGTCGAGGCACGGGATTATGCGTTTGGCGGGCATTCGCCGTCTAGCCGCAGAGGGCCACGAAGTTTTGGTACACGCGCAGGCCGTCGGGCCCGCTCTTCTCGGGATGGAACTGCGTGCCCATCACGTTCAGGCGCGCCGCCGCTGCCGCCGGCGAGTGTTCGGTCGACGCGATCGTGTGGCGGGACGAATCGGGCGTATAGGAATGCACGAAGTAAAAGTACGAGCGGTCCTCGATTCCGCGCCACAGCGGCGACTCGTCCTGCAGCGCGAGCCGGCACCAACCTATCACGGGCAGTCGCGGGCTCTGGCTCACCTTGACCACGCGACCGTCCAGCAGCCCTAGGCCCTGGTGCCGGCCGTGCTCCATCGACTCCTCGAACAGCAGCTGGTACCCGAGGCATACCCCGAGCACGGGCTTGCCTCTTTTGGCCAGGTCGACCACCCTACGGCCAAGTCCGCTGTTGGTCAGCTTCTCGAGAGCCGGAGCGAACGCCCCGACTCCTGGCAGCACCAGGCCATCGGCACGCTCCAGCTCGTCGCCCTCCGCCGTGAGACGCGGCTCGGCGCCGACGTGAAGGAGCGCCCGCTCGACGGAGCGCAGGTTGCCGACGCCGTAGTCGACGATTGCAATCACCCGAGGAGACCCTTCGAGGAGGGAACGCCACCACCCGTTCGTACTGTCATGGCGTCGCGCAGCGCCAACCCGAGCGCCTTGAAGGTCGCCTCGGCGATGTGGTGCCGGTTCCGTCCGCGTATGACGTCGACATGGATCGTCGCTCCGAGATGAATCGAAAACGCCTTCCAGAACTCTTCGAGGACTTCGGATTCCAGCGTGCCGACGCGCCCGCGCAGTGGCACGTTGTACGAGAGGTATGGACGCTTCCCGAGGTCGACGACCACACGCGCAAGCGCTTCGTCCAGCGGCGCATACGCCGATGCAAAGCGTGTTATCCCCGCCCGGTTTCCCAACGCCTTGGACACCGCTTCGCCGAGCACGATGCCCGCATCTTCGACCAGGTGATGCGAATCGACGTGAAGGTCGCCCCAGCCCCGAAAGGTCAGGTCGAATCCACCGTACCGGGCGACCTGCTCCAGCATGTGGTCGACGAACGCCAGTCCCGTCGATACCTTGATCCGCCCACGTCCTTCCAGGACCACGGTGGCTTTCAGCTGGGTCTCCTTGCTTTTGCGGACAATCTCGCCAGTCCTACTCAAGGCGCACCTCGATAGCGTGCGCGTGCGCGCTCAAGCCTTCCATAGCCGCCAGGCGTACGCAGGCATCGCGAAGCATCTCGAGATCGCCCCGGTTGAGGCTGAGCACGCTGCTGCGCTTCAGGAAGCTGTAGACACCGAGAGGCGAAGCGAAGCGTGCCGCGCCCGATGTCGGGAGCGTGTGGTTGGGTCCCGCCGCGTAGTCGCCCAGGGGGACGGTCGCGTAGGCTCCCACGAAAATCGCGCCTGCATTCTCGACCTGCGTGGCCAGGCGTCCGGCGTCCTCGGCCACGATCAGCAAATGCTCCGGTGCAAAATCGTTGGCGAGGTTGATGGCCTGCTCCAGGTCGTCGGCCACGATCAAACAGCAGGTGGCGGCATTGATGATCTGGGCCCGTTCCAATCCGCGGATCAGGCTGTGCAGCTCTTCCTCGACGCGGTCTGCAAGCGCCGCGGAGTCGGTGATCAGCACGGCCCATGCCAGCGGGTCGTGCTCCAGCTGGGCCGCAAGGTCGGCCGCCACGAAGTCGGGTCTGGCGCCGGCGTCGGCGATGACCATCACCTCGGTCGGTCCGGCGATCCCGTCCACGCCGACGGCGCCAAACACCTCCTTCTTGGCGAGGGTGACGTATATGTTGCCCGGACCTGCGATGACATCGACGCGCGGGATCGAGGTGGTGCCGTACGCAAAGGCGGCGATCGCCTGCGCGCCGCCAACCCTGTAAACGGCGTCCACTCCAGCGATGTGAGCGGCGGCGAGGATCGCGGCCGGCACGCTGCCATCCGGGCGCGGAGGGGTGGCGAGGACGACCTCCGGCACGCGGGCCACTCGCGCCGGGATCACGGTCATGAGCACCGTCGACGGATACGACGCTCGCCCGCCCGGCGCGTAAACACCCGCGCGCCGCACGGGTCGCGTCACCAACTTCAGTCCGGGCGAGCCGCTGGTCGCGACCGGCACCTGCTTGAGGTGGAAGTCTCGAATCCTCTGCGCCGCAAACTCGAGAGCAGCGCGATCGGCGCTGGCGAGGCGATTTGCGGCCGCGACCATATCGGCCCGGGGCACCTCGAACGTCTCACCCTCTCGAGGCGCCCAGCCGTCGAATCGCTCGCCATACTCGCGCAAGGCGGCGTCGCCGTCCGCGGCCACGCGCGCGCAGATCTCAGCCACGTCGGCGCGCTCCTTGGCGAACCGGGATAAGTCGAGGCGCCTCCGCGACAGCGGCGAGTCGAGCCACGAACCGACGTCGAACCGTCTTATCGTCATCCTTTTGGGGCCCCCAAAAGGCCAGGCGCTTTTTGGGGAGGCTCGTTCGCAGCCTCCCGCAGCCGCGCCACCATCGCCTGGATTAGGTCCGTGCGCGTTTTGAGGCTGGCCTGGTTTCCGATCAAGCGCGCCGTCGACGAACCGAGCGTCGCGGTCACGCGCAGCTTGTTCTCGCGCAGGGTTCGCCCGCTCGCGGTCAGGTCGACGATGCCGTCGACCAGCCCTACCTGCGGCGCCAGCTCGACCGACCCATGCAGTCGCACGACCTCGACCGCCTGACCTCTGGCCTCGAACCAGGCCGCGGTGGTACGCGGAAGCTTGGTCGCCACCCGCATCAGAGGTGGCCATGTCTCCGGTCCGTTCAACTTCGAATCCTCGGGCACCGCCAGCACCAGGCGGCATGGCCCGAAATGGAGGTCGACCAGCTCGTAGTGAGATCCATTCGATTCCCAGAGCACGTCCTTGCCGACGATGCCAAGGTCGGCGGCGCCGTGGTCGACGTAGGCCGGGACGTCGGCAGGACGGACGAGGATCACGCGCACGCCCGAACGCTCCACGAGCAGACGGCGCCCGAGCTCGGCCGCGCTGAGGCGCATGACGCCGGCGCGCGAGAGCAAACGGAGCGCGCCGGGAAGCAGCATGCCGGTCGGGACCGCGATGGAGACCTTCACGACAGGGCCCCCGCGAGACGCGCCGCCACCTGTTCCGGTGGCAGCGAGCGGGTGCGCCCGCTCCGCGCGGTCCAGGCTACGGTCGCCGCGCCTCGGCATTGGATCAAGTTCTCAGCACCGACAGCGCGCCACCAGGCACGTGCGTCCCGATCTTTGCGGGCCTCCGTGTCGACCACAGCCCGCATGCCGAACAAACGCAGCGTCGAACCGAGACGCATGGCCGTCCCCTGGCCCGATCCAGTCCACGCGAGGGCGGCATCGATGCGCGGCAGCGGGGCCCGGCCTCCGCGGGCCAGAAGCTCCCAAATGAGGTCGAGCTGGACCACAAAACCGGTTGCCGGGGCCGGCCGGCCGAAGCGCTCGAGCAGCCTGTCGTAGCGCCCGCCCTGCGCGACGGGCCGGCCGAGGTCCGGACCGTAGCCTTCGAAAATGACGCCGGTGTAATAGTCGAAGTCACGGATGGCGCCCAGGTCGAGGCCCACGACCCCGCCGAGCCCATGCGCGATCAGCAGCTCCTGGACCCGGGCCAGCTCCGCGAGGGCCTGCTCTGAACGCCGGTTGCGAACCAGCCCACCGGCGGCCTCGAGGATCTCCGATCCGCCACGAAGGGCCGGGAACCGCAGGAGCAACTCGTGCTCGGCCGAACGGAGCGGCGTCCGGGCCAGCAGCGCCTCGAGGGCGACGAAGTCGCGCGCCGCCAGGGCGCTGCGCACGCCGGCCTTGACCGCGGCGGGAAGCCGGACGGCGTCCATGATGCCCTGGAAGAACTCCGAGTGGCCGACGTCCACCTGGTAGCGGCGGAGCCCGGCGGCTTCGAGGCAGCGCGCCGCGAGCGCGATCACCTCGGCGTCGGCCGTCGGTCCGGAGGCGCCCACCAGCTCCGCGCCCACCTGGTACGTCTCGCGCCGCTGGTGAAAACGCCCTTCGTCCGCGGACAGCACCGCCCCTGCGTAGCAAAGGCGGAGCGGCAGCGCAGCTGAGCGGAGCTTGCCGGCGACGAGCCGCGCGACGGGAATCGTCCGCTCGCCGACCAGCGCCACCACCTCTCCGCGCGCGTCGCTGAACTTGAAGAGCCGGCGCTGCTGCTCGGCGTTCAGGCCCAGCGCGAGCACATCGATGCTCTCGACCATCGGCGTGACCACGTACCGGTAGCCCCACCGGCGCATCTCTTCGAGCAGCGATTCCTGCGCCCCGCGCAGGGCCTCCGCCTCTTCAGGCAGCAGGTCGCGAAAACCCGGCACCCCACCAAGCTGTGGACCTGCTGTCAGACCTGGACTAGGGTCGGTGAAGGGACCTCCGGGCCCGGGCCTCTGAGCTGACCTTAGTTGTCATCGTCGTCCTCATCATCGTCCTTGTCGCCGTCATCGGCGTCCTCGCTGAAGTCGAGCGGCTCGGTTTCGTCCTCGACCGCGTGCATCCCCTCTTCGACCTCGTCGCTGACCGGCGCGCCCGAGACGAGACCCTCTTCCTCTTCGTCCTCCGCGAACACCTCGACCTCGCGGGCGAGCAGGCTCTCCTTTGTATACGGGCGAAACTCGACCTCGCGCTTGCGGCGCATCGCAAAGCTTGGCTTGCCGGCAAACCGCGGGTCCTGGTAAGTCTCCCGGACGATGAGCTTGACGGTGTTGCCCTCGCAGGACGTTATCCCCGCCTGGTAGCGGTTGCCGCCACGCATGAATTTGATCAGACGGCGGGCAAGCTTCGCCTCGAGCAGGCCGAGCCGGACCCCGCGCGACGTCTCGGCGGCGATCCCATCGCCCTCGATCTTCAACTCGACCACGTCTCCCGCCGCGACCTTCGAGCAGATGTCCGCGCTGGGAGGGCTCTCGAGCGTGGTGATGATCGTCTTCCCCATCTCTTCGACGAAGAGGTTGAGGTCGACCCTGGTGCCGCCCACCTTCAGCCCTTCCTTCTGGTGCAGCAGGGTGTTGATGCGCGCGGCGTTCTTCTTCGCGATGGAGTTCATCGGGTTGATCTTCAGCGCGGCCTCGTAAGCCGCCTTTGCGTCTTTCAGCTTTCCGAGCTCGGACAGCGCCTTGCCCAGACGGTTCTGCGTCTCTTCGTCCGCCCCGAAGTTGTCGATGATGAACTTGTTGAGCTTGACGGCGTCATCCCACTTGCCGGCGATGGCGAGCTGAACCGCATCCTCCGCGTATTGCGAGCGGGGTTTGAGGTGTTCGCTGGACTCGGTCTTCAACGGGGGCGCGCTCCTATGACCTGGCTAGGTGAAGGGATCGAGTATAGAGACTGCCGGGTCTTGGCCGGGCGGCGACAATCTCGGATGTGCGGTCGAGAAGGGCCCGGAAGATGGCATTGGGCGTGATGGCATGTCTCGTAATGTTCGCCGCCTGTTCGGTTGGTACACCAGCCAAGGTCATCCGCATCGGCGTCGACCTGCCGTTGTCGGGCGCCGCGGGCCGGGCCGGCCAAACGGCGCTCAACGGCGTGCAGTTCTTTGTCCGCCGGCACCCGACGATCGGCGCATTCACGGTCCAGGTCGTCGCCCAGGATGATGCGGTCGACGGCCAGGACGATCCCGGCCAGGGGACGCACAACATCTCAGTGTTCGCCGCCGACCCACTTGTGATGGGCGTGATCGGTCCGTTCAATGCGAGCGTCGCCCGCCGTGAGATCCCGGTCGCCAACGATGCCCAACTCGCGATCATCAGCCCGGCGGTGAGCAGCCGCTGCCTCACCAAAGAGCCTTTTCTCCCTGCCGGTCTCAGCCGAACGCACGTCGCGATCAGCTGCAAGGCCGTCGGGCTGCCCACGCCCGTCGAGCTGCGCCCCAACGGCACCAACAACTTTTTCCGGCTGGTCACGACCGACGACCTGCAGGGGCCGGCGGCAGCTGACTACGGCTACAAGAACCTGCTGCTGCGCCGCGTGGCGGTGCTCTCCGACCATGAGGCCTACGGGCAGGCGCTCGCCAGCGGGTTCATGACCAGGTTCATCAACCTCGGCGGGAGCGTAATCGACATCCTCGACTTCGATCCCAACAGCCATCTCGACCTCACCGCATTCATGCGGCACGCCAAAGGCGATGGGGCGCAGGCGATCTACTACGGCGGGGTCACCGCCAATCACGGCTGTGTGATCCGCGCGCAGATGGCATCCGTTTTCAGCTCCGGCGAGGCGGCGCCGTTCCTCGGCGGGGACGGAATCGCACAGGACCCCAACTGCGTGCGCAACGCCGGGGCCAATGCAGTCGGAATCTATGCGACCGTGGCGGCCCCCGCCCCCGACATCATTCCCAACGCTCAGCCGGTGATCGCCGCCTTCAAGGAGCAGTACCCGAATGCCTCCGATTACAGCGAATACACCATCCCCGCCTACGACTCCGCCGCGATCCTGTACGGAGCCGTAGACCGGGCGATGGCGGCCGCCGGCGGCAAGGTGCCCGCCCGTGACGCCGTCGTCGCCCAGGTGGCCGCCACCTCTGGATTTGCGGGCGCCAGCGGGACGTTTGGCTTTGACGAGGCCGGCGACACCACCCTCCGCGTGGTCTCTGTATTCGAGTCGCGCACCACGGATCCCGCCGTCCCCTGGAGCTTCGTCCGCGCCGAAGATTACAGCGCCGCACTCCCCTATTGATACAACTGCGCTTCAATGCAAGGCAGGCGTGCCGAAGGTGGATCCAAGGCGCCGCTTGACTTCGAGGCAGATACAAGTCGATAGTTCTGCCCTGAGTAGTGGTTCGGCCACTCAAAACGTGGCCGACATTCGCCTGCCGGCGCACTCTCGCCCCGACGAAGGTTGGGAAGAGGGCGGCGAATGACTGGAGGCATCCGCGACCGCCTCCAAAAGACACAAGGAGAACCAAATGGTTCGAGGTAGGGGACTCGTAATCCTCACATTCGCCGCAGTCGTCGCGTTCGCGTGTGGAGGGGGAGGCGGCGGCACCGGGTCGAAAGGCACGATCAAGATCGGATCCGACCTACCCGTGTGTACGACCGGCGGCCAGTCGACCGCGAACGGCATCAAATTCGCTGTTGACCAGAAGAACGCCGCGGGCGGCGTCAACGGCTACACCATCTCGTATCAGAGCTTCGACGACTGCCGCCAGGCCGCTTACTCGGCGGACGCAGGAGTCGAGAACGTCCAGACGATGCTGGGCGACAGCGCCTTCCTCGGCATGGTCGGGCCCTACAACTCGGCCGTGGCCAAGGCCGAGATCCCGGTCGCCGCGCCGCAACACTTCGTGATGATCAGCCCGGCGAACACCAACCCCTGCCTGACCAAGGAAACGCCCCCCCCGCAGGCGCCGTGCACCTATCACGCGGCTGACCTTCGCAACGGCAACGCCAACAACTACTGGCGCGTCGTCACCACTGACGACTACCAGGGCCCGGCAATGGCCGACTACATGTACAAGACGCTGAACGTCCACAACGTCGGAATCCTGGACGACAGCACCGTGTTCGGCGTCGGCATCTCCGGCGCCTTCGAAACTGAGTTCAAGAAGCTCGGCGGTACTACCAAGCACTCGGAGTACCAGAAGGCCACCACCAGCGACTGGAAGGCGATCCTGCTCGCCTTCAAGAACGCCGGCGCGCAGGGCGTTTATGTAGGCGGCACCGACGACCAGAACATCTGCATCCCGCGCAAGCAGATGAAAGACCTCGGCTGGGACGTCCCATTCGGCGGCGGTGACGGCATCGAGACCACCGACTGCATCGACCAGGCGTCCGGCAACGAGGTCGGGGTCAGCGCGACCTCGGCAGGCGCCGACGCTACTCAGGTCCCCGGCGCCAAGTCCACGATCGACGCGTTCCGCAAGCAGTTCACTGGCCCGAACGACTTCGGCGGCTACACCATGCAGGCCTACGACGCGGCCAACGCGTTGATGGCTGCGATCGGCCGCGCGGTCAACGACGCCAACGGCAGCATGCCCACCCGCGAGCAGGTCCGGGCCGAGATGGCCAAGACCAAAGGCTTCGTCGGCGTGATCGGCACCTACGACTTCGACGCCAACGGCGACACGAGCCTCAAGATCGTGTCCATCTACAGCGTCGAGAGCGTGAGCGACCCGGCGAACTCCACCGGCGTCTGCGGCAAGGCGCAGGCGAAGCTCTGCTTTGTCTGGAAGGCCCAGTTCGACTTCGCCAAGGCCTAGCTGTAGTCTTTAGCCCAAAATCGCGCGAGGAGGCCCACTAGGGCCTCCTCGCTCTTCAGTCTCAAGGAGGGGGCACTGAACGCGGGCGTAGGCATAGGCGGCGTATCACCCCTCCAGCGAGTGCGCTCACTTGTCCTCGGCGGCAGGAGCGTGGTCGACCTCGGCTTCTACATCATCTGCGGCGCGGCGGTCGTGCTACTGGCCACCCAGGCGGTCAGCGACCCCACCGCCTTCGTCCAGATCACCGTCTTCGGCCTCGCTGACGGCGCCATGTACGCGCTCGTGGCGCTTGGCTACACGATGGTGTACGGCATCATCGAGCTGATCAATTTCGCTCACGGCGACGTATTCACGTTGGGTGGGTATATCAGTGCGGCGATCCTCGGCTTTTTCGCCATCGACGAACGAGCGTTCACGGCGGTCAACCTGATCGCCATCGTGCTGGTATTCCCGGTCGTGATGCTGATCATGGGCGGTATCAATATCACCATCGAACGCATCGCCTATCGTCCCCTGCGAAATGCCCCTCGCCTCGCGCCGTTGATCACCGCGATCGGCATGTCATTCGTGCTCGAAGGCGTCATGTTCCTGTGGCACGGCCCTGCATCCGTGCATTTTCCCGACATCCTTCCGCACGGCTCCGGGTTCCAGACGACCATCGGTGGCGTGTTTGTCACCTTCAAGGACGGATTCGTGATGGTGACCGCGGTGGTCCTTGCAACGCTCCTGGCCATCTTCATCAACCGCACCAAGCTCGGCAAGGCCATGCGCGCGACAGCGCAGGACCGTGACGCCGCACAGCTGATGGGCATCAACATCAACCGCACGATCGCGGCCACCTTCTTCATCGGCGCCTTGCTGGCCGGCGCCGGCGGAATGATCTGGGGTCTTTACTTCAACAACCTCTTCTACAACCTCGGCTTCCGCACCGGCCTGGTGGCGTTTACGTCTGCTGTTTTCGGAGGCATCGGCAACATCCCCGGAGCCGCCGTCGGAGGTGTCCTCATCGGCCTCATTGCGGCCTACAGCGACTCGTACATAGGCTCCAAATGGACAGAGGTGGTGATCTTCGGCATCCTGATCGGCGTGCTGGTATTCCGGCCGACCGGCCTGCTCGGCATGAGGGTGCCCGAGAAATGACCGAACCGACCGCGGCCAAGCGGCCGTCGTTGATGGCACGCCTCCATCTGCGGGAGCGCATCCGCGATCGCGACCAGGCGATCTACGGCATTCTCTTCCTGGGCGCGCTGGTCTTCCCAATGCTCACTCTGTTCATCACCGGAGGAAGCACCGCCTATATCTCCCAGGCCGCTCATGCCGGGACGTGGGTGCTGCTGGCCATCGGCCTGAACGTCGTGGTCGGGTTTGCCGGGCTGCTCGACCTCGGCTATGCGGCGTTCTTCGCCATCGGCGCCTACACGTACGCGCTGTTCGCGTCCTCGCAGCTGGGCTCATCGCCGCTCCACCACAACTTCCACTTTCCGTTCTTTCTGATGCTGATTCTCGGGATGCTGGTCGCCGCCAGTTTCGGCGCGCTCCTGGGATTCCCCACCCTGCGCCTGCGCGGCGACTACCTGGCCATCGTCACCCTGGGTTTCGGCGAGATCGTGCCGGTGCTCTCCTACAACCTGCCGCAGTGGACAGGCGGGATCAACGCCATCGGCGGCATCGACCAGCCGTGGCTCCCGGCCTGGATCACCGGACCATGGGCCGGGGCGAACAGCGTCTCGATCATCCAGGACGCGACCTGTCGGAATCCCATTGCACAGACGCAGTTCATACCCTGCTTCAGCTTCGGCTTCGACCCGGTGGCTTATTACGTGTTGATCGTGATCCTCATCATCGGCGCCGTGATCCTGGTCAGCAACCTCTATCGCTCGCGGTTGGGCCGAGCCTGGATGGCGATTCGCGAAGACGAGGTGGCCGCCGCGGCGATGGGAATCAACACGGTAACGACGAAGCTGCTCGCGTTCGCGATCGGGGCATCCTTCAGCGGCTTCGCCGGCGCCTACTACGGGGCAAGCTTCGACCTGGTGAGCCCAGACGATTTCCTGTTCATAGTCTCGATCACGGTGCTCGTGATGGTGGTGCTCGGCGGGATGGGCAACATCAGCGGCGTCATCGTCGGCGCCCTGGTCATCTACTTCATCCTGAACACCTTGCTGCCCTCGCTGGCGTCCAACGCCGAATCACTCGCCAATTCCATCGGCCTTGGCTCGCTCAACGTGCAGAAGGGTGATTGGCCAGGGCTATATGGGGAGGTGCAGCGCCTGCAGTTCCTGTTATTCGGCCTGATCCTCGTCCTGATCATGCTGCTGCGTCCGCAGGGTCTGTTTCCGAGCCGCGTCCGCGAGCAGGAGCTCAAGCATGCGGCGGTGCAGGAAGAGGAGACCGTCGTCGAGATGGAGCACGCCGGGTGAGCCAGGCGCCCACGGACAACATCCTCGAGCTGACGAACCTGACCAAGCGCTTTGGCGGACTGGTGGCCGTGGACAATGTGAGCTTGCAGATCAAGCGCGGCGAGGTTTTCGCCCTCATCGGACCCAACGGAGCCGGCAAGACGACGCTGTTCAACAACGTGACGGGACTGTTCCAACCAACCGCGGGCCGGGTGGTTTTCGATGGTCGAGACATCACCGGCTCAAAACCGCACCAGGTCGCCCGCCTCGGCATCGCGCGGACCTTCCAGAACATCCGGCTCTTCGACTACATGACGTGCCTCGACAACGTCCGGGTCGGCCGCCACGTACGGATGCACGCCAAGCTGTGGGACTCGCTGTTCAAGCTGCCTCGTGAGCGGCGCGAGGAGGAGCGGGTCACAGAGGAGGGGATGGAGCTGCTGCGGTTCGTCGGCATCGCCAAGCAAGCCCACCAGTACGCCCGCAACCTTCCGTATGGTCAGCAGCGCCGCCTGGAGATCGCGCGAGCCCTGGCCACGGAACCCAAGCTCCTACTTCTCGACGAGCCCGCCGCCGGGTTCACGCCCCAAGAGAAGGTCGATCTGATGCAGCTGGTCAAGAAGATCCTGGCCCGGGGCATCACGGTTTTTCTGATCGAGCACGACATGAAGGTGGTCATGGGCATCTCGGAGCAGATCGTCGTGCTCGATCACGGCGAGAAGATCGCCGAAGGGTCGCCCGAGGAGGTCCGCAAGGATCCCCGCGTCATCGAGGCCTACCTGGGCAAGAGCGCCTAGGAGTGCGCTAGAACTTGGCACTCCTCGAGCTGCGCGACGTTAATGCGTTCTATGGTCGCATCCAGGCCCTGCGCAAAGTGTCGTTAGAGGTCGACAAGGGCGAGGTGGTGGCGCTGATCGGATCCAACGGCGCCGGCAAGACCACAACACTGCGGACCATCTCCGGCCTGATGCACCCGGCCGGCGGCACGATCCACTTCGACGGACGCGACATTACGCACACCGAGCCTTCGAGGATCGTCGAGCTGGGTATCAGCCAGTCGCCCGAGGGCCGGCGACTCTTTCCTCGCATGACCGTGGTCGACAACCTTTTCATGGGCGCCTACTCGCGCAACGACAAGCCTGGTATCACAGCCGACATGGATCGCGTTTTCACTCTTTTCCCACGCCTTCAGGAGCGCCGCACCCAGATCGCGGGCACGCTATCGGGTGGCGAGCAGCAGATGCTGGCCATGGGAAGGGCCATGATGGCCCGGCCGAAGGTCCTGATGCTTGACGAACCGTCGCTCGGCCTCGCCCCGATCCTGATCGAGACCATCTTCAGCATCGTGCGCGAGATCAATGCTCAGGGCATACCGGTGCTGCTGGTCGAGCAGAACGCTTCCAAAGCACTCGAGGTTGCGCACCGTGGCTACGTGCTCGAAACCGGGTCAATCGTCAAGACCGGCACCGGCAAGGAGCTTGCGGCCTCCGAGGAAGTGCAGAAGGCCTACCTCGGGATTTAGGCGTCTAGCTGCCGGTTGGGTGGTAGCTCACGACGAACAGATAGACCAGGATTGCCGCGAATGCGGCGTACTCGAGGATCACGTTGCGGGTGAAGCTCTCCTCCACTGTGTGGCGGATCAGCCCTCGGTTGACGTACCAGGCGAAAAACAGCATGACGGCCTTGGGCCCTTCGTTCACGACCAGTACGCTCGACAGTGCCTCGATCGCCCACAACAGAAAGGTGACGACCTGCGCGACGAAGAGAGCGAAGATGAAAGCGCGTCTCGGGGCGATCGGCTCGCCGTTGATACGGAAGCTGCGGAAGGACGCGAGGAACGTGATCGTGAAGATCCACACCAGGCGCAGAACGACGTTGAAGTGGATGGTGACCAGGACGAGGTAGGCGCCCGCGACCACCAGCACCAGCACCACCTCCTGGACCAGGATGTGGCCGCGCTTCTCGGCGTCGCGAAGGCGTAGGTAGTCGAGCCGCGCCAGGAGCACGAAGCCGACCCCGAAGACGGCCGTCAGGACCAGGTATTTCCACAGCTCGAGGCCGGGGAAGATCGACAGTCCCGCCAGGGTGACGGCGCCCAGCGCCACCGGGATGTAGTGCTCGATGCGCGGAAACTCCACTGTTCCACGCAGGTAGCCCAGCAGGGCCGGGGCGGCGACGATGACCAGGCCGAGTGCCAGCACCCAGACCTGCCCCTCCGCGAGCAGCTCCGACTTGAACCCAAGAGCGATCGCGACCAGGACCACTGCGGCGAAAACCAGAAAGCTGCGGTCACGCTCCGTCGTGACGGTCGTGGCGGGCCTGATGTACCTGTCTTCAGGAGTCGGGGGCGTCTTCATTGGACCCGGGGAAGTTTACTCAACAGGGACCGCCGGTCACGAGCCGGCGCGCCCGTAGCGGTCCTCGAGGCGGACCACGTCGTCGATCTCCGGCGTCGAGACTTCGAAGATGTCCGCGTCCTCGACCGCGGTGATGCGGTGGCGCGTGTGCGGGGGCAAGTGCACCGAATCGCCCTTGCGCATGCGCACTTTCTCGAGCTCTCCGTCCAGTGCACCGATCTCGATGTCGACCGCGCCATCGGTCACGAGCAGCCACTCGTCTTTGCGTTCGTGGTACTGAAGCGACAGCGCCTCTCCCTTGTTGACGTGGAGGATCTTCCCCAGGTAGCGGTCGGTGACCGCCCAGCGGATCTCATAACCCCAGGGCTTGGCGACGCGCGATTCATCCGCGCGCTTGATTTCAGGCATGCGAGCGAAGGCCCACGATGTCCTCCAGCGCCGCGAGCCGCGCTTCAACCGCACCCTGGTCGGCGGCCTCCGAGTAAATGCGCACCAGCGGCTCGGTGCCGCTGGCCCGGAGCAGCACCCAGCTCCCGTCGGCGAGGTAGAACTTGAAGCCGTCGTCGGAGCGAATGCGTTCAACCTTGACTCCGGCCACGTCGCTCGGCTCGTGGGTTTCGAGCGTGTGCAGGATTCGCTTGCGGTCCTGGTCGTAGGTCTCGCGGTTGAGGTGGATATCGTGGCGCGCATATGCATGCGGGCCGACCCGCTTCTCCAGGCCGGCCAGGATCTGCGACAGGGGTTGGCCGAGCTTCACCATCATGTCCGCAAACAGCAGGCCGACCAGGATGCCGTCTCGCTCAGGGATGTGGCCCCGGATGGCGAATCCGCCAGACTCCTCGCCGCCGAGGACCGCGTCCGTCTCCATCATCTTCGGCGCCACGTTCTTGAACCCGACCGGCACTTCGTACACGGTAGCGCCGAACTCGGCCCCGAGCTTCTCGGCCATCGACGTCATGTTCACCGTCTTCACCACTGGACCCACCAGATGGCGCACGTCGAAGAGGTAGAGCATCAGCAGCGCGAACACCTGCAGCTGGTTTATGAACCGGCCGGTCTCATCGATGATCCCAACCCGGTCGGCGTCGCCGTCGGTGCAGATACAGAGGTCCTGTCCCCCACCACGCATGGTCGCGATGGTGGAGTTGATGTTGGGCGGTATCGGCTCCGGATTGACGCCTCCGAACAACGGGTTCCGTTCGTTGTGCAGCTCGACCACGGACGTTCGCCCGCCGCCCAGCAGCTCTTTGATGTACCCGTAGCCGGATCCGAACATGCATTCGTGCAGGATGTGCAGGCCCGCGGATTTGATGGCGTCGAGGTCGACCATGCGCGCGATCTGCGCGTAGTAAGGCGGGCGCGGGTCATAGATGGAAACCAGGCCGTCGGACTTGCTCCGATCCGGCACCGGCACGTCCACGAGCGCATTGATGCGTGGCTCGAGCTGAGCGATGACGTCGCTCGACGCCGCGCTTCCCGTCTCCGACTTGAACTTGATGCCGTTGAAGAGATAGGGGTTGTGGCTCGCCGTCACCACCGCCGCCCCAGTGGCCTTGCGGTCGATGACTGTCCAGGACGCCACCTGGGTCGGCGACGGGCGGTCGAACATGAGGGTCCGCACTCCGTTGGCCGCAAGGACGTCAGCCACGGTCCGCGCAAAGTCCTCCGATGCGAAGCGGCAGTCATAACCGACCACCGCGAGCGGATCTCTGGAAAGGGAGCGCATGTACTCGGCTGCGCCCTGCGCGACGCGGCGGACGTTGGCGAAGGTGAAATCGTCGGCGACGATCCCGCGCCAGCCGTCGGTGCCGAACTTGATCTGATCGGGCATAGGGGTAACGGTAACGCTCTTACAGGTAGCGGGTCTTGCGCGCCCGTCTGAGCGCGTCCACGACCTTCTTCACATCCTGGGCGCGCGAGCGGGGACACACGAGTAGCGCGTCCTCGGTGTCGACGATGATCATGTCCTCGAGTCCGATCGCGGCGATCAGCCGCTTGTCTCCGAAGACCAGGCTGCCACGGGTGTCGACCAGCATCGCCTCACCGTCGACCGAGTTGCCATACGCGTCCGGATGCACGCGATCGCCAAGCTCTGCCCAGTTCCCGATGTCGGCCCAGTCGAAATCGCCGGGCACGAGCAGAAGGCGATCGGTCTTCTCCATCACCGTGCGGTCGATGACGTCGATTGGCAGCCGGTTGTAGAGGCGCGAAGCCCCCTCTTCGTCGCCCGCCTGGCGGGCCGCCAGCACTCGCCTGAGCGCCGCCAGCCGAGCCGGCGCGTACCGAGCCAGTTCCTCGAGGAACACCGGCAGCCGCCATGCGAACCAGGCCAGGTTCCAGTAGTAGCCACCGGCCTTCATGAACCGTCTGGCTGTGGCCAGGTCTGGCTTTTCGATGAACTTCTTAACGCGGACCGCCCGCCCTGAGGACACGCTCCCCGGTGCGTGGATGTAGCCAAGGCCCGTCGAAGGAAACGCCGGCTTCAGTCCGACTGTGACCAAAGAGCTCGTGCCGGCCGCGGCGCGCACGGCGCGGTGCACCGCGCTGCGCGCCTTCGGGCCGCCCCTGACGACATGGTCCGCGGGCATGGCCATCATCACGGCGTCGGGGTGGCGCGCGATGAGCGTCAGCGCCGCGAGGCCGTAGGCATTGGTGGTGCCACGCGCCGACGGCTCAAGGATCAGGTGCGCGGCGTCGATCTCGGGCAGGACCGCTTCGATGATCTCGCGCTGGCGCGTCTCCGTGAGAACGAAAACCTCGTCGCCGACGGCTCGCGCCCGCTCGTACGTCTCCCGCAGCAGCGGGCGACCGCGCTCGCCGAGAGGAAGGACGTGCTTCGGCGTCAAGCGGCGCGATCGCGGCCACAATCTCGTCCCCGCCCCGCCGGCGGGAATCACTACAAGCGTCTTGCTCAACCGACCTCTTCCGCCAGCTCCTTGGCGCGGGCTGTCGATTCCCATGGCGCGTCGATGTCGGTACGGCCGAAGTGGCCGTAAACCGCGGTCTGGCGGAACAGCGGCCGCCTCAGGTTGAGCTCCTTGATGATCCCGAGCGGGCTCAGGTCGAAGAGCTTGTTGACCGCCACCGTGAGCGCCGCCTCTGGAACCCTGCCCGTGCCGAACGTATCGATCCGGATCGCGACCGGTTTCACAACCCCGATCGCGTAAGAGATCTGGACTTCGCAGCGTCGCGCGAGGCCCGCCGCCACGATGTTCTTCGCGACGTGCCGCGCGCCGTAAGCTCCCGCGCGATCGACCTTCGTGGGGTCCTTGCCGGAGAAGCAGCCGCCGCCGTGGCGCGCGAAGCCTCCGTACGTGTCGACCATGATCTTGCGGCCGGTGAGGCCCGCGTCCGCCACCGGTCCGCCGACCACGAAACGGCCGGTGGGATTGATGAAGGTGCGAATCCGGCCGTCCTTCAGCTCGGCGGGGATGACCGCGTCGACGACGTGCTCGCCGATGTCGGAGCGCAGCTGCTCGGTGGTGACCTCGTCATGGTGCTGGGTGGACAGGACGACGGTGTCCACGACGGGCCGCTCACCGGCATCCCCGTACCGGATCGTCACCTGCACCTTGCCGTCGGGACGCAGGTAGTTGAGCGTCTTGGTGCGGCGGACCTCCGCGAGGCGACGCGCCAGCCGATGCGCGATTGTGATCGGCAGCGGCATCAGCTCGGGCGTCTCGTCGCACGCGAACCCGAACATCATCCCCGAGTCGCCGGCGCCGCCGACGTCGACCCCCTGCGCGATGTCAGGCGACTGCTCGTCGATGCTGGTGATGACGCCGCAGGTCTCGGCGTCGAAGCCGTACTTCGCGCGCGTATAGCCCACCTCGCGCACCGTCTGCCGGATGATCCGGGGGATGTCGACGTAGCAGTCGGTGGTGATCTCTCCGACCACTATCACCAGGCCGGTGGTGATGACGGTCTCACAGGCCACGCGCGCAAGCGGATCCTTGGCCAGGATCGCGTCGAGGATGGCATCGGAGATCTGGTCCGCAACCTTGTCCGGATGGCCCTCTGTGACCGACTCGGACGTAAACAGGGTCGCTGCCATGTAGCGTCCTCCTTTGAATCTCCCGCGCCGGCAAGGCCAGGTCTCCGTGTGGACCCGTCCCCAAGCGCCAGGTTCATACCTCTGGGACGACAGAATCCTACACGACAGGTGTTCAGGTTTCGCCCAGCTCAAGGTAGTGGATGCCTGAGTGGCGCATGAACCTCGAACCCCTCTGGGCCAGCAGCGCCCCCGTGGCCGCTCGCGCGGCCTCCACCACCGAATCGATATGGCCACGTTCCATCTCCCAGGTCGAGGTCGGCGCCGTGATGGGACACAGGACCGTGATGCGCGCGCGCTCCCGCAGGCGTTCGTAGTCGCTCAGCATCTGGTGGTGCAGCGCGAGCTGAAGAGTGCGGGCGATCAGCTCCGACCACGTGGCAGGCGCCTTCTCGTTCTCGCCGCCGGCCATCAGGCTGATGGCGAGGATCTCTTTGGCACCGTCATCGACCGCGATGTCGAGCGGGGTGTTGTCGACGATGCCACCGTCCATGTGCTCTCGCCCGTCGATCCGGACCGAAGGAAACACGCCGGGGATGGCGGTCGAGGCCAGCAGCGCCGGCGTCAAGGCCCCCGCGCGAAACACGGCCGGCTTGCCTGCGTTGAGGTCGGTGGCCACGATCGCCAGCGGAAGCCGCATCTGCTCGAAGGTCGTGATGCCGGTGAGCGCTTGCGCCCGCTCAACCAGGCGGCGGACGTTGCCCTGGGGCAGTGCGCTCAGCTGGCCGCGGCGGAGGCCCGAGAGAATGACGCCGAGCGGGTGGGCGCGGAAGACTTCCATGGCCTGGCGCGACATCCACAGCTCGCGCAGCATCATCACGCCGGCCTGGGATGGATACGCGGCGATGCAGCTGCCGTTCAAGGCGCCGACGCTGACCGCGACCATCTCGACCGGGGGCTCCACGCCCGCTTCGAAGAGAGCCTGGAGCACCCCAACCTGGGCGGCGCCGCGAGCGCCGCCCCCGCCCAGCACCCACGTGCGCCGAGCGGGCCCGAACAAAGGTCAGTGTCCCGGCCTCGAGGTCCGAAGCATATTTCGCGGCATCGACGGCCGGAGCCAAGGAGACGACGAGCACGGGAGGGAGCGCATCGCCTAGTTGCGCGACCGAGCGCGCACAGGAGTCGACGCAGGCTTCAGCGCCGAAGGCGCCCGGCCGTCTAGGACGCGAAGATGCGAGGAACTCCGGGGACGGGACACTAAGTTCCTTCCTCCCAAGAGTTGAGATAGCGCTCCTGCTCCGCGGTCAGGGTGTCGATCGCGATTCCCATCGCGTGCAGCTTGAGCTGCGCGACCTCTTTGTCGATCTCATCGGGCACGTCGTACACGCGCTTCTCGAGCTTGGCGGCGTTCGCTGCGATGAAGGCGGCGCAGAGGGCCTGGTTGGCGAAGCTCATGTCCATGACGGCGGCCGGGTGCCCTTCCGCGGCGGCAAGGTTGATCAGCCGCCCCTCGGCGAGCACATGCAGCCGGCGACCATCTCGCATCTTGTATTCCTGCACCGCCGGGCGCACCTGGCGCACGCCGGTCGCCATCTCGTCCAGGGCCTTGAGGTTGATCTCGGAGTTGAAGTGGCCCGAGTTGGCCAGGATGACGCCGTCCTTCATCCCTTCGAAGTGTTTGCGATCGAGGACGTTCACATCGCCGGTGACGGTGACGAAGATGTCGCCTTCTCGCGCCGCCTCGTCCATCTTCATGACCCGAAAACCATCCATTGCCGCTTCCAGCGCCTTGACCGAATCCACCTCCGTGATGACCACGTCCGCGCCGTGGCCCTTGGCCCGCGAGGCCAGTCCGCGGCCGACCCACCCATACCCGGCGATGACAAACGTCTTGCCGGCGAGCAGCACGTTGGTGGCGCGGATGATGCCGTCGATGGTCGACTGGCCGGTTCCGTACCGGTTGTCGAACATGTGCTTGGTATCGGCTTCGTTGACCGCGATGATCGGGTACCGGAGCACGCCGCGATCCGCCATCGCCCGAAGCCGGATCACGCCGGTGGTGGTCTCCTCGGTGCCACCAACCACCTCGCCCAACTGGTCCTTGCGTTCCTTGTGAAGCCGGGACACGAGGTCGGCCCCGTCGTCCATCGTCATCGCCGGATGGTGGTCGAGAACGGCATCGATGTGCTCGTAGTAGGTGTCGTTGTCCTCGCCGCGGATCGCGTACGTCTTGATCGCGTGCTGCGACGCCAGGGCGGCTGCCACCGCGTCGTTGGTCGAAAGGGGATTGGACGCGCACAGCGCCAGGTCGGCGCCGCCCGCTTTCAGGGTCAGCATCAGGTTGGCGGTCTCGCTCGTCACGTGAAGACACGCGGCCAGCTTGAGACCCTTGAGCGGCTGCTCCTTGACGAATCGCTGCCGGATCAGCGTGAGCACCGGCATCTCTCTCGCCGCCCAGTCGATGAGGTCCTGCCCCTCGGCGGCGAGCTTCGGGTCCTTTACGTCGCTACCTTTCGCGCTAACTTTCAAACGAGTCCTTTCTCCTCAATAAACCAGCTCGCTCACCACTTCGATCCCCTCCAGCCGCTCGCGCCCTTTGAGGAAGCTCAGCTCGATGAGAACGTGCACGCCGAGCACCTCACCGCCGAGCTTGCGTATCAACTGGGTCGCGGCGGCGGCCGTGCCGCCGGTGGCCAGCACATCATCCATGATCAGCACTCTCTGCCCGGGCCGCACCGCGTCCTCGTGGATCTGGAGCTGGTCGGTTCCGTACTCGAGCTGATAGTCCTGGCTGATGGTTTTCCAGGGCAGCTTACCCGGCTTGCGGATGGGCACGAATCCGGCGCCGAGCCCCAGGGCCACGGCGCCGCCGGGGATGAAACCTCGCGCCTCGATCGCCGTGACGATGTCGGGCGGGTGGGCCGCCCAGTGGCTGCAGACCTTCTCGACCATGCCCTTGAACATGACCTTGTCCGCCAGCAGCGGGGTGATGTCCTTGAAAACGATCCCGGGCTGCGGGAAGTCGGGGACGTCTCGGATCAGCCGGCGCAAATGCTCCTCAGTCAGCCGGGCGTTTCCACTCATACGACTCGACGGAAGTATTCCAGGGTCAGGGCGAGACCGTCCTCGAGCGCGACCTCTGGCTGCCAGCCGAGGAGCTTGCGGGCGCGTGTGATGTCGGGCCGGCGCTGCTTGGGATCGTCGACCGGGAGAGGGCGGAGCTCGATGGTGCTGGTGGATCCCTGCAGCCGGATGATGATCTGGGCGAGCTCCAGAACAGTCACCTCATTGGGGTTGCCGAGGTTGACAGGCAGCTCGTCACCTTTCTCGAGCGTGGCGAGCACGCCTCGGACAAGGTCTGACACATAGCAGAGGCTGCGCGTCTGGGAGCCGTCGCCGTATACGGTGAGCGGCTCGCCACGGATCGCCTGGGCCATGAAGTTGGGCACGGCGCGCCCATCCAGCACCTGCATACGCGGGCCGTGGGTGTTGAAGATCCGGATGATGCGGGTATCGACGCCGTGGGCCCGGTGGTACGCCATCGCAAACGCCTCCGCCGCCCGCTTGGCCTCGTCGTAGCAGCCGCGAGGCCCGATCGGGTTGACGTTGCCCCAGTACGACTCCGGCTGCGGATGGACTAGTGGGTCGCCGTAGACCTCGGAGGTCGAAGCGAGCAGGAATGTGGCGTTCTTGGCGCGCGCAAGGCCGAGCATGTTCATGGTCCCGACCGTGCCGACCTTCAAGGTGTGGATGGGGTTCGCGTCATATTGAGGCGGCGAGGCCGGCGACGCGAAGTGGAGAACGTAGCGCACGTCTCCTTCCACGTCGACCCGCTCGTTGACGTTGGCCTGGCGGAACTCGAAGTCTGGATTCCCGACCAGGGAGCCCACGTTGTCGCGCGAGCCCGTGATGAAGTTGTCGAGCGCCAGCACACGCAGGTCGCGCGCCAGCAGGGCTTCGCACAGGTGCGAACCGATGAAGCCCGCGCCGCCCGAGACGACCGCCCGTTCCTTGTTACTAGTCGCGGCCGATGCCTCGGTAGGTGAAGCCATGGCCGCGCATGACCATCGGGTCGTAGATGTTGCGCCCGTCCACGATCACCGGCCGGCGCATGGAGGTCTTCAGGCGGGCCATGTCGAGGTGACGGAACTCGTTCCACTCCGTGACCACGACCAGAGCGTCGGCGCCGGCGGCCAGGCCGTACGCGTCCTTCGTGAACTCGACCGCCGGCAGCCTGACGCGCGCGCCCTCCATCGCCGCGGGGTCATAGGCGCGGACGTGCGCGCCGGCCGCGAGAAGGACCCTGGCGATGTCCAGGCTCGGCGCCTCGCGGAGGTCGTCGGTGTTGGGCTTGAAGGCCAGGCCGAGCAGCCCGACGACTTTCTCGTCGAGCTCTTCGAGGCAGTCTCGCAGCTTGTCGATGACGAGCATGCGCTGATCGCGGTTGATGTCCATGACCGCATGGAGCAGCTCGGGGTGGTAGTCGAAGCGCTCGGCGAGCGCGGCCAGTGCTTTGACATCTTTTGGAAAGCAACTTCCGCCGTAGCCGATGCCGACGTCGAGGTAGGCAGGGCCGATGCGCTTGTCGAGCCCCATGCCCTCAGCGACCAGCTTCGCGTCAGCATCGACTCGTTCACAAATTCGTGCGATCTCGTTTATGAACGAGATACGCGCAGCCAGGAATGCATTCGACGCGTACTTGACCATCTCGGCCGTGTAGATGTTCGGTGTGATCAGGATGTGCGCCTGCAGCGGCTCGTAGAGCTTGGCCACCTTCTCCGCAGCGCCACGGTCGTGACCGCCGATCACGACTCGGTCCGGGTGCATGAAGTCCTGGATGGCGGACCCCTCGCGAAGGAACTCCGGATTGGAGACCACATCGGCTTTGTGCTTGGCGTTGCGCAGCCCGATGACGCGGGACACCATGTCCCCGGTAAGGGGTGGAACCGTCGATTTGTTGACGACCACAAGGGGCCCATCCATGGAGTCGGCGATCGAGCCGGCCGCGGCCTCGACAAACGAGAGGTCGGCCTCGCCACCTTCGCCTTCGGGCGTGCTGACGGCGATGATGGCGTACTCCGCTCCCGGCACCGCTTCCTGATACGAGGTCGTGAAGGTGAGCCGCTTGGCCTTGGTGTTGCGTTCGACCAGCTCGCTCAACCCTGGCTCGTAGAAAGGGACGTGGTTTCGCAAAAGCTGCGCGACCTTCTCTCGGTTGACGTCGACGACGATGACGTCGTTGCCGAGATCCGCCAGGCATGCGGCCGTGGTCAGGCCGACGTAGCCGGCGCCTATGACAGCGACCCTGGACAAAGCGGGCCGATTATCTCAGCCGCACCCACTTGTGGCCTATAGGCCGAGTTCACCTCGGCCGTCCCCGACATTCATTTACTCACCCAAGCGTCGCGAGGAGTGACTATTTGTTGAAATCCCAACCCGGGGAAGGTGAGCAGGGCCGCGAATCCGGCCGGATCATGACGACTGGAGTCGAATCAGTCGTGAGCGGCCGTTGAGCGGCCCGATGAGCGGAAACCGCTGAGGTTTCCGCTCATAAAGACAAAGCGGGCCGATTATCTCAGCCGGGCACCTTCACCAAGAGCGACTCGTAACCGGCGATGGTCTGCCGGGCGGCCTTGCGCCAGCCGAAGCCCTTGGCCCGCTCGAACCCGGAGCGGCGGGCACGCGCCGGGTCTCGAGACAGGGTCGCGGCGGCTCGGCCCAGCGCGTCCGCGTCGCCGTCCGTGACCAGCACGCCCGCATTGCCCACGACCTCGGGCAGGCTCGAGTTCCGGAACGCGGCCACGGGGCAGCCACACGCCATCGCCTCCAGGCAAGGCAGCCCGAAACCCTCGTACCGGCTCGGGAACACCAGGCAGCCGGCGGCGGCGTAAAGATCGGCGAGCTCGGCATCGTCGACCTGGCCGAGCCTGTGGGCGGCGCCCATGTTGCGGGGAGCCTGGCGACCCGGGGTGCCGGCGATGACGAGCTCGAGATTGGGGCTGGAGGACTTGGCCGCAGCCCATGCGCGCATGAGTGCCGTGGGATCCTTGCGCGCGTCGAGCGCGCCGACGAACAGCAGGTAGCCCGGCTGCAGCCCCCAGCGGCGGCGGACCCGATCGCCCGCTCCCGGCCTCGGCCTGAACTCGTCGCCGGCCGCTTCGGGCACGATCCGAATTCGCTTTCGGTTGACCTTGCTGAGACGGACGGCGTCGTCGGCCGTCGCCTGCGAGACGGCCAGCACCAGGTCCGCGCGCCGGAGCAGCCGCCGCCCGAGCCAGAACCGGAATCGCTCGCCGCGCATGGCCGGTCCTCCCCACGCCCAGGGGATCAGGTCATGGACCGTGACCGCCCAGGGGACCGGAGACCGGCCTGGCAGCCGGAGGTCGATGGCGTGGTAGACGTCGGGGGCGATTCGAGCCAGGTCTGAACCCAGGGCGACCGCCTCCTCGTAGGCGGCGAGCTGACCGCGGTACCGGCGCCGCGACGCCGCCAACCGGTACTCGCCGACCGGCAGAGGCGGCACGGGGAGGCCGGAGTCGAGAAGCAGCGTGAGGTTGGGGTCGAAGCCCTCTTCGATGAGGCCGCGGAGGATGCCGTTGGCGTAGGAGCCGACGCCTCGTTTGGCGCTGGGGCCTTGCAGCGGGCGCATGTCGAGGAGGACGCGGGGGCCCGGAGCGCGACCTCCGGCGCGTTGTGAGGTTTCGGTTCGGCTCAAGATCGGGCTGAGGTCAAGGGCCTAGCCATCATAATTTGGCGCCCATGGAACCTCTTGACGTGGTCGTCGTCGGCGGCTGCGGCCACGTCGGCCTCCCGCTCGCCCTGTCGCTGGCCGAGAGCGGCTACCGGGTGGGCATCGACGATATCGACACCGCCAAAATCGACCAGGTCCGATCGGGCAGCGTGCCTTTCCTCGAGAGCGGGGCCGAGGAGCTGCTGAGAAAGCTCCTGCCGACCGGCCGCCTCGAGCTCACCGCCAACCCAGGCATGCTGCAGCGCACCAGTACCGTGATCCTGGTCATCGGGACGCCAATCGACGAGTTCATGAACCCGTCGGTGCGCATATTCGACCGGGTCGTGGACGACCTGATTCCACACCTGCGCGACGGCTCCCTAGTGGTGCTGAGGTCTACCGTCTACCCGAGCACAACCGAGTCTGTCGAGCGACGGCTCCGCGCGGCCGGCGTCGATGCCGAGGTGGTCTTTTGTCCCGAACGCATCGCCGAGGGCCACGCCCTCGAGGAGATCCGCAGCCTGCCGCAGCTGGTCGGCGCCTCGACCGACAGCGCCTTCGAGAAGACGAGCAAGCTCTTCGAGCGCCTGGGCGTGAAGGTCGTGCGCACGACGCCCATGGAGGCCGAGCTGGCGAAGCTGCTCACCAACACCTGGCGCTACATGAAGTTCGCGATCGCCAACCAGTTCTTCCAGATCGTGCACCGCTCCGGCCTCGACTACAACCGCGTGCTGGACGCCATCCGCAACGACTACCCGCGCGCCGCGGACCTTCCGGGTCCCGGTTTCGCCGCCGGTCCGTGCCTCCTCAAGGACACCATGCAGCTCTCGGCGTTCACGCCCGACCACTTCCCCATGGGCCAGGCCGCGATGCAGATCAACGAGGGACTGCCGAACTACATCGTGGACACCCTCAACTTCCGGCGACCGCTTTCAGGCCGCACGATCGGCATCCTCGGCATGGCGTTCAAGGGCGAGTCGGACGATCCCCGAGCTTCCCTGAGCTACAAGCTGCGCAAGCTGGCGGCATTCAAGGGCGCCCGCGTCCTTTGCACCGACCCCTACATCCATGACGAGTCCTTCCTGCCGCTGGACCGTGTCTTGAAGGAAGCCGAGCTGCTCGTCATCGCCGCCCCGCACCATGCCTACCGAAAGCTCGACCTTGCGGGCCGCGACGTGGTCGACATCTGGGGCGTCACCGGCCCCATTCGACTATGAAAGTTCTCCTGACCGGCTCGGCCGGCTTCATCGGCGGTTACCTGGTCGCCGAACTGCTGCAGGCCGGCCATGAGGTGATTGGCGTGGACAACTTCAGCAAGTACGGACCCGTGCGGCGCGCCCACGACGATGACCCCCGGTACCGCCTGGTCGAGGGGAACGCGAAGGACGCCAGGCTGCTCACCGAGCTGGCGATGGACTGCGACCAGGTCGTCGCCGCCGCGGCCATGATCGGCGGCATCTCTTACTTCCACGAGTTCGCTTACGACCTTCTGGCCGAGAATGAGCGGATCTCCGCCGCCACTTTCGACGCCGCCGTCGCCGCGCACCGCAGCGGCCGGCTGGATCGGGTCGTCGTGGTCTCGAGCAGCATGGTGTTCGAGTCGTCCGAGGTCTTCCCCACTCCTGAGGGCGCGCAGCTCGCGAGCCCCCCGCCCAGTTCGACCTACGGTTTTCAAAAGCTCGCCACCGAATACTTCGCACGCGGCGCCTACGAGCAGTACCGCCTCCCCTACACGATCGTGCGGCCTTTCAACTGCGTCGGCATCGGCGAACGGCGTGCGCTCCGCGACCACGACGTCATGAGCGGCAACGTCAAGCTGGCGATGAGCCACGTGGTCCCGGACCTCTGCCAGAAGGTGCTCAAAGGCCAGGACCCGCTCCACATCCTGGGCGACGGCAGCCAGGTCCGCCACTACACCTATGGCGGCGACCTCGCGCGGGGCATCCGGTTGGCCATGGAGTCGCCGCGCGCGGTCAATGAGGACTTCAACCTGTCCACGGCGAAGTCGACGACGGTGCGTGAGCTGGCCGAGACGATCTGGCGCAAGGTTCACCCCGACGGCCGCCCGCTCAACCTGGTTTCCGATCCGCCCTACGAGCACGATGTGCATCGGCGCGTCCCCGACGTGACCAAGGCGCGCAATGTTCTTGGCTTCGTGGCCACGACGACCCTGGCCGAGATGCTGGACGAGGTCATCCCCTGGGTGCGCGACGAGATCGAAGCAGGACGAATCTGAGCGATCCGGCAACATCGCCCGCCCTGAGCGTGGTCGTTCCCGTTTACAACGAGGGCGAGAACGTGGTGCCAACGCTCCGAGGCGTGGTCGAGCGGACGCGCACGCGGCCGCTAGAGGTGCTGGTCGTGCACGACTTCGACGAGGACACCACCGTGCCCGTCGTCAAGCGACTTCAGGCCGAGCTGCCCGAGCTGCGTCTCCATCGCAACCATCTCGGGCGCGGCGTCCTCAACGCTCTCAAATCAGGCTTGGCCGAGGCCAGTGCGCCCTATGTGCTGGTGACGATGGGCGACGGCTCCGATGACCCCGACGACATCGATGCGATGTACGCGCTGGCGCACAGCGGCGCCGACGTCGTCGCCGGGTCGCGCTACATGAAGGGCGGCCACCAGGTCGGCGGGCCGGTGTTGAAACGGACGATGTCCCGCGTCGCCGGACTCTCGCTGCACTGGTTGGGCGGGTTCCCGATCCACGACGCCACGAGCAACTACCGCCTGTATTCAAAGCGCCTGCTGCAGAGGGTGACGATCGAATCAACCGGCGGCTTCGAGCTCGGCCTGGAGCTCACGGTCAAGGCTTATGCGCTGGGCATGCGCGTGGCCGAGGTGCCGACCACCTGGCGTGACCGCACCGCGGGCGAGAGCCGGTTCCGGCTCTGGAAGTGGCTGCCCCGCTACCTGCACTGGTACTGGCGCGGAATAGGCGCCAGATTCAGGTCCAATCGATAGGATGGCGAGCATGCGGCGTCTCGTTTGCGCCCTGGCCCTGGCAGCCTCATCCATGCTCCCGCTCTCGGCCGCCGCTGTGGTGAGCCCATCGCCAACTCTCGCGCAAATAATGCTGCCCGCGCCGGGCGGCTACACGGGTCAGAGGACGACCGCGTTGAGCGGAAGCTTCACCAGTGGAAACCTATCGTCGGAGTGGGGAACGAGGTCTGCAGACGCTGAAAAGGCTCTGGAACAAGACGGCTTCGTCGACGGCTACGGACTTGCGCTGGTCGACGAGACGGCCCGACGCGCCGTGATCGAGTACATCGTCGCTTTCGCGGGTGGGCAGGGCGCGGCGAACTGGCTTGCATTCGCCGAGGCGGGCGACAAGGCTGATCCAACTTATCAACACGCAGATTCCATGTCCGGCATCCCGTCGTACTACGGAGAGCACAACGTGTTCGCCAACACTGACGTGTCCGACGCATTTGGCTTTGTCAAGGGCAACGACTTCTTCATGGTCGGGTTCGAATCGACGCAGGATGACGTCCTGAACCTGGCGATCAACCGGGCGAAGAACCAATACGATTCGGCCCCCAGCTCGTCCATTCCGCCCGAGCAGTGGCCTGAGAACTTCAAGAGCCCGGTTGCCTCACAAGGCGACACATCGCAAGGCACTACGTTTGCCGTCGGCGGCCTCATCGCCGGTGCGCTCATTCTCGCGCTGGTGGTCGGATTGATCGCCGTGGTGGTCGCGCTGGTCAGACGATCGACGACGCGCCCCACCGCGCCTGAGGGTGCCACGTGGTCGGCAGGTGAGCTGTCACCCGACGGAGGCTACTGGTGGGACGGCCAAGCCTGGAGGGACGCCGCTCGCGAGGTGCCCGCGACCGCCCAGCGATCGGCCGACGGCCATTTCTGGTGGGACGGCCGGCAGTGGCGGCCGGTGGCCTAGCCGCCGGTGCCCAGCGGGCGGTAGTTCTTCTTGTAGTACTCCCAGTACGCCCCCGACCTCAGCGGGCGCCACCACTCCGGGTGATCCACATACCAGCGCACCGTGCGCTCCAACCCTTCGGCGAAGGTGATCCGCGACTCCCAACCCAGATTGGTGATTCGAGTGACGTCAACGGCATATCGATAGTCGTGGCCAGGACGGTCGGCGACGTACTGGATGAGGCTCTTGGGCTTGCCCATGATTTCCAGCACCGCGTTGGCGACGTGGTTCCCGTCCGTCTCGACGCCGGTGCCGACGTTGTAGACCCGCTCAGAGATAGGCGCTTCGTGGAGCACCAGGTCGATGGCCCGGCAATGATCCTCGACGTGGATGTAGTCCCTGACCGCCGAGCCGTCGTTGTAAAGCGGCAGCGACATGCCTTCGATGGCGTTGGTGATCAGCACCGGCACGAGCTTCTCCGGGTACTGGTACGGACCGAATGTGTTGGACCCTCGAGTCACGAGCAGCGGCATCCCGAAGCTCTCGGCGTAAGCGCGCGCGATGTGCTCGCCGCCGGCCTTGCTGGCCGAGTACGGGCTGCGAGGCTTGAGGGCATCGTCCTCGCGCGACCGCCCCTCGCGCACCTCGCCGTACACCTCGTCCGTGCTGACGAGCAGAAAGGCCGCATGTGAGTACTTCCTTGCCGCCTCGCAAAGGACGGCGGTTCCGCGCACATCGGTGTCGATGAACGCGAGCGGCTCCAGAAGCGAGCGATCGACATGGGTCTCGGCGGCGAAGTTGACGATCGCGTCGACGCCGGCCGCCACGGAATCCACGAGCCGGCGGTCGCAGATGTCACCGTGGATGAAGTTGTAGCCGCGGCTGCCTTCGAATTCCGCCAGGTTCGCCAGGTTGCCCGCGTAGGTCAGCTTGTCGAGCACCGTGATTTCGATCTCGGGCCGCGTGGTTCTCAACCACCGCACGAAGTTGGAGCCGATGAAGCCGGCGCCTCCCGCCACCAGGACCCGCTTGAAAGAACGGCTCACTTGATCGTCGGGCCCGCCGTCCAGTCGTAGCCAATCGAAGGATCGTCGTGCGGGATGCGGCCTTCGTCATCCGGCGCGTAGACGTTAGACGTGATGTACAGCAGGTGCGTGCGTTCGAGCGCCCGGCAGCCATGGGCGACCCCGGGCGGGATCTTGAGGCACGTGGCGTGTCCGTCGCCCATCAACAGCTCCATGAGTCGACCCTTGGTCGCCGATCCGTCACGAGTGTCGAACAGCGCCACCTTCAAGGCCCCGATCACGTACCACCAGTCCGTCTGCTTTTTGTGAATGTGCCAGGCTTTGGTGGCGCCGGGGTACATGAGCGAATGGCTCCACTGGCCGAAATGCTCGAAGAAGCCGTCGGTCTCGCGGATCACCTCGCGGAAGAAACCCCGCTCGTCGGCATGCGTGACCAGCTCTTTGACGACTACGCCGTCGATCCCGCTCACGAGGTGATCGCTCACGTTTCGCGGTTCACCCCATGGCTGCGCACGAAGTCGTTGACCGCGTAATAAGCCTCGATCGACTCGCCCGCGTCACCCCAGAAGCCGTCGAGCACGTCGTACTCCATGAGCCCGCGCTCGACATACCAGTTGTTGACGTCGGTGATCTCGAGCTCGCCCCGACCAGACGGCTTCAGGCTCGGCAGCACATCCCAGACGGTCTCGTCATAGAAGTACGCGCCGGTGACCGCGAACTCGCTCGGAGGCTGCTCTGGCTTCTCCACGATCAGCTCGATACGGCGGCTGCCGTTGAACTGCGCCACGCCAAGGTGTTGCAGGTGCTCGCGATTGGTCGCACGAGACAGCACCACGCGCGCCCCGGCCGGTTGGTTGGCAAAGGCGTCCACGCATCGCTGCAGCGAGCGCTCGAAGATGTTGTCGGCCAGCAGCACGACCGTGCGGTCCCCGACCGCGAAGCGCTCGGCCAGGGCCAGGGCCTCGGCGATGCCGCCAGGTTTCGCCTGGTACGCGTAGAAAAGCCGCGCGACTCCGAACTCCTCGCCGTTGCCGAGGAGGCGCAGGAACTCGCCTGCGTGGTTGCCGCCGGTGACGAGCATGATCTCGGTCACGCCTGCCTTCACCAGCGCCTCGATTCCGTAGCTGATCATCGGCCGGTCGAAGATCGGCAGGAGGTGCTTGTTGGTGATCTGGGTCAGGGGGTGCAGGCGGCTGCCGGTGCCGCCCGCCAGGACCACGCCTTTCATCGCACGGGGATTGTCTACCAACGGCCTGCCAACCGATCTCGGCTAGGCTTGCTCTACATGTCCGATGCCCCACCGCCGGCGCCGCCGGCACCGGGATCACCAGATCAGCCGAAACAGCCGGAGGCGCCCGTGCCCCCAACACCTGCGCAGGGGCCCGCTGCTGCGGTCCCGCCGGTCACACCGGTTCCAGCCGGGCCGTCGCCGGGCCGTTATTCGCCGGATGGCTTTTGGTGGTGGGACGGCTCGGCCTGGAAGCCCGCTTATTCGCAGGACCGCCTGTGGCGGTGGAACGGGCAGACCTGGGTGCCCGCCCAGGCTCCGCCGGCCCAGTCGAAAGGTGGGTCCGGGCTCGCCATCGGCCTGATCGTCGGGGCGTTCGTGCTCGTCTTGATCGTGGTCGCCGTGATCGTCGTCGTCGTCCTGGGCACTATGGGCACCCAGCTCGCGAACGTATTCTCCAACGTCGCCGCCGCCCTCGGCTCGCCCACCCCCAGCCCCTAGGACAGCAACCCCAAGCGCCCGAAGCGGGATTCGGCCACAAGTTCTTGTGGCAGACTGGCCGCCTATGAGTGTTGCGACGCCGAGGTCCGACGGCAGATTCGCGGCATCGGCGGCCGGAGCCAAGGAAAGGGTGGCGCGCCGAGGAGTGCATCGGGACGATGCATGACGAGGCGGAGCCGGGCCCCTTGACGCAGGCTTCAGCGCCGAAGGCGCCCGGCCGCCTAGGACGCGAAGATGCGAGGAACTCCGGGGGCGCAACACTCTAAATGCCGCGACCGGACAACTGGCCTCGCACCATCCTCCACGTCGACATCGACGCGTTCTACACGTCGGTGCATCAGCGCGACGATCCCAAGCTGCGCGGGGTGCCGGTGGCGGTCGCGGGACGATCCCGCCGAGCCGTGGTCATGGGCGCCTCTTACGAGGCGCGCGCGTTCGGGGTGCGCTCGGCGATGCCGCTGCACGAAGCCCTTCAGCTGTGCCCGCAGCTGGTGGTGGTCAGCCCTGACGGCGCCCGCTACCGCGACGCCAGCCGGCTCATCCATCAGATCTTCAGGCGGTTCACCTCCCCGGAGCTCGTGGAGGGCGTAAGCCTCGACGAGGCCTATCTCGACGTCACCGCGCGCACCCGCCACGGCACCTCCAACGCCGAGGAAGTGGCACGCCGCATCAAGTTCCAGATCCACACGGAGGTCGGTCTGAGCGCATCGGTCGGCGCGGCCACGTCCAAGCTGGTCGCAAAGGTCGCCAGCGGCACGAGAAAGCCAGACGGGCTGGTCCTGGTCCCACCCGGGACCGAGGCCGACTTTCTGGCCCCGCTCCCTATCGGCGCCATTCCCGGCATCGGCCCCAAAACGGAGGAAAGGCTGAATGCGATGGGCGTGCGCACGGTCGGCGAGCTGGCGGCTTATGAGACGCAGCGGCTGGTCCAGGCCCTGGGCGTCGGCGGGGCCGTGCTGCAGCGGATGGCGCAGGGACGCGACCGCGCTCCCGTCGACGGCAGCAAGCCGGCGAAGACCATTTCCGCGGAGACCACCTTCGAGAACGACGTCAGCGACCGCGGCCAGCTCGACGCGGCGCTCCGCGAGCTGACCGATCGCGTGGCCGAGCGCCTCAAGGCGGACGGCGTACGCGCGCGCACGATCTACGTGAAGCTCAAGCTGCCGGACTTCAGGCTGGTCAGCCGCCAGGTGAGCCGGACGAGCCCGACCGACGACGTCGAGACGATCTTCCGCGCGGCGCGCTCGGCGCTGGAGAAGTCGCACGTCGAGTCACGGCCGGTGCGCCTGATCGGGGTTGGACTGTCTGGCCTCGAGCACCCTGAGCCCGACTTGCAGCTGACGCTCTTTGACTAGGGTGCGTCCGGTCCACGATGGGCCGGGGCGGCAAGGCCCGGAGCACATCGCCGACGGTTTTCCAACCGAGGGTTTCGCGGGCGCGCGCGATCAGGGCGCGAAACACCATGGCCGTCGCACGTGCGTCGTCGAGCGCGGCGTGCGCCGGGATGACGTCTAGGCCGAGCTCATCCACCAGCCGGGCGAGCCCGGGCGTCTGCCCCTTCGGGAGGTCGAGGACGAGCCGGGCGAGAGTGGACGTGTCGATGATCGGATGCTCGAGCGGGATCTCCAGGCCACGCCCCACCAGCCAGGTGTCGAAGGCGTCATGGCTGTGCTCGACCAGCACGGCGCCGCGAGCAAAGCGAAGGAATGCCTTGCGCACGTCTCTGAACTCCGGGGCGCCGATCAGCATGGAGCGATCGATCTGGTGGCGGCGGCGCGCATACGGGTTGATAGGAGCTCGGCAGTCGACCAGCGTGTCGAAGAAAGACAGCGGGCCGTCGAGCCGGAACCGCTCGGCCCCGATCTCGAGGACGAGGAATGGCGCATTGCCCGTGGTCTCGACGTCGAGGGCCACGAACTGGGCATCTTCGAGCGGTGTGTGTGGCCCGAGGTCGGGCGTATCGACCGCGATCTCCGCCCACGGCACGGGCTCCATGGCGCCGCGGGGCTTCAGCAGGACCGGCTTTTGCGTCACCTTGCCAGCGCTAGCGCTCTCCGAGCGAACGCGATCTCGTCCGCGGTGACGGCGCGCAGCAGCAAGGCTGCGCCGGCGTAGACGGCGGCGCCAACCAGGATCGGGATCAGGATCTGCACGCCGTCCAGGTTACGGAGCGGAAACAGGGCTGCCCCCATGACCACGCCCGCGAGGATGGGGCGCCAGCTGATTTGAAGCACGGGGACGCGACCGATGTGACGCGCGGTCAAGATCCAGCCGGCCACCCCCAGGACGACCTCGGTGAGAACTGTGGCCCAGCTCGCGCCGAGATAGCCGAAGAACGGTATGAGGATGAGGTTGAGGGCCACGTTGGCGACCAGGCTCCAGCCGGCGGCCCAGGTGAAGGACAGCTGGTGGTCGGAAGCGCTCAAAGCCCCGATGAAAGCGTTGTTGACGAAGCCGATGGCCAGAGCCAGCGAGAGGATTCTCAACGCCGGTTCCGACTCGGGGTACAGGAACGTCTTGGTGAGCGGGTGGGCGAGCATGAAAAGGCCGACGGCGATCGGCCAACCGATGACGAGCAACGCCTTGAAGAACCGGCTGACCGCGTCGGCCAGCTCCTGCGGCCTTTCCCGGAAATAGACCGACAGGACTGGGAACACGACCGACAACAGCGTCATCGGGATGAACAGCAGCGCCTCGAATGGCTTGTACGCAGCCGCGTACCAACCCGCCTCTTGATGCTGCCGCAGCGCGTAGAGGATCGGCTGGTCGACCTTGAAGTAGAGGATCGTGAGCACAAAAGTGAGCGCGAACGGAAGGCCCTGAAAAAACCATTCTCGGAGCAGTTGCGGCTCGAACCTCCAGCCGACGATCGCAATCTTCTTCCAGGCGAGGACGAATGCGAAGTACGCACAGCTGAACGCGTACTGCGCGGCGTATGCCCAGACGAAGTACGAGACCCCGGCCTGGATCTTGATCCCGATGAGCACGAGCGCAAGCAGGACGGCGCTTTCGAGCACGACCGCCACGGCTTCGTAGCCCAGACGCTGAACCGCGTACAGCGTGTTGCGCAGCAGGGTCGAGTACGAGGTGAGGACCATGAGCAGGAAACCCGGCACCAGAAGGCTGCTCAAACCGGCGATGGCGAGAGCGATCGCAAGGATCGCGAGGCTGCCCACGGCCATCACGAGCCGGAGCGACATGACGTTTCGCAGGTAGCGCTGAATCTCGGCGGGATGGCGGGCGCCCTCGCGGACGTAGAGGACGTTGAAGCCGAGATCGAGGACCACGCTGACGATGGCCGTGTAGTTGACGAGGGTGGTGAAGGTGCCGTAGGGCCCCGGAGTGAGCCACTTCAAGGTGGCGATCACGGTCACCAGGGCGATCAGACGCGCAACCACCTTCGCCGCGAGTACGAGAACGGTGTTGCGGAGAGCCCGCGAACCCAATCCGGCGGTCGCGACAGGAATTTCAGGCGCGCGGTCGATATCTGGCAATTTGCGGCAATGCTAACGCCCGGTCCCCAGGCGCTGATCCTTTACCAAATACACTTTTGGCCTCATGGCCGAGCGGATGAGGATCTTGAGCGGAATGCGGCCCACCGGCCGTTTCCATCTCGGCAACTACCTGGGCGCGGCTCAGAACTGGGTCCGGCTGCAGGACGAATACGAGTGTTTCTACTTCGTCGCCGACTACCACGCCCTCACGACCGAGCCTGACGGCCACACCGTCGAAAGCAAGGTCTTCGACCTCACCGCGGACTTGATCGCCGTCGGCCTCGATCCGAAGCAGAGCGTGCTCTACCAGCAGTCGAAGGTGCCAGAGGTGGCCGAGCTGACCCTCCTGCTTTCGATGGTGACTCCCCTGAGCTGGGTCCAGCGAACCCCGACCTTCAAGCAGATGGCGAAGCAGCATCCGGACAACGTCAACCTCGGCCTGTTCTCCTACCCGGTCCTCCAGGGTGCCGACATCGTGATCGTCAAAGGGATTGGCGTTCCAGTCGGCAAGGACCAGCTCGCGCACGTCGAGCTGGTGCGAGAGATCGTGCGCAGGTTCAACCGGACGTACTCACCGATTTTCCCGGAGCCTCAAGCCCTTCTGACCGAGACTCCGCACGTGCGCGGCACCGATGGCAAGCAACGGATGTCGAAGACTGTTGGCAACGTCGTTGGCGTGACCGATGAGGCTGAGGTCATCCGCAGGCAGGTCATGAGCATGGTCACGGACACCAAACGCCCGCGCATGACGGATCCGGGCCACCCGCGGACATGCAACGTATGCGCCTTCTACAGATTCTTCTTTGACGACTGGCAGCACTACTGGGACCTCTGCCGGCGGGCCAAGATCGGCTGCAACGAGAAGAAGAAGCTGCTGGCCGAGCGCATGATCGAGGTCTTTCGGCCATTCCGCGAGGTCCGCGCCGAGTTGACGCCGAGCGCAGTCGATCGAATCCTCGAGGAGGGCAGCGAGAAGGCGCGGAGCGTGGCGCGCAAGACCATGGTCGAAGTGCGCGACGCGGTCGGCTTGCCCCCCTACTCCCGGACCTGACGGGGAAGTTAGAATTCGCTGCGGATGGCTGATTCCACGCCCCGCAAGTTCACCCGCAGGAACTTCATCGGTTGGCAGATCGCCGTCCTGTTGGGTTCGACCGCGTTCATCGGCTTGGCCCCCATCCTGGTGTTCCTCTGGCCGGCGCCGTCGAAAGGCCAGAAGAAGACGGCGATCAGCGTCTCGCTGGCGACGCCCATCGACCAGATAGCCAATGGCGACGCAGTCAAGTTCGACGCCCCGACCAGCCCGAACTCGGCTTTCGTGATGGCGGACGGCGGCGGAGACAACGCGCCGGGAGACCTCGCCTTCGGTGGTTTCGTGGTCAAAGACGAATCGGGGAAGGTGAACGTCTTCGCCATCAACTGTTCGCACCTCGGCTGCCCGATCGGGCTCAACAAAGACGCCAAGACCTTCGACTGCCCGTGCCACGGCTCCCGATTCCACCTGGACGGCACGGTGCTGCATGGCCCCGCACCCGCCCCACTTTCGCACCTCAAGTGGACGCAGGGGAACGATCCGGCGACGATCGAAGTCGACGGAATCGTCCTGGGCTTCTAACGCATGGCCATACCTCACCCTCGCGAGATCCAGCTGGCGGTGGTGAATTGGCTCGACGAACGCTATCCGTTTACGAAGGCCGTCGAAGAGTCGATGTACCAGCGAGTTCCCAACTTCGCCAACGCTTTCTACTATTGCTTCGGCGGGATGGTGTTTATCCTCATCGTCATCCAGCTGCTGACCGGAATCTTGCTTTCGCTCTACTACGTTCCCGACGCCAGCGGAACCCCGGCGGCCGCGTACACGAGCGTCAACTTCATCCAGAGCACCGTGTACCTAGGCTGGCTCATCCGCGGCGTCCACTTCTGGGGCGCCAACCTGCTGATCATCATGGTGCTGCTGCACATGGCCAGGGTGTACTGGACCGGCTCGTATCGCGCGCCGCGGGAGCTGAACTGGATGGTCGGCGTGATCATGCTGCTCCTCATCCTCGCCTTCTCCCTGACCGGCTACCTGCTGCCGTGGGACACCAAGGCCTACTTTGCGACGTTGGTCACGATCAAGCTCTCCGGCTCCCTGCCGCCCGTACAGCTCGGCACGTTCATCAAGGAGATGCTGCAGGGCGGCTCCGTTGTCGGTCCGCCAACACTGCAGCGCTTCTTCACCATCCATGTCTTCCTGCTCCCGGCCCTGATCGTCGGCTTGATGTACGTGCATTTCCGTTTCATCCGCGCGCATGGAATCTCGGAGCCGCTGTGATGAGTGACACGAATCAGATGAGGAAAGGACCGGGCGCCGCAACGGCCGAGACCGAGATTGCGATCATCGAGGCCGAGTCGCACGGCCACACGCTGGAGCCTGAGTACAAGCGTCTGCCGATCGGGCCTGATCACATCCTCTACCCGGTGCTCGTCACCCTTGCCCTCTTCCCCATCATCATGGGCGACGCCGGCCACCACCTCGCCGACGACATGCCCGACGACGAGACCCATCCGTTCTTTCCAGACCATTTTTGGCCCTACCCGATCATCGCCGTCCTGATCCTCGTCGTGGTCGGGCTGCTCGCCTTCTTCGTACAGAAGAACCTTCAGCTCGAGGCCTCCGCCGACCCCCGCACCGTCAACATCCCACGGCCCGACTGGTATTTCCTGTTCCTGTTCCAGCTGCTCAAGCTCGGGCCCGAGTTGATCATGTTCGGGGTCGTCCCGCCGGCCGTTGTCACTGTGTTGCTGGTCTTCCCGTTCATCGACGCCATCGCGGGCCCTCGGCTCGCCAAGCGCCTGAGGTGGAAGACATGGCCGGTCCCAGGCCGCAACATCTACACAGGGACCGCCTTCGTGATCGGGTTGGCCATCGTCGCCCTGCTCGAGCTGTGGGCTCTGGGGGGACCGCAGTTCTGCGTGCCGTGGCCACTCACCGGCCAGGTCTGCGGGGCCTAGCGCACCCCATCCAGCCTGGCCATGGCGGCCGGGTTTACCCCGGCCGCGACTTCGCCTTCTTAACGCCCTCCCAACGTTGCCTGGAGAACTCTTTGGTTAACTAATCCGCTCGGGAGGGTAGAGCAGGGGCGCTCGTCCCGGACGTGCCTGTCGTCGCCAGGCAACCATGAATGCTGCCGGCGAGCGCCCCGATGAGGGGGAACCTCGAGGTTCCCCCTCATACCTTGTACAGCTGCTTGGTGAGCTGGATCTGCGCCAGGTGCTCTCGCCCGTGGCCGTAGTTCGAAAGCAGCCATTCCAGGCCTGGCTTCGGAGGCCGATCACCGCGCGGCCGCATCTCGGTCAGGTCGGCTGCGGTCAACGCACCGATGTGTTCGTCAAGCTCGCGGTCGGCACGGTCCAGCAGCGCAAGTAGATCGGCGGCGTCAGCCTCCGCCTTGAACTCCGCGGGCCGATCGCGCTCGGTCGTAAGCAAACGCACGGCCCGGATCATCTCCCGTTCCGAACCCAATGTATGGACGACGAGGACCGCGACGGAGTTGGCGTCGGGATGCGGTTTCCAGTTGAGACCATCCCGATCGACACCCTCGACCTGTTCGCGAATCCCCTGGTGCACTTCGTGAAAGAGGCGACCGACCGTGTCGGCCACGAACCTCGCTCCGGTCTCATCCATCGTCGTCACACCTTCTCGGTGACTCGGTACTCGAGGTAGCGGCCCAGCAGGAGTCGCGTGTGCGCCTCCAGCGCCGGCAAAACGCTGAGGACCAGGCCGACGATAGGGTAGGCCAGGTACTGGAAATGGACGGCGATCTTTTTCCACAGAGGCCAGCCGGCCGGCTTCGGCGGCAGGATGGACATCTCGAAGAACAGGAAGAAGATCACGGTCGACAGGGTCGTCGACAGCAGGACGCCCGACCAGGACCACAGGCTCTGGCCGAGGTCGGTGAGCGCAAAGTCCTGGCTGACCCAGATCGGCACGGACGCACCGAACATGAGCAACAGCGGGAGGAAGATCCAGTTCAGGTGGTTTAGGAACAGGTTCATGAAACGCCGGATGCGCAGTCCAAGCGGAATTTCCGGATGCTTGAAAAGACGGGCCAGGACATATGGAACGTCGGTGACGCCCCAGGCCCAGCGCTTGATCTGGTTGTACTGGCTCATGTGCGTGGACGCGTAGTCGCGCGAGTTGGGCGAATCGCCATAGAGAGGTAGATAGACCGACTTCACCGAGAACCGTTTTCCGAACGTGAAGAACGCTTTCCAGTAGAAGCGCGAGTCCTCGGGAATCACGTCCTTGTCCCAGTAGCCAACCTTGTGGACGAATTCGAGGCTGCACGTGTAGCTGCTGAACGCGACGAGTCGATGGGGCCGCGAGTGCAGGAACATCTGCCACTGCGATGTCGCCCCTGACATCACGCGAACCGCCATCGGCACCTGCCAGATGTTGTTGTGGAATAGCGGCACAGGCTGCCAGATCACGTAGTCACGCAGCGGCTCGCGTGCATGGTGGTGGCTGATCCACGCGAAATATTCGGGGTGGACTCGATAGTCGGAATCCAGGTCGGTGATCAGCACCTGGTTGAGGTGGTAGCCCTCCTCGGTGAGCACCCGTACCATCCAACGCCCACCCCAGTTCATGGCTGCCGACTTGCCGATGACGATGCCAGGCTCGAGCGGGTCTTTGATGTGGTAGAAGCCGCGCAGCCGGTCGCCGAACTTTGCTTTCAGCCGGGCGACGTTCTCCCAACCCGGCTTATCGGTCTCTCGGGTGATGATCCCGATCATCTTCTTGTCGGCCGGGTAGTTGGAGTCGACGATCGCCTGGACCGTCTTCTCGAGCACGTGGTAGGGCTCGGTGTAGGTCGGGATCACGCACAGGTGGATGTACTCGAGGGGGTCGTCAAGGTGCTCGGCCTGATCGCGCTTGCAGATCTCCAACCAGTCGGTCCTCATGTCCCGGCGCATGTGGGAAAGAGTGTTGTAGACGCCGGTCACCACCGTCATCGACCGCAGGAGCCAGTAGACATCGAATGCCAGCACTCCGCCCGCGACCACGAAGGCGCCGGGCCAGGGAAAGACGATCGGGATCCAGGCCGGCGCCAGGAGCAGCACCCAGGTGACCAGCCCAGGGGCGGCCTCGAACAGGCGGGCGCCGAACTGGTGGAGGGCCTGGTCGAAGGCAGACGTGGTCGGGACGCTGGGGGCGGGGGCAGAAGCCATCTTCCACCCAGTATGCCCACCTCTAGCGAGGCGGAATAGCCGCGGTAGGTTCAGGCTTGTAGTTGTAATGGAAAACATGAAGCACTTCGACGGCCCGACCTTCGAGGCCGACGTGCTCCAGTCAAGCCAGCCCGTGGTGGTCGACTTCTACGCCGAATGGTGCGGACCGTGCCGGATGATGTCACCCCTGGTGGAGCAGCTTGCGAGCGAGTACGCCGGTCAGGTGGTCATCGGCAAGCTGGACGTGGACGTCAACCAGGACATAGCGGTCCGTTACGGCGTCATGGGCATCCCGACTCTGGGCCTGTTCCGGGACGGCCAGCTGGTCGACCGGTTGATCGGCTTTCCCGGTGGCAAGAACCCGATCAAGGCCTGGATCGACAAGAACGTGGCCGGCGCGCCGGAACCCGCGAAAACCGAAGCGGGCGCGGCCTAACCCCACGCAGATCTGACAAAAGGCGGCCGGGGGGAAATCCCCCTGCCGCCTTTGTACTTTTTTTAACGTGGCTTGGTCGGCCGGGTTTACCCCGGCCGAGACTTTGTCTTTCTCACTCCCAAGCGGAGCTTGGAGAAACTTCTAGAACAAGCCCATCCTCATACCGGAATGGGAGCAGCCGCGCGCGAAGCGCCCGGCGATGAGGGAAAACCATCCGGGTCTTCCCTCATATCGTTAATGGCCCCACATGGCGCGCTCGGCATGCTTCACCGTATCGGCGCCGTGCTCTCCGGTACGAATCCGGACGGCATCTTCGACCCCGATGACAAAGATCTTGCCGTCGCCGACCTCGCCGTGATCGCCGGTGCGAGCCGCTTCGGCAACCTTATCGACCACCGTATTCACGATCTCGGACTGCATGACCGCCTCGACCTTGAGGCGCGGGCGCAGCGAGATATGAACGGACGCGCCCCGATACTTCTCCGTGTATCCACGCTGGGCGCCGCAGCCTTTGACCTCGGTCACCGTCACTCCTGAGACGCCGCACTCATCGAGCACGTCCTGAACTTCCTGCAGCCGCTCGTGGCGAATGATCGCAACCACCATCTTCATGCTGGTGAACCCTCCTGGCTGCGGGTCGGCCCGCCGACACGTTCGGGCGATTCGTGCGGGTTGACCGTGGGAGTGTCAGGCTGCCGGTAGACGCCGCCTGGGACCGGCATGAACGACTCCGGATATCCCCACATGCCGTGTTCGCTGATGTCGAGCCCTTCCATCTCCTCACGCGCCGAGACGCGCAGGCCGACAGTCTTCTTGATGATCCAGAAGAGCCCATAGCTGAGCACGAACACCGTCGTGAACGATGCCACCACCGCGATCGCCTGCGACCCGAGCTGGTGGAAATCGCCTGTGTAGAACAGGCCGCCCTGCCCGACGCCATTGAACTTCGCCAGCGCCGGTACCGTGAACAAGCCGCAGCTGAGCGTGCCCCAGATCCCGGCCATACCGTGCGCAGGCAGCGCGCCGACCGGGTCGTCGAGGATCTTGTCTAGGGCGAGCACGCCCAGGACCACGATCACGCCGGCCACAGCGCCGATGACGATCGCAGCCCACGGCTCGACATAGCCGGATGGCGCGGTGATGGCGACCAGGGCCGCGATGGCCCCGTTGCCGATCATGCCGACGTCCATCGTCTTGGTGATGAAGTAAATAGTGGCCAGCGCCGCCACCGCTCCAGCCGCGGCCGCGAGGTTGGTGACGACCACGATGTCCGCAAAGTGGAGGTTGGTCGCATTCAGCGTAGAGCCTGGGTTGAAGCCGAACCAACCGAACCAGAGGATCAGCACACCGAGCTGAGCCAGCGGCATGTTGTGGCCGGGGATTGCGTTCGAGCGGCCCTTCTCATACTTGCCGATGCGCGGACCTAGCAGCAGGAGCCCGGCCAGGCCGGCGGTGGCGCCGGTGAGGTGCACCACGGTCGAACCCGCGAAGTCCTGCGCTCCGAGCGTCGCCTGCAGAAAGCCGCCACCGAAGAGCTGGTGGCTGACGAGCGGATAGATGAACGCTGCAAAGGGAATTCCAAACAGGATGTAGACGATGAACTTCGTGCGCTCGATCATCGTGCCCCAAACGATCGCGAGCGAGACGGCGCAGAAGACGAACTCGAAGAACCACTTCGCGGATGCGGGTGAAGTGCTGAAGTTGATGGCGGGCAGGTCCAGCTGAGAGCCGGGCGAGAACGTGGGGAAGAAGCCGCTGCCGCCGATGAAGGCGAAGATCGAGCCGGCCCCGAAGGCGAATCCGAAGCCGACGGCCCAGTAGGCGAGCGAGCTCACGCTGAGGTTGGTCACGACCTTGGCGACGACCGTGCCGACGTTCTTCATGCGGCTGAAGCCGACCTCGAGCATCGCGAAGCCGGCCTGCATGAACATGACGAAGCAGGCGGCAACGACCACCCAGACCGTGTCCGCACCGACGCCGGCTGCCGAAGTCGCCGTGGTGTCGTCTGCGAAGGCGGTCGCGGGCAGGAGCGCGGCTGCACCTACCGCCAGGGCGAGCCACAGTCCGAG
>DASWBB010000125.1:0-1831 GCA_036390875.1 Candidatus Dormiibacterota bacterium
TGACTTCTGCGTTCTCGAACGAGCAGTCACACCGGCAGCGCTCGACGAGACTGCCGAGACGGACGACCAGCGACAGCCAGATGCCCACGCTCACGGACTGCTCCATCGATCACAGAGCAGCCATCTCGCCCGTCGTCGCGACACTGCCGCAACAGGCGGTGGTCTCAAGGGGTTGGTGCACCGCCTGATCGTCCGGTGGGCCTGGTTGGCTGCCGGCCGAGCGAAAGGGTGGTGGTGATGGGACGGTGGCCGGGGTGGCGGCGAGAGCGGGTGTGGGAGTTGTGGGTCGAGGGGTACTCGTTGCACGCGATCGCGCGCGAGGTAGGGATGGCAAGGGACAACGTGACTGCGTGTGTTGCTGCGTCTGGGGGCGTGCGACCGGCGCCGCGCAAGCGCGCTGAGCGGTGTCTGTCGTTGGGGGAGCGCGAGGAGGTTTCGCGCGGCTTGGCGTGTGGTGAGAGCTTCAGGGCGATCGGGCGGGCGATTGGTCGTCCGCACACGACGGTCGCGAGGGAGGTCAACCGCAACGGCGGTCGTAGGCGCTACCGCGCGCAGCGTGCTGAGAGGGCGACGTGGAAGCGTGCGCGTCGCCCGAAGCTGTCGAAGCTCGCGCTCGACTCGCGTTTGCGCGGGGTCGTCGAGGAGAAACTTGAGCGCAAGTGGTCGCCGCAGCAGATCTCGCAGTGGCTGCGTGGGACCTACGAGGATGATCTGGCCATGCGGGTCTCGCACGAGACGATCTATCTGTCGCTGTTCGTCCAGTCGCGTGGGGCGCTGCGGCGCGAGCTGTGCAAGCAGTTGCGCAGCGGTAGACATCTACGCCGCCCGCCGCAGCAGCGCTCCAAGCATCAGGGGCAAGGCCAGATCCCGAACAAGGTGATGATCTCCGAGCGCCCGGCCGAGGTTGCCGACCGTGCGGTCCCGGGTCACTGGGAAGGCGATCTGCTGCTCGGCAAGCTCCCGACCGGGATCGCGACGCTGGTTGAGCGCCAGACCCGCTACTGCCAGCTCGTCGCGCTCCCCGACGGTCACGGCGCCGAAGCGGTCCGCGACGCGCTGATACGCAGCATCGGGTCGCTGCCCGAGCAGCTGCGTCGCTCGCTTACCTGGGACCAGGGCAAGGAGATGCGCGAGCACGCGCAGTTCACGATCGACAGCGGCATCCAGATCTACTTCTGCGATCCCCGCAGTCCTTGGCAGCGCGGATCGAACGAGAACACCAACGGGCTGCTGCGCCAGTACTTGCCCAAGCGCACCGACCTCAACCGCTTCTCCCAAGAAGAGCTCGACGCTGTTGCGGCGGAACTCAACGGCAGACCGCGACAAACGCTCGGCTGGATGACACCCGCCGAGCGGCTCGCCGAGGTCATCGCACCGGCACGACCCTGACCGGAGCGCACGCCGGCAGCCGGTCACGCGATCAACCCCCGTCCAGGCCGGCAAGCGCCGAAATCTCCAGGACCCGTCACCCTCGCCGCCCTCGCCGCGGGCCGCAGAAGCGCTTACGACGTGCCGATCCACCGTCCGGGCCCCGTCGAAAGCGGTTAAAGCGCCCATCGCCGCTCAGACCTCGCCCCTCGGGGCTCGGCCTTCGCGACGACGGGCGCTCGTCGGTCTCGTTCCAAGCGGGGTCAAATCTCAACCGGCGCTACCCGACACGCCGTGGCCCACTCCTCAACCAGCGTGGGAGGTCCACTCGCTATGACAATCTTCACCCGTCCGCAGTGGTGCATTGAACCGTTGAGGCCGCAGATCGAAGGGGCAGTGTCCCGCGTCGGATCCGGTGGTGGTGAGGCTGCTGCTCGTGGGTGGATCCAGCAGCGCGGAGGAC